>NZ_JBITEV010000012.1:267459-290754 GCF_044455465.1 Streptomyces sp. NPDC051217
CCCGGAACGGGTGTGGCGACGCTGCTGGCCGCCGCGCCTCCGCCGGGTGACGCGTCGGGGGGGGGGGGGGGGGCCCCCGGCGGGGGGGGGGGGGCCCCGGGGGGGGGGGGGGGCGCCCCCCCCGCCGGGCGGTGCTCGTCGCCGACGCGGGGACTCTGCCGTACCGGCTCGGCGGCCCCCTGCGGCGGGCCGCCGTGCGGCGGTCCCGCGTCGGCGAGTACGAGCCGCTCGCCACCCGCGTCCATCGGGGGGATCAGCGCGGGATCCTGGGCGAGGATGCCCTGCTGGAGGAGCTGGAGGTCGCGGGAGGGCTCCAGACCGTACTCCTCGACCAGCGCCTGCCGCACCCGGTTGAACACGCCGAGGGCCTCGGCCTGCCTGCCGCAGCGGTAGAAGGCGAGCATCAGCTGTCTGCACAGCCGTTCCCGCAGTGGTTCCGCCGCGACCAGCGAGACCAGTTCGCCGAGCACTCCCTGGTGACGGCCGCACCGCAGTTCGGCCTCGAATCGGTCCTCCATGACATCAAGCCGCAACTGTTGGAGGGCGGTCAACTCCGGCCAGGCCACGCCGTGTTCGGCGAGATCCGCCAGGACGGGGCCGCGCCACTCGCCAAGGGCCTCGCGCAGCAGCCTCGCCGCCTTCTCGGTATCACCCGAGGACAGCAGGGCCCGACCTTCGGTGACCCGCCCGTCGAACCGGTTCACGTCGAGCCTGTCGGGGTCGACCCGCAGGATGTATCCGGGTGCCTGGGTGAGCAGTTCGGGACGGTAACCGTCGTCGGGACCGTGGTGGCCGGGCCGTTCGGAGAGTATGGCCCGCAGACCCCATACGGCGTTCTGCACGATCTTCCGGGCGGTCGCCGGCAGTTCCTCCTCCGGCCACAGGGCGGCCAGCATCTCGCTGGTGGCCACCACTCTGTTGGCCCGCAACAGCAGCAACGCGAACGCCGCACGCTGTTTGAAGCCCCCCAGCGGCAACGTCTCGTTCCGGAACGACACCTCTAACGGACCCAGAATCCTGAACTCCACGCTTGTCCCCTCATGGGCGAAGTGTGCCCTGATTCGACGAAGTACGCGGGCCGTACTGCCACGGCCCGATATGCAGCGGTCGGAGTGGGGCGCGACGACCGTCCCGCTCCCCCGGGACGTACAGGACCGCGTACGGCGGATCCTGGCTGATCGCTCCGGACATGTCCGGACCGCTCGGGGCGGTCCGACGCGCTACCGACCCCCGGCATTCTTTACACCGTTGTAAATTCACCGGTAATAACAACGGGGTTCTCAGAAACCCCGCTCCCCCGCGACGCCGGCCCGCACGCCCGGCGCTACACCTCCCGGCCCGACGGCCGGGCCGCCGTCCGATCCATGATCGCTTCGGCCACCTTGTCGAGTTCGCCGCGTAAGCATCGAAGAGAGACGGCAGCCGCCGACAGGGCCCCCTCGACCACCGCCTTGCACTTACGACGGTAGGGGGCCGCACTCAGAATTTGGCAGTGTTAGATTTTTCAGACAGCTTGCAGCGTTCTGCGCGCCGTAGCCCGCACCCTGCGGAGGACCGTGCAGGCCCTCTGTCACTACTTCCCGAACCGGGACGCCCTGGTGCAGGTCCGCCTCGTGCGGCGCGGTGTCGACGGCTTCTTGTACGGCCTCGGCGAGGTCGTCGTATGCCTTGGTGATGAGGGCGGTTACCGCGGCTGGTGGTGGCCGCGGAGGGATACCGCCGTTGGGCCATCGCGGTGTTCAGCACACCGGCACCCGTACGCACATACCGTCTGAACCACTCACTGTCCATGACGCTTGTCCCTCCGCTCTGCATGGGTCACTCTCCTCAGCGAGGCTCCGTCGCGCGTGCGTACGGTTCGGCCGCGCGCGCCTCGCGTAACGCACGGGCCCACCAGGCGAGCCGGTCGAGCATGGCGCGGGCGGCTTCATGACAGCCCTCGGCGTCGAAGGGCCGGCCGGCCGCGTCGAAGCGGTCCTTGTATTCGTGGAAGCTGACGGTCTCCCGGACCGTCACAGCATGGGCCTCGGCGAAGACCTGACGGAGCTGGGCCACGGCGCACAGTCCGCTCGACGCCCCGCCGTAGGAGACGAATCCGACGGGCTTGGCGTGCCACTCCTCGTCGTACCAGTCGATGGCGCTCTTCAGTGACGCGGGGAAGCTCTGCTTGTACTCGGGTGTCACCACGACGAAGGCGTCGGCGGCGGCCAGCCAGGGCGCGAGATCCTGGACGGCCTCGGGCTTACGGGCCGAGAGTTCGGTGGACATCACATCCGGCAGCCAGGCGGTGGCCAGATCGATGAGGTCGATATCGAAGTCGTCGCGCAGCCGTGCCCTCGACGCGAGCCACTCCGCTGCGACGGGCCCGAACCGGCCCAGTCTGACGCTCCCGATGATGATCGCCAGCCGCAGTCGGTCCGTGTCCCCCATCAGAGCCCCATCCCCTTCGCGGTGTCACATCCCTGCCGGAATCACTGTGCGGCATATGCCTTCGGGTTTCCTTCGGATCCGCTTCGGGCCGCATCCGGACGACCTAGTGGCCAGTGTGACCTGGGTCTTGTGGCCAGTGTGACCTGTGGTAATCCTGAGACCTGTGTGGCCACTGAGTTAGGCTTCCCTCATGCGATTCGGGGTGCTGGGACCGCTGGAGGTATGGGCGACCAAGGAGAGGTTGGTACGTGTACCCGAGGTGAAAGTCCGTGCCCTGCTCGCCGATCTGCTCGCCCACCGGGGGCGGGTGGTCCCCGCCGACAGACTCGTCGAGGATCTGTGGGGCGGCTCGACACTTCCCGCCAACTCCCTCGGAGCCCTCCAGGCGAAGGTCTCCCAGTTACGGCGCGCGCTGGAGAAGTCCGAGCCGGGCAGCCGGGAACTGATCGTCCACAAGGCACCCGGATACGCGCTCGAAGCACCGGACCAGTCGGTGGACGCCGACCGTTTCCGGACACTGGCGAAACGCGCCCGCACGATCGAGGACCCGCGGGTGAAGGCCGCCGTGCTGACGGATGCTCTGTCGCTCTGGCGGGGGCCCGCGTTCGCCGACTTCGCGGACGAGCCATTCGTACGGGTAGCGGTCGCCGGTCTTGAGGAGGAGCGCCTCACCGCCGTCGAGGAGCATGCCGAGGCTCGTCTCGAACTCGGCGAGCACAGCACACTGATCGGTGAACTCACCAGCCTGGTGGCCGCTCATCCGCTGCGGGAGCGGCTGCGGGCGGTACAGATGCGGTCCCTCTACCGGGTCGGCCGTTCCTCGGAGGCCCTCGACAGCTACGCGATGCTGCGGCGGCGGCTCGGCGAGGAACTGGGGCTGTCCCCCGGTCCCGCCATCGAAAGTCTCCAACAGGCCATACTCCGCCGGGATCCCGCACTCCAGTACCCCACAGGCGCGTCGAACTCCGTCCCCGGCACCCGGTCCCGGACCAATCTGCCCGCCGGGTTCAACCCGCTGGTGGGGCGGGACGAGGCGCTCGCCGAAGTACAGGAGCTGGTACGGGAGCGTCGGCTGGTCACCCTCACCGGTCCCGGCGGGGTGGGCAAGACCCGGCTCGCCATCGCCACGGCCCGCGAGCTGGACGGCGAATTCCCGGACGGCGTATGGCTCGTGGAACTCGCGGGACTCGGCGGCACCGCACGCCCCGCCGGCCCCGGCCAGCTCGCCGAGCACGCGATGGCGGTGATGGGCATCCGGGAGGACTCCGCCAACGCCGCCTTCCTGGTTGAATCACCCGGCGTCGGCGACCCGGCGGACGGCTCGGTACGGCGGCTGGTCGGGGCGCTCGCCTCCCGCCGGGTCCTGCTGGTCCTGGACAATTGTGAGCATGTGGTGGACGCGGTGGCCGAGTTGGTCACCTCCGTGCTCGAAGCCGCGCCGTGCGTCAAGCTGGTGACGACGAGTCAGGAGAGGCTGCGATTACCGGGCGAGACGATCTGGCCGGTACCGCCGCTCAGTCTCCCGGCGCCGCACAACGACACCGCGGCGCTCCAACGCTCCAGCGCCGTCCAGTTGTTCGCCACACGGGCCAGGGCCGTGGACCCGGGTTTCGTCCTCGACGACATCACCACACCCAAGGTGACGGACATCTGCCGCCGGCTGGACGGGCTGCCCCTGGCTCTGGAACTGGCCGCGACCCGCGTACGGTCCCTCGGCATCGAGGAGTTGCTGGTCCGGCTCGACGACCGTTTCCGGATACTGAACAGCGGATACCGGGGCGCCCCGCAGCGCCAGCGGACGCTCCAGGCGACCATCGACTGGAGCTGGAGCCTGCTCAGCGGGCCGGAGCAGACACTTCTGCGCGGACTCGCCGTACATGCCGAGGGCTGCACGCTGGAGACCGTCGAGGACATGTGCGCGAGCACCGAACCCCGCGGCGACGAGACACTGGACAACCTGGCCCGGCTGGTGGACCGCTCACTGGTGATCAAGGTGGACTGCCCCTCCCTGCCGCGCTACCGGCTGCTGGAGTCCGTCGCCGCCTACGCCCAGCGCAAGACCCATGAGTTGGGCGAGACCGCGGAGTTGGCCCGCCGCCATCTGCACTACTACACCGAACTGGCCGAGCGGGCCCGGCCGCATCTGCACGGCCGTGACCAGCGGCGCTGGCTGCGGCTCCTGGACGCCGAGTCCGCCAATCTGCAGCAGGCCCTGGACGAGGCGCGGCGCACCGGCTCGGCGGAGTGGGCGCTGCGGCTCGTCAACGCCCTTAGCTGGTACTGGTTCCTGCGCGGCAGGCTCGGTGAGGGATGCCGGGCACTGGCGACCGCGCTCGCCACCGAGGGAGAGGCGCCGGCCACCGAGCGGGCCGAGGCGAGGACCTGGCACACCGGGCTCGGCATGCTGCTGGGCGAGAGCGACGCGAACGCCGAGGCCCCGCCGGACGAGGACCTGCACGGGCGAACGGTGGGCCGAGCCAGGGCGGAGTGGTTCCTCGGGTTCGCCGAGTGGAGCCTGGGCGCGCTGACTGCCGGCGAGCGGCGGATGAACGGCGCCCTGGCCGAATTCCGGGCCCTGCGTGATGCCTGGGGTGTGGCGGCGGCGCTGAGCATCCGGGCCGCGCTCGCGATGGCCCGGGGCAATCTGGAGGCGATGCGCGGCAACGCCCTGGAAGCCCGGACCCAGTTCGTCAGCCTGGGTGACGCGTGGGGGCAGCTCAAGGCGACGGAGGTACTGAGCGTCCTCGCGGAGATCAACGCCGACTACGAACTGGCGGCCGGGCTGCACCGGGAAGGGCTGCGTATCGCCGAGTCCCTGGAGCTGTGGTCGGAGGTGTCCCGCAAACTCTCGGGGCTGGGCCGGATCGCCCTGCTGGCGGAGCGGCTGACCGAGGCGGACGAACTCCACGAGCGGGCCCTTCGGCTGGCGGTCGACCAGGGGAACCGCCCGGTGGAGCAATTCGCCGGGCTGGGACTCGCGCTGGCCGCCCGGCGGCAGGGACGGCTCGACACCGCGGAGGAGCATCTGCGGCCATGGCTCGAGTGGAACCGCAGCCGGGGGGCCTTCACCGGACTCACCCTGGTCCTGGCCGAACTGGGCTTCGTCGCCGAGCAGCGGGGCGACGCCCCCGCCGCGCTCTCCCTGCACCAGGACTGTCTGGCCACCGCCCGGGTGACCGGTGATTCACGGGCCGTGGCACTGGCGTTGGAGGGACTCGCCGGAGCGCACTCGCTCGCGGGCCGGCACACGAGGGCGGCGCGGCTGCTGGGGACCGCGGCGCGGACCAGGACGCTGTCGGGCGCGCCGCTGCCACCGGCCGAGCGCGGTGACGTGGAGCGGATCTCCGCGCGGATCCGGACCGGCCTCGGCGAGGACGCCTTCGGGGCCGCGCTGGAGGCGGGAGCGGCGAGGGACCACGAGAGCACGGCGGACGAGGAAGAGAGGTACACACCGGACGTCCGACGCACGTCCTGAGTACGCCCCGAGCACCTGCTGACCGGCGAAGACCCGGCCGTTGTTGCCGGTCGTCGAGCGCTTCGGGCGATCTCCCCCTGCCCTCCCGGTGTTCATGATCTACTCGACGGCATGGAACGCGGTAACGGACACGGTCCTGTCCTGGTCATCGGCGCCACCGGCACGACCGGCCGGCATGTGGTGGCCCATCTCCGGCGGTTGGGCGAGGACGTCAGGGCCGTGGCCCGCGGCACGCCGACCCGGTTCGACTGGTTCGACGAGTCCACCTGGGAAAGCACGGTGTCCGGAGCGCGGGCAGCCTATGTGGTGGACGCGCAGAACGAACACGCCGCCGAACGGATGCGCGCCTTCGCCCCGTTCGCCGTCGAGCGGAGTGTCGAGCGGCTGGTTCTGCTCTCCGCGCGCGGATGGGCCGACTCCGCCGAGCCCGAACTGCTGGCGACGGAGGACGCGTTGCGGGAGTCCGGGGCCGCCTGGACGATTCTGCGGCCGACCTGGTTCATGCAGGGCTTCACGGACGAGACCCTGGGCGCGTCGGTACGGGCCGGGGAGGTGAGCGTGCCGTGCGGCGACGGGCTGGAGCCGTTCATCGACGCCGAGGACATCGCCGAGGTCGCCGCGGCGGTCCTCACCCAGGAGGGACACGAGGGCCGCGACTACGCACTGTCCGGGCCGCGCGCCCTGAGCATGGCTGAGGCCGTGGAGACGATCGCCAGGACAACCGGCCGCGCAGTCCGCTATGTGCCGGTCTCCGAGGAGGAGTACGTGGCGGGCCTCACCGCACGGGGAGTCCCGTCCGGTCAGGCCCGTTTCGTGGCGAAGCTGTTCGGCTGGATACGGGACGGCGAGGAGGCTCATCTGTCCGACGGGGTGCAGCGGGTGCTCGGCCGACCCCCTCGCGACTTCACCGCGTTCGTCGAGGCTGCCGCGGCGGCCGGAGCATGGAACGACTAGGGCCTGTCCGGCAGATCTTCGCGGGACAGGCCCTGAGGCCGCCCGCGCCGTACGAACCGCCTACGACGTTCGGACGCGGCCCGCCCGGTGGAGGATCTCCGCGGCGATCGTCTCCGGGGCCTGCTGGGGCTGCCAGTGCGAGACCCCTTGGAGACGGACGAAGCGGTACTCTCCCGTCACATGCTGCGCGGTCCGCTCCGCGGCGAAGACGCTGACCGACGGGTCGTGTTCGCTCCAGATCTGGGTGGCCGGCACGGCGACGGGCCCCAGCCGGATTCTGTCGTCCCGCAGCGTCCCCGCCCGGTACCACTTGAGCGCGGCCCCCAGTGTGCCGGGACCGGTGTGGGTGCGCATGTACCGCTGGATCTGCTCCTCGCTCAGCACACCCTCGCCACCCTGCCGGTACCACGCCTCAAGCCCGGCCGCCCCATTCGCGAGAAAGGAGTCGGCCGCGTCCTCGGCGCTGAGCGTCTCGATGTACCCCGAGTTGTCCCGCTGCTCGGTGTCCACCCGCAGCGCGTACTGGTAGGCGTCCGGATGCGGGAACGCCGCCGCCGTCAGGCTCCGTACCCGCGCCGGGAAGCGTGCCGCCAGGTACCAGCCGACGACCGCACCCCAGTCGTGTCCCGCGACATGCGCCGAGGCGATGCCGAGGGCTTCCAGGATGCCCAGGGCGTCGCCCGCCAACTCCGGGAGCGCGTACGCCGCCACCGGTTCCGGCCGGGCACCGGGTGAGTAGCCGCGCTGGTCGGGGGCGACGGTACGCAGCCCGGCCCGGTGCAGGATCGGCGCGATCTCGCTCCAGGACTGCCGGCTGTGCGGGAACCCGTGGAGCAGGAGTACGGGGTCACCGTCCTCGGGTCCCGCCACGTCGACATCGAAGACCAGCTCGTTCAAGGAGATCTGCATCAGGGCTGCCTGTCCGTGTGTGGGGGGGGCGGATCGTTCCCGCGCGGGTCGGTGCGGGGCGGCCGGTCCCGGGGGCCGGCCGGGGTCAGTCGGCGTTCAGTGCGTTACGCACCTTCGGGGAGCGCAGGGCCTCGGGCGGATCGACGAGACCGACGACGCGCGCGAAGGCCGCCGCGATCTCACCGTCCCGCTGCGCCGCTTCCACAACGCGGCCGACGTATCGCTGGTCGGCGAGGATCTCCGGCGTTCTGACCCCCTCGACCCCGGGAAAGCCCAGATCGTTGCTGAGCGCCTGCCGCCATGCCTCGTCCACCGCGCCGCGCGCGAGATCGCGGAAGTAGGCGGCGGGATCGGGCGGGCCGTCGCCCGTCACGTGGGCGCGCAGGACGAGGGAGCCGAGGGCCGCGACGGTCATGCCCTGTCCGTAGGTCGGGTTGAAACTGCACACCGAGTCCCCCATCGCGAGCAGCCCGGCCGGGAAGCGGTCCACCCGCTCGTAACGGCGGCGCAGACTGGCCGGGAAGCGGTAGGACACCGGGGCGTCGAGCGGCTCCCGGTCTGCGATCAGCGCCTGGTAAATCTCCGGCGAGGAGAGCGACTTGAGGAAGTCGAGAAAGCCCTCCGGATCGGTGGGCGGTACGTCGCCGAGTATCCCGTACGCGGTGACGATCTGCCGCTCGCCGTCGATACGCGCGCATATCGCGCCGCGCGGGTTGTCGGGTGTGGCGACGATGTCGACGGAGATGTCCCCCGGCGACGGCTCGGGACCCGCCCGGTATTGACAGGTGGTGTAGGTGAGACCTACCTGGGTCCGGTCCTCCGGGACGGCCGGCCATCCGTGGTCCTCGAGCCAGCGCGGGACCTGCGAGCCGCGTCCCATGGTGTCGACCACGAGGTCGGTGTCGATGACCGACCGGCGGCCCGGCTCCTGGCGCTCGGCCGTCCGTACGCCCGTCACATGGCCCGCGGCGGGCGAGAATCTGACCCCCACGACCTCTGTGCGGTCCAGAAAACGGACGTTCACCAGCGCACGTACCCGGCGCCGGATGTGCGCCTCCAGCGTGGAGCGGGCGACGGATACCACGAGGAGCCGGGAGTCGCCCTTGCTCATCGGGACGCCGTCCATGATCCAGCGGATGTCCCCGGCCACATCGCCCGTGACGGCGCCGGCAGCCTTCAACTCGGCGGTGATACCGGGGAAGTACTCCTCGAAGATCTGCTGGCCCCGGGCCAGAATCCCGTGCACATGCCGCCCCTGCGGCACTCCGCGCCGGTTCCCCATGAGGTCCGTCAGTTCGTCCCGGTCCACCACGACGACTTCGTCGTACGCCTCCGACAGTGCCCGCGCCGCGAGCAGACCCGCGATGCTCCCACCCAGCACCACGGCCCGTCGCCACTTCTTACCCGTCATGGCGGGGCGCCTCCTCAATCTCTGTCACCGCTCGTATCCGCCACTGCAGGACGCTCTGTCCCTGATCCACCAGGACTCAGGGACGGTAACTCCGCGCGGCAACCGGTCGCCCACTGCCCGGTAATCCTGCTGCGGATGCTCCGTCGACGACCCGCCCGCGTGGTTTCAGGGCCACCGGGGGTCAGGTGCGGAGCAGGTCGGTCGAGACTGCCCAGAGGCGGGTCGCTTCGACGGCGAATAGAGAATTCGCCGTCTTCGACCGGGCGTAGGCGATCTGCGGGTCGTAGCCGCGCCGCTCGAAGTGGAGGTCGTCGAAGTCGAAGCGCGTGACGGTGGTCCTGTCCGGCCGGCGTACAGCCGGATCCCGCTGTCGGCCGGGAAGCGACCCCTACGACGACGACCTTTCCCGGAATCCCAGGCCAGAGAGGTGCTGCGATGCGTCGACCTCACCGGCGTCCGCGCGATCGTGACGGGAGGTTCCTCCGGCATCGGGATCGAGACGGCTCGTGTGTTGACCTCTGCCGGGGCGGAGGTGACGCTCGCTGTCCGGAACACGACGGCGGGTGACGCCGTCGCCGAGACGATCGAGATGTCGACCGGGAAGATCCGGCCCCGGTCGTCCGGCTCGACCTCACCGGAATTCGCCCAGTTGACGGAGTCTTCCCCGTATCTCCTCGGCGTCCGGGTGGTCGACCTTTTCGAGGATCGCCCAGCGCCTGTTGCCGGCTTGTGCGGGCCGCGTCCGGCTTGCCGACGGCCAGGTGGACGTCACCAGGGTTCCCGAGGGTGTGCCTATCTACCCACAACATCCGTGCCCTGTGGACATCCAAAGATGAGGGTTCGGCGCGCTGCTCGAACCGGCAGCTGACCGTCCGCAGGACGTCGTCGGCTGGGCCGAGCTCATGGACCGACTCGGCTACGACATCGTCACGTTGTCCGACCCCCCGTATTGGCCCGAGCGTCTGGTCACGGTCGTGCTCCTTCTGGAACCGGCGCGCGGAGCCGCCGTCGTCGGTGAAGACGACGGTGCCGTTGCCGAACGCGGGAATGGTGTCCGCTCCCACTTTGAACGTTTCCAGGCAGGCCAACGGGCCTGTCAGGCCAGGCTGATGACGTTCCACGACATCGGTTCCAGCGTGGCACGGAGCGTGCCGTCGGACAGTGTCGTCCCTCTTCCTTCATGCGGTACGACGCGCTCGGGATCGGCCAGGGTGTTACTGGCCTCTGGGTCCGCGTCGGCCAGCACGCTGTGTCCGACGACCCGGCCGACCGCCACCCCCCGCAGACCGGCCTCAAGCCGCAGCGTCTTCTCGAGGCTCCGGTTGACGGCGAAGACCGTCACCGTGCCGGTCTCTTCGTCCACCGTCGCCGTGGCGTGGAGCAGGGGCACCGCGCCGTAGCGTGCTGTCTCGTGCGTCGGGCCGGTGACATTGACCTGGAGCACCCGTCCGCGCCCGTACCGGGACGCCTGCGCGAAGGGAAAGAACGTGGTCTGCTTCCAGGCCGGGCCACCCGGCTCCGTCATGATCGGGGCGATCACATTGACCAGTTGGGCGAGGCAGGCGATTCTCACCCGGTCGGCGTGCCGCAGCAGCGCGATGAGCAGCGAGCCGAAGACGACGGCGTCGGTGACCGTGTAGTTGTCCTCCAGCAGCCTGGGCGCCTCGGCCCAGTCGGGGGACGGCTGCTCGTGGTGGCGGGTCTGGTACCAGACGTTCCATTCGTCGAAGGAGAGACTGATCCGCTTCTTCGACCTGAGCCGGGCGCCGATGTGGTCGCAGGTGGCCACGACGCTCTCGATGAACGACTCCATGTCGACGGCGGACGCGAGGAACGAGTCGCGGTCGCCGTCGTGCTCCTGGTAATAGGCGTGCAGCGAGATGTGGTCGACGAGGTCGTACGTCTGCGTCAGGACGGTGGCCTCCCACTCGGCAAAGGTGGGCATGGACCGGCCGGAGCTGCCGCAGGCGACGAGTTCGACACCAGGCTCGATCTGCCGCATCGCGCGTGCGGTCTCGGCGGCCAGCCGCCCGTACTCCTCGGCCGTCTTGTGGCCGGTCTGCCAGGGGCCGTCCAGCTCGTTGCCCAGGCACCACAGCCGGATGCCGTACGGGTCCTTGGCGCCGTGCGCGACGCGGCGGTCGGACAGCGCGGTGCCGCCGGGGTGATTGGCGTACTCCTGCAGTTCGAGGGCTTCCGCGACTCCGCGCGTCCCCAGATTGAGCGCCATCATCGGTTCGCCGCCGGCCTTCGTGACGAAGTCGATGAACTCGCCGAGGCCGAAGCGGTTGGTCTCGGTCGACCGCCAGGCGAGATCGAGGCGGCGTGGCCGGTCCTCCACCGGGCCGACACCGTCCTCCCACTTGTAGCCGGAGACGAAGTTGCCGCCGGGGTAGCGGATGGCGGTGACCCCCAGTTCGCGGACGAGGCCGAGGACATCCTGCCGCAACCCGGCCTCATCGGCGGCAGGATGTCCCGGTTCGAAGATCCCTGTGTAGACACAGCGGCCGAGGTGCTCGACGAACGAGCCGAACAGGCGTGGATCCACATTCCCGACGCTGAAGGCAGGGTCGAGGGTGAAGCGGGCGGGGGCGTCGTTGCCGGTCATGCGTACCTTTCGGGAGAGGAGGCTCCGGCGGGGAGACTCGGCAAGCGGGCTCACTGGCCGGCGAGGCCCGTGTGGGCGACACCGCGCACAATCTGCCGCTGGAACAGGGCGAAGACGACGAGCAGCGGCAGTCCTCCGAGGATGACCGAGGCCATCATCTGGGCGTAGCGGACGCCGTAGCTGGACTGCACGTTGACGAGTCCGACGGGGAGTGTCATGCCGTTGGGGTCGGTGGTGACGAGGAACGGCCAGAGGAAGTTGTTCCAGGTCTGGATGAAGGTGAAGATCGCGACGGCGGCAAGAACAGGGCGGGAGAGCGGCATGACGATCTGCCAGAACACCCGCCAGCGGCCCGCGCCGTCCACATAGGCCGCCTCCTCCAGTTCGCGCGGCACCCCCTCGAAGAACTTGACCAGAATGAAGACCATGGCGGGCACGGCGATCTGAGGCAGGATCACGCCCCAGTAGGTGTCGACCAGACCGAGCGAGACCATCTCGGCGAAAAGGGGGGCCATCAGCACCTGCGGCGGCACCATGATCCCGGCGAGGACGAGCCCGTACAGCAGCCTGCGGCCACGGAACTCGGTACGGGAGAAGCCGTAAGCGGCCATGGCGCACAGCAGCACGGTCAGCACGGTGGTCATCACCGAGATATAGGCCGTATTGAACAGCCAGCGGCCCAGGTCGCCCGATTCCCACACCCTTTCGTACGCGTCGAAGGTGATCTCCGAGCCGATCCAACTGAGCGGCGTCCGCGCCGTCTCGGCCTCCGGCTTGAGCGAGGTGGCCAGCGCCCAGGCGAGTGGCAGCACCCACAGCAGGACGAGCGCGAGTGCGCAGACGAGCATGGTGATCCGGCCGGGCGTCCAGCGCGGGCGACGGCTTTCCGAGACGGTACTCACTTCGCGGCCTCCTCACGGGAGCGGCGGGTGAGCCGCAGCTGGATCAGCGAGACGGTCACGATCAGGGCGAAGAAGATGTACGAGACAGCTGACGCGTAGCCGATCCGATAGTTGGTGAAGCCGGCCTGGTAGACGTACTGGAGGATCGGGCGTGTGGAGTCGTCGGGGCCGCCGCCGGTCATGATGTAGATCTGGTCGAAGATCTTCAGCGAGGCGAGCAGTTGGAGCACGACCACCACACCGGTGGTGCGGCGCAGCAGGGGCAGGGTGATGTGCCACAGGCGGTGTCGTGCTCCGGCGCCGTCGATCTCGGCGGCCTCGTAGAGGTGCTGGGGAATGGACTGGAGCGCGGCGAGATAGAGCAGGAAGTTGAAGCCGACGGTCCACCAGATGGTGGTGATGACGATGGAGATCATCGCGTAACGGGTGTCGGTGAGCCAGCCGATACCGGGGTCGATGCCGACAGCGGTGAGCAGTTGGTCGGCGAATCCGAAGTCGGATGGGTAGATGACCCACAGCCACATCAGGCAGACGACGCCGGACGGCAGCACGAAGGGCGCGAACCAGCTGAGCCGCCACAGCCAGCTGACCACCCGCAGATGGTGGGCGAGGAGGGCGAGCACCAGGCCGATGACAACCAGGGGCACGGTACTGAGAAGGGTGAACCAGACGGTGTTCCACAGCGAGGACCAGACAGCGGGGTCCCCCAGCGCCTCGGCATAGTTGTCGAAGCCGATGAAGTCGGAGCGGGTGCCGGCGATGTCGTCGTTGCCGAGGCTCATTTTGACGCCCCACAGCAGCGGCCAGACCAGGAAGAACGCGTAGACGATCAGGAACGGCAGGATGAAGATCAGTCCGTGCTCGGTCCAGCGGCGCCGGACAGTTCTCACCCCGGCAGGCCGGGCGGCTGCAAGCGTCGTTGCGGCGTCGGCGGCGGGAGCGGTCGTGGTCATACGGCGGCTCCGAAGGGGGGCGGGGTGTTGATCAGTCTCCGGAGCCGTTTCCTGGTTTCGGCGAGTGCGTTCTCGGGCGTTCGTGACCCGGTGAGCACCCCGGAGAAGACAGCCCCGAGTTCGAGCTCCAGCGCGGAGGCGGAGCCGGAGAACCAGGCTTCGGGGTCGAGGGCGACCTCGTCGATGACGGACCGGTACGCGGACTGCGGCTGGAGCGCCAGATAACCGGGCTCCTCAAGGGCGGGCAGATAGGCGGGTACGTGTCCGCCCTTGGCCCAGTCGACGCTGTGTCTGAGCATCCAGGCGACGAAGGCATGGGCTGCCGCGTTGCTCGCTCCGCCACGGCCGCTCTGGTGCGGCAGTACAAAGGTGTGGGAATCGGCAAAGACGCTGGCGCGGCCGAAGAGATTGGGTATCCGGCTCATGGAGAAGGGGAGCCCGGTGGTCTTGAATGTGCTGACCTCCCACTCGCCGTTGATGAGGAAACCGGTCCTGCCGGCGCTGAATACACCGATCCCGCCGTTGTAGTTGACTCGGCGCACCGCCAGGCCATCGGCCGTCAACGCCCGCATGTAGGTGAGGACTTCGAGCGCCTTGGTGTCGTCGATGGTGATCCGGTCGGCGTCGGGAGACAGGACCGTCCCGCCGGTCTGCGAGTAGAAGGTCGCGAACAGCCGCCAGGGCCCGATGGTGTCGCTGCCGAGTGTCTCGGTGACCAGACCCGGCTGCCCGGTGACCTTCTTGGCGGCACGCAGGGCATCGGTGAATTCCTTCACCCCCTGGATGGGTTTGAGCTTTCCGTCGCTGCCGAGGAGTCCGGCCTTCTCGCAGATTTCGGTGTTGTGGTAGAGCACCATTGGGTGGGTGTCGAGCGGGACGGCGTACTGCCTGCCGTCGACCGTGCCACGCCGCCAGAGATCCTCGGGGAAGTCCTCGGCCGAGATGCCGTGGTCGGCGAGCATGCCGAGGTCGAACGGGTCGAGCAGCCGTCGGGGCGCGAAGCCGGGCAGCCGGGCCAAGTGCAGTACGGCCACCTCGGGCGCGCGCCCGCCGGCGCCCGCCATGCCAAGCTTGGTGTAGTACGGCGGGCCCCACTGGAGAGTGGACGCTTCAAGTTCGATCCCGGGGTGGGACGTGTGGTAGGCGTCCAGCATCGCCTGCATGTTGACGCCGTCGCCACCGCCGAAGAGGTGCCAGTACCGCAGCCGGGTGCCTCCGGCTCCGGCCCCCGTGGGAGCGGCACAGCCGGAGGCTCCGACACCCAGGCTCCCTGTCACGGCAAGGGCGCCGAGTCCGGTGAGGACGCTTCTGCGGCCCGGTGAGGTCTGTTGCATCGAGGCCCATCCCTGTGTCTTCACGGTTCCGGGACATCGAGCGGCATGCGTCTTCCCTGCGCATGGCGTTCGATATTTCGAATAGCGCTCGTAACTTCGAACGGGAACATAGGGTTGAGCATCGTAGCCGTCAACGCTTCGCGCAGAGTTGGGATCAACCGGCCCACGGTGGCCGGCGCGGCTTCACCAGATCACCTCCTTTGGGGGCGAGCCGTCATGCCCCGTACATCGCACAACCGTTCATCAGAAGTCGCAGCAGGTGCTGGTGGGGTTCGGGCCCTCGCGGCGTTGGGATTGCCCTCGGAGCAGTAGCCGTCGTCGACCAGCGCCTGCTTGGGATGCGGCCGGTGTTCCGGGCCGACTGGTCGAGCGCGGTGGTGTGGTTCAGCGCGTACGAGGGGTTGGTCGCCACGCCGTCGGCGGTGATGACGTGGTGCTTGGCGTCCACGACGGCCTGAGCGTTGTATGTCTGGATGTTGGCGCCGTCGCTGTTCTTCATGATCCGCGAGTCGGGGTCGGCCCGGTCGTCGAGCCGGCCGGAGAGGGAGTCGGCACTGCCTCGATCGAGGGAGTGAGTGGGCGCCCGATCCCGCGGCTCTCGAGCCACGTGCAGCCGGGGCCCTCCGGGAGGGGGCACGCGTTGCGCGGGGCCTCACATCCGGAGCCGTAGCGCGAGCCACTGAGGCACGCCGAACGCCTGTTTCGCGGCACCCGCGCGGTGGTGCAGGGGCTTCTTCCGGATGCTCCTCTGCTGCCGCAAGCCGCAAGTCCGTATTGCAGTAGGCTTAAAAATTACCCTGCCATAAGAAGCCGGTTTCGGAGGAATCGAATGCTCGTGGACTCCTTGACGATCGATTCCGTGCCGCAGGACGAGGTAACGGTGTCGACATACCGATCCGCCGATCTCGGGCCTGTCCACATCGGCGAGGTGGCGTTCCAGGACGAGCTGCGGCTCGAGTGTGAGGACATCGGCACCGGATTTTATGTGCAACTGCCGATTCTGGGACGGTTCGAATCGCGGCATCGCGGTGTGCACACGCAGGTCAGCCGCACATCATCGGCGGTGTACCAGCCTGGTGCCGGGTCGTTCTTCGGCCGCTGGCCGGCGGGTTACCGAGCGTTGTGTATCCGCATCGACGCGCCGACGCTGGAGACCGCTCTGGCCAGACTCATCGGCGACCGCGTGTCGAGCCGAGCCAGCTTCAGCCCGGTCATGGACACCGCCGATGGCTATGGTCGTGGCTGGGCCGACCTGCTCTTTTCGGTTAACCGACAGCTCGCGAGCGCTCCGGACAATCTGCTGGCACAGCCGCTGGTCGCGGGCCCGCTGGCGGAGAGCGTGGTCAACGGCTTCCTGCTTGCGGCGACCCACTCGCACACGGAGGCGCTCGCCGCGCCGGTAGCGGCGGCGCGGCCGACAGCGGTCCGCACCGCCATCGACGTCATCGAGGCGGACGCAGGGACCCCGCTGACGATGTCGGTTCTCGCCGAGCGCTGCGGCGTCAGCGCACGCACCCTGCAGAAGGCGTTCCGGCAGCACCTGGGCATGTCGCCGATGGAGTACCTGCGCGATGTCCGCCTGCGCCGGGCGCACGAAGAACTCCGCAGCGCCGATCCGTATGTCGACTCGGTGGCCTCGATCGCCCGTAGTTGGGGCTTCGCGCATCCGGGCCGATTCGCCGCCGCGCACGAGGAGAAATTTGGAATAAAGCCGCTGCGTACGCTTCGTGGATAATCGAATTCGCATTCCGGACTTTTCTTTTGCGCGGCGCGGTACGGCCCGTAGAGTTACGATCGAAGAACTCGTGCAGGAAAGACTCAGGAAAGCGACCCATGACCAACAAAGCCATGGCAGACGTCCGTGACATGTATATGGCGCACACCATGTTCCGGCGTGAGATCGGACTCGCTCCGATTCTGATTCGTGAGGTGCCGGGCGGCGACGTCGAGCGCGCCGCGATCGTGGCCGACCACTTCCAGGTCGTCGACAACAGCCTCCACCACCACCACGTCGCCGAGGACAAACACCTGTGGCCACGGCTGGCCGAGCGGGCGGGGGCAGAAGCCGACTCGGTGGTTCGGGTGATGGAGGAGCAGCACGGGGCCATCGACGCGCTGCTGGACGAGGTCCGTGCTGGACTGGCACGGTGGCGGGGCACCGCGGATGCCGCACAAGGCGAGGCCGTCGCCGCCGCCGTGACCCGCCTGAACGAGCACCTCGTCGAACACCTTGCCGTCGAGGAGGACCTCGCGCTTCCCCTGATCGAGAACCACATCACTGCGGCCGAGTGGGGCCAGATGATCGCCGACAGCGCCGGGGACGTCGCGCCGGAGCAGATTCCGCTGATCTTCGGGATGATGGCGTATGAGGCCGATCCCGAAACAGTGCGGGACATCATCGCCCAGATGCCGCCCGAGATCAGCGGCGTGATCGGGGACCTGGCTTCGGAGTCCTATGCGGCACACGCGCGACGGGTGTACGGCACCGCCGCTCCGGCTCGGATCGGCGCTCGCGGGGCGGTGGCGTGATGAAAGGGGTGCGGTTCGGCGCGCTGCTGGAACCGACAGCTGACCGCCCGCAGGACGTCGTCGGCTGGGCCGAGCTCATGGACCAACTCGGCTACGACGTCGTCACGTTGTCCGACCACCCGTACTGGCCCGAGCGTCTGGACACGGTCGCGCTGCTGTCGGCCATGGTGGCCAGGACGCGGCGGATCACGGTAATGCCGAATCTGTTCAATCTGCCGCTTCGGCCGCCCGCCATGATCGCCCGTACTGCCGCCACCCTGGACATCCTCAGCGGCGGTCGGTTCGAGCTGGGGCTCGGTACCGGAGCGCAGCAGATGTGGGAGTCCATCGTGGCGGAGGGTGGCCCCCCGCGCACCGCCGGGCAGTCCATCGAGGCGCTGGAGGAGGCAACCCACATCATCCGTGCCCTGTGGACATCCAAAGGGGATGTCGAATTCCAGGGCACGCACTACAGGCTCGGCGGCGCTCGGCCCGGCCCCGTACCAGTGCACCAGATCGGTATCTGGTTCGGCGCTTACCAGCCTCGCATGCTCCGTGTCGTAGGTGCCATCGGCGACGGATGGATCCCCAGTTCGCCCTTCCTTCCCCCCGAGGCGTTGCCCGACGCCAACAAAATCATCGATGAGGCTGCGGAGGCCGCCGGCCGGTCACCGCAGAGCATCCGTCGCGGCTACAACATCGAGGGCGAGTTCGGTGTCGGCCCAGGCTTCCTGCAGGGGGTCCCCGCTGTCTGGGCCCAGCAGTTGGCCGAGCTTGTACTGGCCGGACAGACCGACACGTTCTTCCTGTACCGGGTCCAGTCGCCCGACTTCCTTCGCCGCTTCGCCGCCGAAGTCGCGCCTGCCGTCCGCGAACTCGTCTCGAGCGGCTGACCTGGAGCAGTCCGTACAGCAAGCCCGTGAGTCCCGCGGCGAGACCGGCGAGGACGCCACCGTGCACGACATGCCGACCCGCAAGAAGACCGCCGCGAAGATGGCCCCGGCCAAGAAGGCAGCGAAGAAGGCCACGGGCCGCAAGCCCCGTTCGGCGTAACGGCCACCCGGCCGCCGCGTGCAAGCCGTTTCCGGTTCAGTCCACTCGAAGGACCTCGCTGCGAAGCGCGCGCAGCAGGGCCGGGGCATCGTGGTCGGCGGCGTCGGTGAACGCGTGGATCGCGTGGATCGCGTGGATCGCGTGGATCGCGCCCAGGATTGACCCACCGATCCGCTTGGCGGTGGCGGGGTCGTCGCCGGCAAGAGCGGCCTGATGGTGCAGGGCGTCGGTCAGGAGGAAGACCATGCGGGCCATCGGATCACTGTTGATCTCCGCGACCAGTCGGCCTGTTTCGTCGCGGTCCATGGTGGCGTCGATACCGAACGCGGCGATCAGGATGCGGTGGAGTGTGTGCTGTCCGTACGCGGCCAGCAGGGCCGGCAGCGGGCGCTCGCCCGCACCGCCCACCAGGACCGCCAGGGTGTCGTTGTTGTTTCCGACGACGCCCTCCAGCGCGGCCGGGGCCCGCAGGTGCTCATCGTCAGTCAGCTCGGTGTCCATGGCGCCCCAAGGTAAGCCAACGTCCGCAACGCGCGGCGGCGTTCGCCTCGAAACCACCCGCATCGGGGGTGCAGCGAATCGGCGGGGCTGGTCCAAGCGCCGGCACAGTCCTGCGGTGGCCAGGTTCCGCAGATGCTTCCCCGTGCGGGTGGAGGAGGCTGTCCGCTGGGCGGAAAGGGCCGGTGGCCGCAGTCCCCTCTGGAGGGGGGGCTGCGGCCACCGGTGTGGGTCAGCGGCGGGGGCACCAGGATTCGGTGTCGATGGTGCGGCCGCGGTCGTTGCGGAGGGTGGCGGTGTCGCGGGTGTTGGACCAGATGTAGCGGCGGCTGTCCTGGTAGACGTCCGCGCGGGTGTCGCGGCCTTCTCCGGTGTGGACGCGGACGGTGGAGCGGCCCGGGAGCCGCAGGTCGAAGCGGTAGCGGCTGCCCTCACGGTCGGTCAGGGTCCAGCCCTTGAGGTTCACGGCCTGGCGGCTGGTGTTTTTGACGTCGACCCATTCCGCGTTGAGGCTGCGGTTACTGCCGTTGTCGAAGCCCGGGCTGTCGTACTGAATACTGCCCAGGACCACCGCGGAACGGGCCGGAGCCCTCCGGTCCTCGGCCGAGGCCGGCAGCACCGCGACACTCACCAGCGCACCGGTAAACACAACACCGGCAATGCGGTAGATGCGCCGCGCACCGACCCGCCCGGCTCCCGCGATCCGCAGAATTCCGCCACCCGGGGCCACCCCGCACCCACCCCCTCACGCCACCACGCGACGCGCCCGAACTTACGTAACAGGCAGAGCGGAAGCCGATGCGGGCCCGCAGAAGACGTATCGCCGACGCCCCTGCCAGTACGCGGCCGACTGGGGTCGCCACCAAACTCCGCCAGGACCTCACGCCGACACCGCCGAACTCAACGCCCTGCGCGACGTTGCAGCCGACTATGGACGAGCCGGCCGCGTAGCCGAACGCCAACGCCCGCCCCTGAGAAATGTCATCCGCGTCACGTCAGCCCAAGGTCGGTTTCCAGGCCGACGGTTAACGTGCTGTGCAGATGACGGGCTACGCAGGGCAAACACGGAGAAGGTGCCCGACGAGTCCCCGTTCAGCGTGACTGTCCATGCTCAGGGCATCACGGTGCGGGTGAACTCGACCAGTGCCTCCGGGGTGTCAGGCAGGAACGGCGACCCGACACCTGCGGCCCAGCTCGGCGGCGATCATGCGGATGGACGCCTTCTCCCGCAGCCGGTCGGCGATGTGGATTCGTTCCCGCTCGCCGAGGTATCGGCCGGAGGAAACAGGGACGGCCGCCCGTTGCGAACGAACGGGCGGCTCGACTCTGCCGCTGTTGAGCAGGCGACCGTGCGCCACCCACGAGCAGACCGCACGTGGACACCTACACGCTTGGACACCTCTGCACTGCTGTATCCCTGCTGCACAAGCCGGAAGTATTCCTCCCGCCCAGCGTGCAGCCTTTTGCGCCCCTGGGGCCTGGGGCCTCCGGTCCTTCCGAGCTTCGAACTCCATCGCATCCCCTGAGCTGGGGTGTTGCGACGACCACTAGAACGGCAGTGAGTGACCTGGGATTCTCTTTGTCCACCTCTGATCGGTGGCGGCCCTCTGTGTGAGGGCATCGAAGTTTCGGTGAACTTCGAGATCAGCGCCCGCGTGCTCTGTTCGGGGTTGAAGGGGTGGACGTGTCGTCGACAACGATGACCACGCGCTGGCGTGCCGACCGGAACTGCCCAGTTCGGTCATGTCCGGGCGGCTAAGGGCTGTCCCGTAATCCCCGGCGGGCGCACGACGACAGCTACGGCACCTCGCCGTGTTGTCGGATCGCCCGAATACGCCCGGTACGAGGACGACCCTCCGCCTTGCGATGTACCGCATCTGACGCCGCGCGCTGATCCACCGGGGATTACGGGACAGCCCTCAGGCTCCGGCCCGGTCTCACAGTTCGCACGAGCCGCTGTCGATGTGAAGGTAACGGCCCCTGACCCAGCGGCACAGCCGGACGCCGACAACGATGCCGACGATCGTGACCAGTGCGGGCAGGTAACCGCTGGCTACCTGGATGATCGGGATCGCCGGGCAGCCACCGGAGATCGCCCAGCCCGTTCCGAACAGTACTGCGCCGGGGATCACTCCGGCGTGTATGCGCCCTGGGGTGCGACGGACCTTGAGCAGAGCGAACACGCAGACGATGATCACGACTGCTCCGCCGAACGACAGGAGCATCCGCAGGTCCTGGAAAGTGAACATGCGGCTCAGCTCGATGTAGTCACCGAAGCCGATGCTGGTGACGGTGAAGCCGAGCGCCAACCCGGTGACGATGTTGGCCAGCAGGATTCCGCCCCGGGTACGCATCAGATCACCTTCCACAGGAGGAAGGACACGGCGACGGCGGTACCGAAGAACGTCGCCGTCGCCACGATGCTGACCGGGTCGCGCCGGCCACAGCCGTTGAGCCCGTGGCCGGAGCTGCAACCACCGGCCAGTCGGGTACCGAAGCCGACCAGCACGCCTCCCGTGAACAGCAGGACGATCATGCCGACCGGGCTGGCCGTGACCAGGTCCCGGAAGCCCGGCCCCATGTCGAGGCGGAGTTCGAACCGTCCGGAGGCGAGGGAGGCGATCAGACCACCGAGGAAAATCGATATCAGCAGGGCAGCCTGAGTGACCAACGGGGCCGGGCGCTGACGCGTGACCGCCGGGTCCGCAGCCGCCGACGGTTCCACATGTGACTGATGCCGTGGGGCTGGTTCGACCGGGAGGGCGGCGAAATGGTCAGCGCTGGCCTTGACGAGTGCCGCGGTGAGAGCGCGTTCGTCGGCGAACTCCTCCTCCGTCTGTTCGCGTTCGCGTTCGCGCCGCCAGTGCAGCACACGGTCCCACGCGCCCGAGACGCCGAAGGACCGATCGGTGGCGAGGGTGTAACCGATGGTCAGAGCGGCAAGCCCAATGGCCCCCGCCCACCAGGGCCAGTAGGCACTCATGCGGAGCCTTTCATCCACTTGACGAGCCGGCTCCAGCCGCCCTCGGAGCCGTGCTCCTGTGAGCCGGGCCGGCCGACGGGGTCGGGCGACTGTGGAACGGAGGTGGTCGGGGTGGACGGATCGGAGGGGGACGCGGCGGTATCCGTGAAGTCGATGTAGCGTGCCGTTTTTCCGTTGGGCAGCAGGGCAATCGGCACGCGCTCAGCGGTGAGCGACACCCTGTAGCGCGCACAGTCGCGCCACTCGTGTTCGCTGTCGCAGTAGGAGTCCCGCCAGCCCTGCAGACTCGACCTGAGGTGGGGGAAAAGGGGGCATATGGTCGCGTGTAAGCAACTCACGCTTTCTCCTTTCCGACGTGAACCGCCCGCACGCGGGGCAGTTGTCGTCGGTTCTAGCTGTTCGTGCCTGTTGCACAGTCACCGAGCTTGTGAAGCCAAGCACTGGTGAACCGGCACAGGCAATGGGCACACGGGATCATGGAAGAGACTCGTGTTCGACGGTTGGGGGGCAGGATTCTGATGGGGGCACGCAGCACGGACACGCGGCTGTGGTCGGGGGTGCGCTTCACCCTAGCGGCGGATGAAGCAATGCTCAGGGCTTGTGGATCAGCTCATCTGGAGGACACGCGAAAGGCCTACCTTCCCGAGTGAGTGACCGTCAAGTCACCGAGTGGGCCTGCGCTGCGAACGTGGGTCGGAAGGCCCGCTCGTGGTCAGCGTAGTCAACGAAGACGGCACCACCGAGGCCGGTTTCCTGGTCGACGAGATCGTCCGCCAGGGTGCTCGGCGGATGCTGACCGCCGCACTGGAGGCAGAGGCGGAACACTTCACAGCCGAGCTCGCCTGCCAGCGTGATGAAGCCGGTCGCCGACCGGTGGTCCGCAACTGTCGGTACCGGCCGCGGCCGTGACCACGTCTGCTGGGCGGTCAAGGCGGGCCACGGCGTGTGAACGACAAGCGGGTTGACGAGACGACGGATGAACGTCGGCGGTCTCCTCGAAGATCAGCGAGCTGCTGCCGCTGATCTATCTTCGGCCGGTCGTCGGAAGACCTGTGCCCGGCTCTTACCGCCCACCAGATCGCATAGTTAGCGAGCAAGGTCACGATCTACTGCTTGAGCGGCTTGTCGCCGGTAGTGGCGGCGTCGCCGGACGGACCAGCCAAGCTGGTGGACAGGGTCAAAGACGCGTTGGATGACGAGCGTGATGAACAGTCGTTGGATCTCGTTGCAGGTGAGCGGTATCAGCCCGTCGGGTGAGGGATGACGGTCGTGTTCGT
>NZ_JBITEV010000013.1:0-290324 GCF_044455465.1 Streptomyces sp. NPDC051217
CACGGCCCGTTCCCGACATCAGCCCGGCGCGATCCCCTCACGCAGCACAACAGCTTCGCCCAGCACACGCAAGGGCTACACGCCTGAAGCGGCGCCGAGCCGAAGCCGAGCCGAAACTGTGCACCACCGACAAAGCTCCCTGCACGCACGACACAGTCCAAAGCCCACAACGACCCTAAAGTCCATGGGCGAAGCCGTCATGGAGACGGCATCACCGACCAGAAGGACTGCACCGTGCAACGAGTATCCACGACGCTCCGCATGCGGATCGGAGTGCTGGGGGGTGCGGCTCTCCTCCTCGCCGCCGGCCTGAACGCCAGCCCGGTGATGACCACACAGGCCCACGCCGCCTACGGTCCGTGCAACACGGCGGTGAAGCGCACCGACGGGTTGGCCGTCAACAACTACTACACGGTTCCCGCGCGCACCGGTAACGGCCTGAACTGCTACATGCAGTGGCAGACGGGCAGCGTGAACGCCGTGAAGGCACTACAGACGGCGATCATTCGCTGCTACAGCGGCACCTACGCCGCAGACCGGATCCGCGCCACCGGAGGGGCGGACGGTACCTACGGCACCGGCACGGTGGATGCCGTCGAGTGGCTCCAGGCGAACCGCCTCGGCGTGAGCGCCGACGGCGTCTACGGGCCGACGACCCGTCAGAAGATGTTGTGGCCGGACTACTACCGCGATCCCGATGACGGGAGCGTTCAGTTCATCATGTGCTACAACCCGCCGTTCTAGACCACGACGCCCGTCGACGCTGACCTCCCTGCCGGAGGTCAGCGGGGTCGGGCCCCCGGCGGCCCGCTACGCCGACTCGGCGTCGTGCTCGGCAAGGATCTTGTCGATACGGGCCCGGTGCGCCGCCTCCCACTCGTCCAGGGTTTCCGCCGCCTCCTTGGCCGGCTTCGCCCGCGTGCACCGTCACTCCGCCGCACCGCACGTCACGGTTCAGCGGTTCAGCCGCCGCCTTGGACCCCGGGATGGGAATGACGCCCCGCGCGAAGACGGGAAAGCCCATCTCGCGCACCTCGGCCAGGTCACGGATCACCCCGTCGAGAACGAACCCCGCGATTCCGCGCCGTTGCGCGACGTACCTGTTCGCGGCCCAGAAGGTCGGCGAGCGTGGTCGGGGAAATGTCGTGGTATCCACTGACGCCACTCATGCAGCCGAGACTACTCAAGGCGCCCTCGCCGACTGTGCTGGTTACGCTCCGCCAGACGCGCGCTCAACGTCGACACGGGCGGTACGTAGTCCGGGCACTTGGGGCTGCCGCACTCGCACTTGGGCCACGCGAGCGACGCGCCCGGCCCGAGGAGCTGTTCCATGTCGCCTTCGGCGTTGCCGTCGATTTTCCGCACCACCAGCACCCCATCCGTACCGAACGTACTCATCAACCGGGACAGAACCCGCCGCGCGCCGCTGCCGCTCACTCCGCGACCCGCTTCAGCCCTTGTTCAACGCGCCGCAGCAGCTCAGGTGTCACCGGTGCGTACAGACGGGGGACGGAGTCCGGCACGAGCCGCCAGAAGCCGCCGCTGTGCACGACCGCGTCCAACTCGGCCACATCGGCGGAGACACGGGACGGTGTTCGAGTCTCTGGTTCGAACATGAGAGGGATGCACCTTCCGTCATTGCGCAATTACATTCCGTGCATCAAGAATCGGCAGATGAGGCCGTGTCCAAAAGGGCTTGGCCATAGCCGGGTTGCCGTTGGACACAGGGGAGTTGTCATGGGCGCACGGAAGCCGAACCCAGGTCAGAGGCCGTCGGCACGGCAGATGCTCGCGAAGGAACTGGCGCGGTTGCGGGAGGAGTCGGGGATGTCACTGGCCGCGTTGGGCGAGGAGACGACTTATGACCGTGCGTATCTGCACAGGCTTGAGACGGGGGCGCGCGCGGGATGAACACGACTTGACAGAAGAGATCGCCGCGCGGCTGGGACGACAAGATTTGCTGCGGCGGGAGGATGCCCCTCACTTCCGCGCGGTCCTGGACGAGTCCGTACTACGGCGCAAGACCCGGGACCCCAAGGAGTGGACGCGGCAATTGGAACACCTCTTGGAGACCAGCCAGTTGCCAAACGTCACGCTTCAGGTGTTGCCTTTTGATGCAGGGCCACACGGCCTGTTGGGCACATCCCTCACCGTCCTCTGGCTTCCGGACGGCAAGGCCGTGTCGTACACGGAAGACGCCCACTCGGGGAAGCTGATCGAAGATCCGTCAGAGGTCGAGAAACTACGGCTGTCCTACGATCTACTGAGGGACTTGGCCCTGTCGCCCCGGGATTCCGTGGCGTTCATCGAGCGATTGATGGAGGAGAACAACCATGCGTCCCCGACTCGACCTGAGCATCGCCCAGTGGCGTAAGTCCAGCTACAGCAACGGCGACGGCGGCAACTGCGTCGAGGTAGCCGACGGCTACCCCGGTGTCATCCCCGTCCGCGACAGCAAGACCCCCACCGGCCCGGTGCTCCTCCTCACTCCCGCCGCCTGGGGCGACTTCCTCAACTCGCTCTGACCCGTCTGGCCGACCACACCAGGAGTCCGGGGCCGTCGGGCGTGTGCACGGGCAGCCACGCGTCGTCGGCCTCGGGCAGGCGGGACTCGTCGAGCCGCAGGGGGTGCGGGCGCTCGGCGCTGCCGTCGCACGCCCAGAATCTGACGGCGCCGACGGCCGCACGTAGGGCGTCCAACCGCGCGCCCTCCCAGACATGGCCTCCGGCCCCGCCGCCCCGGAACGGCTCGAAGACCGCGGCGACCGCCTCGATCTCGCCGGATGTCCCGGACATGGGGACGAGGTAGCCCTCCGCCTGGCCCTGACGGCGCGAAGTGCCGCCGTACTCCTGCTGATAGAAAACACCGGTCGGCGCTGCGACCACGACGTGGGCCCAGTCACCGCCCGTACCGTCGGGGTCGATGAAAACAAATCGGGAAGTGGGGGAAGTGGCCATGGGGGAAGTCTCCAACATGGATCTCGCCGCCTACGAAGAACGCGCCCGCGACGGGCCCTGCTTCGTCTGCGCGTTCCTGCGTGGGGAGCCCGGCTACCGCCACGAGACCGTCTACGAGGACGACGCCCACATCGCCTTCCTCGATCGCTGGCCCACTCTCCCCGGCCGGGTACTCGTCGCACCCAAGGCGCATGTGGAGCATGTCGTACGGGAGTTGGACGAGGCGGCGTACACCCGGCTCATGCTCGTCGTACGGCGCGTCGCGCTCGCCGTGGAGCACGTACTCCGCCCGGAGCGTACGTATCTGCTCTCACTCGGCAGCCAACAGGCCAACTCCCACCTCCACTGGCACATCGCCGCGCTGCCGCCGGGTGTGCCGCCCGAGCGGCAGCAGTATCACGCGCTCATGGCGGAGAACGGGGTTCTGGCGCCGACCCCCGCCGAGATCGCCGCCTTGGTCATCAGTCTGCGGGCGGAGCTAAGCTGAGCGGTTTGACCCAGCGGCTCCACTGCTGCTGCGACTGGTAGCCGGCGTCGCGCCAGGCGTGGTGGGCGAGTTCGTTGTGGTCCAGGACCATGGCGTCGGCCCGTCGGCCGCCGAGTGCGACGAAGCGCTCGTGCGCGGCGGCGAGCAGCGCGGCGGCGATGCCCCGGCGGCGCCGGTCCGGGTCGACGGCCAGGCGGTACAGATGGCAGCGCCAGCCGTCGTAACCGGCGATGACCGTGCCGACGATGGCGCCGTCGTCCGCCTCGGCCACCAGCAGCGCGTCCGGGTCACGGGAGATGAGACGGGTGACCCCTGCCACGTCGTCGGTGATGCTGGCGCCCTCGGCCGACCGGGCCCAGAAGGCCAGCAGGGCGGGGACCTCGGCGGGGCTCGCGGTACGGATCTTGACCTTGCTCATGGTGGCTGTCTAGCAAAGGCGCACGCGCGCGAGCAGACATTTCCACCCTTCGGACATCGACTACGCCGCACCCGACGGCGGCAGCTCCACCCGTACCGACAGGCCGCCGCCCTCGCCCCCGGGCCGCGCTGTCACCGTGCCGCCGTGGGCCGTCACTATCGAGCGGACGATCGAGAGGCCCAGGCCCGCCCCCGGGCCCATACGGTCGCGGCCCTCGCCACGGCGGAAGGGCTCGAAGAAGGCCGGGATGTCCTCCGGAGCGATGTCGGGGCCGTCGTTGCGGACGGTCAGGGTCGTTCCCGAGACCGAGACGTCCACCTCGCCCTTCCCGTACGCCTGCGCGTTGGCCAGCAGATTGCCGACCAGCCGGTCCAGCAGCGCCCGGTTGCCCCGTACACCGCCCGGCTCCGTCACCGTCACCGCCAGCCCGTGCCGGGCCGACTCCTCCGTCACCAGGTCGCCCCAGTGGATCTCCTCCTGGTCCTCGACCTCCCGCTCACTGCGCGCCAGGACCAGCAGGCCCTCGATGAGCTGCTCGCTGCGGCGGTTGTTGTCGAGCAGCAGCTCCCTCGTACGGGCCAGTTCGTCCGGCGAGCCCGCGCCCGCGAGGCCCACCTGGATCGCGGTGCGCTGCGTGGCCAGCGGTGTACGCAGCTCGTGGGAGGCGTTCGCGATGAAGCGCCGCTGGCTGTCGAAGGCCCTCTGGAGCCGGCCGAGCAACTCGTCGAGCGTGTCGCCCAGTTCCTTCAGCTCGTCGTCGGGGCCGGTCGACCCGATCCGCTCGTGGAGGTTGTGCTCGGACAGCAGCCGCGCCTTCGCCGTCATCGCGTGCACGGGCCGCAGCACCCGCCCCGCCGTCCACCAGCCGACCGCGACCGCGCACAGCGCCATCACCACCAGCGCCCCCACCGACCAGAACATCAGCTCGTCCGAGGCGGCTTCGCTGACGTTGTCCGTGAGCTGGTACACGGTGACGGGCGCGAGCTGGCCCTCCTTGGTGAGGACGTAACCGTTGCCCGACGACGGCGGCTGCGCCGGTACGACGCGGGCCGCGATCTCGGCGGCCTCGGTCTGCGTACCGGCGCTGGACAGCAGGTTCACGACCGTGAGCAGGCAGCCGCCGAGGACGAGGAAGACCGCGCCGTAGACGAGAGCGATCCGTTCCCTGATCGCACCCGTCACAGGACGTAACCGCCTCCGTCCAGCTCCACCGGCCGGATCAGCGCCGGATCGCCGAGCTTGGCGCCCAGCTCCCCCACGCAGACACGTACGACACCCGAGAACGGATCGGTCTGCGCGTCCCACGCCCGCTCCAGCAGCTGCTGCGTGGTCACCGCCTCGCCGTCCGCCTCCAGCAGGATCTGGAGCACGGTCAGCTCCTTCACGGAGAGGTCGAGTGCCTTGCCGTCGCGCACCGCCGTACGGCTCACGGTGTCCAGCCGCACACCGCGCCGCTCCAGAGTGGGCTGTAACGCGCGCGCGTTGCGTCGGCGCAGCGCGCGCACGCGCGAGACCAGCTCGGGAAACTCGAAGGGCTTGCCCAGATAGTCGTCCGCGCCCAGGTCGAGCCCTTTCACGCGCTCTTCCATGGAGGAGGACGCGGTGAGCATCAGGATCCGGGTCCGGGAGCCGTCGGCGACGAGCTTGCGGGCGACGTCGTCGCCGTGGACGCGGGGGAGGTCGCGGTCGAGGACGACGACGTCGTAGTCGTGCAGTCCGAGATAGGCGAGGGCGGCGTCCCCGCTGTAGACGGTGTCGACGGCGAAACCGGCCCGCCGCAGCCCGGTGGCGATCAGCTCGGCCAGGATTTCCTCGTCCTCGGCGACCAGCACGCGCATGTTGACCCTTCCCGCCCCGCGCGGCAGCGCACGGGTGTCGTCCTTCTCCCTCTAAAGATGCGTGTGCCGGGGGAATAGGTTGTGTCGAACCCACACTCTTTAAGCACACTCTCAGGTTTGACCGAGGTGAAGGGAGCTGTGCCGGGCCGTTAGGATTTCGACCATGGCCGCCACTGGATCCGAAGAGCAGGGTGGGCGGGCGTACTACGTCACCACCCCCATTTACTACGTCAACGACGCTCCTCACCTGGGCCACGCCTACACGACCGTCGCAGGCGACGTGCTCACCCGCTGGCACCGCCAGCGGGGCGAGAAGGTGTGGTATCTCACCGGCACGGACGAGCACGGTCAGAAGATCATGCGCACGGCCGAGGCGAACGGTGTCACCCCGCAGGAGTGGGCGGACAAGCTCGTCGACGAGGCGTGGCGGCCTCTCTGGGAACACCTGGATATCGGACACGACGATTTCATCCGGACGACGGAGAAGCGCCACACCGACCGCGTCCAGGAGTTCGTGCAGGACCTGTTCGACAAGGACGAGATCTACAAGGGCGGCTACGAGGGCCCGTACTGCGTGGGCTGCGAGGAGTACAAACTCCCGGGCGAACTGCTCGACGGCGAAGGTGAGTTCGCGGGTCTGAAGATCTGTGCGATCCACAAGACGCCGGTGGAGATCCTCAAGGAGGAGAACTACTTCTTCAAGCTCAGCGAGTACGGCCCGAGGCTCCTGGAGCACTACGAGGCCAACCCGGGCTTCATCCAGCCGGAGTCCGCGCGCAACGAGGTCGTGAACTTCGTCCGGCAGGGGCTTCAGGACCTGTCGATCTCCCGGTCGACGTTCGACTGGGGCGTGCCGGTGCCGTGGGACGAGAAGCATGTGATCTACGTGTGGATCGACGCGCTCCTGAACTACGCGACAGCCGTGGGCTACAACGAGAACCCGGCGAAGTTCGAGGAGACCTTCCCCGCCGACGTCCACCTCGTCGGCAAGGACATCCTGCGTTTCCACGCGATCATCTGGCCCGCGATGCTGCTCGCGCAGGGCCTGCCGCTGCCCGGCAAGATCGCCGCGAACGGATGGCTGATGGTCGGCGGCGAGAAGATGTCCAAGTCGAATCTGACCGGCATCAAGCCGCAGGATCTGACCTCGCACTTCGGCGTGGACGCGTACCGCTGGTACTTCCTGCGGGCGATCTCGTTCGGGCAGGACGGCTCGTTCTCCTGGGAGGACTTCTCCGCCCGTTACACCTCCGAGCTGGCCAACGACTACGGCAACCTCGCGTCGCGTGTCGCGGCGATGGTCGGCAAGTACTACGGCGGCACGCTGCCGGAGACGACGTCCGGTGGGGTCGCGGAGCAGGCCGTACGGGACGGGCTGATCAAGGCGGTCACCGAGGCCGACCGGAAGATCGGCGAGGAGCTGGACTTCCAGGGCGGCATCCTGGCGATCTTCGACTTCGTGAAGCAGGTCAACGGCTACATCACGGAGCAGGAGCCCTGGAAGGTCGCGAAGGACACGTCCGCCGAGGGTCAGGCGGCGCTCGCGACGATCCTGTACACGGCGTCGGAGGCGCTGCGCGGGGTCGCGGTGCTGCTCAACCCGGTGATGCCGGACACGTCGCAGAAGCTGTGGGACTCGCTGGGCGCGGAGGCCGTGCTGGGCGCGCTGGCGGACCAGCGGGTCCAGGACGCGGGCACGTGGGGACAGCTCCCGGCGGGCACGACGGTGACGAAGGGCGCGGTGCTGTTCCCGCGCCTGGAGGAGAAGCCGGCGTAGCCGCTGGGGATTCCGGAGTTGTTCTCAAGCGCCGGACGGGCCGCGTGTGCGGCACGTCCGGCGCTGTCGCGAGCCGACTCCGTCAGCGGCCCAGTGACGACACGTCGCCCATCACCACCCGCGGGTGCTTCGACGGGTCCAGCCAGCGCAGCAGGTCCTTCATCCGCTTCATCGGGAGCGAGACGCAGCCCTGGGTCGGGCCGCCGTGGTCCACATGGATCCAGATGCCGCCGCCCCTGGACGCGCCCAGCGGGCGCGTCCAGTCCAGTGGGGTGGTGCCCGGCTCGCGGTTGTAGTTGATCGCCACCACATGGTCGAAGGACCCCGCCAGCGGTTCACCCTCGAAGCCCACGCCGCTCAGCGTGAAGGCCGGGCCCCGGTCGTACGGGAGTCTCGTCCCCGGGTCCGGCAGCCGGCCGCCCGCGTCCGTCAGACCGAAGACACCGATCGGGCTGCGGAGGTCGCCCTGCCGGTGGTCGTCGGTCCAGCCCTTCAGCGCGTTGTGCGCCGGCCAGGGGTCGGAGACCGACCGCCAGCCCTCGACGGGGTCCCGCTCGTAGAGGACCAGGGTGGCGCGGTTGGAGTCGGGGGCGTCGCCCGTGACCACGACGGCCTGGCGCGAGGACTCGGGGATCCGCGACCGGGTCTTCGGGCCGAGTGACGGGATCTCCCTGGGGCGTACGGTCCGCTGCTCGGCCGCCGCGTCCGGCACCGCCCGCCCCAGACCACCGCGTGCGCCGTCGCTCTCGTCGCCGCCCGCGCCCTTGTCGTCCACCGCCGTCGGGACGGACGATCCTCCGCCGCCCCCGAACCCGCCGCCGAGCCCGCCCGCGCAGCCGCTGAGCAGCAGGCCGCCGGCGAGGAGGAGGGCGGCCACTTGGTGCGGGCGTACCCGGTGAGACATGTGTGACCTTTCAGTTCGCATGGGCGTCTGTCCCCCCGGTTTCCTGGGCATGGGTGGTCGGAGCCCTGCTGGGCTCCGGATACAGCCCGGAGGCGGGACAGTCCGCACCGGCGATCATGGCGCGTACGTCGCCGAGGATCGGGGAACTCGCCCCCGCCCCGGCCGCGCAGACACTGACTTGGATGCCTATGTCGCCGGCGGGGCCCGGCCCCGCGAGCAGGACGCTGTACTCCTCGGTGCCCATGAGCTTGCGGCAGAGCACCGAGGGCTCCGCCGGCGCGGGGAGGGTGGGCGGGTCCGGCGTACGTACGCCCTCCGGCCGCTCCCCCGAGATCCGGTGCCACCTCGGCCACACCTCGGCGAGCGTCGTCCGGAGCAGGTCCTCCGCCAGGTGCGCGTCGCCCGTCAACAGCCAGGCCACCCGGAGCAGTCGCGGCCCGCGAGCGGAGACGAACGCCTCGAAGTCGCCGTCGCCCGGGTCCATCGTCTCGTCCCCCTCGCCAATCTGTTCGGTCATCCACGACCGGTCAACGTGCCGGAGGGGCTTTCAGGTTGCCCCTTGGCAAGAAGACGCCACGCGCGGGGGCCCGGAACCGTACGGTTCCGGGCCCCCTGCCGAACGAATGACAGCTGCGCGGCTACTTCGCGACCGGCTTGCGGAGCTGGATGTTCAGCTCGCGCAGCCGCGCCTCGTCCAGCTCGCTCGGCGCGCCCATCATCAGGTCCTGCGCGTTGCCGTTGAGCGGGAACGCGATCGTCTCGCGGATGTTGGGCTCGTCGGCGAGCAGCATCACGATGCGGTCGACGCCCGGCGCGATGCCGCCGTGCGGCGGGGCGCCGAGGCGGAACGCGCGCAGCATGCCCGCGAACTCGTGCTCGACGGTCTCGCGGTCGTACCCCGCGATCTCGAACGCCTTGAGCATCAGCTCCGGTTCGTGGTTCCTGATCGCGCCCGACGACAGCTCGATGCCGTTGCAGACGATGTCGTACTGCCACGCCAGAATGTCCAGCGGGTCCTTCGTCTCCAGGTCTTCGAGGCCGCCCTGCGGCATGGAGAACGGGTTGTGCGAGAAGTCGATCTTTCCGGTCTCCTCGTCCTTCTCGTACATCGGGAAGTCCACGACCCAGCAGAAGCGGAAGACGCCCTCCTCGAAGTGGCCGGACCGCTTGGCCGCCTCGACGCGGACCGCGCTCATGATCTTCGAGACCTCGTCGAACTCGCCCGCGCCGAAGAAGATCGCGTGGCCGGGCACGAGGGAGAGGCGCTCGGTGAGGACCTTGACGTTGTCCTCGGTGAGGAACTTGGCGATCGGGCCCGCCAGTGTGCCGTCCTCGCCGACCCGCACCCAGGCGAGGCCCTTGGCGCCCTGCTCGACCGCGTAGTCACCGAGGCCGTCGAAGAACTTCCGCGACTGGCCGGCCGTGTCCGGCACCGGGAGCGCGCGCACATGCTTGCCCGCGAACGCCTTGAACTCGGAGCCCTCGAAGACGTCCGAGATGTCGACCAGCTCCAGCTGGGCCCGCAGGTCCGGCTTGTCGTTGCCGTACTTGAGCATCGACTCGCGGAACGGGATGCGCGGGAAGGGGGATGTGACCTCGCGACCGCCGCCGAACTCGGTGAACAGCTCCGTCATCAGCTTCTCGATCGGCCGGAAGACGTCCTCCTGCTCGACGAAGGACATCTCCACGTCGAGCTGGTAGAACTCGCCGGGCGAGCGGTCGGCGCGGGCGTCCTCGTCGCGGAAGCAGGGCGCGATCTGGAAGTAGCGGTCGAAGCCGGCGATCATCAGCAGCTGCTTGAACTGCTGGGGGGCCTGCGGCAGCGCGTAGAACTTGCCCGGGTTCAGCCGGGAGGGGACCACGAAGTCGCGGGCGCCCTCGGGGGACGTCGCGGTCAGGATCGGGGTCGCCATCTCGTTGAAGCCCAGCGCGGTCATCTTGTGCCGGATGGCGGAGATGACGGCCGTACGCAGCAGGATGTTGCGGTGCATGCGCTCGCGGCGCAGGTCGAGGAAGCGGTATTCGAGCCGTCGCTCCTCGTTGACGCCGTCGTCGGTGTTGACCGTGAACGGCAGCGGGCCGGCGGCGCCGAGGACCTCGACCTCGCCGACCTCGATCTCGATCTCGCCGGTCGGCAGATCCGGGTTCACGTTGTCCGCGCCACGGGCGGAGACCTTGCCGTCGATACGGACGACGGTCTCCTTGGTGAGCTTGGAGAGCGCCTCGTTGGCGGGGGTGCCGGGGCGGGCGACGAGCTGGACGAGACCGTAGTGGTCGCGGAGATCGATGAAGAGGATGCCGCCCAGGTCTCGACGATTGTGCAGCCAGCCGCTCAGCCGGACGTCGGTGGAGACGTCAGAGGCGCGGAGCTCGCCGCAGGTGTGGGACCTGTACCGATGCATCGTCGTTCATCCAGTCTTAGCTCTTGGCGGGTGGGCTTGGCCGCACCAGGTTACCGGCAGGGCCAAGGGCGCTTCCCCCGCGTTTACGGGGTCTGCCCGCCCGGCCGGTCCCCGCCCCGGCCCGGCGCCCGGCCACCCGCACGGCTGCTTGACACCGCACTCTCGACCCGTACCGGTCTAAAGTGGTGCAATGCGCAGCGATGAGGTACTGGCCGCGATCGCGACCGGTCTGTGGCGCTGGGACAACGCGACCGGATACATCACCCTCGACGCGGAGGCGGCGCGGCTGTTCGGGCTGCCCGCCGAGCCGACGGTCCTCAGCGAGGGGGCCATGCGCGCGCGCCTGCATCCGGTCGACTGGGCCGAGAGCTACGGCATCGTGCGCCTCGCGGTCGCCGACGGGACGCTCGCCGAGGCCCATGTGCGGGTCGTGGGCGAGGACGGGGAGGTGATCCGTACCATCAGGTCCCGTTCGAAGCCGTTCGTCAGCAAGCACGAGTACGGCGACGACTACGAGCTGATCGGCACCGTTCAGGAGATCGTCGCGCCCCATGCGGGCGCGCTGACCGGCCAGAGCCCCGTCGCGGGCGACTGGCGGCGCTCACGCGAGGCGTTCCTCCTCGACGCCGGCCGGGCGCTCGCCGAGGCTCGCTCCACCGCCGAGGTGCTGCGGGTCGCGGCGTCGCTGTCGATGCCGGGCTTCTCCCTCGACGGGCTCGCCGTCTTCGGCATCGAGGGAGAGCATCTGACGATCATCGGGCACCACGGTCACCCGGACGGCGCGGAGGGGCCCTTCACGAACATGTCCGTGAACACGGACTACCCGGCGGCCGAGGTCGTACGGACCGGCCGGGCCATCTATCTGCCGACGCCCAAGGACTACCAGGACCGCTACCCCGCGACCTGGCCGCTGGTGCGGGGCTTCGGCCGCCGGTCCTGGGCCTTCGTGCCGCTGATCGTCGCCGGGCGCACGATGGGCGCCTGGATGGCGGCCTTCAAGAACCCGGTGACGTTCACGCCCGACGAGCGGTCCATCCTGACGACGGTCGCCAGGATGCTCGCGCAGGCGCTGGTGCGCGCGGATGTCGCGGAGACGGAGCGCGAGCTGTCGCTGGGACTCCAGCGCTCGATGATGCCGACGCTGGGGCCGGAAATCCCGGGGATGAGCGTGGCCGCGCGCTATGTGCCGACGGGCGGCGGGCTCCAGGTGGGCGGCGACTGGTACGACATGATCCCGCTGCCCGGCGGCCGGAAGGTGGCCCTGGTCATCGGGGACGTCCAGGGGCACGACGTACGGGCCGCGGGCCTGATGGGGCAGCTGCGGATCGCCCTGCGCGCGTACGCCGCCGAGGGGCACCGGCCGGACGCCGTGCTGGCACGGGCGTCGCGCTTTCTGCACGGCATGTACGAGTTCTCGGTCCCCCACGGCCTCACGTCCCCCGAGGACGAGGACGGTGAGGACCCCGAGTACAGCCTGGCGCGCTTCGCGACGTGCCTGTACATGGAGGTCGACCCGGACTCCGGCACGCTCGACATCGCACGGGCCGGGCATCCCGACCCGGTGATCCGTTCGGCGGACGGCACGGCCATCATCCGGCAGACGGCGGGTGGGCTGCCGCTGGGCATCGAGGCGGACTCGAACTACCCGACGACCCGGGTCGTCCTGGAGCCCGGCGACACGATGATGCTCTGCACCGACGGGCTGATCGAGACCGGCGGCCACGACATGCTGAGCGGCTGGACGCGGCTGCGGCCGGTGCTGGAGAACAACACGGGCGCGTCGTTGGAGAAGCTCGCCGACGCGCTGGTGGACGCGGTCCACGGCCCCGGCTCGCACTACACGACGGGCCCGCTCGCCGACCGCCGCGAGGACGACATCGCGCTGATGCTGCTCTCGCGGGACATCGCACCGGCGGTACCGGCACGACCGCACCCGCGCCGTACGGTGCTGACGATCTCCCAGGCCGAACCTGAGCAGGTCGCGGCCGCGCGAGGGCAGTTGAAGGAGTTGCTGCACGACTGGCGGGACGAGGAACAGGTCGACTCGGCGGTGCTGATGGTCTCCGAGATGGCCACGAACGTGCTCCTCCACACGGACGGCGACGCGGTGCTGATCGCGGAGGCGGCGGGGGAGCGGGGCAAACGCCGTCTGCGTGTGGAGGTCGCGGACGCGAGCGACGAACTCCCCCACAAGCGCAAGCCGGGCGAGCTGGCGTCGAGCGGCCGGGGCCTGGTGCTGATGGAGATGCTGGCGGACGCGTGGGGGGTGGACCCGCGGGGCGAGGGGAAGTCGATCTGGTTCGAGATCTACGAAGAGGGCGACGCGGGCTGACCCCGGTCACGCCCCTGTGGTCCCCGTCACGGGGTGCTCGTCTCGTACCGTTCGCGGATCTCCGACAGGACTCCGAACGCCGCCGCCGTCAGTGGGACCGCCAGCAGCGTTCCCAGGATTCCCGCCACGCTCGCGCCCGCCGTGATCGCCAGCATCACGACCGCCGGATGCATCTGCACCGTACGGCTCTGGATCACCGGCTGGAGCACATGGCCCTCCAGGACCTGCACGGCGAGCACGACCCCGAGCGCCCACAGCGCGATCACCACGCCACGGTCGGCGAGCGCGACGAGCACCGCGACGGCGCCGGTCAGGAACGCGCCCAGGTAAGGGATGTACGCGCCGACGAACACCAGCGCCCCCAGCCCCACCGCGCCCGGCACTCGCAGGATCAGCAGGCCGACGGTGATGCAGATCGCGTCGATGAACGCGATGAAGGTCGTACCGCGCATGAAGCCCTCGACGGCCCCGTACGCCCGCCGTGCCATCGCCTCCACCACGTCGCCGGTACGGCGCGGGGCGACGGAGCGCAGCGCGCCGGCGACCCGGTCGGAGTCCTTGAGGAAGAAGAAGATCAGCAGCAGCGCGAGGACGGCGGTGGCGATCAGCTCGCCGACGACGCTGAGCCCGGTGATCACGCCGGAGGCGGCCGTACCGCCGAACTTGCCAAGCAGGTTCCTCGCGTTCGACGCGATGTCGTCGAGCGACGTCCCGGCGGCCCCGAACTGCTTGCTGAGGTCCCGCCCGGCCTGCTTGAGCGAGTCGACGATCTGGTCGCCGGTCTCGATGAGCGCGGTGACGACGACGTATCCGGCTCCGCCGACGACCGCGACGACGGCCAGACAGGTCACCCCGGCTGCCAGGGACTTGGGCACCCTCATGGCGACCAGTCGCCGGTAGAGGGGGCCGAGCAGCGCGGCCCCGAGGATCGCGAGCAGTACGGGGGTGACGGCCGTCTTGAAGGTGATGACGATCCACACCCCGACGGCGACGACACCGGCGACGAGCAGCACGACGGCGCACCAGGCACCCACCCGCCAGACCTCGGGGGGCAGCACGCCGGGCGGACCCCCGCGCGAGTTCTCCATCCGCCCACCCGACCATGCCGTCCGGGCCTGGGCCCCACGGATGGGGCCGGGTGGGTGACGGAGTGTCACTCACAGGTGGAGCGGGGCGGATCGCGGCGGGGCGGATCGCGGCGGGGTGCGCGACCGGGGTGGGGCGAGAGGGCCCCACCCCGGTCGGACCGACTTACGCGGCGTCCGCCGGCACCGTGCCCAGCCGGCCGGACTGGAAGTCCTCGAAGGCCCGCTTCAACTCGGCGTGACTGTTCATCACGAACGGACCGTAGTGCGCCATCGGCTCCCGGATCGGCCGGCCGCCCAGCAGGACGACCTCCAGGTCCGGCGTGTTCGAGTCCTGGGACTCGTCCGCGCGGACCGTCAGCGACGACCCGGCGCCGAAGACCGCCGTCTGCCCCATGTGCACGGGCCGCCGGTCGGGACCGGCCGCGCCTCGGCCGGCCAGGACGTACGCGAGACCGTTGAAGTCCTCGCGCCACGGCAGCGTGACCTCGGCACCCGGCCGCACCGTCGCGTGGATCATCGTGATCGGCGTGTGCGTGACGCCCGGCCCCTCGTGCCCGTCCAGCGAGCCCGCGATCACCCGCAGCAGCGCGCCTCCGTCGTGCGAGGTCAGGAGCTGCACCTGGCCGCCGCGGATGTCCTGGTAGCGCGGGTCCATCATCTTGTCGGCCGCGGGCAGGTTCACCCAGAGCTGGAGGCCGTGGAAGAGACCGCCCGACATCACGAGCGACTCCGGCGGCGCCTCGATGTGCAGCAGGCCGGAGCCCGCCGTCATCCACTGCGTGTCGCCGTTGCGGATCGTTCCGCCGCCACCGTTGCTGTCCTGGTGGATGAAGGTGCCGTCGATCAGGTAGGTCACGGTCTCGAAGCCGCGGTGCGGGTGCCAGGGGGTGCCCTTCGGCTCTCCCGGCGCGTACTCCACCTCGCCCATCTGGTCCATCATGATGAACGGGTCGAGGTGCTGGTAGTTGATCCCCGCGAACGCCCGGCGCACCGGGAAGCCCTCGCCCTCGAAGCCACCGGGTGCGGTGGACACGGCGAGAACGGGCCGGGCGACGGCGTCGGCGGCCGCCGTGACACGGGGAAGGGTGAGTGGGTTTTCGACGGTCACAGCGGGCATTGGGGGCCTCCTCGGCTTCTGGCTCCAATTTAGTTGAACGGTGAACATCTGACAAGGCAGCCGGTATTCCGCACGCGTGTCACGCGCTTCACGCAGAGAGATCCGGCGCCGGCCGGGGTTCAGCCGCGCAGCCGTCAGCGGTGCGGCCGCAGGCGGTAAGCCCGGTTAGCCGCACAACGGTTCAGCCGTACATCCGCCAGCCGTACATCCGCGAGCCGTCAGCCGCGCAGCCGTCAGCCGTACATCCGCCGCATCGCGAAGTCCACCATCTGCTCCACGGCCTTGGCGTCGAACACCATCCGGTGCTCACCCTCCATGTCGATCACGAAGCCGTACCCCGTCGGCAGCAGATCGATCACCTCGGCACCCGTGATCACGAAGTACTTCGACTCCTTGCCCGCGTACCGCCGCAGCTCCTTGAGCGTGCTGAACATCGGGATGACCGGCTGCTGGGTGTTGTGCAGGGCCAGGAAGCCGGGGTTGTCACCGCGCGGGCAGTAGACCTTCGACGTCGCGAAGATCTGCTGGAAGTCCTCGGCGGAGAGCGACCCGGTCGTGAACGCCCGCACCGCGTCCGCCAGCGAGGGAGGGGACGGCTCGGGGTACAGCGGCTGCTCCCCGTATCCGCCGCCGCCCATCGGCTGCTGCGGGGGTGCGTACTGCTGCTGAGGGCCAGCGTTCTGGTCGTAGCCGTACATGCCGCCAAGACTACTGAGGAAAAGGCCCGCCGATGGGCCGCATGGGCTCCTCGTCGTCCTCGTCACAGATGTCCGGTAGGGGTTGCATCTTATTACCGACGGGTAGCATCATCGGAGCCACTACTGATACGCGTACGAGGAATCTGCCTCCCAACCGCTTACGGAGCCGTCGCCATGGGGCACTACAAGTCGAATCTCCGCGACATCGAGTTCAACCTCTTCGAGGTCCTCGGGCGCGACAAGCTGTACGGCTCGGGCCCGTTCGCGGAGATGGACGTCGAGACAGCCAAGACGATTCTCTCCGAGGTCACCAAGCTCGCCGAGTCCGAGCTGGCCGCCTCCTACGCCGACGCGGACCGCAATCCTCCCGTCTTCGACCCGGAGACCAACACCGCTCCCGTGCCCGCCTCCTTCAAGAAGAGCTATCAGGCCTTCATGGACTCGGAGTACTGGCGTCTCGGCCTGCCCGAGGAGATCGGCGGCACCACCTCGCCCCGCTCCCTGATCTGGGCGTACGCGGAGCTGCTGCTCGGCGCCAACCCGGCGATCTGGATGTACACCTCGGGCCCGGCCTTCGCCGGCATCCTCTTCCAGGAGGGCAACGAGGCACAGAAGAAGATCGCCGAGATCGCCGTCGAGAAGCAGTGGGGCTCCACGATGGTGCTCACCGAGCCCGACGCGGGCTCGGACGTGGGCGCCGGCCGGACGAAGGCCGTCCAGCAGGAGGACGGCTCCTGGCACATCGAGGGTGTGAAGCGGTTCATCACCTCCGGCGAGCACGACATGTCGGACAACATCCTCCATTACGTGCTGGCTCGCCCCGAGGGCGCGGGACCCGGCACCAAGGGCCTGTCCCTCTTCCTCGTACCTAAGTACGAGTTCGACTGGGAGACCGGCGAGCTGGGCGAGCGCAACGGTGCGTACGCGACGAACGTCGAGCACAAGATGGGCCTCAAGGCGTCGAACACGTGCGAGCTGACCTTCGGCGACCGGCACCCCGCCAAGGGCTGGCTGATCGGTGACAAGCACGAGGGCATCCGCCAGATGTTCATGATCATCGAGTTCGCCCGGATGATGGTCGGCACGAAGGCCATCGCCGCGCTCTCGACGGGCTATCTGAACGCGCTGGAGTACGCGAAGGAGCGCGTCCAGGGCCCGGACCTCTCGCAGTTCATGGACAAGAGCGCGCCCAAGGTCACCATCACGCACCACCCGGACGTACGCCGCTCGCTGATGACGCAGAAGGCGTACGCCGAGGGCATGCGCTCGCTGGTGCTCTACACCGCCTCCCTCCAGGACGAGATCGCCAAGAAGGAGGCGGAGGGCGAGGACGTCAAGGCGGACCACGCGCTGAACGACCTGCTGCTGCCGATCGTGAAGGGCTACGGCTCCGAGAAGTCGTACGAGCAGCTGGCCCAGTCGCTCCAGACGCTCGGCGGCTCCGGGTATCTCCAGGAGTACCCGATCGAGCAGTACATCCGCGACGCCAAGATCGACACTCTTTACGAGGGCACCACCGCCATCCAGGGCCAGGACTTCTTCTTCCGGAAGATCGTCCGTGACCAGGGGCAGGCGCTGAACGCGCTGTCCGAGGAGATCAAGCAGTTCCTCGCCGTCGGGACGGGGGGCGCCGAGCTGGCGCCGGCCCGTGACGCGCTCGCCAAGGCGGCCGTCGACCTGGAGGCGATCGTCGGCAGGATGCTGACCGACCTCTCCGCCACCGCCGAGGACGTCAAGAACATCTACAAGGTGGGCCTCAACACCACCCGCCTGCTGATGGCCTCGGGCGATGTCGTCGTCGGCTATCTGCTGCTGCGCGGTGCGGCGGTGGCCGTGGAGAAGCTGGAGACGGCGTCCGCGAAGGACGTCCCCTTCTACCAGGGCAAGATCGCGGCGGCGAAGTTCTTCGCGGCGAGCGTCCTGCCGGGGGTCACGGTGGAGCGCGCGGTGGCCGAGTCGGTCGACAACTCGCTGATGGAGCTGGACGAAGCCGCCTTCTGATGCGGTGAGCGGGTCTTCTTCGATCGCCGGACGGGCCGATGACGGCCTGTCCGGCGATTTCGCTGTCCGGTCCGGGGTTCTTCGCCGTACCGGTGATGTCGGTGCAGGGCGACGTCGGTGCCAGGCGATTTCGGTATAGGGAGATTTCGGTGTACGGGGATGTCGGTGTACCGGACAGGCATGGTCCGCCGTCCGGGTCCGAGGCGCCGGCGGCCGTCTCGTTATGGTGATCCCATGAGCAGATCCGCCCGCTTCGACCGCGGCCACACCGACGACCTGATGACCTTCCTCGCAGCCAGCCCCACGCCGTACCACGCGGTGGCGAGCGCGGCCGAGCGCCTGGAGAAGGCCGGCTTCCGGCAGGTCCAGGAGACGGACGCGTGGGAGGGGACCACCGGCGGCAAGTATGTCCTGCGCGGCGGGGCGCTCCTCGCCTGGTACGTCCCGGAAGGGGCCGAGCCGCACACGCCGTTCCGGATCGTCGGCGCGCACACGGACTCCCCCAACCTCCGGGTGAAGCCGATCCCGGACACCGGTGCGTACGGCTGGCGGCAGGTCGCCGTCGAGGTGTACGGCGGGCCGCTGCTCAACACCTGGCTCGACCGGGACCTCGGGCTGGCCGGCCGTATCTCCCTGCGCGACGGCAGCCACCGGCTCGTCAACGTGGACCGGCCGCTGATGCGCGTACCGCAGCTGGCCGTACATCTGGACCGCGGCGTCAACACGGACGGTCTGAAGCTCAACCCGCAACGGCACATGCAGCCGATCTGGGGGCTCGGCGAGGTCGAGGAGGGCGACCTGATCCGCTTCGTCGCCGAGGAGGCCGGGGCCGAGGCGTCGGACATCACCGGCTGGGACCTGATGCCGCACTCCGTCGAGCCGCCCGCCTACCTCGGGCGCGACCGCGAACTGGTCGCCGGGCCGCGGATGGACAACCTGCTGTCGGTGCACGCCGGTACGGCCGCGCTGGCCGCCGTCGCGGGGTCCGCCGCTTCGGGTACGAAGCTGCCGTACATCCCGGTCCTCGCCGCCTTCGACCACGAGGAGAGCGGCTCGCAGTCGGACACCGGCGCCGACGGGCCCCTGCTGGGGACGGTGATGGAGCGCTCGGTTCTGGCGCGCGGCGGTTCGTACGAGGACCGGGCGCGGGCCCTGGCCGGCACGGTCTGCCTCTCCTCCGACACCGGGCACGCCGTGCACCCCAACTACCCGGAGCGGCACGACCCGACGCACCACCCGCGTGCCAACGGCGGCCCGATCCTCAAGGTCAACGTCAACATGCGGTACGCCACGGACGGCGGCGGGCGCGCGCTGTTCGCGGCGGCCTGCGAGCGGGCGGGGGTGCCGTGGCAGACGTTCGTCTCGAACAACTCGATGCCCTGCGGCACGACCATCGGCCCGATCACCGCGGCCCGGCACGGCATCAAGACGGTCGACATCGGGGCGGCGATCGTCTCGATGCACAGCGCGCGTGAACTGTGCGGCGCGGACGACCCGTTCCTGCTGGCGAACGCGCTGGCCGCGTTCCTGGAGAGCTGAATTCCCTTCTCCTGCATGGGTGTTCCGGGGCCGGGTACCCGCATAAGCGGCCCGGGAATGGCCACCAGTCGTAACAGGAGGCGGGATTCATGGGCATAGGCGGATGCATCGCACTCATCGCGGTGGGGGCGATCCTCACCTTCGCGACGGACTGGGAGGCCGAGAGCGTCAACCTCGACCTGGTCGGGGTGATCCTCATGGCGGTCGGCCTCATCGGCATCGCGACGTTCACGAGCATCGCGAAGCGCCGGCGCGCGGTCGTCGCACCCCCGACGGTCATCGAACGCGACCACCGGTAGGCGCCGGTAGGCGCCCTCAACCCCTGCGAGCCGGCGAGCCGGCAGCCCTAGGCGTCCAGTCCGGCAAGCACCAGACCCAGCCGGGCCGCGCCGGACTGGGTGACGCGTACGGGCACACCCCAGTCCTGCTGGTGCACATGGCACGCCGGGTACTCGATCTCCGGCGCGTCGTCGCAGGACGCGGCCATCGCCGAGACATGCAGCACGCCCTCGGTGACGCCGTCCGACAGCACCAGCTCACGCCCCAGCTCGGTCCCGGCACCGGCGCCTTCCGCCAGCAGCTCCGGCGGGGTGGCGGAGACCAGGAGCCGGGTCGAGGGACCGTAACGGGTGTCCAGCTTCTGCCCCTTGGGCGCCTCGAAGACCACGTCGAGCCGCAGCGCGCCCGGCGCGACATCGGTCGCGGCGCGCCGCGTGCGGTGCGCGACCGACTCGACGCGTACGGCCTCGTCGGGCAGCCGCAGCCGGGTCAGCCGGTGCCGGGCGGACTCGACCACGACGATGTCGTCACCGACGAGCACCGCGCCGGACGGCTCGCGCAGATCGGTGGCGAGCGTCGTGACCTCGCCGGTCGCCGGGTCGTAGCGGCGCAGGGCGTGGTTGTAGGTGTCGGAGACGGCGACCGAGCCGTCCGGCAGCGCGGTCACGCCGAGCGGGTGCTGGAGCAGGGCCTGGCCGGCGGGGCCGTCGCGGTGACCGAAGTCGAAGAGCCCGGTCCCGACGGCGGTCCGGACGGCGAAGCCGTCCCCGTCCCGCTCCACGTACCGCAGGGCGCTGGTCTCGGAATCGGCGACCCACAGCCGGTCATCGGTCGCGGCCAGCCCGGACGGCTGCGCGAACCACGCCTCGGCGGCGGGCCCGTCGACCAGCCCCTCGTTGGTGGTCCCGGCCGCGACTCCGACGGTGCCGGTATTCGGATCGTACGTCCACAGCTGGTGCACCCCTGCCATCGCGATCCACAACCGGTCGTTCCACCAGGCCACGTCCCACGGCGAGGAGAGCGCCACGTCGAGCGCGGGCCCGTGGGCCGGCGAGCCCTGCCACCACTGCCGGCCGGTGCCGGCGAGGGTCTCGACGGCACCGGAGGCGGGGTTGTACTCGCGGACGGCGTGGTTCACGGTGTCGGCGACGGCGATACGGCCGTTCGGCAGCTGGGCGAGCCCCTGCGGTTCGTTGAACGACTCGGGCCCGAAGCCGCGCTCGCCGCCGCCGATCCGCCGTACGACACTCTCGCCGTCTGCCGCCAGCTCGACGAGCTGGTGCCGGGTGGTGTCGGAGACCAGGAAGTTCCCCGAGTCCAGGGTGACCACCTTGCCGGGAAAGCGCAGGTCGGTGGCGACCGGCTCGGGCGCCACATACGGCCCGTCACCGCGCCGCAGCGTGCCCTTCGCGGCGTGCTCCGCCTCCAGCTCCTCCACCAGCTTCTCGATGGCGTGCGCGTGCCCCTCGCCGGCGTGCTGCGCGACGACGTACCCCTCGGGGTCGATCACGACGAGCGTGGGCCAGGCCCGTACCGCGTACTGCTTCCAGGTCGCCAGCTCCGGATCGTCCAGGACGGGGTGGTGCACCTCGTACCGCTCGACGGCGTCCACGACGGCGGCGTGTTCGGCCTCGTGGACGAACTTCGGTGAGTGGACGCCGATGGTAACCACGGTGTCGCTGTGCTTCTGCTCCAGCTCGCGCAACTCGTCGATGACATGCAGACAGTTGATGCAGCAGAAGGTCCAGAAGTCGAGCAGAACGATGCGTCCGCGCAGGTCGGCCAGGGTGAGCGCGTTGCCTCCGGTGTTCAGCCAGCCGCCCTTGCCGACCAGCTCGGGAGCACGGACACGGGCACGGCGGCGAGGGGCGGGAGGGGGTGCTGAGGCGGAGGCGTCGTTCATGGTTCCAGGGTGCCATCCGGCTCGGACAACGCCACCTCGTGGTCGCCGTCCCCGGTCGCCTCCCCAAGAGAAGCCAGGTGTACGGGCTACCGCGTACCGCTCGGGCCACGCCCGCCGGGGACGGGTGCGTGCGTCCGCGCGGGTGCGGGGGCGCCAGGTCGTGTCGTCGAAGGAGCGCCGCCCGCCCGCGGGGCGGGGCCCGCGGCGGCTGGTGCGGTGCATCACAAGGCGGGACGCTGAAGACGGACCTACACGCGTCCGCCGCCTCCGGCCGCGACCACCAGGACCTCGCCCGCCTCCGTACGGAAGTAGAGCACCGACCGCCCCGCCCGCCGACGGCCGATCAGGCCCGCGTCCCGCAGCACCCTGAGGTGGCGGCCCACCGAGCCCAGGCCCTGGCCGGTCAGTGCCACCAGTTGCGTCGTGCTCTTCGGGGAACCGAGCAGGGCCAGCACCGCGGCCCGGCCGGGACCGAGCAGGGCGCGCAGCGGCTCGGGCACCGGCGGCCGGCCGCCCTCGTGGGCCAGGGCCCCGGCGCACGGGTACACCACGGCGTACCGGTCGGCGTCCCACGACACCCAGCTCTGCCGCGGCGTCACCGGCACGAACATCAGCCGCGCCCCGGGGATCTCCTGCGACCGGTCCGCGCGGGTGGAGATCTGGAGCCTGCTCCCGCCGAGCCAGCGCATCCCGCGGCGCATGTCGCCCAGTGCGCTCGCCCAGCCGCCCCGGCTCAGCTGCGCCGTACGCGCGACGACGTCCGCCTCGATGAGGCGCCGGCGCCGTGGCCAGTACGGCAGCACCGTCTCGGCCCACACCCACTCCACCACCGCCGCCGCCCGCTCCGGCAGATCGTCGCGGCCGGCGAGGAGCGCGGGGAGCGGGCCGTTCAGGGAGACGAGCAGGTCGGCGCGGACGGTCGCGGGCGGGGCGTCCCGTATCCGCGTCAGCTCGGACTCGAAGGTCTGCTCGGTCAGGGCCCGACCGGTGGGCGTGGGGGTGATGAAGTCCGCGTTCCAGGTGCGGCCGAAGGCCGCCCGTACGAGCAGGGCCGCGACCGGGTCGTCGGCCTGCCGGGCCCGGTAGGCGGGCAGATGGGTGTCGAGCCACGCGCGCTCGCCCGGGTGCGCGGCCCGGCCTTCTTCCAGCGCCCGCAGGCTCGCCACCGCCTCCGTAAGAGGCGACACGACGAACCGGCTCCCGGCGAGCGTGTCCGCGTCGACCTGCCACCAGCCCATGTCATCCCTCCCGCCCCCGTCATGTTTCGCCCTCCCGCGAAACATTAACGCCCTGTCCCGCGCGCCTCGGAGACTCCGGACATGCGCACCTACCAAGAGCTTTTCCGCACGCCGGAGTTCACCCCGCTCTTCCTCACCTCGGCCGGGCAGGTCGCGGCCCAGACGGTGAGCGGGCTGGCGCTGAGCACGCTCGTCTACACGGCGACCGGCTCGCCGCTGCTCTCCGCGCTCGCCATGTTCGGCCCCTCCCTCGCCCAGGTGCTCGGTGCGACAATGCTGCTGTCGGCGGCCGACCGGCTTCCTCCGCGCGCCACGCTGACCACGCTGTCGCTGATCTTCGCCCTCGGCACGGCCGCCACCGCCCTGCCGGGTCTGCCCGTCCCCGCGGTCCTCGCGATCGTGCTCAGTCTCGGCACCGTCTCCGCGCTCGGCGGCGGCGTGCGCTACGGGCTCCTCAACGAAGTCCTCTCCAGGGAGGGCTATCTGCTCGGCCGGTCCGCGATCAACATGTCCGCGGGTCTGATGCAGATATGCGGCTTCGCCGCCGGGGGTGTGCTGGTCGCGTTCCTGTCACCGCGCGGCGCCCTGCTCACCGGCGCCGGGCTGTACCTCGTGGCGGCGGCCGTCGCGCGGCTCGGCCTCGGTAAGAGGGCGCCGCGCGCCACCGGCCGCCCCTCGGTCGCCCAGACCTGGCGGAACAACGCGCGCCTGTGGTCGTCCCGCGCCCGCCGCACCGTCTATCTGGCGCTGTGGGTGCCCAACGGTCTGGTCGTCGGCTGTGAATCCCTGTACGTGCCCTACGCCCCCGAACACGCGGGGCTGCTCTTCGCCGCCGGTGCGGCGGGCATGCTCGCCGGGGACATCCTGATCGGCCGCTTCGTCCCCCGCCGGTGGCGCTCGCACCTCGCGGTCCCGTTGTTGCTGCTGCTCGCCGTGCCGCACCTGTTCTTCTTCCTCGACCCGGCGCTCCCGCTCGCCGTACCGCTCGTGACGCTCGCGACGGTCGGCTACGCGGCGAGCCTCGTCTCCCAGGAGCGGCTGATGGCCCTGACACCGGACGAGCTGAGCGGGCACGCGCTCGGGCTGCACTCCTCCGGCATGCTCACGATGCAGGGCGTGTGCGCCCTCCTGGCGGGCACCGTCGCCGAGCAGACCTCGCCGGCGACGGGCATCGCGGTACTGGCGGCGGCCTCCGTCGCTGTCACGCTCCTGCTGGCGCGCGGGCTGCGGGAGAAGGCGGCGCCGCCGACGGACGTCGTCATCCGTACGCGTGCAGGTGACGCCGTACCACTGTCGCCCAGGGGCCCTGTGGGTACGGATCCGGCATGAAGTACTTGGTGCGCGACAAGATCTTCGCCATCGGCGACGACTACTGGATCGAGGACGAGCAGGGCCGCCAGGCCTTCCTCGTGGACGGAAAGGCGCTGCGGCTGCGCGACACCCTGGAGCTGAAGGACCCTCAGGGTCGCGTGCTGGTCACGCTCCGTCAGAAGCTGCTGAGCCTGCGGGACGCGATGACGATCGAGCGGGACGGTGAGCCGCTCGCCACCATCCGTAAGAAGAAGCTGTCGCTGCTCCGCAACCACTACCGGGTGGGACTCGCAGACGGTACCGAGCTGGACGTGAGCGGGCGGATCCTGGACCGCGAGTTCGCGGTCGAGTACGACGGCGAGCTGCTGGCGCACGTCTCGCGCCGGTGGTTCCGGGTGCGGGAGACGTACGCCGTGGATGTGATCAGGGACGAAGCGGACCCGTCGCTGCTGATCGCGGTCGCGGTGTGTGTGATCCGGATGGCGGAGAAGGAGCGTGAGGAGGGCTGAGGGGTGGCCGCCGTTCGGGAGCGGGCCCGCCCCCCGTGAGAGGCGGACGGGCCCGGACGGCGCGGCTCAGCCGCGGGGCGCCGTCACGCCCAGCAGACGGTCCTTCAGCACCGGGAACTGCTCGCGCGTCGTCGCGACCTTCGCCGGGTCGAACTCGACGGTCAGGACCTCCTCGCCGGTCCCCGCCTCCGCCAGCACCTCGCCCCAGGGGTCGACCACGATGCTGTGCCCGGACTGCTCCACCCCGGCGTGCGTGCCGGCGGTCGAGCAGGCGAGCACGTACGCCTGGTTCTCCACCGCGCGCGCCTGCGCCAGCAGCGTCCAGTGCGCGCGGCGGCGGGCCGGCCAGCCCGCCGGGACCACGAAGAGCTGCGCGCCCTCGTCGAGCAGCCCCCGGAACAGCTCGGGAAACCGCAGGTCGTAGCAGGTCGCGAGACCCATCACCGCGTCCGGCAGGGCGACGGTCACCAGCTCGTCGCCCGCGCCCATCAGGGTCGCCTCGCCCTTGTCGAACCCGAAGCGGTGGATCTTGCGGTACGAGCGTACGAGGGAGCCGTCCGGCGCGATGACGAGCGCGGTGTTGTAGAGGTCGGACGCACCGTCCAGAACAGCCTCGGGGGCACGTTCCACGATGGACCCGGCGTGCAGCCAGACGCCCGCGTCGCGCGCCGCCTCCGACATCTCCTGGAACGTCGGGCCGTCCAGCGTCTCCGCCTCGGCGGCGAACGACTCGTAAGCGAAAGCACCCACCGGCCAGAGCTCGGGCAGGACCACGAGGTCGGCGCCGCGCTGCTGCCGTACCAAGGAGGCGGCGCGTTGCCTACGGGAATTGACCGATTCGTCCGGGTCTACTGCGATCTGGATGAGGGAGGCGCGCACACTACCACCGTCCTGGCATTCGAGCCTTCTACACGGGCCTACGATCGTCACACGAAAGCACTGCCGGGGTGCCAACGGGCAGCGTAACTTAGGCTTTCGAACCTCCCACGCAGCCCACAGCCCGCCGCCCGCAGCCAGCAGCCCAGCCCGCTAACCGCAGAACCGTCGAGGGGTCCCGTGACCGTCCATCCCAGCCTTCAAACCTACGCCGACGCCTGGTCCCACTCCATTGAAGCCATAGCCGAGCTGGTGCAGCCACTCGTCGAGGGTGAGTGGAACCGGCCCACGCCGTGCCCCGGCTGGTCGGTGCGGGACATCGTCTCGCACGTCATCGGTCTGGAGTGCGAGATGCTCGGGGACCCACGCCCCATCCACACCCTGCCGCGCGACCTCTATCACGTGCGGAGCGAGATCTCCCGCTACATGGAGATGCAGGTGGACGTACGGCGCCACCACACCGCTCCGGAGATGACCTCCGAGCTCGAATACACGATCATCCGCCGTAACCGCCAGCTGCGGAACGAGAACCGTGCGCCCGACGCCATGGTCCGCGCCCCGCTCGGCACCGAGCAGACGCTCGAACAGGCCATGCGGGCACGCGCGTTCGACATCTGGGTGCACGAGCAGGACCTGCGTACGACGCTGAGCAAGCCCGGCAACCTCGACTCCGGCGGCGCGCTGGTGACCCGCGACGCGCTCCTGGAAGCGCTCCCGAAGGTCGTCGCGAAGGGCGCCGGGGCCCCGCCGAACACGGCGGTCGTCTTCGACGTGCACGGCCCCCTCGAATTCCTGCGGACGGTCCGGGTCGACGCGGACGGCCGCGGCACGATCGACGGCTCGCCCTCGCTCGGTCCCGCGGTGACGCTGGCGATGGACTGGGAGACGTACTTCCGGCTGGCGTGCGGGCGGGTACGGGCCGCCGCGGTGCCGGACCGGATCAAGACGGACGGGGACGCGGAGCTGGCGGCGGCGATCCTGCGGGAGTTCGCGGTCACGCAGTAGCGCCGCGCGCCTCGTCCTTGCGTAGGCCCCCGCGTACACGCTCAGGCGGGCACGTGCACCGCCTCCACCCGGCTGGCCACCAGCTGCTCACGCTCCCGTCGCGCTGCGCGCGCCCGCAGCCGCAGGATCTGGACGATCCCCAGCGCTTCGAGGACGAAGACGGACGAGAACGCGACGCGGTAGTCGCCTCCGGTCGCGTCGAGCAGCACGCCGATGGCGAACAGCGTCGTCATCGAGGCCGTGAAACCGCCCATGTTGACGATGCCGGAGGCGGTGCCCTGACGGGCGGGCGGGTTCGCGGGCCGGGCGAAGTCGAAGCCGATCATCGAGGCCGGTCCGCAGGAGCCCAGGACGACGCAGAGCGTGATCAGCAGCCACATCGGCGCGTGGTCGCCGGGGTGGGCGAGGGTCGACGCCCAGACGAGGGCGGTCACGGCGACCGTCCCGAGGGCCAGCGGGGCTCTGGCGGCGTGATGGCGGGCGATGATCTGCCCGTAGACGAGGCCGATCACCATGTTGACGAGGACGACGAGGGTGAGCAGATCGCCCGCCGTGGCCCGGGACAGCCCCTGGGCCTCGACGAGGAACGGCAGGCCCCACAGCAGCAGGAAGACCATGGCGGGGAACTGGGTGGTGAAGTGCACCCAGAGCCCCAGCCGGGTGCCGGGCTCCCGCCACGACTCGGCGATCTGCTTCCGTACGTAGGTCGCGCCCGCGTGCTCGGACGGCGGCGGCTCGTGGCCCTCGGGGTGGTCCTTCAGGAAGAACAGCAGGAGTACGAGGACGACGACACCGGCCATCGAACTGCCGACGAACGTCGTGGTCCAGCCGAGATCGCTCAGCAGGCGGGCGATGAGGAGGGTCGAGACCAGATTGCCCGCCATCCCGAAGAGCCCGGTGAACTGCGCGATCAACGGGCCCTGGCGGGCGGGGAACCAGCGGGCGCCGAGCCGCAGTACGGCGATGAAGGTCATCGCGTCGCCGCAGCCGAGCAGGGCGCGGGCGGCGAGGGCCATGCCGTAGGTGGGGGCGAGGGCGAAGCTGAGTTGGCCGATCGTGAAGAGCGTCACGCCGAGGGTGAGGACCCTGCGGGTGCCGAGGCGGTCGACCATGAGGCCGACGGGTATCTGCATCCCGGCGTAGACGAGGAGCTGGAGGATCGAGAACGTGGAGAGGGCGGAGGCGTTGACGTCGAAGCGGTCGGCGGCGTCGAGTCCGGCGACGCCCAGGCTCGTACGGAAGATGACGGCGACGAAGTAGACGGCGACGCCGATGCTCCAGACGGCGATGGCGCGGCGGCCGCCGGGCGGGTCGCCGGGGAGGGCGAGGGCGGGGCCGCGACCGGATGCTCCGGAGGACCCGCCCGAGGCACCGCCCGAGGGTCCGGACCCTTGCGAAGGTCCGGACCCTCCGGACGCTCCGGAAAAGGACGCGCTCACCGGGCCTCACCCCGTATGAGCACCTTGACGCGGCCGACGTGGGCGCGCACGCACCGCGCGGCGGCCTCGGCGTCACCGGCCCGGATGGTTTCGAGCAGTTCGGCGTGCTCGACGATGCTGGTCTCGACGCGCTCGGGGTGCGCCTCCATGACGGCGACGCCCATCCTCAACTGCCGGTCCCTGAGCTGGTCGTAGAGCTTCGACAGGATCTCGTTGCCGGCGTTGCGCACGATCTCGGCGTGGAAGCACCGGTCAGTGACCGCCACGGCGGCCAGATCGCCTTCCTCCGCGAGGCGGCGCTGCTCCTCCACCAGTTCCTCCAAGCGCGCGATGAGCCGCGCGGACGCGGGGACGGCCTTGCGGGCGGTGAACTCCTCGACCAGCAGACGGGTCTCGACGACATCGGCGATCTCCTGCGCGGAGACGGCGAGGACGAGGGCACCCTTCTTGGGATAGAGCTTGATCAGCCCCTCGACCTCAAGCTTGAGCAGCGCTTCGCGTACGGGCGTACGTGACACCCCTACGGCCTCGGCGAGTTCGCCCTCCGTAAGGAGGGTCCCGCCCTGGTAGTGCCGGTCGAGAACACCCTGCTTGATGTGGCTGTAGACACGGTCGGCGGCGGGCGGCTGTTTCACGGGGACGGGGGAGGCGGCGGCAGGCGCGGATGGCATGAGCACAGCTTAGATACAACAGAGATGCGACAGTGATCGCGTCCATATCGCGGAACGACGGGATTTCCGGTGCGTGCCGTACATCCCTTCAGATCACTCATGCGTCTTTTCAGTGGACTACCCCTGCTACGGGCGTGAGTCGAATTCACTTCAGACAAGCACATTTGCGACATCGGAGCGTTCCTTTGATAACCAGCTTCCCGGGCGTGCGGAGAAACGTGCGCAGGTCCACCGTGGTAGCCCTCACCGCCGGCGCCATGCTGACGGGCACGGCCCTGGTCGCCCCGGCGACCCAGGCGGCCGAGTCCGCGCCCGCCGCCAAGGCAGCTGCCGCGGCCCTGCCGACCCTCTCGGCCAAGGGCGCCTTCCTGCTGGACAACACCACCGGCGCGAAGCGGTACGGCAAGGCCGCGGACACCCGCCGCCAGATGGCCAGCACCACCAAGATCATGACCGCGGCCGTCGTGCTCAACACCAAGGGCATCGACCTCAACCGCACGATCACCGTCAAGCAGACCTACCGCGACTACGTGGTCCGCGAAGGCGCGAGCACCGCGGACCTGCGCACCGGCGACAAGGTGACGATCCGTCAGCTCCTGTACGGCCTGATGCTCCCGTCCGGCTGCGACGCGGCGTACGCCCTCGCGGACGCGATCGGCACCGGCTCGACGGTGGCCGCGCGCACGAAGTCGTTCATCGGGAAGATGAACACGAAGGCCAAGGACCTGGGCCTGACGAACACCAAGTTCGACTCGTTCGACGGCATCTCGGCGGCCGGCGACAACTACACGACCCCGCGCGACCTGGCGACGATCGCCCAGTACGCGATGAAGAACTCCACGCTGCGCGCGGTCGTCAAGTCCACGAGCTACAAGACGACGACCCCGACCAGCACGGGCGGCACCCGCACATACACCTGGTACAACACGAACCAGCTGCTCGGCTCGTACACGGGCGCGTTCGGCGTCAAGACCGGCACGGGCACGGCCGCCGGCCCCTGCCTGATCTTCGCCGCCACACGTAACGGCAAGACGCACATCGGCGTCATCCTGAACGGCACGGACCGCTACAACGACGCGGCGAAGCTGCTGGACTACTACTCGGGCGCGTCGGCTGCGAAGACGATGAAGCTCCGCACACTCCCGGCGGGTGCCCAGCGCGACTGACCCCCTGCGGGATGCGGTAAGGGGCGCGGCCACCACGGGGTGGCCGCGCCCTTGTCGTTGCCGGTGGCCGCAGGGCCCTTACCCGCGTGTCGAGTGGACGAAGTCCCGCAGGGCGCCGGCGAACGTCCCGGGCTCTTCGATGTGGCCGAAGTGCCCACTGTCTTCCAGTACGACCAGTTGGGACCGGGGGATGAGAGAGTGAAGTTCCTTCGCCCAGCGCGGCCCGCAGATCACGTCGAATCGGCCGACCACGACCAGGGTGGGCACAGTGAGCGAGGGGAGGGCATCCCTGTCGTCGATACGGTCGGGCTCCCCGTTCTCGCCGAGAGGAGAGATGTAGGTGCAGGTGACCGTCTCGCGCAGTTCGCTGAACTCGTCCTCGCGGTCCCAGTAGCGCGCGAAGTAGACGGGCAGGAGGTCTCGGAGCGCCGCTGTGATCTTCGCGTCGTCAGTAGCGCTCCCCACTGTCTGGAGTCCGGCGAGCGCCATGGGGAGCTCCGGTCGGTCCTGGTTACGGTGGGCGAATTCCTCGACCCTGGAGGCGGCCTCGGCCATGTGCTCGGGACCTGTCGCGGGAGCACTCTCGTACAGCACCAGGCCCCTGACCCTCTCCGGGTGGTGCAACGCGAGGTGCTGGGCGACGAAACCGCCGTGCGAATGTCCGAGGAGGAACACACGCGGCAGGGACAGCCGGTCGAGCAGGCACACCAGGGTTCGCGTGTAGCGGTCGCGGGTGTAGCCGTGGGGGTGCGACGGGAGGCGTTGTGAGCCGCCCGTGCCCAGCGGCTCCACGTACACCATCGTCAGGAACTCCTCCAGGGCCGGCGTCCGCAGGGACTCCCAGATCACGCCCGGTCCGCCGGGGACGGCCACGCAGACCGGGCCCGAGCCGTAGACGTGGTACCTCTGGTTCAGGTCGTCCACCACGACATCGTGAGTTCCGGGGGACAGCAGATCGGGCGTTTCACTCTGCATCGAGTTCTCCATGTGGATGATGTTTCGAACACCCACAAGACGCGGTGGCCACGGAGAAGTTCGACGCGGGGGAGGTGATCCACGCCACAGATCCGAGGCCCGTAGACCTGTGTCGGAGTGCTGGGTGCGGTGGGGAACGTCCTGCCCCCCGGCTCAGCCGGCAGGTCCGTGGAACAGGCGCAGTTGGTGCATCCGGTTGTCCTTCATGGACATCAGCCAGGCGACGGCCGGAGGACAGTGACCCGGTCTGTCCGGCGGATTCACCAGATCCATTTCCCAGATGACGATGTCGCGGCTGGTGACGGCACTGACGAAGCGCTGACGTACCCCCGCTTGCAGATCGTTGTCCATGCCCCGGACGAGGAAGTTCCGGTCGCCCACTCGCTGCCGTCCCGAGTAGTAGGCCACATCCGGCGTCCACCGCTCGGCCGCCAGCTCCGCGAACCGCCCCTGGCCGGCGGCTTCCAGCGTCTCCACCGCTTCCAGGGCGCTCCTCCGGGACAGCGCGACGGTGTCGTCGTGCACCGAGTCCGCGGTTGTCGCCATGGCCTCGGCCAGTTTGGCTCTGGCTTCACTGAGCCTGCTGCGCACCGTCCCTACCGGCACGCCGCACAGAGCGGCGATCTGTTCGTACGAGGGGGTGCGTGGGCTGAAGTGCCGCAGCATCACTGTCATGCGCAGGGTAGGGGACAGTTCGTCGATCGCCCGCCAGAGCCAGTCACGCATCGCGTGCCGCTCGATGACCCTCTCGGGGCTCGCCTCCGACGCGAGCACGGTCAGGTCCGAAACCGGCGTCGTGGAAGCCGCCGAGCGCAGCCGAGAGCGGCAGACGTTGCGCACGATCATGCGCAGCCATGCGCCGACGGACTCCGGTTGCCGCACCTCGCCCATGCGCCGCAGGGCGATCAGTGAGGCGTCCTGCACGGCGTCCTCCACGTCCGGCCCGTTGCCCAGAACACTGAGCGCCACCGCGTGCATACCAGCCCGGTGCCGGCCGATCAGCGCGCCCGCCGCAGCCACTTCGCCGCTCCGCGCGGCACGCACCAGCTCCACATCGGAAGAGTTTTCGGGCATGACGCCTCTCACTCGCTTCGGGGGTCTGCGTACAGCACACGCGACGAGCCTGGTGCGGCCGGGTTCCCATTCCGCTCTACACGGCGTCAGGTTCTACACAGCGCCAGATTGAGTTTTCTGCTACCGCTCTGTCGTCATCCGGCTGTCATCCGGCTGATGACCTTCAACGGCCTCCGTCACAGCTACCCGGGCCGCGTGAAGGATCTGCTCCGACAGGTGCGTTCCCGCTGTGGCGCGGGCCAGCAGTATCCCGCCCACGAGGGTGGCCAGGGCCGCCAGACCAACATCCCCGGGTGCTATCCACGCCGCCAGTTCATGGGTGCCGTCGGCGTAGGTCTTTCTGTGCTCGGGCTGACGCGCGACATCGCCGGCGAAACCGGCCGCGGGGCAACCACTGCCGGGGTTGTCGCGGTGCTCGACAGAGAGGTAGGAATCGACCAGAGAATTCCACGCCGCTTTATGTTCCCCGGCGTCCTGGTCCAAGGTGATGAGGGATTGGAGATTGTCGGCCAAGCCCTTGGCGGTGGCTTCGTCAACGAGCGCGGATTTGGAGGCGAACTGCTTGTAGAACCCGCCTTGGGTCAGGCCGATCGACCGCATCACATCTACGATACCGACCTCGGCCACACCCTTTTCACGGAACAGGTGGGAGGCTGCCTCCACCACCCGCTCCCGGTTTGCCTTCGCTTCCGCTTGTGAGACGCGACTCATCCTTCACCTCCGTGGCGTCGCCGGCCACCTGTGCATGTCGCGGGCTGTGGGGACGGGCAGTGGCCGGCCGACCCACCCGAATTCCTCAGACTATGTGAGGGTGAGGAGGCTCTGCCCGAAGTCGATGAACGGTTCGTGCACTCCCGTCTCAGCCGCCGCTCGGGCGTAGTCGATGTAATGCTCCAGCGTTCCGGCAGACCCGCCGGTGTCACCACCGAGGCCGTCATCGGCCTCGGTGGTGACATGCGAAGCCTGCGTTCCCCGTGCTCAGCCGGCGGAACCGGACGCCTGAATGGCGGCTCGGACCTGCTGCGCGAATCCCCGGACGGTGTAGTCCGCGGGAAGGCTGTCGATCAGCACGATGTCGGAGATGGCGTTGTTGACGCGCAGGGGCAGGATCGCCTGGTACTCCGCCGAGTTGTACCACTCGTCGGCGGCGGCGCGGTCGGGGAACTCCATGAGGACGACCAGGCCCTGCCACGCTCCCTCCACGACGCTGGGCTCACCGTTGGCAAGCCACTTGCCGCCATAGGGCCTCGCGGTGGCCTCGACCTGTTCGAGGTAGGACAGACCCGCTTCATTCGGGACGCCGCCGGGGATGCGGAGGTGGTTGATCAGGTACGTGCTCATGTCGAACCTTCCAGGTTGAGTGAGTGGCCGCGCAGCGCAGGGGGGTTGTCGGTGCCACTTAGATTATAAGCGTAATCCTGTGCGCGATCGATCAACCCGAGCGGGATGGCGTGACGCATCCGACCCCACTCCCGGCCGGGCCCGCCGCGACCCGGGCGCCCCCTTGGGCTTGGCGGGATCGAGGCTGTCGATCGAGAAGCCGAAATAGATTATGTGTGACATCTATTACATGTTCGTTCGGGAGCGAGCGCCGCATGAGGGGCCCGCACCTCCGTTTCGCCGGCAAGCAGGAGATTCGAACCCATGACATGGCGCGTGACAGACAGACCCGACGTGTTTCGATCCGAGGCGGGGGCCTTCCTTGTCGCACGTCCCGATCTGCACACCATGCTGCTGTCCGGGCTCGACTCGATCGAGCATCCGCGGTCCGGGGGCACGGCGCCGCCCACGCTTCTGGGTTGGTGGCGTGAGGGGGACGGTGCTCCGACGACGGCCGCGTTCGTGTGGATTCCACCTCACCTGCTGACCGCGAGCCACCTTTCCCTGGCCGCGGGGGCGGGTCTCGCCCGGTTGCTGTCCACCGACGCCCACCCGTTCACAGGGCTGTTGGCCGACAACGCGTCGGTCCGCGCCTTCTCCGAGGGCTGGGAGACGATCACGGGCGCCGTCCCGGACGGCGGACCGAGTCTTCGCCTCTTCCGTCTCGAACAGCTGGTACCGCCTGGCGCCGCACCACCGGGGACACCGCGGGTGGCAACCGGGGACGACCGGTCTCTTCTCCACGACTGGTGTACCCGTTTCGTCGCGGAAGCCGGCACGCTCGGAGCCGATCTCGACAGATTCATCGACGAGCGGACAGCCCGGGGCGGCTGGCGGCTGTGGACGGTCGCGGGCGAACCGGTAGCCGTAGCGGCCATGACCTCGGTCGTGAGCGGCATGGCCCGCGTCACCCCTGTCTACGCCCCGCCCGAACATCGCGGACGAGGCTACGGCGCCGCTGTCACCGCGGCCGTCTCCCAGGCCGCGCTGGACGCCGGGGCGGAACACGTACTGCTCTTCACCGATCTCGCCAACCCGACGAGCAACGGCCTGTACCGGCGTATCGGCTACCGGCCTGTCTCCGACTACCGAATCGTGATGCCCTGACGCCTCTGGACGTCCGCCCGATCACCGGTCGGCGACCACGTGGCGGCACACGCTCCATGTAGCCTTCCGGGGCAGCGGGACGGGCCGGGACAGTGGAGAACAGATGGCAGCACGGCGGGGTACGGAACAGCGGATCACAACCCGCAACGCCCGCTTCCAGCAGTGGCACGCGCTGCTCGCCAACCGCAACAAGCGCAAGAGGCAAGGCGAGTTCCTCGTTCAGGGCGTACGCCCCATCACGATGGCCGTCGAGCACGGGTGGACCGTACGCGCCCTGCTGTACGACGCGAGCCGGCCGCTCTCACGGTGGGCCGAGGAGGTGCTGCGGGGCATCAGTACGGACCGTGTCGCGATGGCCCCCGAACTCCTCGCCGAACTGGGCGAACGTAACGACGGCCCGCCCGAGGTCCTGGCCGTGGTCGAGACGCGGCCGGACGACCTGAGCCGGATCCGCGTCCACGACCGCTTCCTGGGCGTGCTGTTCGACCGGCCCACCCAGCCGGGCAACATCGGCAGCATCATCCGCTCGGCCGACGCCTTCGGCGCGGACGGCCTGATCGTCACCGGCCACGCGGCCGACGTCTACGACCCGAAGGCCGTACGCGCCACCACCGGCTCCCTGTTCACGCTCCCGGTCGTCCGGAGCCCCTCGCACCACGAGGTCACGGAGTGGCTGTCGAAGGAACGCGCGGAGGGACGCCCGGTCGCCGTGGTCGGCACGGACGAGCACGGCGACGCGGACGCCGACGCATTCGACCTGACGCAACCGGTGTTGCTGCTGATCGGCAACGAGACGTCCGGACTGAGCACAAGCTGGCGCGAGGTGTGCGACCACGTGGTGAGCATCCCGATGTCGGGCTCGGCGAGCTCACTGAACGCCTCGAACGCGGCGACGGTGGTCCTGTACGAGGCGGCCCGCCAACGGCGGGCCTGAGCCCGGGTGTTACGCCGGCCGCCGCACGTACGCGGTCAGGGCACGCCACGCACCGGGGGCGACGCGCAGGACGGACCCGCCAGGGTCCTTCGAGTCCCGCACGGCAACAGTGCCGGGGATGTTACGGGCGACCTCGACGCACTCGCCATTGCCGCTGCTGTAGCTGGACTTGACGAACTGGAACTTGGGCACGGCCTACAGCTCCCTGCGGATGCGCTCGATCAGCGCGATGGAATCCTGCGGAGCGAGCCCGTTCCGGACGATCCGGTCGAAGGTCACATTGTGTCGCGCGGCGTCCGTCTCGCTCTCCAGCCACAGGGTAGACGACGTGGTGTCCATATAAACCACGTCCATCGCGCCAGGTTCGGCGAACGAAACGATGCTGAACGCACTGGTCATTCCAGGGTGCGACCCCGCGACGAACGGGACTACCTGGAGTTTGACGGTGTCCAGCCCGGCCGCCTCGACCAGACGCGCGAGCTGGGCACGCATCACGTCACGACCACCGACCAGTTGGCGCAGCGCACCTTCGCCGACCACCGCCCACAGGCGCAGCGGGCTGCCGTCCGTCAGTCGACCCTGCCGCGCCATCTTCGCCTCTACGAACCGCTCGATCTCGTCGACGTCCTCCCAGTCGGCGTTGCCGACTGCCAACGACCTTGCGTAGTCCGGGGTTTGCAGTAGGCCTGGGACGAACGACCCTTGCCAGCTCCGGATACCGGTCGCGATGTCAAGGACGCCCTCATGAACGCAGCTCACGCTCCGCAACAGCCCACGCCCGACCCTGAACCCGTCCTCCAGGAGGACCGGCTCGACTACACGCCCACCGCCGGGAGCGTTCGTCTCGCGCGGCGGCGGACCGGGCGGCGCGCTGGGGAGTGGGGGTGGCCCGGACTCGTAGGCAACACCGGGCTGTTGGTCAGCGAGCTCGCCACCAACGCACTGTTGCACGGCTGCCTGCGCGACCGTCTCTTCCGCGTACGGCTCCAACTCACCGCCAGCACCCTCCGGATCGAGGTCACCGATCCGCGCGGCGAACGGCTGCCGCGCCTCCGGCTCCCCGAGGACGACGAGTGCTTCGGCCGGGGGCTGCTCATCGTCGCGGAGCTGGCGGATCGTTGGGGCGTCGAGCCCCGCACCGTCGGCAAGAGTGTCTGGGCGGAGTGCGGCCTCGGCCCGCGCTCCCTCGTCACGCCACCGGGTTCGCCGGACCGTCCAGCCACAGCTCCTGGCGCCCCCGCGCCGTGACCGTCAGGCCGAAGCGGGTCAGGGACGGGCGGGCCCGGTCCTCCCACCAGGCACGGGCCGCCGTGATCTCGTCCCAGAGGCGGCGGGGACCCCATTCGCGGACCGCGTCCGGCGCGTCCCACGCCTCGTAACGCACCGACGCCCACGAGCCGTTGCCGTCCGAGAGGACGATTCGGTACGTGGCCGCCGGGTTCGCGGGGTCCCAGGTGTGGACGTAGCGCGCGTCGGGCACCCGGAGGCCGATCGTGAACGCCACGTCCACGTTCGACAGCGCCAGGTCCGGGTCGATCGCGGAAGGGCCGCGTCGGTCGGGCACCGTCGGTGGGAGGGTGACGGCGTGGGGGCGTTGGGCGCGCATCCACATGAAACTGACGTTGTCCACGAAGCGGCCGTACGAGGGGCCGCCGGGCTCGGCCGTCACCAGCCGCAGGAGGCCGGCGTTGGCGTACGGCGTGCCCCAAGGCGTCACGATCGTGCCTCCGGGCCTGGTCTGCTCGATCCAGTCGCGGGGAACGCGGCGTACGGTGGCCGTCGAGTGGATGTGGTCGTACGGCGAGCCCTCGGGCCCGCCCGCCAGGCCGTCACCTACCAGCACCCGCGAGGGCGAGAGCGCGGCGGCCTTCAGGCGGCGCGCGGCCTCCGAGGAGATGCCGGGGTCGACCTCCACCGTGGTGACGGCCTCGCCGCCAAGTCGCGCCACCAGCAGGGCACTTGTCCAGCCGGTGCCTGTACCGACGTCCAGGACCCGGGCACCGTCGGTGACATCCAGATGCCGGAGCATCGACGCCACCAACGAAGGCTTGGACGCGGAGGAGGTGGGGACACCGGGGCCGTTGTCCGCGCCGTCGTCCAGCTGCGTGACGACCACCTCGTCCGCGTCGACCAGAGTCCACCACGTAGCGGGCTCGGCGGCCCGCGTGATGCGCCGGTGGCCGGTCGGGGATCCGTCGTCCGGCGCCCATACGGCCTCCGGCACGAACTCCGCACGTGGCGCACGCGAGAACGCGCCACGCCAACTCTCCACCAGCGCGCCGGACTCGGTCAGGCCCGCCGGCGGCCGCGCGTAGCCGTCACTCACTTCTTCGGCGGAACGGGCCTGGTCCACTGACCGTCCGACTCCTTCGGCGTCTGCTTCATGTCCCCTTCGGTTCCGTCCTTGCCGTCACCGTGCTCGCCCATGAGCGTCTCCCCTCGGTCTCCGACCGGCCGACCGCACTCGGTCACCAGAACAGACATACCGGCTCCGTTCCGTGACCATCAGGGGCGCGTAGAGGCGAAAAGGTCGCAACTCCCAGCGGAGTTGCGACCCTTACGTCCTTCCGTCAGCCCTCAGCCCCAGGTGATCAGTCGCTTCGGCTGTTCCAGGATCGCCGCCACGTCCGCCAGGACCTTGGAGCCCAGTTCGCCGTCCACCAGGCGGTGGTCGAACGACAGGGCCAGCGTGGTGACCTGGCGGGGCTTGACCTTGCCCTTGTGGACCCAGGGCTGGAGCTTGATCGCGCCGACCGCCAGGATCGCCGACTCGCCCGGGTTGAGGATCGGGGTGCCCGTGTCGACGCCGAAGACGCCGACGTTCGTGATGGTCACCGTGCCGCCCTGCATGGCCGCCGGGGTCGTCTTGCCCTCGCGGGCCGTGGACACCAGTTCGCCCAGGGATCGGGCGAGTTCGGGCAGGGTCATGTCGTGCGCGTCCTTGATGTTCGGGACGAGCAGGCCGCGAGGGGTCGCCGCCGCGATGCCCAGGTTCACGTAGTGCTTGACCACGATCTCCTGGGCGGCCTCGTCCCACGTGGCGTTGACCTCGGGGTGGCGCTTGATGGCCACCAGCAGCGCCTTGGCGATGAGCAGCAGCGGGTTGACCCGTACGCCCGCCAGGTCCTTGTCGGACTTGAGCTCGTCCACCAGCTTCATCGTGCGCGTCACGTCGACCGTCACGAACTCCGTGACGTGCGGCGCGGTGAACGCGCTGCCCACCATCGCGGCCGCCGTCGCCTTCCGTACGCCCTTCACGGGGATACGGGTCTCCCGGCCGACAGCCGCGGGAGTGGCGGCCACCGGAGCCGGCGTGGGCTCCGCGACCGGTGCCCCGGCCGCGGGTGCCGTCGCCGCGTGCACGTCCTCGCGGGTGATGACCCCGTCCGCGCCCGTCGGCGTGACCGTCGTCAGGTCCACGCCCAGGTCCTTGGCGAGCTTGCGCACCGGCGGCTTCGCCAGCGGGCGCGAGGGGCCCTCGGCCGCGGGGGCGGAAGCGGCCCCGTTCATCTCCGCCTGGATCGCGGCGGCAGCGGCGCCCTGTTCGGGGACCGCCGCCGCCCCCCTGCGCGGACGCCGCTTCGTGGACGCCTCCGAGACGCCGTAGCCCACGAGCACCGGCTGGCGCCCCTTCGGCTCGGCGGCCGGTTCAGCCGCGGGAGGCGGAGCGGCAGCCGGAGCCGGTCCGTCGTCGCTCCCCGGCGCCACGTCCACCGTGATGATCGACGCCCCGACATCGACGGTCGTGCCCTCGTCGAAGCGCAGCGCGTGCACCACCCCGTCGTAGGGAATGGGCAGTTCGACGGCCGCCTTCGCCGTCTCCACCTCGCACACCACCTGGCCGTCGACGACGGTGTCGCCCGGCTGTACGTACCACTTGAGGATCTCGGCCTCGGTGAGCCCTTCGCCCACGTCGGGCATCTTGAACTCTCGATAGCGGGTAGAAGTGTCAGCAGTCATGGTCACGGCACTCCTCAGTACGCGAGCGAGCGGTCGACGGCGTCGAGCACCCGGTCCAGGCCCGGAAGGTACTCCTCCTCCAGGCGCGCCGGCGGATACGGGGCGTGGAAGCCGCCCACCCGCAGCACCGGAGCCTCCAGGTGGTAGAAGGAGCGCTCCGTGATCCGGGCGGCGATCTCCGCGCCGGAGCCGTAGAACACCGGCGCCTCGTGGACCACGACCAGCCGGCGGGTCTTCTCCACCGACGTCTGGATCGTGTCGAAGTCGATCGGGGACATCGAGCGGAGATCGAGGACCTCCACCGACCTGCCCTCCTCGGCCGCGGCCGCCGCCGCCTCCAGACAGACCTTGACCATCGGGCCGTACGCCGCGAGCGTCAGATCCGTGCCGGCCTGGGTGACCCGGGCCTTGTGGAGCGGGCCGGGGATGGCCTCGGTGTCGACCTCGCCCTTGTCCCAGTAGCGGCGCTTGGGCTCGAAGAAGATGATCGGGTCGTCGCTCTGGATGGCCTGCTGCATCATCCAGTAGCCGTCCGCTGACGTCGACGGCGAGACGATCTTCAGCCCCGCGACGTGCGCGAACAGCGCCTCCGGCGACTCGGAGTGGTGCTCGACGGCGCCGATGCCACCGCCGTACGGAATGCGGATGACGACCGGCATCTTGATCTTGCCGAGCGCGCGGGCGTGCATCTTCGCGAGCTGCGTGACGATCTGGTCGTACGCGGGGAAGACGAAGCCGTCGAACTGGATCTCCACGACGGGCCGGTAGCCGCGCAGCGCGAGGCCGATCGCCGTACCGACGATGCCCGACTCGGCGAGCGGGGTGTCGATGACCCGGTCCTCGCCGAAGTCCTTCTGGAGACCGTCGGTGACCCGGAAGACGCCGCCGAGCTTGCCGACGTCCTCGCCCATGATCAGGACCTTGGGGTCGGTGTCGAGGGCGACGCGCAGCGACTCGTTGATCGCCTTCGCGAGGGGGAGTTTCTGTACGGCCATGGCTACTTGCCCTCCTCGGCGGAACCGGCGTCCGGACCGGAGTCCGCGAACGACGCCTCGTATGCCGCGAACTGCGCCCGCTCCTCGTCGACGAGGGCGTGCCCGTCGGCGTAGACATGCTCGAAGATCGCCATGTGGTCCGGGTCGGGCATCGCCCGCACCGCCTCACGCACCCGCCTGCCGAGCGCCTCGCTCTCCTTCTCCAGAGCGGCGAAGAACGTCTCGTCGGCGGCCGACTCCCGCTCCAGATACGCCCGCAGCCGCAGGATCGGGTCCTTCGCCTCCCACGCCTCGCGCTCCTCGTCCGCCCGGTACTTCGTCGGGTCGTCGGACGTGGTGTGCGCGCCCATGCGGTAGGTGAACGCCTCGATGAGCATCGGGCCCTCGCCGCTGCGGGCGCGCTCCAGGGCGGCGCGCGTCACGGCCAGACAGGCCAGTACGTCGTTGCCGTCGACCCGGACGCCGGGGAAGCCGAAGCCCTGCGCGCGCTGGTAGAGCGGCACGCGCATCTGCTTCTCGGTGGGCTCCGAGATGGCCCACTGGTTGTTCTGGCAGAAGAAGACCACCGGCGCGTTGTAGACGGCCGAGAAGGTGAACGACTCGGCAACGTCGCCCTGGCTGGACGCGCCGTCGCCGAAGTAGGCGATGACGGCGGAGTCCGCGCCGTCCTTGGCGACGCCCATCGCGTAGCCGGTGGCGTGCAGCGTCTGCGAGCCGATGACGATCGTGTACAGGTGGAAGTTGTTGGTCTTCGGGTCCCAGCCGCCGTGGTTGACACCGCGGAACATCCCCAGCAGATTCGTCGGGTCGACGCCCCGGCACCAGGCGACACCGTGCTCCCGGTAGGTCGGGAAGACATAGTCCTCGTCGCGCAGCGCGCGTCCCGAGCCGATCTGGGCGGCCTCCTGGCCGAGCAGCGAGGCCCACAGGCCCAGCTCGCCCTGACGCTGGAGGGACGTGGCCTCGGCGTCGAAACGGCGGGTGAGGACCATGTCGCGGTAGAGACCGCGCAGGGACTCGGGGGTGATGTCGGCTACGTAGCCGTCGTACTCGTCGTTCTGGACACGCTCGCCCTCGGGCGTCAGCAGCTGTACGAGCTGGGGCTCGGAAGCCTTCGGCTGCGGCGTCGTCTTGGCGCCGGCGCGCTTGGTGCCGCTGCTACGTCGCGGCTTTCGCGCGGCGGCAGTGCTCTCCACGGTCACGTGCGTGCTCCTCCGTCGGTCCGGTCCCCGGGATCCGCCGGGAACCAGTGCGGCTCGCCTGCTTCCGGACGCGTGCACGGGGTGGGTGCGGCCCGGCCGGGACAGGCGTGACAGGTGCCCCGGCGAGCGCCCTGTCACAGGCACGTTACCCAGTGGGTCGCATTCCTGCGAAACCCCCTTGACCTGCGATTTTGCTTGGATTTCCAAGTAAATCGAAAAAGTCGGGGACAACCACTGGTCACAGCCTTGCAGGCCGCCGGAACAACGGCACGTTATCCCGGCGGCCCACGGCGGGGATAGAGGGAAGTGTGTTTGACTGATGTCGTGCCTGAAAAGGGAAAAATCACCGTATTTCTGCTGGACGATCACGAGGTGGTCCGACGGGGCGTCCACGAGCTGCTCGCCGTCGAGGACGACATCGAGGTCGTGGGCGAGGCGGGGACGGCCGAGGACGCGCTGACCAGAATCCTGGCGACCCGGCCCGATGTCGCGGTGCTCGACGTACGGCTGCCGGACGGCAGCGGGGTCGAGGTCTGCCGCGAGATCCGCTCCAGGGACGAGAGCATCAAGTGTCTGATGCTGACCTCGTTCTCCGACGACGAGGCGCTCTTCGACGCGATCATGGCCGGCGCCTCGGGTTATGTACTGAAGGCCATTCGCGGCGACGAGCTGCTGACCGCCGTACGGGACGTGGCCGCCGGCCGTTCCCTGCTGGACCCGGTCGCGACCGCGCGGGTCCTCCAGCGGCTCCGCGAGGGCAACGCCCCCAAGGGTGACGAGCGGCTGGCGAACCTCACCGAGCAGGAGCGCAAGATCCTGGATCTCATCGGCGAGGGCATGACCAACCGCGCCATCGGCGAGCGGCTGCATCTCGCCGAGAAGACGATCAAGAATTACGTCTCCAGTCTCCTGTCCAAGCTGGGGATGGAGCGCCGGTCGCAGGCCGCCGCGTACGTGGCCAGAATCCAGGCCGAGCAGCGCTGAAACCTGTCGAAGGGCCTCTCCCGGCCCCGGTTCCCTAAAGGCCGGATAAGGACCAAGGTCCCACGCATCCGGGGCGGGCTCCCCTGTTCTGTGGGCGATCGGTGACTGAGAGTGGGAACCATGTCCACCGATGATCTGCGCGCCATCGAGCTGCTCAACCGGGTCCGGTACGGACGGGTGGCGACGAGCATGCGGGCGATGCCCTTCGTGGCCCCCGCCCGCCACATCGTCAGGGACGACAGCTTCGTCCTGCGGATGCACCGGGGGATGGGCTACCACCGCGCGTGCAGCGGCAGTGTGGTCGCGTACGGCGCCGACAATTTCAACACCGGCGAGCCCGACCTCTGGTCGGTGCAGTTCACCGGCACCGCGAACCTGATCAGGCCGACGGACGACGAGCTGGCGCTCTTCGGGCCGGGTCCGCACCACGTCGACGGCGAACCGTTCGATGCCGTCTACATGAGCATGACGCCCCAGTTCGCGACCGTGCACGTCCTCGAATACTCGTCGGAGCAAGCGACCGCCGAAACGACAGCCGAAACAGCCGGGGCGACCGGGAGCGGGAGCGGCAGCAGACCGCGACACGATCAACACGCTGCGTGATCTATCATTTGACGGGTGCCACGCTCATCTGCAACGACTGCGACGATGCCCTATGTCGCTACCGCTCCACCCGTGGCCGACCAGCCCTTCGGCCTCCTCCCCCTCGGTGACCTGCTCCGACGCTACGAATACGGCGGCGAACCCCTGTCCTGCCGGCCCGTCGCCCAAGGCCTGCTGAACCGTGGCTACCGGCTCACCACGACCCACGGCTCCTTCTTCCTCAAGCACCATCTCGACGGCGACCACGAGTCCATCTCCCGCCAGCACCACGCCACCCGGCGGCTCCAGGCGCTCGGCGTGCCCGTCGTGCCGCCCGTGCGGGACACCGAGGGCGGCACCGTCGCCGTCGTCGGCGGCCACTGCTACGCCCTGCACCCCTGGATCGACGGCCGGCACCGCACCGGCGCCCAGCTGACGCCCGCCGCGTCGGGGCGGCTCGGGTCGCTCCTCGGAGTCGTACACACCTGTCTGGAACAGGTCATGGGGCCGGCGAAGTGCCGCCTCGCGTACGACGGCGCGTACGACAGCGCCACCCCCGCGGACACTTTCGCGCTCATCGACGAACTGCTCGCCCTCGCCCGTGGTCGCACTCCCCGCGACGGCTTCGACTCCCTCGCCGAGCACCGGCTGCGGGAGCGCCGTGCGCTCCTGGAGAGCCATGCCCACCACCGCCCCCCACCGGGCGCCGAGACGGCCACCGGGTGGGTGCACGGCGACTTCCACCCGCTGAACCTGCTCTACCGGGGCACGGAGCCCGCGGCGATCGTCGACTGGGACCGGCTGTCCGTCCAGCCGCGCGCCGAGGAGGCGGTCCGGGCGGCGGCGATCTTCTTCGTACGGCCGTCGGGGGAGCTGGACCTGGAGAAGGTACGGGCGTACGCGCGCGCCTACCGGCTCGCGGCCGGGTCCGACGTCCCTGAACTGGCCGCGGCCGTCCACCGGGTGTGGTGGGAGCGGCTGAACGACTTCTGGATACTGCGCTGGCGCTACCTGCTGGACGACCGAAGGGCCGACCCGCAGTTCCCTGCGGTGTCGGCCCTGGCGGTCTGGTGGACGCGGAGGTACGAGGAGGTGTGCGAGGCGTTCACGGGGTGAGGGCGGCCGTGCCACCCCTCCCGGGACTGCTACCTCGTGACGCCCTCGATGGTGCCACCGGGTTCACCCGCTTCGCCGCCCTCGGTCGTTCCGGTGGAGCCCTCCGTCGTGCCCTCGGTCGTGCCTTCCGCCGTGCCTTCCGTCGTGCCCTCGGTGGTGCCCTCCGCCGTGCCTTCCGTGGTCCCCTCGGTGGCGCCCTCGGTGTCGCCCTCCGTCGCACCCTCGTCGTCGCCCGGATCGGGCGAGGACGGCGTGACCGACGGCTTCTCGGACGGCGTCGGCTTCTCGCTCGGGGTGTTGTCCGGCGGGTACTCCGGCTGCTGGTTGCCGCCCGTCGAGGTGGACTCCTCGTCGTCGGACGGCGTGGACTCGTCGTCCGACTTCGTCGGCTTCTCGCTCGGCGTGCTGGACGGGGTCTGCGTGGTCTTCTGGTCGTCCTTGTTCCCGGTGTCCGTGCCGGCCATGTTGTTCAGCGCGTACGCGGCACCCGCCAGGATCGCGATCACGGCCAGCACGGCGAACAGCCACATCTTGCCGCGGCCGCCGCCCCCGTTGCCGTGGTGGCCGCCGTCGTAACCGCCGTCGTTCGGGTTCTGCGGCGGCAGCAGCGGGCGCTGCGCGGTGTCGCCGTGCGGCGGGTGACCGAGCGCGCCCGTGGCGGCGACGCCCATCGCCGGGGTGCCGCCCTCGTGCATGTCGACGGGGCCGGTGTTCCACGTGCCGACGTGGCTGCCCTGCTGCTGGAGCATCTGCATGCCGTACTGGACGAGGCCGCGCATCTCCTCGGCGCTCTGGAACCGGTCGTCCGGGTCCTTCGCGAGCGAGCGCATGACCAGCCCGTCCAGCTCCGGCGGCACCACGTCCGAGACCTCGGACGGCGGTACGGGGATGTCCTGGACGTGCTGGTACACGACGGAGAGCGGCGTCTCGCCGGTGAACGGCGGGCGCAGCGACAGGAGTTCGTAGAGCAGACAGCCCGTGGCGTACAGGTCGGACCGGTGGTCGACGGCCTTGCCGAGGGCCTGCTCGGGGGAGAGGTACTGCGGAGTGCCCATGACCATGCCGGTCTGGGTCATCGTCGACTGCGCGCCGTGCAGGGCACGGGCGATGCCGAAGTCCATCACCTTGACCGCGCCGCCGTGCGTGATGATCACGTTCGCGGGCTTGATGTCACGGTGCACGATGCCGTGCTGGTGCGAGTACGCGAGCGCCTCAAGCACACCGGAGACGATGATCAGCGCCTGTTCCGGGGGCGGCGCCTCCGCGTTGAGGAGCAGATCGCGGATCGTGCGGCCCTCGACGAGCTCCATGACGATGTACGGGACGGTCCGGCCGCCCACGACATCTTCACCGGAGTCGTACACCGCCACCACGGCGTGGTGGTTGAGACCGGCCACCGACTGGGCCTCGCGGGTGAAGCGGGCCTTGGAGACCGGGTCCTCGGCGAGGTCGGAGCGGAGCAGCTTGACGGCCACGGTACGGCCGAGCCGGACGTCCTCCGCCGCGTACACCTCCGCCATCCCGCCCCGGCCGAGGCGGTACGTCATCCGGTAACGGCCGTCGCCGACCAGCCCGCCGACGCCCCATGAGTCCGCAGCATCAGGCACTCCGCCGCCGCCTGCTTCGGGTTCGGGTGCCATCAGTCCTCGCCGTCGTATCTGTCCGCGTGCCGCGCGCGGGCGGGGGTCGCGGTGGTGCCTGGGATGGGTGAAGGTGTGGGGCCAGGAGCCGGTACGAATCCTGGTTGTTGCTGTGCCGGTCACGCTACAGCCTTCGCGCGGCACGCCGATCGGAGATGGACCGGTCATCAAACCCGGTACGTCTGCGCACAGGCAAATTCCATGCGTTTCCTGTAACGCTTCCGAGACGCTTGTTGTGCGTAGGGTCACGGAACGGGCACCCCGCTTGACGTGTCAGGGCCCTGCGGCAGACTTGGCCCGTAAATACGGGAGCATGTGAGTACGGATCAGCGCGAAGCACTGGATCACCGCGTCGCCGCGCCGAGGGGGAAGCACAGTCATGAGCCACGACGGCGCACAGGGCCGCTACGCGGGCGGTTCGGTCGCGGGCGGCCGGTACCAGCTTCGTGACCTACTCGGCGAGGGCGGCATGGCGTCCGTCTACCTCGCGTACGACGCGGCTCTCGACCGGCAGGTCGCCATCAAGACGCTCCACACGGAACTCGGCCGCGAGCAGTCCTTCCGTGAACGCTTCCGGCGCGAGGCCCAGGCTGTCGCGAAACTGTCGCACACCAACATCGTCTCGGTCTTCGACACCGGTGAGGACGAGCTGGACGGCTCGCTCATGCCGTACATCGTCATGGAGTACGTGGAGGGGCAACCGCTCGGCTCCGTCCTCCAGTCGGACATCCAGCAGTACGGCGCGATGCCGGCCGACCGCGCGCTGAAGGTGACGGCGGACGTGCTCGCCGCGCTGGAGACCAGCCACGAGATGGGCCTGGTCCACCGCGACATCAAGCCCGGCAACGTGATGATGACCAAGCGCGGCGTCGTCAAGGTGATGGACTTCGGCATCGCGCGGGCCATGCAGTCGGGCGTCACGTCGATGACGCAGACCGGCATGGTCGTGGGCACGCCGCAGTACCTCTCCCCCGAGCAGGCGCTGGGGCGCGGCGTCGACGCCCGCTCCGACCTGTACTCGGTCGGCATCATGCTCTTCCAGCTGCTGACGGGCCGGCTGCCCTTCGAGGCGGACTCACCGCTGGCGATCGCGTACGCGCATGTGCAGGAGGAGCCGGTCGCGCCCTCGTCGATCAACCGCTCCATCACTCCCGCGATGGACGCGCTGGTCGCGCGGGCGCTGAAGAAGAACCCGAACGAGCGGTTTCCGAGCGCCGCCGCGATGCGCGACGAGTGCGCGCGGGTGCTGCCGCAGGGCCACACCGGCGCCCCGGTGATCGTCCAGGGCGCCCCGTCGGCGAGCGGCGCGGGCGTGGGCTCGGCGGTCTTCCCGCCGGTCGACCAGGGGTTGCAGCCGCCGCAGGGCGGGGTGCAGACGCCGTATCAGCCGGGGGCGTACGGTCCGCCGACACCGGCGCCGGTGCAGACACCGCCCCCTACGTACGGCTACCCGCCACAGCCCAACCCGGGCTACCAGACCCCGGCACCGTCGTACTCGATGTCGCCGCAGCCCCCGATGGGCCCGGGACAGGGCGGGCACGGCGGCCACGGCGGCCACGGCGGCGGTGCCAACAACGGCGGCAGGCGGAACATGCCGGTCGTCGTCGGCTCGATCGTGGTCGCGGTCGCGGCGATCGCCGGTCTGACCTTCGCGCTCACGCAGGGCGGCGACGACGACGACAAGGGCGGCTCGGTGTCCAACCCCAGCGGCTCGGCGGTCGCGGGCCACCGGCCGCCGGAGCGCTACCGGACGATCGATCCCGAGAAATGCTCGGACGCCTCGGAGGACGGGGTGGATCCGACGAAGGTCCAGGCGCCCGACCTTCGTTACAAGGACATCCTCTCGGTGAAGGACTGCCTGACGGCCGCGGGGTGGACCTGGGCCGAGGTCAAGGAAGTGGACGACGGCGCCCAGGCAGAGGGCATCGTCGTCGAGCAGTACCCGCGCCAGGGCGCGGCCGTTCTGCCCAAGGACCAGGAGTTCGAGCTGAAGATCTCGACCGGTAACGCCGGTTGATCACCTGCTCGGGGAGATCCTTCAGAACAATCCGTGGTCGGTGACTCACGCATATGAGTTAGCGTGAGCACAACAACTCGCCGGCCAGGGCAAATCGCCTTGCGCAAACGAGTGTCCAGCCTTGTTGTCGCCGGTGCGGCAGCCGCCGTCATCGTCCCTGCCGCCGCCTCTCCGGCGGCGGCGGCGGTGAACGCCGTGGGCGCCTCGTGGGGTGTCACGGGTGCTTCGGGAAGTGGCTTCTGGGTCTTCGCCGGCCGCACTCAGCTCAACAGCGTCAGCCTCAGGGTCACGGACACCTCGGCCGACGGCCACCGCGTGGCGATCCAGCTTCAGACGGTGCGGGGGTCGGGCGCGACACACCTGTGGCCGCTGCACCACGACTACGGCGGAAACGGCGCCTCGCACACCTGGAACACGACGGCCACGGACTCCCTCGGCATCGAGTACGCCTACATCGAGGTGTTCGTGAGGGAGGGCGGCAGCGTGATCCGATCCTGCGGCGACAACTCGATCACCAACCCGTACTACTGAAGTCCAGGCCGGTCACCCGTACACGGTTCCGGCCTTCTTTCTCCGTGACCGCCCGGCACACCGCGTGTGCCGGGCGTTTCGTCGGCCCGGTGGCCCGGGCGTCAACTCCGCGCGCCGGAGCCCGCACGGCCGAGATGCCGCTTCTGTCACCGCATGTGACGCTGAGTCGGTGATGTCACGGCTCCACGCACGGCTCCGTTCCTCCCGCGCGCTCGCGATCGCCGTCGCGGTCATACTCGCCTCTCCGCTGTCGAGCCCGCCCCTCGCGTACGCCGAGGATCGCGAACCCCCGTCCGCCGAGCCGTCGCGCTCCCCGAGCGCCGGCTCCTCGCTGGCGGGGAACGAGGCCGGGCAGGGGCGGCCCCGGCCGGGGCGGACGAGCGCGAGTGCCGAGGTGTCGTCGTCGGTCGCCGTCACCGCGCCCGCCGACCCCACCGTGCCGATGTCACCGAGTGCGAGCGGACGACCTTCGTCCGGTTCCGCTTCGCCCTCCCGCAGCCGTTCCGCGTCGGCCTCGGCCAAGCCGGAGAACGACAGGAAGCCGGACACGGAGAAGTCCCCGAAGAGGGAACGCGAGCGCGAGCAGGACGACTCGGACGGGAGTGAACTCGGCGGCGAAGAGCTCCTGTCGGACGACTCCGAAGCCTCCGAGGAGGGGCCCGTCCCTCCCCGCACGCCCCCTCAGGACGCCTCCGCGCAGGAGCAGAACAGCCAGGCGGTCTCCCAGCCGGTCGCCCGCGCCGTGCCCGCGCTGACCCTCGGCGTCGGCATGGCCCTGATGGGTCTCGGTATCGGTTTTCTGGGTCTACGGCTCCGGCGACGCTGACGCCGGCCATCCGGCGCGCCCCTACACATCCCCTCCCACCTGCGCGTTCACCACCCTCGTACATCCCTCGTCACCCTTACCTCCTCCTTACGACGGACCCGTGACGTCCCTCTCAGGGCCCTTGCCGTCGAAGGCATACTGGGTATACATACTGAGTATGTCGATCCGCCACGGGCTGCTGGCCCTCCTCGAATCGGGACCGCGCTACGGCTCCCAGCTCCGTACGGAGTTCGAATCCCGTACCGGCGCCACCTGGCCCCTGAACGTCGGCCAGGTCTACACGACGCTCAACCGGCTGGAGCGCGACGGCATGGTCCTCCAGGACGGTGAGGACGAAGCCGGCCACGCGCTCTACGTGATCACCGCCGCCGGCCGCGAGGAGCTGCGGAACTGGTTCCGGTCACCGGTCGACCGGCGCAGTCCGCCGCGCGACGAACTCGCCATCAAGCTCGCCATGGCCGTCGGCGCACCCGGGATCGACATCCGCGAGGTGATCCAGTCGCAGCGCCACCACACCGTGCAGGCGATGCAGGACTACACCCGGCTCAAGGCCCAGGCCACCGACGTCTCGCCGGACAACCGGGACGACGTGGCGTGGCTGCTCGTCCTCGAACAGCTCATCTTCCAGACCGAGGCCGAGGCGCGCTGGCTCGACCACTGCGAGGCCCGGCTCGTCCGGCTCTCGCTGATGAACGCCCAGAAGGAGAAGCAGCGGAGGAAGGAACAGGAGAGCGCCGCCGACGGCACGGGCGACGGGACCGCCGGCCCGGTCCGGCCGCCCGACGCCGCGCCGCCGGGGGAGAAGCCCGCGCCCGCCTCCCGGGTCGGCTTCGGCCGCTCCGGAAACCGCTGACACCGCGCCCGTACCACCAACCACGTACCCACCCACCCACCTACGCGTCTGCGCACAGATCCGTTCTCAAGGGGGACCCACCCATGCCTGACCAGGCACCGCATCCCGTGCTCCAACTCAAGGACCTGACCCGCGTCCACGGCAGTGGCGCCACCGAGGTCCACGCCCTGCGCGGGATCAACCTCGATGTCTTCCCCGGCGAACTCGTCGCCGTCATGGGCCCGTCAGGCTCCGGCAAGTCCACGCTGCTCACCATCGCCGGCGGTCTCGACACCCCGACATCGGGCCAGGTGATCGTCGAGAACACCGACCTCACCACCGCGGGCCGCAAGCAGATCGCCGCGCTGCGCCGCCGCAGCATCGGCTACGTCTTCCAGGACTACAACCTCATCCCGGCCCTCACCGCCGCCGAGAACGTCGCTCTCCCCCGCGAGCTCGACGGCACTTCCGCCCGCAAGGCCCGCGTCGAGGCCGTCGCAGCGCTGCGCGAGATGGAGCTCGACGACCTCGCCGACCGCTTCCCGGACGAGATGTCCGGCGGCCAGCAGCAGCGCGTGGCCATCGCCCGCGCGCTCGTCGGCGACCGCCGACTGGTCCTCGCCGACGAGCCCACCGGCGCCCTCGACTCCGAGACCGGCGAGTCCGTGCTCGCCCTGCTGCGCAGCCGCTGCGACGCGGGCGCGGCCGGCGTCCTGGTCACGCACGAGCCGCGCTTCGCGGCCTGGGCCGACCGCGTGGTCTTCCTCCGGGACGGCGCGGTCGTCGACCAGACCCTCCGCAGCCAGGCCGACTCGCTCCTCACGGGCCAGGCGGCCGAACGGTGAAGAACTGGTACCACTCCTGGCGCGCCGCGATCCGCATAGCCCGCCGTGACGCCTGGCGCTTCAAGGGACGCAGCTTCCTCGTCCTCGCCATGCTCGCCCTGCCGATCCTCGGTGTGAGCGCCGCCGACCTGACGCTGCGCAGCGCGGATCTCACCGCCGCCCAGCAACTGGACCGCGACCTGGGGCGCGCCGACGCCCGCGTCACCGACCCGCGTATGGGCGGGGTCCCCCTCATGCAGAACCCCAAGGGTGACAACTATCAGCCGGTGAAGAGCTACGACGACGAGCCGTGGCCCGAGGGCGAGATGGACGTCGCGACGGCCCTCCCGGCGAACACCGAGTCCCTGATCGACTCGGAGGGCACGGCCAAGCTCCGGACGACCCACGGTCTGCTGAGCACCTCGGTCCGGGAGCTGAAGGCCGCGGACCCGATGGCCGAGGGCATCATGGTCCTCGACCGCGGCCGGTTCCCGCGGGAGGCCGGCGAGGTCGCGGCGACCAACGCCTTCCTGGGCAGCAGCGGTCTCCACGTCGGTTCGAAGCTCACCGCGCGCGGACTCGACACCTCGTTCCGGATCGTGGGCGCGTACGAGCTGCCGGACGGCCTGAACACCGCCCAGGTCAACGCGCTTCCCGGCGCTCTGCTGGCCCCGCTCGACAAGGCTCTGGCCGCCGCGGAGCTGCCCGGCACCCAGACGTATTCCACCTATCTGACCTCGGTCCCCGGCGACGCCGGTTTCACGTGGAACATGGTCAAGGAGACCAACGCCAAGGGCGCCGCGGTCACCTCGCGCGCGGTGGTGCTCGACCCGCCGCCGGACTCGGACGTGCCGCTGTACGAGAAGGAGGGCGCGTCCGACTACGGGGGCGGCTCCACCAACGCCACCGAGCTCGCCATCCTCACCACCATCGTCGGCCTCGCGATGCTGGAGATCTGCCTGCTGGCAGGCCCCGCGTTCGCCGTCGGCGCCCGCCGCTCCCGCCGCCAGCTCGGCCTGGTCGGCGCCAACGGCGGTGACCGGCACCACATCAGGGCCATCGTCCTCAGCGGCGGTCTGGTGATCGGCGCGGTCGCCGCCGTGGTCGGTACGGTGCTGGGCGTCATCCTGACCTTCGCGCTCCAGCCGGTGCTCGAAGCCTTCCTGGGCAAGCGCTTCGGCAGCTTCGACCTGCGTCCGCTGGAGCTGATCGCGATCGCGCTGGTCGCGGTCGTCACCGGCCTGCTGGCCGCGATCGTGCCCGCGGTGACCGCGTCCCGGCAGACCGTCGTCGCCTCACTCACCGGTCGCCGTGGCATCCGCAAGAGCAGCAGGGTGCTGCCGATGCTGGGCCTGACCGCCGTCGTACTCGGCGCGGGCATCGCGCTGTACGGCTCGACCGTGTCCGACCAGACCATGATCGTCGCAGGCGGCAGCGCGCTCGCCGAGCTCGGTGTCGTGGCCCTGACGCCCGCCCTGGTGGGGCTCTTCGGGCGGATCGGCCGCTGGCTGCCGCTCTCACCGCGGCTCGCGCTGCGGGACGCCGTACGTAACCGGGGCCGTACGGCTCCGGCCGTGGCGGCGGTGCTGGCGGCGGTCGCGGGCACGGTGGCCGTGGCGACGTACACGGCCAGCTCGGACGCCCAGGCCGAGGCCCGGTACGAGCCGGAGTTGCCGTACGGCGCGGTCGCGGTCCTGTCCCCGGAATCCGCCGCGGACGTCCCGTCGATGCGCGAGGACGTGCAGAAGCTGCTTCCGACGGACGTACGGGCCGATGTGGACCGTGTCGTGGTCGGCAAGAAGAGCTGCTCCTCCTACGGAGGCGGCGACGAGTGCGGACAGTACGAGATCGTCACGCCCAAGGCGTACGAGTGCCCTCTCTGGGCGTACAGCGCGACGGGCGAGGACCCGTCGGACAAGTTCTCCAAGGCCGAGAGGCGCAAGTTCGCCACGGACTGGCGCTGCGAACAGGGGGGCACCGGCCTCGGCAGCGTCGGCGGCGAGATCCTCGTCGGCGACGACAACCTGCTCAAGGTGCTGGAGATCAACAACCCGGAAGCGAGCGAGGCGCTCGCGAACGGGCGGGCGGTGTCCTTCAGCAAGCGGGTCCTCACCCCCGAGGGCGCTGTCGACAAGGGCGGGGCGAAGGGCGGCGCGGGCGGTGCCGCGGTCGCGCCCAAGGGCGGCGTCAACGGGACGATCGACGTCCGCCTCGTCACCGCGGCGCAGCTGAAAGACGCGGAAGCGGCGGGCGAATCGGACGCCGAGAAGCGGCCGGGCACCGTCAAGACACTCCCCGCCCACCAGTTCTCGGGCAGTGGGAACGCGTACGGCGTCACGGTGATCGTGCCTCCGGACGCGGCCGAGAAGGCGGGAATCACGACCGTCCCGTTCGGTTCCTTCTTCACCACCGAGAAGCTGCCGAGCGACGCGCAGCAGCAGAAGCTCGCCGGCGAACTCGACAAGACGGGCAGCGATCCCTGGCTGACCATCGAGAAGGGCTTCGCCCCCGAGAACAGCGCCACGCTGCTGGCGCTCGCCGTCTTCGCGGGGCTGATCACCATCGGCGCCGCCGGTATCGCCACGGGCCTCGCCCAGGCCGACGCCGAGGCCGACCTGAAGACACTCGCCGCCGTCGGGGCGCCGCCCAGGGTCCGCAAGGCGCTGAGCGGTTTCCAGTGCGGGGTGGTGGCCGCGATGGGTGTCGTACTCGGCTCGGCGTCGGGGATCCTGCCCGCCGTCGGGCTGCGCTTCACCGAACGCCGCGCTGAGGACCAGATGTACGCGCGGATGCTGGACGAGGGGTGGTCCAGCGGGGAGCAGGCCACGGCGCCCTTCGTGCCGGTGGTCATCCCGTGGGAGACGCTGGGCGTCCTGCTCGTCGTGGTCCCGCTCGGCGCGGCCGTACTCGCCGCGCTGGTCACCCGCTCGCGGGGCGCGCTGGCGCGCAGGGCGGCGATCTGACACCGGTCCGCGGGCGCGGGTGAGCCCCCGGGGGAGAGCGATTCGCTTTCCCCCGGGGGCTCACCTCGCGTCGGCACCCAGGTGCGAGACAATGAAGATATGGAAATGCCGAGGAACGAACGGTCGCAGGAGAGCAACCCCCATGTCCTCGTGGTGGGACAGGACGGGATGGCGCTCGGCGGCGGACACGGGGACGACGAGCCGCGCGAGATCCCGGTGACGGAGATGGTCGAGCAGCCGGCGAAGGTCATGCGTATCGGCAGCATGATCAAGCAGCTGCTCGAAGAAGTGCGGGCGGCTCCTCTGGACGAGGCGAGCAGAGTACGGCTCAAGGAGATCCACGCCGGTTCGGTGAAGGAGCTTGAGGACGGACTCGCGCCCGAGCTCGTCGACGAGCTGGAACGGCTCTCGCTCCCGTTCACCGACGAGGCCATTCCGTCCGAGGCCGAACTGCGCATCGCGCAGGCCCAGTTGGTGGGCTGGCTGGAGGGCCTCTTCCACGGGATCCAGACGGCGCTGTTCGCCCAGCAGATGGCGGCGCGGGCGCAGTTGGAGCAGATGCGCCGGGCGCTTCCGCCGGGCGCGTCGCAGGACGGCGAGGACGGCGAGGACCCGGGCGCGCACGGCGCGATCCGGTCGGGGCCGTATCTCTGACCCTTCTGATCTCATGGCTCTGGAGTGACGCCTCTTAACCCGAGCCCTCTTGTCCGACGCTTCTGAGATGTGCGGTCACCTTCAGTTCACCTGATGGACACGGCTAGGTTGATCACGATCAGCTGTAGCAACCAACCTGCCGACAAGGTGACGCACTTGAGCGAAAGCATTCACAGCGGCGAAGCGTCTGCCGTAAGCCGTCGCACGCTTCTCCGAACAGGCACAGGGATAGTCGCCGCCGCCGCAAGCGGCGGCGTTTCCTTGTTCTCGGCCCGGTCGGCCAACGCGGTCGTCCCCACGTCACAGCGCTTCGTGTTCGAGGGGACGGGGGACGATCCCGTCCTGCGACGAAGACTTCACCAGCCCTACTGGGCGATGCAGTCCTTCGCGTACGACCACGTCCACGGGCACATCTACTTCGTCCAGACCAAGCCCGGGAGCACGAACGGCGATCTCTGGATGACCAGGACCGACCTGTCGGGCAATGTGCTGGGAGCCATGGCGCTCCACTCGTTCGACCACGGCTCGTCGATGGGGATCGAGCCGGACACGCCCGGAGCCCCCTATGTGTGGCTCGCGGGCGACTGGCAGAGCCTGAGCCCCGGCACGGCCCCCAACAGCCACAAGATCGCCCGCTTCAAGTACGTCGACGACGGCCTCATCGACTACTTCAACCACCAGGGCAGGGTGCGCGAGTTCCCGATCGGGCTCTCCGACTTCGTCGACTGCCCGAGGCCGTCGATCGATCCCTACACGAACCGGTTGCTCCTGAGGTACATGGGAACGACGAGTCCGTGGCGCCTCGCGCTCTTCGACCTCGCCGACGTCATGCGGTCGGGTATCACCAGCTCCACCCGCATCCTCACCCAACGCGCCCTCCCGACCAACGCTCAGCTCGGTCTCTCCGACTCCGACCACTTCCAGGGCGTGACCTCCTACGGCCAGTACGCCTACCTCAGCTACGGCGGTCCGCCCGCGCGGCCCACGGACCCGGCCCGGCCGTCGTACCTGGTCCGTCTCGACATGAACAAGACCGGCGGTTCGGTCGAGGAGGTGTTCCCGACGACGGCCGGGAACTCGCTGCCCGGTCGCGAACCGCAGGGAATGGCGATCTGGCGTACGTCGAGCGGGCCGCGGCTCACGTTCGGCTTCTCCGCCAAGGTCGCGACCGGCCCCGACCAGTTCGAGGCGAGCGTCTTCTACAAGGACCAGCTCACCGGGTAGGCGCTCCGGTCCCCGGCCTCCCGTCGGGCTCCGGCCTCCGGGTCCGGTCCCCGGGTCCGGTCCCCGGGTCCGGTCGGTCTCCGAGGGTCCTCGGAGACCGGCCGGAGGGGGCGTGTACGTGTTACGGGCGCAGCAGCAGGATCTTGCCGACGTGGTCGCCCGACTCCAGCGCGCGATGCGCGTCCGCCGCCTCCGACAACGGGAAGGTGCGGTCCACGATGGGCCGCACCTGCCCGGCGCCGATCAGCGGCCAGACATGCTCCCGTACGGCGGCGACTATCGACGCCTTCTCGCCGGGCGGACGTCCCCGCAGCGACGTCGCCGTGATCGCGGCGCGCTTGCCCAGGAGGGCGGCCAGGTTGAGTTCACCCTTCACCCCGCCCTGGAGACCGATCACCGCGAGCCGGCCGTTGACGGCCAGCGCCTTCACATTGCGGCCGAGATACTTCGCGCCGACGATGTCGAGGATGACGTCGGCTCCGGCGCCGTCCGTGGCCTTCTTCAGCTCGTCCACGAAGTCCTGCTCGCGGTAGTCGATCAGGATGTCCGCGCCCAACTCGGCGCAGCGCGCCAACTTTTCGGGCCCGCCCGCCGTGACGGCGACCCGCGCGCCGACCGACTTGGCGAGCTGGATGGCCATCGTGCCGATACCGCTCGCGCCACCGTGCGCCAACAGCGTCTCGCCGGGGCGCAGATGGGCGATCATGAAGACGTTCGACCAGACGGTGGCGGTCACTTCGGGGAGCCCGGCGGCCGTCGCCAGGTCCACGCCGTCGGGGATGGGGAGCAGCTGGCCCACCGGCACGGCGACCTTCTCGGCGTAACCGCCGCCCGAGAGCAGGGCGCACACCTCGTCGCCGACCGACCAGCCCGAGCCCTCGGTGCCGGGGCCGAGCGCGGCTATCCGGCCCGCGCACTCCAGACCGGGGTAGGGGGACGAGCCGGGCGGCGGATCGTAGAAGCCCTGGCGTTGCAGCAGATCGGCGCGGTTGACCGCGCTCGCCACGACGTCGACGAGGACTTCGCCCTCGGTGAGTACGGGATCGGGCACTTCGGCCCAGACGAGCGCCTCGGGGCCACCGGGTTCCGGAATCGTGATCGCATACATGGTCGGGAGGCTACCCCCCGGCTCTCCGCGCAGTACCGATCGCGGGCGTGGACTCCGGCTCGTACGACCCCGGTCACGGATGGCCGGGCCGGCGGTGGCCGACGGCCGGCCGGTCAGTCCGACTTGTTCTGCTCCGGGTTGGGATCCGCCCGCACGATCGTGATCAGCCGGTCGGTGAGCTGGAGCGGGCTGGCCAACGGGTCGTCGTACCCCAGCAGCCGGTGCCCACGCAGGACACTGACCACCAGATCGTCCGTCTCCCTTACGCTCCGCCCCACCTCGGCCTTTATCACCGGTCGTTCGATGAGATCGAGGCCGCTGCCCTGCTGGATCAGGTCCTCCATCACCGTGCCCGCGACAGGGCTGAGCACGGAGAGCCCGAGCAGCCGGCCGGCCGCGCTGGCGCTGGTGATCACGGCGTCCGCGCCGGACTGGCGCAGCAGCGGCGCGTTCTCCTCCTCACGTACGGCGGCGACGATCTTCGCCCCGCGGTTGAGCTGACGCGCGGTCAGCGCCACCAGCACCGCCGTGTCGTCGCGCTGAGTGGCGATCACCACCTGCCGCGCCCGCTGGAGTTCGGCCCGCAGCAGCACGTCGCTACGCGTCGCGTCGCCGATGACGCCCACGAATCCGTCCGCGTTGGCCGCCTCGATCACCTTCGCGCTGGGGTCGACGATGACGATCTGGTCCTTCTTGAGCCCGGTGGCGCAGAGGGTCTGCATCGCCGACCGGCCCTTCGTGCCGAAGCCGACGATGACTGTGTGGTCACGCAAGTTGGACCTCCAGCGGTTCAGCCGCCACTCCTCCCGGGTGCGCTCCGTGAGGACCTCAAGAGTGGTGCCGACCAGGATGATCAGAAAGAGCACGCGCAGCGGTGTGACCAGCACGACGTTGATGAGCCGGGCCGCGTCGCTGTACGGGACGATATCGCCGTAACCCGTGGTGGAGAGGGTGACGGTGGCGTAGTAGACGGCGTCGAGGAAGTCGACCGAGTCGTCGGAGTTGTCGTGGTAGCCGGTGCGGTCGATCCAGACGATGAAGACCGTGGTCGCCAGCACCCCCAGCGCCATCAACAGCCGCTTGCTGACCTGCCGCAGCGGCCGGTCGACGATCCGGCGCGGCAGCTTCACCCGGCTGGTGACCAGGTGTTCGTCGGCATGACGCGCCATGGCGTCGTGGCCGGGAAGTTTCACGTGAAACACCCGTCATCGATCGAGGCGGTGGCGTCGGCCCAGGCGGCCCAGGGCAGGTCGAGGACTTCCAGTTCGTCGCCCGGAAGCGCGCCGCCCGGGGGGACGACCGCGAGCCCGTCGGCGACGGCGATGCCGCGCAGCATGGCGGGACCGTTGTAGCGCAGCGGCACGAGCTGGTCGTCGCGGTGGACGAAGGGCACGAGACGGGTGTCGTGGGGATGGCCGTGCACCTCGTCCCGTACAGGCGCGTGATACGCGGGCGCGGGCGCCCGTCCGCCGAGTGCCCGCAGCAGCGGCTCGGCCAGCGTCAGCAGCCCCGATACGGCGGCGAGCGGATTGCCCGGCAGGCCCACCAGATGGCGGCCGGAGGCGAGCCTGGCCAGCAGCATGGGGTGGCCGGGGCGTACGGCGACCCCGTCCACGAGCAGTTCGGCGCCCGCCCTGGCCAGCACGGGGTGGACATGGTCGACGGGGCCGCCGGCCGTACCGCCCGTGGTAAGGACCAGATCGGCCTCGGACTCGGTGACCGCCCGGTACAGGGCGTGCGCGTCGTCCGCGACCCGCCGGGTGTCGATGACCTCGGCGCCGAGTGCGCGCAGCCAGGGCGCGATCATCGGGCCGAGCGCGTCGCGGATGAGGCCGTCGTGGGGCAGTCCGCGGACGAGCAGTTCGTCGCCGAGGACCAGGACCTCGACGGTCGGGCGGCGGGCGGTGAGCAGCTCGTCGTAACCGGCGGCGGCGGCCAGGCCGAGCACCGCCGGGGTCACCACGGCCCCGGCGGGCAGGAGTTGGTCGCCGGAGCGGCACTCCTGGGCACGGGGGCGGATGTCCTGGCCGTGGACCACCTCGCGTTCGGCGTGGAGGTGGCCGGTGGTGTCGGTGCGGGCGTGCTCGCTGCGGATCACGGCGGTGGTGTCGGGCGGGACACGGGCGCCGGTGGCGATCCGTACCGCTGTGCCGTCGGGGAGCGGGGTGGCGGCGGCGTGCCCGGCGAGAATGCCCGTGGTGGGGGCCGGGAGCGCGTCGTCCGCCGCGGGGTCCGCCGCTTCGTCGGGCTCCACCGGTCGTACGGACCAGGGGCCCGGTCCGGACACCGCCCAGCCGTCCATCGCGGAGGTGTCGAAGGACGGCAGGTCGGTGAGGGCGGTCAGGGGCTCGGCGAGGACGTGCCCCAGGGCCTGTTCGAGGGGGACGCGGCGGATGCGGGCGGGGTTCGCGGGGTTACTGGGGCTGCTGGGGCTGCTGGGGTCTTCCGTGGGGGCGGTGGCCGCCGAACGGCCGGAGCGGGCCGCGATCGCGCGGGCTTCGGCCCACGGCGACGCCTGGTGCCTGCCCCTGCCGGCCGCGGGCTTCGCCGGCGCGGAGCCCTGGTCGGCGCCGTGGCGCGGGCCGGCGCCCGGCTCCTGACCCCGGCCCGCCTCCGGCTGCCTGGCGAACAGCGCGAGGACGTCCTCGACGCCGTCGACCTCGCGGTCCTGAGCCGTCATCCGGCGTCGGCCCCCTCGGCCTTGCCGCCGTTCCCGTCCTTCCCGTTCGTCCCGTCCTTCCCGTCCGTCTCGTCGGCCCAGCGCAGGGCGAGCGCCACGGCCTTCCGGGACGCCTCGGCCACCGCCTCGGGACCTCCGCCGCCGGCCGCCGCACGACCCGCCGCGTACCCGACCAGAAAGGTCGTCAGCGGCGCGGCCGGCCGGGCCACACCGTGCGCGGCGTCGCGGGCGAGATCGAGCAGGAGCTTGATGTCGACGTCGAGTTCGAGGCCGAGTTCGTCCTTGACCGCGGTAATCCATTCGTCCAGCACGATTCCATGCTCCCTGATGCGTGCCCGCGCCGTGGAGATGTCTTCCCAGGTGTCGCAGTCGAAGGATGCGAGCGGGTCGGCGTCCGCGGCGACCCGGGCGAGGTCGAGTTCATTCGTCAGCAGTCGGAGTGGCAGCCCGGCGATGCTGCCGTACTCGGTGGCGAGGAGGGCGATCTCGCGGCGCAGTGGTTCGGTGCGGTACGCCGCGACCAGCGGCTGGTCGCGGCCGTCCGCGTCGGTGAGCAGCACGCCTTCGCGTTCGGCGTCCGCCGCGAGTACGTCCAGGAGCCGGTGCGTCGTCTCCCGTGTCAGGAAGGGCAGATCGGCGGAGAGCACGAGCACGGTGTCCGCCTCGACGTGCCGTACCCCCGCGTCGAGCGCGGCGACCGGGCCGCCGCCCGGCGGCTCCTCGCGCGCCCAGCGCACCGGCCGCGCCGTGGGCCGCCGACCGCCCACGACCACGGTCCGCCCGGCATCGCCGCAGGCACCGAGGACCCGGTCGAGAAGCGCCCGGGCGCCGATGCTGACGGCGGGCTTGTCGACTCCGCCGAGCCGCTTCGCGGTACCTCCGGCGAGCACGATGGCGTCATGGGCGGTCGTGGTCATGGCTGAAGTATGGTCCGTGATCGCGTGTCCGACGCATGTGATGTCGGACCGTGATGTACGACCGTGATCTTGGCCGTGATGTTCGACCGTGATGTTCGACCGTGATGTTGGCCGGTCCTGACCCTGATGTCGGCCGGTGCGGAACGGGATCTTGGACCCGGTGCCGGGCGTGGCCTACAACGTGCGCAGCAGCACCGCCGGTTGTTCCACGCAGTCCGCCACGTACCGGAGGAAGCCGCCCGCCGTGCCGCCGTCGCACACCCGGTGGTCGAAGGTGAGGGAGAGCTGGACGACCTGGCGTACGGCCAACTCGCCCTGATGGACCCACGGTTTGGCGACGATACGGCCGACGCCGAGCATCGCGGCCTCGGGGTGGTTGATGATCGGCGTGGAGCCGTCGACACCGAACACGCCGTAGTTGTTCAGCGTGAACGTACCGCCCGTCAGATCGCCGGGAGTCAGCGTCCCGGACCGGCCGGCCTCCGTGAGCCGCGCGAACTCCGCGCTCAGGGATTCCGCCGAACGGTTCTGCGCGTCCCGTACGACGGGGACGACCAGCCCGCGGTCGGTCTGCGCGGCGAAGCCGAGATGGACGTCGCGCAGGCGGACGATCTCCCTGGCCTCGGTGTCCACCGTGGAGTTGAGCTCCGGGAAGCGCGCGAGCGCCGCCGTGCAGATCCGCGCCAGCAGGGCGATGAGGGAGATCTTCGGGCCGCCCGCCGCGTTGGCGGCTGTCCTGGCCGCCATCAGTTCCGTCGCGTCCGCGTCGACCCAGCAGGTCGCCTCGGGGATCTCGCGCCGGCTGCGGCTGAGCTTGTCGGCGACCGCGCCGCGTACACCGCGCAGCGGTACGCGCTCGGTGACCGCCCCGGCGGCGGAAGACGAAGTGGAGGCGGGGGCGGTCGGCGCCGCTGTCTGCCCGGCCTGCTCGATCCGCTCGATTGCCTTCTCGACGTCGCACCGCAGGATCAGCCCGTCCCGGCCCGATCCGGCCAGCTCCCGGAGATCGAGCCCGTTCTGCCGGGCCAGCCGCCGCACCAGCGGCGAGATGACCGGCACGGGCCCGGAGCGCTCAGGTGCGGGCGGCGGCGACGCGGGCGGCGGATCGACACGCGCGACCGGGGCAGCAGGCGCGGCAGGCGCCGGAGCCGCGGCGACGACCGTCGCGGGGCGTACCCGGCGCCGCCGGGCGGCCGGAGCGCCCGTGCCGTACCCGACCAGCACGTTCCCCGACGTCTCGCCCGAACCGGACCCGGCGGCCGAGGCCGCCTCGGCACCCGGACCGGAACCCGGATCCGCAGAGGGGCCGGCGGCCGTGGCCGGCTCCGAGGCCCCCACCGCCACCGTCAGCAGCGGCGCGCCGACCGGCAGCTCCGTGCCCTCCTCGCCGTACCGCGCGGTCACCACGCCCCCATAGGGGCACGGCACCTCCACCATCGCCTTGGCCGTCTCGACCTCGACGACCGGCTGGTCGATGGCGACGACGTCGCCGACCGCCACCAGCCAGCGGACGATCTCGGCCTCGGTCAGCCCCTCACCGAGATCCGGCAGCTTGAATTCGAGCACCTGGGCCATCAGCTGTCCGCCTCCCACTGAAGCCGCGCGACCGCGTCCAGCACCCGGTCCACTCCCGGCAGATGGTGCTGTTCCAGCATCGGCGGCGGATAGGGGATGTCGAATCCGGCGACCCGCAGGACCGGGGCCTCCAGATGGTGGAAGCACCGCTCGCTGATCCGGGCGGCGATCTCTCCTCCGGGCCCGCCGAAACCGTTGGACTCGTGGACGACCACCGCGCGCCCCGTGCGCCGTACGGAGGCGACGACCGTCTCGTCGTCGAAGGGCACCAGCGAGCGCAGGTCGACCACTTCCAGGTCCCAGCCCTCCGCGCGGGCGGCCTCCGCCGCCTCCAGACAGACGGTGAGGGAGGGGCCGTACGTGACGAGGGTGGCGCTCAGTCCCGTACGCCGCACGACGGCCCGGCCGATCGGCTCCACCGCCGCCGGTGCCTCGGGCGACCACTGGGCCTTCGACCAGTACAGCCGCTTGGGCTCCAGGAAGACCACTGGATCGTCGGAGGCGATGGCGGCCCGGAGCATCCCGTACGCGTCGTCGACCGTCGCCGGGGTGACGACATGAAGACCGGGCGTCGCCATGTAGTACGCCTCGGAGGAGTCGCTGTGGTGCTCGACGCCGCCGATCCCGCCGCCGTACGGCACGCGGATGGTGATCGGCAGCGGCAGCGCGCCGCGCGTGCGGTTGCGCATCTTGGCGACATGGCTGGTCAGCTGCTCGAACGCCGGATAGGCGAAGGCGTCGAACTGCATCTCCACGACCGGCCGCAGCCCGTACATCGCCATGCCGACGGCCGTGCCCAGGATCCCCGCCTCGGCCAGCGGCGTGTCCGTACAGCGGTCCTCGCCGAATTCGGCGGCGAGTCCGTCGGTGACCCGGAAGACTCCGCCGAGCGTGCCGACGTCCTCGCCGAGGACGTGCACCGTCGGGTCCTCGGTCATCGCGTCGCGCATGGCGCGCTGCAACGCCTGCGCCATGGTGGCCGGCTTCGCCGCCCGGCCGGTCCTCGTTGCCCTGGAGGCGACGGTGGTCATCGCGCCTCACCCTGTCCCGCCGCGTCGGCCGACTCCTGCGACGCGTCCAGCTCGGCCCGCAACTGGGCCGCCTGCTCGCGCAGTTGCGCAGTCTGCTCCGCGTAGACGTGCGCGAAGAGGTCCATGGGGTCCAGCTCCGGCTCGGCGTTCATCCGCTCGCGCAGCCGCGCGGCCATCGCGTCGGCGTCGTCGGCCGCCTTCCTGATCCCGTCCTCGTCGAGCATCCCGCGCTCCGTCAGCTCGTGCTCCAGCAGCCGGACGGGGTCGTGGGCGCGCCACGCCTCGACCTCGCCGTCACCGCGGTAACGCGTCGCGTCGTCCGCGTTCGTATGAGCCTCGATGCGGTAGGTCACGGCCTCGATGAGCGTCGGGCCGCCGCCGCTCCTGGCACGCCGCACGGCCTCGGTGAGGACCGCGTGCACCGCCGGGGCGTCGTTCCCGTCGACCAGCCTGCCGGGCATTCCGTAGCCGACGGCCTTGTGGGCCAGCGACGGCGCCGCGGTCTGCTTGGCGAGCGGGACGGAGATGGCGAAGCCGTTGTTCTGCACGAAGAAGACGACGGGCGCCTTCCATACGGCGGCGAAGTTCAGCGCCTCGTGGAAGTCGCCCTCGCTGGTGCCCCCGTCGCCGACCAGGGCGAGCGCGACCACGTCGTCACCCTTGAGGCGCGCGGCGTGCGCCAGCCCGACGGCGTGCGGGAGCTGGGTGGCCAGCGGTGTGGAGAGCGGGGCGATGCGGTGCTCGCGCGGGTCGTATCCGGTGTGCCAGTCGCCGCGCAGCAGGGTGAGGGCCCGCACGGGGTCCAGACCGCGCGCCACGACGGCGAGGGTGTCGCGGTAGCTGGGGAAGAGCCAGTCCTGCTCCTGGAGCACCAGGGCCGCGGCGACCTCGCAGGCCTCCTGGCCGGTGCTCGACGGGTAGACGGCCAGCCGGCCCTGCTTGGTGAGGGCGGTGGCCTGCGCGTTGAACCGACGGCCGCGGACCAGCTCCGCGTAGAGCCGCCGCAGCAGCTCGGGGTCGGCGTCCGCCACCGCTTCCGTACCCAGTACGCGGTACGGCTCGGGGTCGGGGAGCAACGGGGCGGGGTCCGTACGGGGCTGCCACGCCGGGGGCGGGGTGGACCGGTGGACGACGGCCCCCGGGGGCTCCTGGACCGTCGTGCTGCTCTTCTTCAACGCGTGCACCTCCTCATGGGAGCGGGCTCGGGCGGCGCGTGAGTGTGGCGCGCCTCACCTACCGATTGTTCGGTTGCCGCGCCATTTTGGCTACCGGCGCCTTCAGCCTGTGGACAAACGGTTCTGCACAGCCTGTGATGGGCACAAGGCGTCCAAGAGTGGAGAGGTGGGGGCCATGGCGGCTGAACAAATGGCCGAGGACTGGGACCGGACCGGGCAGCAGCCGCCGCCCCGGCCGCTGGACGCGATCGACCACGACATCCTGCGCATCCTCCAGACGGACGGCCGCGCCTCGATACGGTCCGTGGCCGAGCGCGTCCATGTCTCGCGCGCCAACGCGTACGCCCGGATCAACCGGCTCATCGAGGACCGCGTCATCCGCGGGTTCGGCGCCAGGATCAACCACGAACGGGCAGGTCAGGGCGCCTCCGCGTACATCACGCTCAAGATCGTGCAGAACTCGTGGCGCACCGTGCGCGAACAGCTCCAAGAGCTGCCGGGCGCCACGCACATCGCCCTGGTCAGCGGCGATTTCGACGTGCTGCTGCTGGTCCACGCGCCGGACAACCGGACACTGCGGGAGCTGGTACTGACCCGGCTCCAGTCCATCCCCGAGGTGCTGTCCACCCGCACCCTGCTGGTCTTCGAGGAGACCGACCTCGACGCGCCGGGCCCGCCCACGCCCTGAAGGGGCCGGCGGCGGCCCGAGCGTCATACGGGTGCCGTACGCGTCCTACGAGGTTTCCGTACGCAGCCCGTCGAACGCCATCCGTACGACCGCCTCGGCCACCTGGTCACTGTCGTAGCCGCCGACCGGCTGCGGCCGGTACCACTCCACCAGCGAATTGATCATGCCGAAGAGCAGTCGCGTCGCCAGCCGGATGTCCATGTCCGCGCGGAGGTCGCCGTCGGCCGCCGCCGCCTTCAGCAGGCCCGCGACCCGCTGGTCGAACTCCCGCCGCCGCTCCATGGCCCAGCGCTCGGTCCTGGTGTTGCCCCGTACCCGCAGCAGCAGAGTCACGTAGGGCAGCTCCGCCATCAGGACCTCGACGGTGCGGCGCGTCACGTACTCGACCCGCGCGATGGCCCGGCCGCGCCCGGCGTCCGGCTCGTCGAGGATGCCGAAGAGGCCGTCGATGGCCCGGCTGACCGCGCGGCGCAGCAGCTCCTCCTTGCCCGACACATGGTGGTATATCGAGGACTTGGAGATACCGGCGGCCTTCGACAGATGCTCCATGGAGGTGCCGTCGTAGCCGCGCTCGTTGAAGACGCCGACGGCGACCGTCAGCAGTGTCTCGGGGGTGTAGGTGTCGCGCTTGGCGGTGGTCATGAGCCCGACCCTTCCGGTGCGGCGCCGGCTGCCGACGCGGCCTCGGCGGCGGCGAGGCGGCGCAGCGCCTGCGAGGCGCCGTACCGGCCCGACGGATACTCCTCGTGCAGCCGCTCCAGCAGGTAGAGGGTCCGGTCGGCCCCCAGCTCCGCTCCCCAGTCGAGCGGTCCGCGCGGGTAGTTCACGCCGAGCCGCATCGCGGTGTCGATGTCCTCGGCGGACGCGACACCGCGCGCCTCGGCGTCGAGCGCGAAGTCGACGAGCATGGCGACCGTACGGCCCACGATCATGCCGGGGACGTCGGCGATCACACTGACCCGCTTGCCGAGCGCCTGGAAGAGGCCCACGGCCGTGACGACGGACTCCTCGGCCACGGTCGCGGACGGCGCGAGGGCTATCCGGGTCGCGGTGCGGTAGTCGAGCGCGAGGTCGAAGTGGATCAGCCGCAGGTCGGAGGCGTCCGCCGCCTCGCCGTCGGTGAGGAAGAGACGGGTGCCGCAGGGCAGTTCGAGCCAGCCGGGGTATCCGGGGACGGCGTCCTCCTTACGTATGACCTCGATCCCGGCCTCTTCGATCAGCTCCGGCAGCGCCGCCGCCGCGAACAGCTCGCCCTGGACGACGACGGACGAGGGCGGTTCGGCGGGCGGGGCGGTCAGCGGTACGGGCGCGGGGGCGCCGTCCTCGTAACCGAACCAGCCCCGGCCCGACTTGCGGCCGAGCCGGCCCGACTCCACGAGGCGCCGCTGGGCCAGGGAGGGCGTGAAGCGCACGTCCTGGAAGAAGGACTCCCAGACGGAGCGCGTGACCGCCTCGTTGACGTCCTGGCCGATGAGATCGGTCAGTTCGAAGGGACCCATCCGGAAGCCGCCGCACTCGCGCAGGACGGCGTCGATGGTCGCGGGGTCGGCGGCCCGCTCCTCGTACAGACGCAGCGCCTCGGCGTAGTAGGGGCGGGCGATCCGGTTCACGACGAAGCCCGGGGTGTCGGCGCAGCGCACGGGCGTCTTGCCCCACGCCGACGCCGTCTCCCACGCGCGCGTGGCCGTGCTCTCCTCGGTCGCGTGGCCGCTGACGATCTCGACCAGCGGCAGGAGCGGCGCGGGGTTGAAGAAGTGCAGTCCGACGAAGCGGCCGGGGCGGCGCAGGGCGCCGGCGAGGGCCGTGACGGAGAGGGAGGAGGTGTTGGTGGCGAGCAGGCAGTCGTCGCCGACGATGCCCTCCAGCGCCGCGAACAGCTCCTGTTTGACCGCCAGTTGCTCCAGGACGGCCTCGACGACGAGGGCGGCGTCCGCGAGCTCGGACAGTTCCGCGGCGGGGAGCAGCCGGGCTTTGGCGCTGTCGCGGGCCTCCGCGTCCAGCCGGCCCTTCTCCGTCAGCCGGTCCAGCCGGGCTCCGACGGCCTCCGCCGCCTCCTTGGCGCGGCCGGGCAGGGCGTCGTAGAGGCGCACGGGGTGGCCGGCGACGAGGGCCACCTGGGCGATTCCCTGTCCCATCGTGCCGGTGCCGACCACCGCGACGACGCGGGAGCGCTCGATTGCTGTCATGACCCCGATCCTCCTGTATGAGCTTTCGCCGCGGTACGGAACCTCCCCAAGGAGACCGGTCTCAGGCGGCGGTCAGCCGGAACTGACCGGAACGACACCCTCCGCGGCGGCGGGAGAGCGCGGGTTTTCCACAGGCCCCCCTTGTCCCGACCGATCGTTCGGTTACTCTAACTCTGTCTGTTGCTCGTGTCCCCCTGTCGCCCATTTCCCTGTCCCGCCCAGCTCGACGAGGAGTTGGTCCCTGATGGCCGCCCAGCTCAGCCCCCAGCAGCTCAACGAGAAGCACCGGCCCACGCTCGACCAGGCCCTCGACGCGATTCGCACGCGCGCCTACTGGTCGCCGCACCCCGAGCACCCGAAGGCGTACGGCGAGAGCGCGCCGGCCGAGGGCCTGGCCGCGTTCAAGGCCCTGCACGGCACCCGTATCGACCTGGACCAGCCGGGCACCGACGGCTGGACGGGCGGCGAGACCTCGCCGTACGGGCCGGAGCTCGGCGTCGAGTATCCGCACGCCGACATCGACGTCCTGCTTCCCGCCATGCGCGCGGGCATGAGCGCCTGGCGCGCGGCGGGACCCGAGACGCGCGCCCTGGTCGGCCTGGAGATCCTGGCGAGGATCAGCGCCCGCACGCACGAGTTCGCCCATGCCGTGATGCACACCAGCGGGCAGGCGTTCATGATGGCGTTCCAGGCGGGCGGGCCGCACGCCCAGGACCGCGGCCTGGAGGCGGTGGCGTACGCGTATCAGGAACAGACCCGCACGCCCGCCGACGCCGACTGGTCCAAGCCCCAGGGCAAGCGCGATCCCCTGGAGCTGCGGAAGTCCTTCACCGCCGCGCCGCGCGGTATCTCTCTGCTGATCGGCTGCAACACCTTCCCGACGTGGAACGGCTATCCGGGCCTGTTCGCCTCGCTGGCCACCGGCAATCCGGTCCTCGTCAAGCCGCACCCGCGCGCGGTGCTGCCCCTCGCCCTCACGGTGCGGGTGGCCCGCGAGGTCCTGGCCGAGGCCGGCTTCGACCCGAATCTGGTCGCGCTGGCCGCCGAGCGTCCCGGCGAGGGCGTCGCCAAGACCCTGGCCGTACGCCCCGAGATCAAGATCATCGACTACACCGGGTCCACCGCCTTCGGCGACTGGCTGGAGACCAACGCCCGCCAGGCGCAGGTCTACACGGAGAAGGCGGGGGTCAACACGGTCGTCGTCGACTCCACCGACGACTACAAGGGCATGCTCTCCAATCTGGCCTTCTCGCTCTCGCTCTACAGCGGCCAGATGTGCACCACCCCGCAGAATCTCCTCATCCCGCGCGACGGCATCTCCACGGACGCGGGCCCGAAGTCCTTCGACGAGGTGGTCGCCGACCTGGCGGCCTCGGTGAGCGGCCTGCTCGGCGACGACGTCCGGGCCAACGGCCTGCTCGGCGCGCTGGTCAACCCGGACGTGAAGAGCAGGCTGGACACGGCCGGCGGCCTCGGCGACGTGGCGCTCGCCTCGCGCGTGATCGCCAATCCGGACTTCCCGGACGCGGTGGTCCGTACGCCGGTGATCGTCAAGTCCGACGGTTCGCGCAAGCAGTGGGACCCGGCGGCGGGGGCGAACGGCTCGGAGGCGCCCTATCTCTCGGAGTGCTTCGGCCCGGTCTCGTTCGCGGTCGCCGTGGAGTCGACCGAGGAGGCGCTGGAGCTGCTGCGCCGTACGGTCCGCGACAAGGGCGCGATGACTGTGGGGGCGTACACGACATCCGCGGAGACGGAGCGCGCCGTCGAGGACGTCTGTATGGAGGAGCTGGCCCAGCTGTCGCTGAATCTGACGGGCGGCGTCTATGTGAACCAGACCGCGGCCTTCTCGGACTTCCACGGCTCGGGCGGCAATCCGGCGGCGAACGCGGCGCTGTGCGACGCGGCGTTCGTGGCCAACCGCTTCCGTACGGTGGAGGTCCGCCGGCAGGGGTGACACCGGCACCCGTGCCCAACCGTCCAACGGCGGCCGGGCACGGGTCAGTTCGGCCCGCCCCAGTGGAACAGCGCCATGGCCACGCTGGTGGCGAGGTTGTAGCTGGAGACCTGGGGCCGCATCGGCAGGGCCAGCAACGTATCGGCCCGTGCCCGCAGTTCGGCGCAGAGCCCGTGGCGTTCGGAGCCGAAGGCGAGCAGCGCGTCGTCGGGGAGCGTCACCGACCGGATGTCCTGTCCCTCCGGGTCCAGGGCGTACAGCGGGCCCCGGGGGAAATCGTCGGGCGACAGCCGCTCCACGGCGGTGGCGAAGTGCAGCCCGGCGCCGGCGCGGACGACGTTCGGATGCCAGGGATCGAGATCCCCGGTGGTCACCACCCCGGTCGCCCCGAACCCGGCCGCGAGCCGCACCACCGCCCCGACGTTCCCGAGATTGCGCGGATTGTCGAGGACGACGACGGGAGAGCGCCGGGGCGCCGCCGCCAGCGCGGCCAGGTTCTCCGTACGGCCACGCCTGACCGCCAGGGCGGCCACGCGCGTCGGGTGCACCTTCGGCACCAGCTTTCGCAGGTCGTCGGCGGGCACTTCGACCAGGGACCGCCGCAGGGTGCCGGTCAGATCGTCGGCGAGCTCGGCCGCGAGGGCGAGCACGGACTCCTTGTCGCTGGTGACCGCGAGCCGCACGTCCGCCCCGAACCGCAGGGCGTGCTTCAGCGCGTGGAAGCCGTCGAGCACCACGGCGCCGGGGGCATTCTCGTGCCACAGCCGCGGGGCACTCGCGGTATCGACGTCGTTCATCGCCCCAGCGTAGGCGGGCGGGCGGCGAGAACCGTCACCGGACGAGCGAGGGGTCCGCGTCGACGCCGGGCGGCGCCGGGGGCGTCGTGTCGTGCGCGGTCGGCCCCGCGTCCTGCGCCTCGCGCCGGCCGGGCAGGGTGGCCCCGGCGCCGTCCCTGGGCACCGGCCCCTTGGTGAAGCGCAGCCGCAGGCGCGTCGCCGCGTGGCCGATCCGGACCATGAAGCTGGTCGGCAGGAAGACGGCGTCGGCGGCGATCATGGCGAGCGAGAAGAACGGCAGCCCGAGCAGGACCGCGATGCCCGCGTGCTCCAGCATCATGGCCACCAGCAGGACGTTCTTGACCCGCCGGTTGAAGAGCGTGAACGGGAACGCGACCTGCACCATGACCGTGCCGTACGTCAGCACCATCACGATCAGTCCGCTGGAGGCCAGGATGTCGGCGAGCGCGGGCCAGGGGGCGAAGTAGTCCAGGTGCAGCGGATAGTAGAGCGCGGTGCCGTCCTGCCAGCGCGAACCCTGGATCTTGTACCAGCCGGCCGTGGCATAGATCAGACAGACCTCCGCCATGATCACGACGAGCGTGCCGTTGTGCACGAGGTTCGCGACGATCTCCAGCAGCGCGCGGGGCTCGCTCCTCGGCGCGTAACGGTTCACCGCCCACCACAGCCCCTGGGAGAGCCACAGCGTCCACAGCAGCGTCGTGACCCACCACTCGCCGCCGGTCGTGTCCAGCAGCGTGCCCAGCAGAGCGACACCGAGCACCGCCCACAGGACCGGTCCGACGCGGTCCACCGGCACGGTACCGCCGGAGGCCACGGCGCGCGCGGCGCGGTCCTCCCGGCGGGCGTCCAGCGACCAGACCCGGCCGCAGCGCGTGAGCACCAGATAGATCGCCATCAGATGGATGACGTTGTCGCCGCCGTCGCCCATGAAGATGCTGCGGTTCTGGAGGGAGAGCACGCCCACCATGAAGAGCACGGACATCGTGCGGGTGCGCCAGCCGAGCATCAGCAGGGCGCTGGACAGTACGGAGACGGCGTACACGATCTCGAACCAGACGCCGCTGTCCGACCACATCAGCGTGGTGAACGCGCCGTTGCCCGCGATCAGTTGCTGTGCGATGTCCCAGCTCCACGGGCTGCCGGGCCCGTACAGCTCACGGCGGTTGGGCAGTTCACGCAGCAGGAAGAGCAGCCAGGCGGCGGAGAAGCCGATACGGACGACGGCGCTCTGGTGGGGCCCGAGGGGCCGGGAGGTGACGCGCTGGAGGACGAGCGCGGCCTTGTGGAGGACGGTCGGCGCGTGGGCGGGTCGGGCGGGGCGGCTCATCCGCGGGCCTCCGTACGGCCGCCGTCGCGCGGGCCGTCGCCCGGCGGGCCGTCGTTCCGGACGCCTTCGGACAGATCGTCCGGGGTCACGGTCCACCAAGGGAAGACGCGGTAGCCGGGCTTCGTGTTGTTCTTCTCGTCGCTCCACGGGGGCGCCTGGACGACCCGGGAGACGGAGCGGAGCTGGATCCGTTCGACGGGACCGCCGAGGTCGTACGACTCCAGGCGCAGCATCACGATCCTGCGTATGTAGCTCTCCGAGAGCTGCCCGCGCAGACCGTTGGGGCGGGCCTCGTCGTCGTGGGAGTTGACGTAGAAGTCCCAGCCCCGGCGCAGCTCGTTCTGGTCGACATGGCTGGGGAAGGGGTTGCCGCGGATCGCCGCGGCGTCCTCGGCGGTCAGATTGATCCAGCCGGTCGTACCGCGCGATCCGTCGGCCCTGTTCACGTCGGCGCGCACCTCGACGGCGATGTTCTGCTGGAGCGGATTGGGCGCGAAGAGCTTCCAGTTCTGCTCGAACTCCGGATAGACCCAGTCGCCCACCTGCTCGCCGTACTCCTTGGAGACGGTGTTCTGCGGCGCGACGTGCAGGAACACCATGGCCACATGGCCCACGGCGACCAGTGCGACGACCGCGAGGGCGACGGCGGCGGCCACCCGGTACGGGAAGGAGAGCCCGGCTATCCCCGGTGGCGGAGCCGCTGGTGGACCCGGTGGAGACTCCGGGTTCCCGCCCTTGCCGTCGTTCGAATCCATCCCGCCCCGATCCCCGTCTTCCCACAGTCGGTTATCCACAGGGTTGACACCCTACGGGCCGCCGACCGACCATTGAAGTCCATGAACCGAACGATCGGTCGGTAGGGGGCCCGGATGACGGCAGTGACCGCGGGGACGGCTGTGGAGGCAACGGTGGAGACGACGGCGGAGGCATACGAGGCGGCGTTCGACGCCGCCGTGGCCGCCGACGAGCGCATCGAGCCCCGCGACTGGATGCCGGAGGCCTACCGCGCATCGCTCGTCCGCCAGATGGCCCAGCACGCGCACTCGGAAATCATCGGCATGCAGCCGGAGGCGAACTGGATCACGCGCGCGCCCTCGCTGCGGCGCAAGGCGATCCTGATGGCCAAGGTGCAGGACGAGGCGGGACACGGGCTGTATCTCTACAGCGCGGCGGAGACGCTGGGCACGAGCCGCACCGAGCTGCTCGACAAGCTCCACGCCGGCCGCCAGAAGTATTCGTCGATCTTCAACTATCCGACGCTGACCTGGGCGGACGTCGGCGCGATCGGCTGGCTGGTGGACGGGGCGGCGATCACGAACCAGGTCCCGCTCTGCCGCTGCTCGTACGGCCCGTATGCCCGCGCGATGGTCCGTATCTGCAAGGAGGAGTCCTTCCACCAGCGCCAGGGGTACGAATCACTGCTGGCCCTCAGCCGGGGCACGCCCGCGCAGCACGAGATGGCGCAGGACGCGGTGAACCGCTGGTGGTGGCCCTCCTTGATGATGTTCGGCCCGCCCGACGACGAGTCGGCGCACTCCGCGCAGTCGATGACCTGGAAGATCAAGCGGCATTCGAACGACGAGCTGCGGCAGCGGTTCGTGGACATCTGCGTCCCCCAGGCCGAGACGCTCGGTCTCACGCTCCCCGACCCGGACCTGAAGTGGAACGAGGAGCGGGGACAGCACGACTTCGGGGCGATCGACTGGGACGAATTCCGCGAGGTCCTGAAGGGCAACGGCCCCTGCAACGAACAGCGGATCACCCAGCGGCGCCGCGCCCATGAGGAAGGCGCCTGGGTGCGCGAGGCGGCGACGGCGTACGCGGCGAAGCGCGGCGGCAACGACAAGTCCGGCGACAGCGACAGCGGCACCGGCGGCGCGGAGAGCGCGCGGCTCGTGGAGAAAGAGGCGACGGCATGAGCGGATCGACCCAGTGGCCTCTGTGGGAGGTCTTCGTGCGGTCCCGCCGTGGGCTCTCGCACACGCACGCGGGAAGCCTGCACGCCCCGGACGCGGAGATGGCCCTGCGTAACGCGCGCGACCTCTACACCCGGCGCGGCGAAGGCGTGTCGATCTGGGTGGTCCCCTCCGCCTCGATCACGGCGTCCTCGCCGGACGAGAAGGACTCGTTCTTCGAACCGGCCGGCGACAAGCCCTACCGGCACCCGACGTTCTACGAGATCCCGGAAGGGGTGCGTCACCTGTGACCGGCGCCCCGACCCCGACCGCGACGGCCCTCGCCCTCGCCGACGACGCGCTGATCCTTTCCCACCGGCTGGGGGAGTGGGCGGGACACGCGCCCGAGCTGGAAGAGGACGTGGCCCTCGCCAACATCGCGCTGGACCTGCTGGGCCAGGCCCGGATCCTGTACTCGCTCGTGGGGGACGAGGACGAGCTGGCCTATCTCCGCGAGGAACGCGCCTTCCGCAATCTCCAGCTGGTCGAGCAGCCGAACGGCGACTTCGCGCACTCGATCGCGCGCCAGCTCTACTTCTCCACCTACCAGCGACTGCTCTACGAGCGGTTGGCGACCGGGGACGGGCCGTTCGCCGGGCTCGCCGCGAAGGCCGTGAAGGAAGTCGACTACCACCAGGACCATGCCGAGCAGTGGACCCTGCGACTCGGTGACGGCACCGCCGAGAGCCATGAGCGGATGCAGCGGGCCTGTACGGCGCTGTGGCGGTTCACCGGCGAGATGTTCGAGCCTGTCGGCGGGGACGACGCCGCGCTGGACGGCGTCAACAGGCAGGAGCTGGAGGAGAGTTGGCTCTCCTCGATCACCACCGTGCTGGAGCGCGCGACGCTGACCGTGCCCGACGGGCCGCGTACCGGGGCGTGGGCGGCCGGCGCGGGAAGGCAGGGCCTGCACACCGAGTCGTTCGGGCGGATGCTCGCCGAGATGCAGCATCTGCACCGCAGCCACCCGGGGGCGTCGTGGTGACCGGCACGAGCCGTCCGACGGCGCTGGAGAGCGAACTGCGCGCGCTCGCCGGCTCCGTCCCCGACCCCGAACTGCCGGTGGTGACGCTGGAGGAGCTGGGCGTGCTGCGCGCCGTCCATGTCTCGGGACCGGGCAGGGCCGAGGTCGAGCTGACCCCCACGTACACCGGCTGCCCGGCGATCGAGACGATGTGCTCGGACATCGAGCGGGTGCTGCACGAGCGGGGGATACCGGACGTCTCCGTCGTCACGGTGCTCTCCCCCGCCTGGTCGACGGACGACATCAGCGCCGAAGGGCGGCGCAAGCTCGCGGAGTTCGGCATAGCCCCGCCTCGCCCGCACAGCACGGACGGGCCGGTGCCCCTCAGCCTCTCCATCCGCTGCCCGCACTGCGGCTCGACGGACACCGAGCTGCTGAGCAGGTTCTCCTCCACCGCGTGCAAGGCCCTGCGCCGCTGCTCGTCCTGTCGTGAACCGTTCGACCACTTCAAGGAGTTGTAGATGTTCCATGCGCTCCGCGTCAGCGAGGTCGAGCGGCTCACGGACGACTCGGTGACCGTCACCTTCGCCGTACCGCCCGAGTTGGGCGAGACGTTCCGGCACACACCGGGCCAGCACATCGCGCTGCGCCGGGTCGTGGACGGCGAGGAGATCCGTCGTACGTACTCGATCTGCGCGCCCGCCGGCGAACGGCCCGTGCTGCGGGTGGGAATCCGGCTGGTCGAGGGCGGCGACTTCTCGACGTACGCCCTCAAGGAACTCGCCGTGGGCGACACGGTCGAGGTCATGGAGCCGACCGGCCGCTTCGTGCTCCCACCGCGCCCCGGGCGCTTCGCCGCGATCGTCGGCGGCAGCGGCATCACCCCCGTGCTGTCGATGGCCTCGACGCTCCTCGCGCGGGAGCCGGACGCCCGGTTCTGTCTGATCCGCAGCGACCGCACCGTGGCTTCGACGATGTTCCTGGAGGAGGTCGCCGACCTCAAGGACCGCTTTCCGGACCGCTTCCAGCTGGTCACGGTCGTATCCAGGGAGGAGCAGCAGGCCGGGCTTCCCTCGGGCCGGCTGGACGAGGAGCGCCTGGCGGGGCTGCTGCCCGCGCTGCTCCCGGTGGAGGGCGTCGACGGCTGGTTCCTGTGCGGCCCGCTCGGTCTGGTCAAGGGCGCGGAGCGGGCGCTGCGCGGGCTCGGCGTCGGGCGGAAGGTGATCCACCAGGAGATCTTCCACGTCGACGACGGCGCGCTGGACGCGGCTCTGGCGGCGAACACGGCCGGGCCCACCGGCGTGGCGGGCGGCCCCGTCGGGAGCACGCTCACCGCGACGCTCGACGGCCGTTCGGGCAGCTGGCCGGTCCAGGAGGGGGACTCCCTGCTGGAGACGGTGCTGCGCGGCCGGGCGGACGCGCCTTACGCGTGCAAGGGCGGCGTCTGCGGCACCTGCCGGGCCTTCCTCGTCTCGGGCGAGGTCCGGATGGACCGTAACTTCGCTCTGGAGCCGGAGGAGACGGAGGCGGGCTACGTACTGGCCTGCCAGTCCCATCCGGCCACCGCCGAGGTCGAGTTGGACTTCGACCGCTGACCACGGCGGACCGCGTGAGTGCGCCGGCCCTCCCGTAAGGGACGGGCCGACGCGCTCCAGGACCGGACCGGAGGCGGAAGGGGGCCACCGGCGTCGACTCGTCAGAGCACGAACGCCGCGCTGCCGTTGTCGGTGACCATCGGGCGCCCGGCGCCGTCCCAGGCCTGCATGCCGCCCTCGACGTTCGCCGCGTCGATGCCCTGCTGGACCAGATACTGGGTGACCTGCGCGGACCGTCCGCCGACCCGGCACATGACGTAGGCCGTGCGCCCGTCGGCCACCGCCTCGGTCACCTCACCGAAGCGCGCCACGAATTCGCTCATCGGGATGTGCAGCGCGCCCTCGACATGGCCCGCCGCCCATTCGTCGTCCTCACGGACGTCGAGCACCAGACCGTCGGAAGGGACCGCCGCGGCATCCACCGCGGGCAGCTGGGCGAAACTCATGTGATGTGCCTTCTCTCGTACGTGTGGATCCCCCGGGGCGACAGATACAGCCTCGCGCACGCGACGCGCTATCGCTGCACCAACCGGGCCAGTTCGGACTCGCGTGCCGAAACCTCCGCCAGCAGCTGCTCGGCGATCTCCTCAAGCAGCCGGTCGGGGTCGTCCGGCGCCATCTGAAGCATCGCGCCGATCGCGCTCCGCTCCAGATCCTGCGCCACGATCGTCAGCAGCTCCTTGCGCCGGGCCAGCCAGTCCAGCCGGGCGTAGAGCTCCTCGTTCTCGCTCAGAGGCGTCTCCTTCGGCACGGGCCCCGCCGCCCACTCCTCGGCTAGCTGCCTGAGCAGCGCCTCGTCCCCACGTCCGTAGGCCGCGTTCACGCGCGTGATGAACTCGTCGCGGCGGGTCCGCTCGGTGTCGTCCTGCGCGAGATCCGGGTGCGCCTTGCGGGCCAGGTCGCGGTAGAGCTTGCGCGCCTCGTCGGTCGGCCGCACCCGCTTCGGCGGCTGCACGGTCTGGTCGGTCAGCATCGCCGCCGCCTCGGGCGACAGACCGTCGGAGTCGAGCCAGTCGTGGAACAGCTCCTCGATCCCCGGCATCGGCTGCACCATCGCCCGCGCTTCACGTGCCTTGCGCAGGTCCTCGGGGTCGCCCGACCGGGAGGCACGGGCCTCGGCGATCATCGCGTCCAGCTCGTCCAGCCGCGAGTACATGGGGCCCAGCCGCTGATGGTGCAGCCGGGAGAAGTTCTCCACCTCGACCCGGAAAGTCTCCAGCGCGATCTCGAACTCGATCAGCGCCTGCTCCGCGGCCCGAACCGCCCGCTCCAGACGCTCGGATCCCTGCCCCGCGCCGACACCCCCGTCGGCGCCGCCCGCCCCGTCTCCGGCGCCCTCCGGGGCGTCCACGCCCCCCGTGGCCGCGCCTGCCGCGCCCTCCGCGTCCCTGGTGGCATCCGTCGTGGCATCCGGCACGTCTGGCACGTCCTGCTCGTCGTCGTTACGGATCGTCGGCTCCCGGAAGGCGTCCTGCGTCACCCGTCCAGCCTACGGGCGAACCCGGCCCCCTCCTTCACATTCCTGGTCCCAAGGCCCCGCAAGCCCCGCCGATCCCGGGCCCCGTCCCGGTCCCGAGGCCCTCACACCCCGAGCTCAGCGGCGATCCGACCACTCCTGACGGCCGTCACCAGCTCCGCGTGATCCGCCTCGGTCCGGTCCGCGTACGCGACGGCGAAAGCCGCGACCGCCTCGTCCAGATCATCGTTCTTGCCGCAGTAGCCCGCGACGAGCCGCGGGTCCACGCTGTGCGCGTGTGCCCTGGCCAGCAGCGCACCGGTCATCCGCGCGTAGTCGTCGACCTGGTCGGCAGGGAGCGCGGCCGCGTCCACACTGCCCTTGCGGTTCCTGAACTGCCGTACCTGATACGGCCTGCCGTCCACCGTCGTCCAGCCCAGCAGGTTGTCGCTGACGACCTGCATCCGCTTCTGCCCGAGCACCACCCGGCGCCCCTCGTGCCCCACCACCCGCGTCGCGAACCCCGCGGCCCCCACGAACGGCAGCAGCGCCGACGCCCGCGCCTCCTTCACCTGAAGCACCAGCGCCTCGCCCCGGTGGTCCAGCAACAGCACCACATACGAACGCGTCCCGACACTGCCGGTGCCGACCACCCGGAACGCCACGTCGTGGATCGCGTACCGCGCGAGCAGCGGCAGCCGGTCCTCCGAGAGCGTGCCCACGTACTCACCGAGGGCGGCCGCGACCGCCGCGGCCTCCCCGTCCGGCACTCGCCGCAGCACGGGCGGCGCGTCGACGAAGCGCCGCTGCGCAACCCCACCCGCGTCCCCGCCCTCGCCGCCGCCGTCCACGACCTCCGTCGACTTCGCGGCGAACCGCGCGCTCGTGTTCTTACGCGCCTTCTCCGACACCCGCTCCAGCGTCCCCATCAGGTCGCGCGCGTCCGTGTGGGAGACAAGCTCCTCGTCCGCGATCGCGTTCCACGCGTCCAGGGCCGACAGCTTCGACAGCAGCCGCATCGTGCGCCGGTAGGCCCCCACCGCGTCCCTGGCGCCCCGGCGGCACGTCTCCTCGTCCGCGCCCGCCTCCCGCCCGGCGAGCACCAGCGAGGTCGCGAGCCGCTTGACGTCCCACTCCCAGGGGCCGACCACCGTCTCGTCGAAGTCGTTCAGATCGATGACGAGGCGGCCTCGCGCGTCCCCGTACAGCCCGAAGTTCGCCGCGTGCGCGTCACCGCAGATCTGCGCGCCCGCGCCGGTCACCGGTGTCCCCAACAGGTCGTGCGCCATCAGCCCGGCCGCGCCCCGCAGAAAGGCGAAGGGCGAGGCGGCCATCCGGCCCACCCGCAGCGGCGCCAGCTCCGGCACCCGGCCACGGCTCGACTCCTCGACGGCCCGCACCGCGTCGGGCCGTGAGGCCGAGAGCACCAGCGAATCGTGCGACGACCTCGGCACCCGCTGCCGCAGTGCCCTCCCCTCGTCCTTCGGCGTGCTCCCCGCCCCACCCGGCGCCAGGCGCCGCGCGAAACCCGGCACCACCGGAATGCGCTCGTCCGTCACCACCGAACCGGCCTCGCCCATGGCACACCGCCTCCCCCGTGCTCGCCCAACATCAACTGCCCACGACGTTACCGCCGCGTCCCACGGCCGTCTCCCCCTGTGGATAACCCCGCGAGCCCCCGAACCCCCAGCTCCCGACGGTGCGGCCGGGCCCTAGTCCGTCTTCGGGCAGCCGCTCTCGCCGGGCAGATGCTTCTCGGCCCACCGCCCCAGTTCCTCCAGCGCGGGCTCCATCGCCTCCCCGGCCTCGGTGAGCCGGTACGCGACCCGCAGCGGCGGCCCTTCGTCGACCTCGCGCACGACCAGCCCGGCGCCGCCGAGCTCCGTCAGCCGGTCGGACAGCATGCGCTCACTGATACCGGGGATCGCCCGCCTCAACTCCGCGAAGTGCACAGCGCGTTGCATGAGGACGGACACGATCAGCCCGGTCCACCTCTTACCGAACAGCTCGAAGACGCGCATCATCCCCACGTCTGCCGGCTTACACGGGTTCTCGCGGCTTCCCTCCATGCCCCCAGAGTACTGCGAACACAAGAGGGCCTAATAAAAAGTAAGGGACTGTGTTATCAATAGGTACGTACGAAAGTGCGGCACCGCGAGCACCGGCACCCGCCGGCCCGCGCCCACCGCCCACCCGTGCGTCCGCTTATCCGTTCACCCCCCATGGAGACCCTCATGGCCACGTTGCTGCACATCGACTCCGCCGTTTCCCCGCAGGGATCCGCCTCCCGCGAAGTCACCGCCGCCTTCGTACAGAGCTGGCGCGAGCAGCACCCACAAGGCGAGGTCGTCTACCGCGACCTCGCGGCGGCCCCGCTGCCGCACCTGACCATCGCCGCCGTCGCCGCGGGCCCCGAGAACGCGCTGCGCGCCGAACTCGCCGCCGAACTGGCGGCCGCCGACGCGGTTCTCATCGGCGCCCCGATGTACAACTTCACGATCCCGTCCACCCTGAAGGCGTGGCTGGACCACGTGATCATCACCGGCCACAACTCCGGCGAGGACAGCCCGATCAAGGGCAGGCCGTTCACGGTCGTCGCCAGCCGGGGCGGCTCCTACGCGGCGGGCACCCCGCGCGAGGACTTCGAGTTCGTCCAGAACTATCTGGAGAAGGTGCTGAACGGCATGTTCGGCGTCGAGGTCGACTTCATCGTTCCCGAACTGACCGCGGCCCACCATGTGCCCGCGATGGCAGAACTCGTCCCGCTCGCAGAGGCCTCCCGCGCGAAGGCGCGGGAAGAGGCCGCACAGAAGGCCAAGGCCCTCGCCGCCCGCCTCGCCGCCTGACCCCGCGAGGACAGACCGACCCACAAGGACGGACCGACCCGCACCCAAGGCCGTACCGGGTGCGGGTCGGTCCGTGTCCACACCCGTCCGTGTGCACATCCGCGCCGCACCCGTCCGGTGACATGCGTCACCGGACAACCCACGCCCCGCACCCCGCGGCCAACCCCGGCCCCACACACCACGCACCGCACCAGCCGCACCCACGAACACAGGCGGCCACACGTCGCGACAGCGGGATCCGGACATACGAGAAACGGGCCTCCGCCAGGACTTTCGTCCTTGGCGGAGACCCGTTTCGTCGGTCTCTCCTGGTGCGCGAGGGGGGAGTTGAACCCCCACGCCCTTTCGGGCACTGGAACCTGAATCCAGCGCGTCTGCCTATTCCGCCACCCGCGCATTGGGTGTGCCGTCGGGCCTCTCACCTGCTGGTGTGATCGCCTGGCGACATCGAAAAGATTAGCACGCTGCACAGCGTGGAATCACATCCGTTTGTCTCGGCAACCCGGCCGGGGAAGAAGCAACCTCAAGCGGCCTCCCCCCGCTCCTCCGGAGTGCACCCCGCGTGCGGGACACTGTCCTGAGGCCGCCTCTACGATCCGTGTGAGAGGTGACACTCATCGACGGGGCAGACAAGGGGAACCAGCCGATTTCCCGACGCGTGGATACGATCAGTAAGCAGTACCAGGACGGCAACGACGAAGGAGGTGCCCCATGGGAGTCCTGAAGCGCTTCGAGCAGCGACTCGAAGGTCTGGTCAACGGCACCTTCGCGAAGGTGTTCAAGTCCGAGGTCCAGCCCGTGGAGATCGCCGGCGCCCTTCAGCGTGAGTGCGACAACAACGCCACGATCTGGAACCGCGAGCGCACGGTCGTCCCCAACGACTTCATCGTCGAGCTGAGCGCACCGGACTTCGAGCGCCTCAGCCCGTACTCGGGACAGCTCGGCGACGAACTCTCCGGGCTCGTCCGCGATTACGCGAAGCAGCAGCGCTACACCTTCATGGGCCCGATCAAGGTTCATCTGGAGAAGGCCGACGACCTCGACACCGGTCTGTACCGGGTGCGCAGCCGCACCCTGGCGTCGAGTACGTCACAGGGCCCCGACCACGGGCCGGGACCCGCCCCCGCACCGGGCGGCGCCCCCGCGCGGGGCCCCGCGGCCCCGCCGGCCGCACCGCCCGGCGGCTACGGCTACCCGCCCTCGTCCCCGCCCCCCATGCCCTCGACGCCCCCGCCGGGCGCCGTGCGCCCGGGACAGGCCGCGCAGCCGCCCTCGACACCGCCCCCCGGGGCGATGCCGGGCGCCCAGGTCCGCCGCTGGATCGAGATCAACGGCAACCGCCACCAGATCTCGCGCCCCACGCTGGTACTGGGCCGCAGTACCGACGCCGACGTGCGGATCGACGATCCCGGCGTCTCGCGCCGGCACTGCGAGATTCGGACCGGAACGCCCTCGACGATCCAGGATCTCGGGTCCACCAACGGCATCGTGGTAGACGGACAGCACACCACCCGCGCTACGCTCCGCGACGGCTCGCGGATCGTCGTGGGCCAAACCACCATCGTTTACCGGCAAGCCGAAGGGTGAAGCGGGGGCAATGTCAGAGCTGACCCTGACGGTCATGCGGCTAGGTTTCCTAGCCGTTCTGTGGCTGTTCGTGATTGTGGCCGTCCAGGTCATTCGGAGCGATCTGTTCGGCACACGTGTCACGCAGCGCGGCTCACGCCGCAACGCCGACGCACGTCCGCCGGGGGCCGCCGCCCGCCAGACCCCCGCGCCGCCCGCACAGCGGCAGCAGGGCGGCCGGCAGCGCCGGGGGGCGCCCACGAAGCTGGTCGTCTCGGAGGGGATCCTCACCGGCACCACGGTGGCCCTCCAGGGACAGACCATCACTCTGGGACGGGCGCACGACTCAACGATCGTGCTGGACGACGACTACGCGTCCAGCAGGCATGCCAGGATCTACCCGGACCGGGACGGTCAGTGGATCGTCGAGGATCTCGGGTCCACCAACGGCACGTATCTCGACCGGACCCGGCTCACCACCCCGACACCGATTCCGCCGGGCGCGCCGATCCGCATCGGCAAGACCGTCATCGAGCTGCGGAAGTAGTACGACAATGAGCGAGCGGAGCGAGCGAGCCGCGGCGGTCCTGACGTGGGACCGCGGCATGCTCCCGACCGGAGGGTGGGCAGTGTGGCTCGAGACCGGCTGGCGCCACATTCGGCTGGCGAACCGACGGGAGAGGCGCGCATGAGTCTTTCTCTGCGCTTCGCCGCCGGGTCGCACAAAGGCATGATCCGGGAGGGGAACGAGGACTCCGGCTACGCCGGTCCCCGGCTCCTGGCCATCGCCGACGGCATGGGCGGCCAGGCCGCCGGTGAGGTCGCCTCGTCCGAGGTGATCTCCACGCTCGTGCAGCTCGACGACGACGTGCCGGGATCGGACATCCTCACCTCGCTCGGTACGGCGGTGCAGCGCGCCAACGACCAGCTGCGCGTGATGGTCGAGGAGGACCCCCAGCTGGAGGGCATGGGCACGACGCTCACCGCCCTCCTGTGGACGGGACAGCGCCTCGGCCTCGTACACGTCGGTGACTCCCGCGCGTACCTCCTGCGCGACGGCGTGCTCACGCAGATCACCCAGGACCACACCTGGGTGCAGCGCCTCGTCGACGAGGGGCGCATCACGGAGGAAGAGGCCACCACCCACCCGCAGCGCTCCCTGCTGATGCGCGCGCTGGGCAGTGGCGACCATGTCGAGCCCGATCTGTCGATCCGCGAAGTGCGCGCGGGCGACCGCTACTTGATCTGCTCCGACGGCCTCTCCGGCGTTGTCTCGCACCAGACCATGGAAGAGACCCTGGCGAGCTACCAGGGCCCGCAGGAGACCATCCAGGACCTCATCCAGCTCGCTCTGCGCGGCGGCGGTCCCGACAACATCACCTGCATCGTGGCGGACGTCCTGGACGTCGAGTCCAACGACACCCTCGCGGGGCAGCTCAACGACACCCCGGTCGTCGTCGGCGCCGTCGCCGAGAACCAGCAGCTGCACGCCGCCGAGAGCGACCCGTCGATGCAGACGCCCGCCGGCCGTGCCGCCGGCCTGGGCCGTCCCGTACCCCAGCAGCACCAGCCGCCGCCGGGGGGCTTCGGCCCGCCGGGCAGCGGAGACGGAGCCGGTTACGGCGGCATGCCGCCGGACGCCGGCTTCGGGGCTTACAGCGACGCCGACAATGACTTCGCCAAGCCGCGCTCCGCCGGCCGCAAGTGGTTCAAGCGGTCGTTCTTCCTCACGCTCGCGCTGGTGGTCGTCGGCGGCGGTCTGTACGGCGGCTACCGCTGGACCCAGACCCAGTACTACGTGGGTGCCAACGACGAGCATGTCGCTCTGTACCGCGGCATCAGCCAGGATCTGGCGTGGGTCTCGCTGTCGAAGGTCGAGGAAGACTTCACCAAGGTCGAACTCAAGTACCTGCCGCCGTACCAGCGCAAGCAGGTCGAGGACACGATCGCCGAGGGCAGCAAGTCGTCCGCCCGCACGAAGATCGACGACCTCTCCAAGCAGGCCGCCGCGTGCAAGAAGGACGAACAGCGCCGTGAGTCCGAGCGCGCGGCGAACGCGATCACCGGCGAGGGCGAGGCCGGCGGCACGACCGGTACGAAGCCGAAGACCGGCACCAGCACCGACACCAAGCCGAACACAGCGACTCCCACTCCGGGCCCGAGCCTCTCGGAGGAGGAGCAGAAGCTGGCCTCGAACTGCGGTAAGCAGTAGCCGGCCGTAAGGGGCCTTCACCACCATGAGCGTTGTCACCAACACGACCACCATCGGCGCGATCGAAGCACCGAGCCGCCGCAACACCGAGCTCGCGATGCTCGCCTTCGCCGTCGTCATCCCCGTCTTCGCCTATCTGAACGTGGGCCTGGCGGTCAACGACGAAGTGCCCAGCGGCATGATCGGGTACGGCCTGGGCATCGGGCTGCTGGCCGGCGTCGGCCATCTCGTGGTGCGTAAGTTCGCCCCGTACGCCGACCCGCTGCTGCTGCCGCTCGCCACGCTGCTCAACGGCCTCGGGCTCGTCCTCATCTGGAGGCTGGACCAGTCGCCGCGGCTGATCGCCCGCGCCGAGCGTGCCTTCGGGGCCTTCACCCCGGACGCCCCCAAGCAGCTGCTGTACTCCGCGATCGGCATCGCGCTCTTCGTCGCCGTGCTGCTGCTGCTCAAGGACCACCGCATCCTTCAGCGCTACACCTACATCTCGATGGCGGTCGCGCTGGTCCTGCTGATCCTGCCGGTCTTCTTCCCGGCGGTGAACGGCGCGAAGATCTGGGTCAGCATCGGCCCCTTCAACGTCCAGCCCGGCGAGTTCGCGAAGATCATCATCGCGATCTTCTTCTCGGGCTACCTGATGGTGAAACGCGACGCCCTGGCGCTCGCCAGCCGCCGTGTGATGGGCCTCTATCTGCCGCGCGGCCGTGACCTCGGCCCGATCCTCGCGGTCTGGGCCATGTCGATCCTGATCCTGGTCTTCGAGACCGACCTCGGCACCTCGCTGCTCTTCTTCGGTCTCTTCGTGATCATGCTGTACGTCGCCACGGAGCGCACCAGCTGGATCGTCTTCGGCCTGGTGATGTCGGCCGCGGGCGCGGTCGGTGTCGCCACGTTCGAGCCGCACGTCCAGCAGCGCGTCGAGTTCTGGCTCAACCCCTTCGCCGAGTCCACCTGGGAGCAGAGCGACCAGATCGGCCAGGCGCTGATGTCCTTCGGCGCCGGCGGCACGCTCGGCACCGGACTCGGCCAGGGCAACTCCGACCTGATCGGCTTCGCGGCCAACTCCGACTTCATCCTCTCCACCGTCGGCGAGGAGTTCGGCCTGGCGGGCATGATGGCGTTCCTGCTGATCTACGGCCTGATCGTGGAGCGCGGCGTACGCACCGCCCTCGCCGCCCGCGACCCCTTCGGCAAGCTCCTGGCGATCGGCCTCTCCGGAGCGTTCGCCATCCAGGTCTTCGTCGTCGCAGGCGGCGTCATGGGCCTCATCCCGCTGACCGGTATGACGATGCCGTTCGTCGCGGCCGGTGGTTCGTCGGTGATCGCCAACTGGGCGCTGATCGGCATCCTCATCCGGATCAGCGACACCGCGCGCCGTCCCGCGCCGGCGCCCGCACCCTCACCCGACGCCGAGATGACCCAGGTGGTCCGACCGTGAACAAGCCCCTGCGCCGCATCGCGATCTTCTGCGGACTGCTCGTGCTGGCGCTGCTGGTGCGCACCAACTGGCTCCAGTACGTCGAGGCGGACGAGCTCAACACCCACGAGAAGAACCGCCGCGTGCTCATCGAGCGGTACGCGAAGGAACGCGGCAACATCGTCGTCGACGGCAAGCCCATCACCGGCTCGGCCAAGACGGACGACACCGACTTCAAGTACAAGCGGACCTATCTCGACGGGCCGATGTGGGCGCCGGTCACCGGATACGCCTCGCAGGCGTTCGGTGCCACGCAGATCGAGAATCTTGAGGACGGCATCCTCACCGGCAACGACGACCAGCTCTTCTTCGACCGCACGATGGCGATGTTCACCGGCGACGAGGCGAAGGGCGGCAACGTCGTCACGACCCTCAACGGCGCCGCCCAGAAGGCCGCGTTCGAAGGTCTCGGCGAGAAGAAGGGCGCGGTCGTCGCCCTGGAGCCGGGGACCGGCAAGATCCTCGCGCTGGCCTCCACCCCCTCGTACGACCCCTCGTCCTTCGCCGGCTACGGCGAAAAGGACGAGAAGTCCTGGAACGCGCTCGGCAAGGACGCCGACAAGCCGATGCTGAACCGCGCGCTGCGCGAGACGTATCCGCCCGGCTCCACCTTCAAGGTCGTCACGGCCGCGGCGGCCCTGGAGAACGGTGTCGTCGACGACATCGAGGCGAAGACCGACTCCCCGCTCCCGTGGACAATGCCGGGGACGACGACGCCCCTGGAGAACGAGGGCAACATTCCCTGCAAGGACGCGACGCTCAAGGAAGCGCTGCGGGTCTCCTGCAACAGCGTCTTCGGCAAGCTCGGCTTCGACGTCGGCAAGGACAAGATGCTGGAGACCGCGAAGAAATTCGGCTTCAACGAGGAGCAGTTCGTCCCGGTCCGCGCCAACGCCTCGATCTTCCCCGAGGAATTGAACGATTCGCAGACCGCGCTCTCCTCCATCGGGCAGTTCGACACCCGTACCACCCCGCTCCAGATGGCCATGGTCGTCTCCGCCATCGCCAACGACGGCAAGCTGATGAAGCCGTACATGATCGACCAGCTCGAAGCCCCGAACCTGGACGTGATCAAGAAGACCGAGCCCGAGGAGATGGGCCAGCCCGTCAGCCAGGAGCACGCGCAGATGCTCCAGGAGATGATGGAGACGGTCGTCAACGAGGGCACCGGCACGAACGCCAAGATCCCCGACGTCACGGTCGGCGGCAAGACCGGCACCGCGCAGCACGGCGAGAACAACAGCAAGAACCCGTACGCCTGGTTCATCTCCTACGCCAAGGGCGACAACGGGGCTCCGGTCGCCGTCGCCGTCGTGGTCGAGGACAGCGACGCGGTCCGCGACGACATCTCCGGCGGCGGTCTCGCGGCCCCCATCGCCAAGGACGTCATGAAGGCCGTGATCGACAGCAAGAAGTAGTCAGGACATTCCGTAATGGCCCGGACAGTTGTCGAAGCTGTCCGGGCCATTGTCGGAACGGGCGGGGCCCTGGAAAGAAGCGGGAGAAGTTTCCCTCTACACCGAACTCGGCGGGACGGGAGGACCGAATGCCGACCGAATCGGAATTCGGAGGCCAATGTCCCACCGGTGATTTACCTCACCACCAAGACCACATGCGTTAACGACCGATATGTGTTCATTCAAGTACCAGTCCTGTATCAGCTACCAGGGACGGTCGGACCGGATGCGGCGTGCCCGGTAGCGTATGCGCGAACAGCACACCGCCGGACCGCACACCGGTGCGGTCGGGACAGACGGAGAGGGCTGGAACAGTATGGAAGAGCCGCGTCGCCTCGGCGGCCGGTACGAGCTGGGCTCGGTGCTCGGCCGCGGTGGCATGGCCGAGGTGTACCTCGCGCACGACACCCGGCTCGGCCGCACCGTCGCTGTGAAGACGCTGCGGGCCGACCTCGCCCGCGACCCGTCCTTCCAAGCCCGGTTCCGCCGAGAGGCCCAGTCGGCCGCCTCCCTCAACCACCCCGCGATCGTCGCTGTCTACGACACGGGTGAGGACTACGTCGACGGGGTGTCCATCCCGTACATCGTGATGGAGTACGTCGACGGGTCCACCCTGCGCGAGCTGCTGCACTCCGGACGCAGACTGCTGCCCGAGCGCACGCTGGAGATGACCGTAGGGATCCTCCAGGCGCTGGAGTACTCGCACCGGGCCCAGATCGTCCACCGCGACATCAAGCCGGCCAACGTCATGCTGACGCGCACCGGCCAGGTCAAGGTCATGGACTTCGGCATCGCCCGCGCCATGGGCGACTCCGGCATGACGATGACCCAGACCTCCGCGGTCATCGGTACCGCGCAGTACCTCTCCCCCGAGCAGGCCAAGGGCGAGCAGGTCGACGCCCGCTCCGACCTGTACTCCACCGGCTGTCTGCTCTACGAGCTGCTGACCGTGCGCCCGCCCTTCATCGGGGACTCACCGGTCGCCGTCGCGTACCAGCACGTACGGGAGGAGCCGCAGCCGCCGAGCAACTTCGACCCCGAGATCACGCCCGAGATGGACGCGATCGTGCTGAAGGCGCTCGTCAAGGACCCGGACTACCGGTACCAGTCGGCCGACGAGATGCGCGCCGACATCGAGGCCTGCCTCGACGGGCAGCCCGTCGCGGCGACGGCGGCGATGGGCTCGGTCGGTTACGCGGGCTATGGCGGCTCCGACGACCAGCCCACCACGGCCCTGCGCACCGCCCCTCCCGGCGGCGGCCAGACGTCGATGATGCCGCCGGTCAACCCCGACGACGGCGGCTACGGCAACTACGACGACCGTCCGGACCGGCGCCGGCAGAAGAAGTCCAACACCTCGACGATCCTGCTGATCCTCGCCGGCGTCCTGGTGCTCGCGGGCGCCATCCTGATCGGCAAGGCGGTCTTCGGCGGCGACAACGGCGGCTCGGAGCAGGTCACCGTGCCGCAGCTCGTGGGGGAGACGCTGCAGGAGGCGCAGGGGCTGGCGAGCAACGCGTCGGTCGAAGTCGCCCAGTCCGGGACCGATCGCTGCGACCAGCCCAAGGGCGCCATCTGCTCCCAGCAGCCGGCGTCCGGCCAGAAGATGGAGCAGGGCGACACCATCCAGGTCGTCGTCTCCGAGGGCGCACCGAAGGTCCAGGTGCCCGACGTCGCCGACGAGCCCGTCGAGGACGCCACGAAGACCCTTCAGGAAGCCGACTTCAAGGTCGAGACCAAGCAGGTCGAGAGCGACCAGGACCCCGGCACGGTCGTCAGTCAGAAGCCGTCCGGCGGCTCGGAGGCGGAGAAGGGCGCGACAGTCACGCTCTCGGTCGCCAAGCAGGCGCGGGAGACGGTGCCGTCGGTCACCGATCAGACGTTCGACGCGGCGAAGAGCCAGCTCGAAACGCTCGGCTTCACGGTCGCGCGTACCGACGTGGACTCCGAGAAGCCCGCGAACACCGTCGTCGGCCAGACCCCGGAGGGCAACTCCAAGGCGCCCAAGGGCAGTCAGGTCACGCTCCAGGTCTCGAAGGGGCCGCAGCAGCCGGAGAAGGTCCAGATCCCCGGCGACATCGCGGGCAAGACGGTCGCCGAGGCGAAGGCCCAGCTGGAAGCCCTGGGTCTGGTCGTCGCCCTGGCGCCGAACTCGCCGAACGACCCCAACGCACGGGTCATCGCGACCAACCCGGGTGCCAACCAGCCGGTCGACAAGGCCAGCACCGTGACGCTGTTCGTGGCTCCCACGGGCGGCAACAACAACGGGGGCGGTGACAACGGGGGCTTCATCGGCGGCCCCGATGGTTTCGGGGGCGACGGCTGAGGTCGTCCCCTCCCAAGGAGGTGAAGAAGCCCCGGCGTCCTCAAGAGGATGCCGGGGCTTCTTCGTGTTCCGGGTGCGCGGTGCGCGGTGCGCCGTCGCTCAGCACGGCGGCCCCGGGGGGCTCAGCGCAGTTCGTCGGGCTTCGTGCGGTTCTCGTCGACCTTCTCCGTGCGCTCCAGCTCGGCCCAGACGACGTAGCGGTAGTCCGACGTGTAGATGGGCGTGCACGTCGTGAGCGTGAGATAGCGGCCGGGCTTCTTCTTGCCCGACTCCTTGGGGACAGGCTTGAGCACGTCCACGTTGTACTTGGAGGTCTGCGGGAGGTCCTTGAAGACCTTGTAGACGTACCAGGTGTCCTTCGTCTCGAAGACGATCGTGTCACCGGTCTTGAGCTTGTGGATGTTGTGGAACTTCGCGCCGTGCCCGTCGCGGTGCGCGGCGAGCGAGAAGTTTCCCTGCTTGGCCGAGGGCAGCGCGGACTTGACCGGGTCGGTGTAGTAGCCGGCGACGCCGTTGTTGAGGGACTTCAGGTCCGTGCCCTTCTTCACGAGGACCTCGCCGTTCTTCATCGCGGGTACGTGCAGGAAGCCGATCCCGTTCTTGATGTCGAGGGCGCCGGGGCCGCCGCGGCCGTCGGCCCAGTCGTCGCGTACCTCGTTGCCCTGCTTCGTGGCCTCGCGGTCGGCCAGCACGTTCGTCCACCACAGCGAGTAGACGACGAAGAGACCGAGCACCAGGCCCGCGGTGATGAGCAGTTCGCCGAAGACGCTGACGACGGAGGCGGTACGGCTCCGCGGGCTAAGCCGGGGCACGGCCGGAGCGGGCTCGGGCGCCGACGGCTCGGGGTCGGCTGCGGGCTCCGACTTGGGCTCCGGCTCCGACTCGGGCCGCTCACGTTCGGAGTCGACCACCCCAGTTGTCGCGGATGTATCGTTTTTTCCGGCTTCTTCGGGTGTGCTCGCGTCCCCGTCGTCGTGCTCTCTTGCCGCTGCCACAGCACCCGTCCCCTGGTCCCTGTCTCCGTCGTGATTCGTCCAGCCGAGTTCAGCCGACGAGAGCGTCGGGCTTTCCCTTACCGCGTGGCCGTTCCTCAACCATCTTGCCCCACACGATCATTCGATACGTACTGGTGAATTCCGGCGTACAGGTCGTCAACGTGATGTATCGCCCCGGCTCCGAGAACCCGGAGCCGGGCGGCACGGGACCGATGACGCCCACGTTCGACGGCGCGGTCTGCGGGAGGATGCTCGCCATGTCGTAGGTGAAGTACGCGTCCTGCGTCTCCACGATGATCTTGTCGCCCGGCTTCAGACGGTTGATGTAACGGAACGGCTCACCATGGGTGTTGCGGTGTCCCGCGACCGCGAAGTTCCCCTGTTTGTCGGAGGGCATCGCCGTCTTGAGCCTGCCCTCCGCGTAGTGGCCGACCATGCCGCGGTCCAGGACCTTCGCCTTGTCGATGCCCTCGGCGATCGGAACGACCACGTCCAGCTTGGGGATGTGCATGATCGCGAACCCCTGGCCGGGCTCGAAGACCCCGGGCTGACGGCCCTTCGCCCAGCCGTCCTGGATCTTGTCCGCCTGCTTGCCCGCGTACAGATCGGCCTGGATGTTCGTCCACCACAGCTGGTACGTCACGAACAGCAGCATCAGGACACCGAGGCTGATGAAGATCTCGCCGACCGCGCGGCTGAGAATCACTCCCGGACTGTCCTTGAGAGCACGCGCGGCACGCCGCGCCTCGACGCGGGAGAGCGGCCTGCCGGGCGCTGAGGCCCCCGGAGAGCCCTCGGGGCTCCCGGCACCCTCCGGGCGCCTACGACCCCGCCCACGGCCGCCCTTGGCCGCCTTACGCCGCTCGGCGCGGCCCCCGGTGACCGGTTCGGGCCGCACCGGCCGGTCCTGGCCGGATTCGGAGACGGTGGGCAGCAGTGCCGTGGCCTCCCCGGCGCCGTCGCCGCCCTCCGTACGGAGGGCGGTGGTCCGGTCGTTCTGGACGGGAACGTACGACGGTCCGGGATCCGGCCGGGGCGCGGGCACCGGTCCCGGCTCCGGTACGGGAGCGGGCACCGGCACCTGTGGAGGAAGCGGTACGGCGACCTGCTCCGGGGCGACCTGCGACGCCCAGTCCTGCCCGTACCCGGCGGGCGCCTGTGTCGCGTACGGGTACGGCCCGTACCCCGACCACTCCCGCTCCGCCGACGGCGGCCCCGGTATCCCGTCCCCCGCGGCCCAGGAACCGGACGGCGAAGGCGGCGTCGGGGGCAGGGGAGTCGCGGCGGGAGACGGCGCGGGGGTCTGCCCGGGAAGGGGATCGTTCAACGGGTCCGCGAGTCCGTCCACCGCCGCCTCGAACGCGCCGGCTTCCTCGTACGGTTCCCGCCGCTCGTACGAGGCGCCGTATCCCGCGTCGTGCTCGGGGCGGAGTGCGGTCACGCGACCGCCTTGCCCACCACCGGCGCCAGGCCCGCCGACCGGCCCACGGCACCCGGATCACCGCACTGCGCGAGCCAGTTGGCCAGCATCAGATGACCGTGCTCGGTCAGTACGGACTCGGGGTGGAACTGCACGCCCTCGACGGGCAGTTCACGGTGGCGCACACCCATGATGATGCCGTCGGCCGTACGCGCGGTGACCTCCAGCTCGTCCGGCAGTTCGGCGGGCTCGGCGGCGAGCGAGTGGTAGCGGGTGGCCGTGAAGGGCGAGGGCAGCCCGGCGAACACACCCTTGCCCTCGTGCGTGACCAGCGAGGTCTTTCCGTGCAGCAGCTCCGGGGCGCGGCCCACCACGCCGCCGTACGCCACCGCCATCGACTGCATGCCCAGACACACCCCGAAGACGGGAACGCCGGTGGCCGCGCAGTGGCGCACCATGTCGACGCAGACACCGGCCTGTTCGGGCGCGCCGGGACCGGGGGAGAGCATCACACCGTCGAAGCCGTCCTGGGCGTGCGCCGTCGACACCTCGTCGTTGCGCAGCACTTCGCACTCCGCGCCGAGCTGGTACAGGTACTGGACGATGTTGAAGACGAAGCTGTCGTAGTTGTCCACGACGAGAACGCGGGCGCCGCTCATGGCCTGCCTCCCGCTCCGGTCACCGTGGCGTCCCCGAACGGGAGGATCGGCTCCGCCCACGGGAAGACGTACTGGAACAGCACGAAGACGACAGCCAGGGCCAGCACGAGCGCGACGACCGCCCGCACCCACACGTTGCCCGGCAGATGCCGCCAGATCCAGCCGTACATGCTGTCCCTTCCGTTCCGTACCCGTTCCCCGCCCGCGCCGCCGTACCGGCGTGCGCGAACCAGACTAAGGGGCCGGGGGGTCACGTGGGCGGCGCATGGGCCAGGTGTGCCGTGGGCCTCTTTCTTCTTAAGAGGGCCGGCCGGGCCGAACGGCTAGGCCCGGCTACTTCACCGGCTGCGCGTAGTGGAGATCCACCGTGCCCGTGTAGCCCGGGAGAGTCGTCCCGCCGTGCTCGTCGACCTTCCAGCCGAGGCCGTACGCCTGTACGTACAGCTGGTAATTCTGGATCGCCGGCGAATCGTCCAGCGCCTTCCGCAGCCTGTCCTGGTCCCCCACGGCAGTGATCTTGTACGGCGGTGAGTAGACGCGGCCCTGGAGGATCAGGGTGTTGCCGACGCAGCGCACCGCGCTGGTGGAGATCAGCCGCTGGTCCATGACACGGATGCCGCGCGCGCCGCCCTGCCAGAGGGCGTTGACGACGGCCTGGAGATCCTGCTGGTGGATGACGAGGTCGTTGGGCTGGGGTTCGGGGTAGCCCGGATTGGCCGTGGCGTCCGGCGGGGCGTCGTCCAGGGTGACGGTGAGGGCCTGGCCCGAGACCTTCTTGGTCCCCGCCGCGTCCTCCAGTTCACGGAGCTGGGCGTCCTGCGCCTTCGTGGAGCCGTCGTCGCGGTTGGCGAGCCTGTCGACGTCCTCCCGTACGGCGCCGGTGGACTCCTCCAGCTCGGCGTTCTTGTCGCTCCGCTCCTGGATCAGGTCCGAGAGCTTGAGCAGGGAGTCGTCCGTACGGAGGTTGGTGCCCTTCGCCGTGTTGAAGCTCGTGACGAAGATGAGACCGGCGAGAGCGAAGACCCCGGCCGTGAGCAGCCGGACCGGCCGCCAGATCCTTCGGCGGACCGGCCCTTCGGGGAAGTCGGCAGAATTGCTCAACGTACCCTTATCTCCTTAGGCGCCACGGAAGCACTACGCTAACGGACGCCCGGGGGAGCCAGTGTTCCCCCTGCTCCTCACCCCGGCACACCGTTTCAGTTACCTGCGCGGTCACGCAGCGCATCGACAGGAGAGTCCCTCGTGCCGAAGTCACGTATCCGCAAGAAGGCCGATTTCACTCCGCCCCCCGCGGCGAGGCAGTCGACCACGATAAACCTGTCCAACCGGAGCTGGGTGGCGCCGGTCATGCTCGCCCTGTTCCTCATCGGGCTGGCCTGGATCGTCGTCTTCTATGTGACCGAGGGATCGCTGCCGATCGACGCCTTCGGCAACTGGAACATCGTGGTCGGCTTCGGTTTCATCGCCGCCGGCTTCGGTGTCTCCACGCAGTGGAAGTAGCGGCCACGACCGGCGTCAAGCTCTGCCCAGAGAGTTATCCACAGTGCTGTCCACAGCCGGGGGAAAAGGTCTGACGATCTGTGGATAACTCCACGGCAGGTTGACGCCGGTGTGACTGGATCAGCCGCTTCGGCCGTTGTGATGAAGCGTCTCGCCCCTTGTCCCTGCTGGGAAAACCCAGATCAGCGACAAGGGGCACTGATGTTCCCCCACAGAATGCACAAGATCCGACACACGCTGTGGACAACTGTGTGCTTCAGGGGCTCCGACGGCCGTCGGAGCGGCGGAATCCCGGGCTCACCGGGGATCAGGTGAGCTGGGTGGTTCGGATCACGATGACCGCCACGGTCGCGAGCAGCACCACCGCGCAGGTGCCCCACTGGACCAGCGACCGGTGCTCACGCGGCGCGTGCACCAGGCCGATCGCGATCGCCGTGCCCGCGACCAGACCGCCGAGATGCGCCTCCCAGGCGATCCCGGACCAGGTGAACGTGAAGAGCAGGTTCAGCGCCAGCAGCGCGAGGACCGGCCGCATGTCGTAGTTCATCCGGCGCATCAGTACGGCCGTGGCGCCCAGAAGACCGAAGATGGCGCCCGAGGCACCGAGCGAGGGCTGGTTCGGCGCGGCGATCAGATAGGTCAGCGCGCTGCCGGCCAGACCGGAGATCAGATACAGCGCGATGAAGCGCACGCGTCCGAGCGCCGCCTCCAGCGGACCGCCGAGCCACCACAGCCCCAGCATGTTGAACGCGATGTGCCACACGGCCTGGTGCAGGAACATCGCCGTGAGCAGCCGGTACCACTGCCCGTCCGCGACACCGACGACCTCGCCGATCTCCGGGTTGAAGGCGTGTCCGATGAGATCCAGCTCACCGACCACGCGCTGTTCGGCGGCGAGGACGGCGACGAAGACCGCGAGGTTCAGCCCCAGCAGGATCTTCGTGATCAGCCGGGGGTCGGCGGAGATGGTGCCGCCCGTGATCGTGCGCGGGCGGGCGGCGGTCGGGGACATGCCCGATCCGCCCCCCTCCCGTACGCAGTTCGGACACTGGAATCCGACAGAGGCGCTGATCATGCAGTCCGTGCAGATGGGGCGCTCACAGCGGGTACAGCGGATGCCCGTCTCACGGTCCGGGTGCCGGTAACAGTGGGGTGACGCGTCGGCGGCGGGCCGGTCCGGGCCCCCGGGCTGCTGGTCCATCTGTCCCCTCGGTACTCGTTGCGGCGGAAGGGCGCACAGCACACCGCCCTCCCCGTCCGGTATGTAACCACTACGGACGGGCAGGGCGGGAGGTTCCCCGAACGGGGATCCGAGACCTGGGAGGTGTCTCAGCGGGACTCGACGACGACCGACTCGATCTTGACCTCTTCCACCGGGCGGTCGGTGCGCGGGTTGGTCTTGGTGGCTCCGATGGAGTCCACGACCTTCTTGCTCGCCTCGTCGGTGACCTCACCGAAGATGGTGTGCTTGCGCGTCAGCCACGCGGTGGGGGCCAGGGTGACGAAGAACTGCGAGCCGTTGGTGCCCGGCCCCGCGTTCGCCATGGCCAGGAGGTAGGGCTTGTCGAAGGAGAGGTCCGGGTGGAACTCGTCCTCGAACTCGTAGCCCGGCCCGCCGGTGCCGTTGCCCAGCGGGTCCCCGCCCTGGATCATGAAACCGCTGATGACCCGGTGGAAGACGGTGCCGTCGTACAGCTGGTCACTGGACTTCTTACCGGTCGCCGGGTTGGTCCATTCACGCTCGCCCTTGGCGAGCTCCACAAAGTTCTTGACCGTCTTCGGCGCGTGGTTCGGCAGGAGCCGGATCTCGATATCGCCGTGGTTGGTCTTCAGGGTGGCGTAAAGCTGCTCGGGCACGATCTGCCTTCCGTGAGTCTTCTCTGACTCTGTCGATCCTCGCACGGACGGCGGGCGCGCTGCCCGCCCCGTACCCCTCAACCGCTCGCGGCGTCCGGTGACGGGGAATCAGCGGCCTTCGGCGGGGAACACGTGCGGGCAGGCGACGGCCGGACGGCCGTCGGGCGACGGTGCGAGAAAGGAGGGGTATTCGTGGCCTCAACGGGGCGCGGCACGGCGAACCATGGCATTCTCATCGACAAGCCCCCCTTGCACCGCAATGCCCAGGCATCGCCCGAAGTCGTCTTTCTTGACCCGGATGCCAGCACCGCATGCCGGTCCGGCGGGCGGCAGGCATGATTTCGATCTGGGTGGACAGGCGGATCTTTGTCCAAATAACGGGGGAAACCCCCAAGCCCCTGACCGCCACCGAGGAGGAGGATCCTGTGACCCGCATGGACAGCGTGCGCGCCGCTACCGATTCGGCGAGGGAGAGCGTGCTGCACGCCGCGGAAGCGGTGGCACCCTACGCCGATACGGCCAAGGAACAGGCCGCGTTGTACGCCGAAGAGGCCCGCGTCCGGCTCGCACCGAAGGTGTCGAAGGCCGCGAAGCAGGCTCGTGTTCAGTACGGCGCGCATGTCGCGCCGCGTGTACCGCCGAACCTCGACATGGCCGCGCAGCGTGCCGCCGCGCGAACGCGCAAGGCGGCGCGTCAGGCAGCCGGCTACACGGTGCCGCGCGTCGAACACGCGGTCTCTGTCGCACAGCCGGTCGCCGGGGAGGCAGCGGCACGTTCCGCTGCCGCTCTCGCCGCGCTGCGCGGTCAGATCACGGTGAAGGAGGTCCAGAAGCTTGTGAGGAAGCATGAGCGACGGGCCAAGTGCGGACGGCTCGCCAAGGGCCTGGTGGTCCTCGGTGTGCTGACCGGTGGCGCTTTCGCCGCGTGGAAGTGGTGGGACAAGCAGGCGAATCCCGACTGGTTGGTGGAGCCGCCCGCTCCTACCGAGGTCTCCGCGCACGACTCGTCGCTGTCGTCCGTCGACGGCAGCCAGGGTGCGCTCGACCCGGAGGTACAGGCGAAGCAGGCCAAGGACAAAGGGGCGAAGAATCACGACGACCGCAAGTGAGTGACGGGTGGCCGGTGATCCGTAGGGCGGTGGTTCGGGTGTCGCGCGTGGTGTGAGCACCACGTGTGGCACCGGTCTCGCATGCGTCACGGGTGACACGGATGGCGCTGGTGACGCGGGTGAATCGGGTCACGCGGGCGTTGTGCGCGGTGCGGATGCCGGGAGTCCTGAGGGAATCCCGGTTCCTCACGCCGCGGCCGAAAGGGCCGCGGCGGCGGCCGACTCGCTGTCACGCGCGACTTCGGCGTCCGTATGGGTGTCGACGGGCAGTCGCCGGACCGAAGGTGACGAACCGTGCGCTTCCGCGCGGATACGCTGCTCGATGGTCGGCGGCCGTGACGTGTCCGCCGGCCGCGCGCTCTCCGGCAGTGCCCGTTGCGCCGCCGGTGCCGTCTCGTCCCCACGCCGCTCCGAGCCTCCGCCCCGCTCCTCCGCGGCGACCGGCGGCTGACCGCCGTTCGCGGGCTGCTCGGCGGGCTGCTGTACGGCGGCGTCCGCGGCCGCGGCGGGGGCGGTCAGCCCCAGGGTGGTGAGCACCGCGAAGAACGCGGTCAGGAAGGCTGTCCACAGATTCTTGACCTTGAAGGCGGCCATGGCCCCTCGCTTTCAGGTTGCGCTCGGGTTGAGCGATCTACATACCTTCCTCATGATGTGTACGCATCTTGGGAATCGAGGGACCAACGCCGCCGCTGCGCAGTTCTTCTGATGAACACCACCCGTACGGTGCAACGGGCGCCGTTAATCGTTTCTCATGCCGGGTCAGGCGGCCTTCCGGCTCCCTCTCATCACCGTGAACAGGCTGGTGAAGCTGTCGTCCGCGTGGCCCTCCGCGACGCCCCGCCTGAACAGCTCCAGGACCGCCGCAGGCAGTGCGGTGTCGACCCCCGCCGCCTCGGTGGTGTGCACGACGTGCTCGATGCTGGCCACCCCCATGGCGAGTCTGTCGACGTCGCCGGGGAACTCGCCGGCGTCGATCCGGGGCGTGTAGAACTCGAAGAACCGCGACATCCCGCGCGTGCTCTCCGACGCGTACGGCAGGATCTCCGCGGCCGGGATGCCGTTGGCGTCGGCGAGCGCCAGGGCGTGCACCCAGCTGAGCATCGAGGTCCAGAACAGGTCCATCCCGATCTGGTAGTACAGCGCCGCCAGCCCCTGGTCCTCGCCCCGGTAGTCGGTGCCGGTCAGCACTTCCAGCGTCGGCAGCAACCCCTCGAACAGGTCCCGGGGGCCGCTGTAGTACGTGAAGACCTCCCGCGTGCCGATACCGGAGGGCGGCGTGTTCACCCCGCCGGTCAGCTGCCGGGCTCCATGGCCCGCGAACCAGAGCGCGGCGGCCCGCGCCCGCTCCGGGGTGTCCGAGGTCAGATTGACGACCACCCGTTCCGGCAGGCTCGCCGCGGCCGGTTCGAGGATCGCGTACATCGCGTCGTAGTCGGTCAGGCTGAGCACGACCGGCCCGCCGGCGGCGAGGGCCTCCTCGACCGACACGGCAAGGGTCGCGCCCCTGGCCACCAGCTCGTCGGCCTTGCCCGCGCTGCGGTTCCAGAGCGTCACCTCGTACCCCTTGTCGAGATACGCGCCCGCCATCGCCCGCCCCATGGGGCCGAGGCCGATCACCGTCACCGCGGGCGCACCCGCGCCCGCACTCGTGCTCGCATGCGTAGTCATCACGTATCCCACTCTCTCGCTAGAACGAACGCTCTATCCAGTGGGAACGTAGCACGCCCCTGGAGCGAGCGTTCTATTCAGTAGACTTACCGCTGTGAAGACGGCGGAGCAGGACCCCACGAAGGATGCGGAACGCCCGGTCGGCACGCGCGAGAGAATCGTCCGGGCGGCCTCGCTGCTGATGCAGCGCCAGGGCTACGACGGCACGGGGATCAAACAGATCTCCACCGAGGCCGGAGCCACACTCGGGTCGGTCTACCACTTCTTCCCCGGCGGCAAGCAGCAGCTGGCTGTCGCCGCGATCGGGCACGGCGAGCGCGAGTTCGCCGACGAGCTACGCCTCACCCTCGACGGCGCGGCCGACCCGGCCCAGGCGGTGATCGACTGCGCGTACCGCCTCGCGGAAGGACTGCGCGAGTCCGACTGGATCGAGGGCTGCCCGGTCACCTCCACCGCCCTCGGCACGGCGGGCCGCGCCCCCGACATCCAGGAGGCCGCGGCTGCCGCGTTCGCGAACTGGCGCGACCTGGTATATGCCAGACTCCGTCGCGCCGACATCGCGGACTCCGACGCCCGCGATCTGGCCCACACGGTGATCAGCACCCTCGAAGGCGCCGAACTGGCCGCCCAGGTCTCCAGGAGCGAGCGCCCGCTCCTGATCGCCGGCCGTCACCTCGCGCAACTGATCAACCTCTACGGACCGACGACCGATTCCTGAGGCCACATCAGGCCATTCGGGCGGCGGCGTACTCGCGGGGCGGTCGGGCGGCGGTCGGGCACAGAACGCACAGAGGCCCTCCGACTCGCGTTTCCGCACGTCGGAGGGCCTGTCGGGATGTGGAGCCTAGGGGAGTCGAACCCCTGACATCTGCCATGCAAAGACAGCGCTCTACCAACTGAGCTAAGGCCCCGGAAGGGATGTACGGCGGTTCCGTGGGACATCCCGGTGACCGCCTGGAACAGAGTACCGGGTGTCCCCCGTGATCCCGCAAAAGGATTGGGACTCCCGGTCCGGGACCCCGCTCCGTAGGATGCCCCAGAGGTTCGCAGCAGCGAAGCTGCCGCCTGGGGAAGCGATGGGGAGACGCGAATGGACGCCGCACAGCAGGAATCGACAGCAAGAGCCAGGGAACTCCAGCGCAGCTGGTACGGAGAGCCGCTGGGAGCCCTCTTCCGTCGGCTGATCGATGACCTGGGGCTCAATCAGGCCAGGCTCGCCGCGGTGCTCGGCCTGTCGGCCCCGATGCTCTCCCAGCTGATGAGCGGGCAGCGCGCCAAGATCGGAAATCCCGCCGTGGTCCAGCGCGTTCAGGCGCTCCAGGATCTGGCGGGGCAGGTCGCCGACGGCAGCGTCAGCGCCGCCGAGGCCACCGCCCGGATGGAAGAGGTCAAGAAGTCGCAGGGCGGCTCCGTCCTCACCGCGACCAGCCAGACGACGAACAGCACGGGCGCACCGACCGTGCGGCGGGTCGTCCGCGAGATCCAGTCACTGCTGCGGTCGGTCGCCGCCGCCGGTGACATCATCGACGCGGCGGATTCCCTCGCACCGAGCCACCCCGAGCTGGCAGAGTTCCTCCGGGTATACGGAGCCGGGCGCACCGCCGAGGCGGTCGCGCACTACGAGGCGCACCAGAACTAGGCCGGAGCTGGGCACGGCAGGCACGAGTGAGACCGCGTCCGAGGGCGACGGTCCGCCGGACAGGACGACTGGGAGCGAGCGCGGCGCAATGGGTGAGGTCTTCGCTGGTCGGTACGAGTTGGTCGACCCGATCGGACGTGGCGGTGTGGGCGCCGTCTGGCGTGCCTGGGACCACCGGCGCCGCCGGTATGTCGCGGCCAAGGTGCTGCAGCAGAGCGACGCGCACACACTGCTGCGTTTCGTACGCGAGCAGGCCGTGCGGATCGATCACCCGCACGTACTCGCACCTGCCAGCTGGGCCGCCGACGACGACAAGGTCCTGTTCACCATGGACCTGGTGAGCGGCGGATCGCTGGCCCATGTCATCGGCGACTACGGGCCGCTGCCCCCGCGTTTCGTCTGCGTCCTGCTCGACCAGCTGCTCGCCGGTCTCGCGGCGGTGCACGCCGAAGGCGTCGTACACCGAGACATCAAGCCCGCCAACATACTGCTGGAGGCCACCGGGACCGGCCGGCCGCATCTGAGGCTGTCCGACTTCGGCATCTCCATGCGCAAGGGCGAGCCGCGCCTGACGGAGACCAACTACGTCGTGGGCACGCCCGGTTACTTCGCGCCGGAGCAGATGATGGGCGCGGAGCCGGACTTCCCCGCCGACCTCTTCGCCGTCGGCCTGGTCGCGCTCTATCTCCTGGAGGGGCAGAAGCCCGACTCCAAAGCCCTGGTGGAGTATTTCACCGCGCACGGCACCCCGGGAGCGCCGCAGGGGATTCCCGAGCCGCTGTGGCAGGTCCTCGCCGGGCTGCTCCAGCCGGACCCGAACGCGCGATTCCGTACAGCCACGGGAGCACGCAAGGCCCTCACGGCGGCCGTCGAGATGCTGCCGGAGCCGACGGACGACGACGAGCCCGTCGAGGTCTTCGACCAACTCGGCCCGCTGCCGCACCCGTTCGGCCCCGAAGGCCCTGTCACGGCCTCCGACCCGAACCGGCCCGCCGCGGCCCCTCGGGCGCCCTCGTACGGAGACCAGCCCACGGGTGGCCTCACCGGGGGAGTGACCGGCGGGGTCGCCGTGGGAATGACGGGCGGGACGACCACCGGGCAGCCGCCCCAGGGCGGCCGGAGCGCCCCCTGGACGCCCGACGCCCCCTCCGGACAGCAGGAGCCCGCCACCGGGACCTCCATGTCGGAGACCGGCAGCTTCCATCTCCCCCCGCCGCCCCAGCCCGAGCAGCAACAGGCACCGCAGCACCATTCTCAGCAATACCAACCCCACCAACCCCCCTCCGGACCCCACCCGTTGCAGCCGTCCCCGCCCCCCGCTCCGTACTCCACGCCCACGCATCCGCTCGCCTCTCCCCCCGCGGCGCCCGACCTGTCGCAGGCGCCCACCACCGCGGTGCCGCACGACGACGTGCAGCACACTCGTAGATACACCGCTCAGCAGCCCGGGGTTCCCGCCCAGTACCCGCCGGCCCCGTACGCCCCGACATCCGGCGCGCACACCCCGGCCCACGCCCCCGCGCCCGCCCCGGTCCCGCAGAAGCGACCGGGACCGCCACCCAAGGTGACGGTCCCGGTTCTGCTGCTCGCACTTGTCTGTTTCGCCGTGGGGTTCTGGGCCCTCTCGCAGACCTGACGGCCCGGCCGCCAGACCCGAACGCCCCGCCCCGCTACCGCCCCGTCCCCCGCCGCCTCGCGAGCAGCATCCACCCGCCGAGCCCCAGCACCAGCACCGTCCCGGTACCGATCCCGCCCGCCGCGACCAGCTTCATCGTCCCGGTGTCCTCGGCGGCTGACGCGGTCTTCCCGCCGTCGGGCCCCTCAAGGCCCTCGTCCGGCACACTGAACTCGCCCGCCGGACCGTCGTACCCCGGCCCGTCCGTCGCCGTACCGTCGACCGTCACGCGCAACGTCAGGTCGTGCGGCCCCTGCCCGAACTTCTCGCCGACCTCCGGGTTGAGGCTCACCCGCACGTAATACCAGCCGGCGAAGCGCATCGCCTTCTCCTCGCCGGCGGCACTGAAGCGGTTCGCGTAGTCCACCGGCGGCGCCGGCTCCGTCGACAGCGACTTCTGCTCGCCCCTGTACGACAGCGATTCGGTGCCGTCGACGAGCCCCCTCGCCGGGTTGTACACAGCGAGGGACAACGCGCCGGTGACGAAGCCGTCCCCCTCCGAACTGCCCAGCTCCGCACTGGTGAACAGTTGCTGCCCCCAATTGACCGGCACGCGATAGAAAAGCGACTCACCGGGATCGATCTCGGCTGTCCACTCACCCTGGCCCAGGCTCGCGGCGTCGGAGAATCCGGCGCCGCCCTCGCGCGCCTTCGCAGCGCCCGACGGCGGCTCGGGGGAGGCGCTCGGCCAGTCCTCGGGCGCCTCGGTGGGGCCGGCGGTCACCACCCCCGGCTCGGACAGGAAGCGCAGCTCCAGGTCCCACGCGTCCTGCGTGGACGTGGGTTTCGACTCCCGCTCCACGATCACGTAGTACGGTCCGGCCTTCCGGCAGGACCCGTACTCCTTGCCGTCGAGAGTCCGGGTCGCGTACGCGGTCAGCGGGTGCGGGTAGTCGCTCGCCGACAGGACACGGGCCTGTTCGGAGTCACAGTCACGGCCGTCGCTGTCCTGCATCGTGACCGTGAGCTTGTCGCCGTAGTCCACGCTCGACCCCAACTCCGGCACAGCGGTGGCGGACACGTACGCGTTCTTCGCGTCGTCCAGGTCCAGCCGGTAGAAGAGCTTCTTGCCCGGTTCGATCGAACCGCGGTACGTCGAGCCCGCTTCGAGCTGCCGCGCGGCACTGGTGCTCGCCGCGCCCTGGACGCGCTCGGCCCCCGGATCGAAGGCGTACGGACTCGGGCCCTCCGCCGCCCGCGCCGTACCGACCAGTCCAGGCAGGCCAGGCAGCCCCGGCCCTCCCGGCAGCCCCGGCTGCGCCACCACCGCGCACGTCGCCGCCACCGCGACCAGCGCGACCCGGCCCCTGTTGCGCAGCCTCTTCACGAGCTTCCCCTTGTCGTCCCGGCGGCTCCGCCGCCCGCCACCAACAGCCCGCACCCGCCGCCCGGGGGTCAGGGTGCCCGTCCATCCTCCCCCGCCGATCCCGCGCCTGTCTGCGCGGGCGGCCGATCCGTACACCCCCACCGCACCAGAACTTCACAAAAGCAACCAAATCATTCGCCAAGGCGAACCAAGCCGAACCAGCCGTACCGAACACCCGGTAGCGAACACGCCCCCACGACAACGCGAAGCCCCGGTCGCCTCAGCGACCGGGGCCCGCGTACCGACTACTGGGTCTCACACACCCGAACCTGCGGGCACGGAGTCGGTCGCCTCCGTCCACAGATCCTGCTCGGCGCGATCCGCCTGGATCTGGCGGTACACGAGGAGCCCGCCGATGGCGGCCAGTGCGACCAGGAGAAGCTTCTTCACCGCGCGACCTCGTCTTTCCTTGTCTTGGGGGCCTTCTGGCGCCCGACTATACACACCGACCGATACCGATCGGTGACCTACATGCAGCCCCAACTCAGGGGCCACCACCTCCAGTCAACACCCACGCAACGGAAAGCGATCCGCCCGGACAGAAGACTCTCTGTCCGGGCGGATCGGCGCTTGTGGGTCCAACAGGATGTGAACCCGCGGCCACGTCCTCGTCAGGACACGCCACCAAGTTCGAATGGTCCCCAGGTTGGCATCGTACGGCTCTGACCTGCATCTTCATCCGTCTACACCAGCAAACACCCGCCTGCCCCACCGACGGGACCCGCCCGGTGCCGCAGACCCGGGCGGCGGCGGCCACGAGACGGGCGGGGCCGTCACCACCCTGGCCGGGGACGGTGCGGCGCCTGCCCTGTCTCGCCGTCCAAAGGGATGCCGCGACTACTCGCCGCTGAGGATCTCGGCGACCTTGTCCGACAGACCGGTCGCGATCTCGTCGGCCACACCGGAGCCGACGATCGCGGCGATGATCAGCGCGACGAGAACGATGACGCCGACGTACTCGACCGCGCCCTGACCCTTGTCGCTCCGACGCTTCATCGCGGCGACGGCGGTGTTCGCCCAGGTGCCGACGTAGAGCTTGGCGTTGGTGGCGGCCTTCAGCGTGACGTTCGACATGAGACTTCCCCTTGTGTGTCGGCCGGCCGACTCCGGCCGACTCGTGCGAGTCTGTGATGTCCCCCCGCGTTCTCGGCCTCCTCCCGGCCGGTCTCGCTGGCGACATGAGAAACATACGGCGGCGGCAGCGGACTCGGCATGGGCCCCAAGGCCCAACCCCAGGCCCAACCAACGCATTGGGCCCTCACTCCGAACGTCATGGGATTCGTACGCCATGGGATATCGGCACGTCACGGGGTAATAACGGGATACCAAACCGGCATGAAGAAAGCCCGGTAGCTCCTGAGAGCTACCGGGCCTCTGACCTGCGGTCCAACTGCTGTGGGGCTAACAGGATTTGAACCTGTGGCCTCATCCTTATCAGGGATGCGCTCTAACCAACTGAGCTATAGCCCCGCGCTGCCCCTGAAGATTAGCGCACTCCAGGGCCAGTCCCAAAATCGATACCGGGGCCCCGTTCTCCCCCCGGCCGTCCCCCGTCCCCTCCCTGTCCAGCCTGCCGAGAGGGGCTCTTACTCGTCCTCCGCCAGCGTCAGTTCGACGCCGCCGACGAAACCCGCCGACAGGTTGTAGATGAAGGAGCCGAGCGTCGCCAGAGCCGTCGCCAGCACCACGTCGATCACCGCGATCACCGACGTGAAGATGAGCACGCGCGGCAGCGAGAGGAACGACTGCAGGTCGAAGCCGTTGCTCTCGTTCGAGCCCGTCGCCTCGCTGATCGTCCCGCCCACCGTCGAGAAGACGCCCATCGCGTCCATGACCATCCACAGCACCGCCGCCGCGATGACCGTGCACACGCCAAGGGCGATGGAGAGCAGGAAGCTGACCTTCATCACCGACCACGGGTCGGCCTTCGCCACCCGCAGCCGCGCCTTGCGCGTGCGCGGTGTCGTACGTGCGCCCGTACGCGGCAGGCGTACGCCCGTCGTCGTGGACTGCCGGCCGCCGTCGGCCGGATATGTCTGTGCCGGCTGCCCCGGACTCACGCCCTGCCCCTGTCCTTGGCCCAGCTGAACGTGCGGCTGCGCCTGAGCCTGTGCCGGCTGTGCGGCCGGTCGCTGCTGTCCGCCCTGCGTCCCCCCGCCCGACGGCGTCGGATACGCCTGCGGCGGGTGGTACGGCTGCGCCGCCTGCTGCTGCGGCTGCTCGGATCCGTACGTCTCATAGGGGGGCTGCTGCCCCCGGGTGTCGGTCACCGTACCCCCTGGGAGTCCGTGGCAGAGCCACGGGCACCGTTCGCTCCGGAAGCGGCCGAGCCGGCGCCCGTGGCTCCACTCACGCTGTCTACTCCTCGTGCTCCGCGACCGAGGGCTGGGTGCCCTCAGCGTCCTCGGCAAGCGCGGCTCCTTCGGTCACCGGACCTTCGTCGCCATCCTCGCCGACGACCCCTTCGACCTCTTCAGCCTCACGACCGGCCTCGGCGTTACGAGCGATACCTACCACGGCATCGCGCTTGCCCAGGTTGATCAGTTGAACACCCATGGTGTCACGGCCCGTCTCCCTGACTTCGTTGACTCGCGTACGAATCACACCGCCGCCCAGGGTGATGGCGAGGATCTCGTCCGTCTCCTCCACCACCAGCGCACCGACCAGCGACCCGCGGTCCTCCACGATCTTCGCGGCCTTGATGCCGAGGCCGCCACGTCCTTGGACGCGATACTCGTCGACGTTGGTTCGCTTCGCGTAGCCGCCGTCTGTAGCAGTGAACACGAACGTACCGGGCCTGACGACATTCATCGACAGCAGTTCGTCCCCTTCGCGGAAACTCATCCCCTTCACACCCGATGTCGCCCGCCCCATCGGCCGCAGCGACTCGTCCGTCGCGGTGAAACGGATCGACTGCGCCTTCCGGCTGATGAGCAGCAGATCGTCGTCCGCCGACACCAGCTCGGCGCCGATCAGCTCGTCGTCCGCGCCCGAGTCCGTCTCACGGAGGTTGATCGCGATCACACCACCGGAGCGGGGCGAGTCGTAATCCTTCAGAGACGTCTTCTTGACCAGACCGGCCTTCGTGGCCAGAACCAGATACGGCGCCGCCTCGTAGTCCCGTACGGCGAGGATCCGCGCGATCTTCTCGTCCGGCTGGAACGCCAGGAGGTTCGCCACATGCTGGCCGCGCGCGTCACGGCCGGCGTCGGGAAGCTCGTACGCCTTCGCCCGGTACACCCGCCCCTTGTTCGTGAAGAAGAGCAGCCAGTGGTGCGTCGTCGACACGAAGAAGTGGTCGACGATGTCGTCCGACTTGAGCTTCGTACCGCGCACGCCCTTGCCGCCGCGCTTCTGCGAGCGGTAGTCGTCGGTCTTCGTACGCTTCACATAGCCGCCACGCGAGATCGTGACGACGATGTCCTCCTCGGCGATCAGGTCCTCGATGGACATGTCACCGTCGAAGGGCACCAGCTTGGAACGCCGGTCGTCACCGAACTTGTCGACGATCACCGCCAGTTCCTCGCTGACGATCTGCCGCTGCCGCTCCGGCGAGGCGAGGATCGCGTTGTACTGGTTGATCTTCGTCTGGAGCTCGTCGTGCTCGGCGACGATCTTCTGCCGCTCCAGCGCCGCCAGCCGGCGCAGCTGCATCTCCAGGATCGCGTTCGCCTGGATCTCGTCGATCGACAGCAGGCGCATCAGGCCGCCGCGCGCCGTCTCGACGGTGTCGCTGCGCCGGATCAGCGCGATGACCTCGTCGATCGCGTCCAGCGCCTTGAGCAGACCACGCAGGATGTGCGCGCGCTCCTCGGCCTTGCGCAGGCGGAAGCGCGTACGCCGGACGATGACCTCGATCTGGTGCGTCACCCAGTGCCGGATGAACGCGTCGATCGACAGCGTGCGCGGCACACCGTCCACCAGCGCCAGCATGTTCGCGCCGAAGTTCGTCTGCAGGTCGGTGTGCTTGTACAGGTTGTTCAGCACGACCTTGGCGACCGCGTCGCGCTTGAGCACGACCACCAGCCGCTGCCCCGTACGCGAGGACGTCTCGTCACGCACATCGGCGATGCCGCCGACCTTGCCGTCCTTCACCAGGTCGGCGATCTTCTGCGCGAGATTGTCGGGGTTGGTCTGGTACGGCAGCTCCGTGACGACCAGGCACTGCCGGTTCTGGATCTCCTCGACCGCGACGACCGCGCGCATCGTGATCGAGCCACGGCCCGTGCGGTACGCCTCCTCGATGCCCCGATGGCCCACGACCAGCGCGCCGGACGGGAAGTCCGGGCCCTTGATGCGCTCGATCAGCGCGTCCAGCAGCTCCTCGTGCGAGGCGTCCGGGTGCTCCAGCGCCCACTGCGCGCCCGCGGCGACTTCCCGCAGGTTGTGCGGCGGGATGTTGGTGGCCATACCGACGGCGATGCCGGCCGATCCGTTGATCAGCAGGTTCGGGAAGCGCGCCGGCAGGACCGTCGGCTCCTGGTTGCGGCCGTCGTAGTTGTCCGTGAAGTCGACGGTCTCCTCGTCGATGTCCCGGAGCATCTCCATCGACAGCGGCATCAGCTTGCACTCGGTGTACCGCATGGCGGCGGCCGGGTCGTTGCCGGGAGAGCCGAAGTTGCCGTTGGAGTCCACCAGCGGCATCCGCATCGACCACGGCTGCGCGAGGCGGACCAGCGCGTCGTAGATCGAGGAGTCGCCGTGCGGGTGGTACGTGCCCATCACGTCACCGACGACGCGGGCGCACTTGTAGAAGCCCTTCTCCGGCCGGTATCCGCCGTCGTACATCGCGTACAGCACCCGGCGGTGGACGGGCTTCAGACCGTCCCGTACGTCGGGCAGCGCACGCGACACGATGACGGACATCGCGTAGTCGAGGTAGGAGCGCTGCATCTCCGTCTCGAGCCCCACGGGCTCGACACGCATGCCCACGCCTTCCACGGCGGGGACGTCTTCGGGCATCACAGGAGTGTTCTCGTCGGCCATTGCTGGTCAAAGTTCCTTTCGGCCTTTTCGATGGCGGTCAGCGGGAGACCGACTCAGATGTCGAGGAAGCGGACGTCCTTGGCGTTGCGCTGGATGAACGAGCGCCGTGCCTCGACGTCCTCACCCATCAGCACCGAGAACAGGTCGTCGGCCTGCGCCGCGTCGTCGAGCGTGACCTGGCCGAGCACGCGGTGGTCGATGTCCATCGTCGTGATGCGCAGCTCCTCGGCGTTCATCTCGCCGAGGCCCTTGAAGCGCTGGATCGAGTCTTCCTTGATCCGCTTGCCGTTCTGCTTCCCCAGCTCGACCAGGGCGTCGCGCTCCCGGTCCGAGTACGCGTACTCGAAGTCGTCCCGGCCCCACTTGATCTTGTACAGCGGGGGACGGGAGAGATAGACGTGTCCGGCCTCGACCAGCGGGCGCATGAAGCGGAAGAGGAACGTCAGCAGCAGCGTGTTGATGTGCTGGCCGTCGACGTCGGCGTCCGCCATCAGAATGATCTTGTGATAGCGGAGCTTCTCGATGTCGAAGTCCTCGTGCACACCGGTGCCGAACGCCGAGATCAGCGCCTGCACCTCGGTGTTCTGGAGGATCTTGTCGATCCGTGCCTTCTCGACGTTCAGGATCTTTCCGCGGATCGGAAGAATGGCCTGATACTGCGGGTTACGGCCGGACTTCGCGCTGCCGCCGGCCGAGTCGCCCTCGACGATGAAGATCTCGCACTTGGACGGGTCGTTCGACTGGCAGTCGCTCAGCTTGCCGGGCAGCGACGCCGACTCCAGCAGACCCTTGCGACGGGTCAGATCCCGCGCCTTACGGGCCGCGACCCGGGCCGTGGCGGCCTGGATCGACTTACGGATGATGTCGGCCGCCTCATTGGGATGCCGGTCGAACCAGTCGGTCAGGTGCTCGTGCACGATCTTCTGTACGAAGGTCTTCGCCTCCGTGTTGCCGAGCTTGGTCTTCGTCTGGCCCTCGAACTGGGGCTCGCCCAGCTTGACCGAGATGATCGCCGTCAGACCCTCGCGGATGTCCTCGCCCGCCAGGTTGTCGTCCTTCTCGCGCAGGAACTTCTTCTCGCGCGCGTAGCGGTTGACCAGGCCGGTCATCGCCGCGCGGAAGCCCTCCTCGTGCGTACCGCCCTCATGCGTGTGGATCGTGTTCGCGAAGGAGTACACCCCCTCGCTGTACTGCGAGTTCCACTGCATCGCGATCTCCACCGAGAGCATCCGCTCCTTGTCCTCGGCATCGATGTCGATGACCGTGGGGTGGATCAGCTCGCCCTTGCGGGAGTTCAGGTACTTCACGAAGTCGACGATGCCGCCTTCGTAGTAGTACGTGACGCTGCGGGCCGGCTCCTCGCCGGGCTTCTCGGCCGAGTCCGTGCCCGCGACGTCGGCGCCCACGACGGCCTTCGCCGACTCGCGCTCGTCGGTCAGCTTCAGGGTCAGGCCCTTGTTGAGGAAGGCCATCTCCTGGAAGCGGCGGGACAGCGTCTCGAAGGAGTACTCCGTCGTCTCGAAGACGTCGGGGTCCGCCCAGAAGGTGACCGTCGTGCCCGTCTCGTCCGTCGCCTCGTTGCGCGCCAGCGGCGCCGTCGGCACCCCGAGCTTGTAGTCCTGCGTCCAGCGGTAGCCGTCAGTCTTGACCTCGACGGCGACCTTCGTCGACAGCGCGTTCACGACGGAGACACCCACGCCGTGCAGACCGCCGGAGACGGAGTAGCCGCCACCGCCGAACTTTCCGCCCGCGTGCAGCACCGTCAGCACGACCTCGACGGCCGGTTTGCCCTCGGACGGGACGATGCCCACGGGGATGCCACGGCCGTTGTCGACCACACGTACCCCGCCGTCGGCGAGGATCGTGACGTCGATGGTGTCCGCGTGCCCGGCCAGGGCCTCGTCGACGGAGTTGTCGACGACCTCGGTCACCAGGTGATGAAGGCCACGTTCACCGGTCGAGCCGATGTACATGCCGGGACGCTTGCGGACCGCGTCCAGGCCCTCCAGCACCGTGATGGCACTGGCGTTGTACGAGGCCGTGACCTCGCCGTTCTCACCAGTGGCTACGGACGGAGTCTTCTCGTTGGGGTTGCCGGAATCGGCCACGAAGCGCCCTTTCTGGCACAGCACAGGCCGTTCTCCGGACAGGCGGGAGCGGCTGCGTCGTTCGGCTTGCGACAGTGTTTGTCAGTCTTGGTAGGCGAGTCCCGCCGACGGGGCGGGATTCTCCATCAGTCTACCGGTAGCGGCGACCCGAGTGGGGGTTTGCCGGTACCTGAGTCCGCATGTGCCGCCCTGAACCGGCGGCTGCCGACTCCCCATATTCGGGCAGGGGCTCCAAGAGGCTCACGCGGGCTTTGAGCGCTTCGGGCTGTCAACCTCCGGCTACCGTGAGGGACAGCTCACACTGCGCAGGCGTACGACGAGGTCACAGCGGTCTCCCCGGTACCGCCGAGCGACGCCGGGGAACTGGTGTGAAGTGACGCCCGCCGAGGGGCTGTTGGGGCCCTCGCGGCCCTCCTGATGGCCCGTCGAAGCAGGTCCGCGCGGCGCCGCGGTCAACCGCGAGGCGCCCCCGTCAGCCGTACGGGGAGGCGGCGGGAGAGCGCGCCCAGGGCTTCCGGAAGGTTCGGGGTGGGGGCGCGCGGCGACGTACGGAGCGTGGCCGGGCGGCTACCGAGCGGCCCCGTACCGGCGTGCGCCTCCGGGATACCTGCGCGAAGGGCCTCCCCGCTCAGCCGTACGTGTCCCCCGGGCCCTTGCTGCCCGGCGCCCGCAGCCCGCCGAAGCGCCGCGGCGGACCGGCCGGGCCGCGCACCTTGATCACCTTCACCGTGCCGTGTCCCAGGTCCTCGTTCAGCCGGGCCACCAGCCGGGGAGCCAGCAGCCGCAACTGTGTCGCCCAGGCCGTCGAGTCGCAGATCACCGTCAGGATCCGCTCGTCCTCCTCGTACCGCTCCGGCACACAGTGATTGGCCAGGTCGTCGCCCACGATCTGCGGCCAGCGGCCCATCACCCCGCCCACCGCGGCGGGCGTCTCCCAGCCGCGCTCGGTGATCAGCCGGTTGATCGCGGCGCCCAGCGACAGCGGATCACGGCCGTCGGCCCCCGAGCCCGACCGCAGACCGCCGCCCCGTCTGGCCTGCTTCTTCTGCTGGGCCGCGGCGCCACGGGCCCGTGCCTGCTCCTTCGCCGCCCGCAGCGCGACCCGCGCCAGGTCGACGCCCGACGCCTCCACGCCCGATGCCTCGACGGGCGCCGGCGCGGCCGACTCCGACGGCCCCCCGCTCCTCTCCGGGCCGCTCATGCCCGCTCCACCGCGCCATCGGCCACCGTGAACCGCACCCCCGCCAGGATGCCCGGCACATCGTCGTCCACCGCCGCCGTGACCAGCACCTGCTCGCCGGGCGCCACCAGCTCCGCCAGCCGCTCCCGGCGCCGCGCGTCCAGTTCCGCGAAGACGTCGTCGAGGACCAGCACCGGCTCGTTGCCCTCGGCGCGCAGCAGGTCGTACGAGGCCAGCCGCAGCGCCAGCGCGTACGACCAGGACTCGCCGTGGCTCGCGTACCCCTTGGCCGGCAACTGGCCCAGTTTCAGCAGCAGTTCGTCCCGGTGCGGACCCACCAGCGTGACCCCCCGTTCGATCTCCTGCTTACGTGTCCCCGCCAGCGCGGCCATGAGCTGGGCGTACAGCTCCTCGCGCGAACGCGGCACCTCGGCGCCCGTCCCGCCGGAAGCGGCACCCTCGGAGCCGGCGGACGAGGAGCGGTACTCCAGCGCCACCGGCCCACCGCCGGGCGCCAGCTGCTCGTACGCCTTGTCCGTCAGCGGCTGCAGCGTCTCGATCAGATCCAGCCGCTGCGCCAGCAACTCCGCGCCCACCTGGGCCAGATGCTGGTCCCACACGTCCAGCGTGGACAGATCCATCCCGCGCCCGCCGTGCCGCCGCGCCATCGCCGCCGACTTCAGCAGGGTGTTGCGCTGCTTGAGCACCCGGTCGTAGTCCGAGCGCACACCCGCCATACGCGGGGAGCGCGCCGTGATCAGCTCGTCGAGGAAGCGCCGACGCTCACCGGGATCGCCCTTCACCAGCGCCAGATCCTCCGGCGCGAACAGCACCGTCCGCACTATCCCCAGCACATCGCGCGGCCTGACCTGCGAAGACCTGTTGATCCTGGCTCTGTTCGCGCGCCCCGGATTGAGTTCGAGCTCGACCAGCTGCGAGCGCTCCCCCTGCGTGACGGCGGCCCGGATCACCGCGCGCTCGGCGCCCATGCGCACCAGCGGGGTGTCCGAGGAGACCCGGTGGCTGCCGAGCGAGGCGAGATAGCCGACCGCCTCGACCAGATTGGTCTTCCCCTGCCCGTTGGCCCCCACGAACGCGGTGACGCCCGGATCGAGCGGCACCTCGATCCGGGCGTACGAACGGAAGTCGGCCAGCGAGAGATGCGTGACGTGCATGGACGTGACCCGACCTCCCCGGTTCTCCGCGCCGCCCGCGAGGGCGAAGGACTACTTCTTGTTCTTGGGACCCTTGGGACCGGTCGGCTTGGGCTTGCCGGGCTTGCCGGGCTTGCCCGGCGTGCTCTCGTCCGCCTGCTCGACCGCGTGGCCACCGAACTGGTTGCGCAGCGCGGCGACCATCTTCATCTGCGGCGAGTCGTCCTGCCGCGACGCGAACCGGGCGAACAGCGACGCCGTGATCGCGGGCAGCGGCACCGCGTTGTCGATGGCCGCCTCGACCGTCCACCGGCCCTCGCCGGAGTCGTCGGCGTAGCCTCGCAGCGCGTCCAGGTGCTCGTCGCCGTCGAGCGCGTTGACCGCCAGGTCCAGCAGCCAGGAACGGATGACCGTGCCGTCCTGCCAGGAACGGAAGATCTCGCGTACGTCGGTGACCGAGTCGACCTTCTCCAGCAGTTCCCAGCCTTCGGCGTAGGCCTGCATCATCGCGTACTCGATGCCGTTGTGGACCATCTTCGCGAAGTGGCCGGCACCGACCTTGCCCGCGTGGACCGCGCCCTTGTCGCCCGCGGGCTTGAGGGCGTCGAAGATCGGCTGGACCTTCGCGACGTTCTCCGCCTTGCCGCCGTACATCAGCGCGTAGCCGTTCTGGAGGCCCCAGACGCCGCCCGAGACACCGCAGTCGACGAAGCCGACGCCCTTGATGCCGAGCTCCACCGCGTGCTTCTCGTCGTCCGACCAGCGCGAGTTGCCACCGTCCACGACCACGTCGCCGGGGGACAGCAGCTCCGCCAGCTCGTCGATGGTCGACTGCGTCGCCGCACCCGAGGGGACCATCACCCAGACGACCCGGGGGCCCTTGAGCTTGCTCACCAGCTCTTCGAGGCTGTGGACGTCCGCGACGTCCGCGTTCCGGTCATATCCGATGACGGTGTGGCCTGCGCGGCGAATGCGCTCGCGCATGTTGCCGCCCATCTTGCCGAGGCCGACGAGACCGAGCTCCATCAGTGGTTCCTTAAGCGTTGAGCCGACAGTCGTTCAGGCGCGGGGCGGACGGCGACAGTGCCGCGGGGCCCCGGCCCGAGCCTACGCCGGGCCTGGTGGGGCGGCCCGGCGACACCTCACCGCCCCGGCCGCGGTGGTGACACCCGACCGCCCGGCGGAGGAGCGGTCAGCCCGACAGCCGGACCGGCATGATCAGGTACTTGTACGCGTCGTCGGCCTCGGCATCCAGCGCCGGCTTCCCACTGAGGAGCGCCGGCTTGGTGGAGGTCGTGAACGAGAGCTGCGCGACGGGCGAGTCGATCGCGCTGAGGCCGTCGAGCAGGAACGTCGGGTTGAACGCGATCGAGATGTCGTCGCCGTCGAGCTTCGCGTCGACCCTCTCCACAGCCTGTGCGTCGTCGCTGGAACCGGCTTCGAGGATGAGCACACCCTGCTCGAAGCTGAGCCGCACGGGGGTGTTGCGCTCGGCGACCAGCGCCACGCGCTTGACGGCCTCGACGAACGGCGCGGTCTCGATCACCGCGATCGAGTTGAACTCCGTCGGGAACAGCGTGCGGTACTTCGGGAGGTCGCCCTCCAGGAGCCGGGTGGTCGTCCGCCGGCCCGCGCCCTCGAAGCCGATCAGCCCCTCGCCCGCACCGGAGCCGGAGAGCGCCAGGGTGACCGTGTCGCCGCTGGTGAGGGCCTTGGCGGTGTCCAGCAGCGTCTTGGCGGGCACCAGGGCGACCGCGGAGATGTCGGAGACCTCCGGCTTCCACAGGAAGTCGCGGACGGCGAAGCGGTAGCGGTCGGTCGAGGCGAGGGTGACCGTGTCTCCCTCGATCTCGATCCGTACGCCGGTGAGCACCGGGAGCGTGTCGTCACGGCCCGCCGCGATGGCCACCTGGGCGGCGGCGGAGGCGAAGACCTCACCGGGGACGGTGCCGGTGGCGGTCGGCATCTGCGGCAGTGCCGGGTACTCGTCCACAGGCAGTGTGTGCAGGGTGAACCGCGAGGAGCCACAGACCACCGTCGCCCGTACACCGTCTGTGGAAATCTCCACCGGCCGGTTGGGGAGGGCGCGGCAGATGTCGGCGAGCAGCCGGCCGGAGACGAGGACGGTGCCGTCCTCCTCGACCTCGGCGTCCACCGAGACCCGGGCCGAGACCTCGTAGTCGAAGCTGGAGAAGCTCAGCGCGCCTTCCTCGGCCTTCAGCAGAAGGCCCGCAAGAACGGGCGCCGGCGGACGGGCCGGGAGGCTACGGGCCACCCAGGCCACCGCCTCCGCCAGTACATCGCGCTCCACCCGGATCTTCACCGGAACCGCCTCCTGCTGTTGCTGACTCGTCCTGCCGGCCTTCTTCGTCCTCGGCATGGGCTCACTCCGCCGTGGGCAGGGTGAGGTTGCCGGGGAACAGTCTGACGTACGGCACCGACACTCGGTGCTGCTCGGGGTCAAGTCGCGACAACCGGGCGGAGGCGGTCCGACGCCGAGTTGTGCACAGCACCCACTTCGAAGCGGATTCCCAGGTAACTCTAGGTGTTAGTAGTAGTAGGGCCTGTGGATTCCGTGGATAACGTCGTTTTCGCAGGTCAAGCCCACTTTTTTGTCCACCGGTCCTGTGGGCGCCGTCGGTGGACAACCCCGTCGTTCTGTGGACGGCCGAAAGTTCTGCACAACCGGTGCACAGGGCACCCCGACTTCTCCCCAGGGTCGTCCCCAGCTTTTCCGACGTTCCCCACAGGCCCCGAGGCAACCTCGGTGTGACGCCTTTCACTCGACTCGGTGAACAGTCGTGTTCTGTTGCCGAACAGTGGACAGCGATGTGGAGAAGCGGGCCGAAGCTGTGGGCAACGGCCCGTCGCCTGTGGGCCGCCGGTGGACAACCGGGCTCGGTGCCCCTGGGCGAAAAAACTGTCCACAGGCTGTGGAGAAAAGTTGGCCACAAATCCCCAGGGGTCTGACCTGGCATGATCCACTTCCGGTCGGCCGGCCTGTGGACGCAGTCTGGACAACTTATCGATCCCCAGGGTGTGGACGGGAGATCGGGCCGCTTTCTGTGGAGAAGCCACCCGCGGCGACCCTTATTCGAACAGCGGTTGAGCGTGTGTCATGTACCGGTGGGCCTCCGGACATGACGAAGGGCGCCCCGGGAGGTGTCCCGGGGCGCCCTGGAACCGGCCGCCGGCTCGGTCAGCCGTTCTTGATGCGGTTGGTGAGTTCGGTGACCTGGTTGTAGATCGAGCGCCGCTCGGCCATCAGCGCGCGGATCTTCCGGTCGGCGTGCATCACCGTCGTGTGGTCGCGATTGCCGAACTGCGCGCCGATCTTGGGAAGCGACAGATCCGTCAGCTCACGGCAGAGGTACATCGCGATCTGCCGCGCGGTCACCAGCACCCGGCTGCGCGACGAGCCGCAGAGGTCCTCCACGGTCAGCCCGAAGTAGTCGGCCGTCGCCGCCATGATGGCGCCCGCGGTGATGTCGGGGGCCAGGTCCTCGCCCCCGGGGATGAGGTCCTTGAGCACGATCTCGGTCAGCCCGAGATCCACCGGCTGCCGGTTGAGCGAGGCGAACGCCGTCACCCGGATCAGCGCGCCCTCCAGCTCGCGGATGTTGCGCGAGATCCGCGAGGCGATGAATTCCAGCACCTCGGGCGGTGCGTTCAGCTGCTCCTGCACAGCTTTCTTACGGAGGATCGCGATCCGCGTCTCCAGCTCCGGCGGCTGCACATCGGTCGTCAGGCCCCACTCGAAGCGGTTGCGCAGCCGGTCCTCCAGCGTGATCAGCTGCTTCGGCGGCCGGTCCGAGGACAGCACGATCTGCTTGTTCGCGTTGTGGAGCGTGTTGAAGGTGTGGAAGAACTCCTCCTGCGTCGACTCCTTGCTCGCCAGGAACTGGATGTCGTCGACGAGCAGGATGTCGACGTCCCGGTACCGCTTGCGGAAGGTGTCGCCCTTGCCGTCGCGGATGGAGTTGATGAACTCGTTGGTGAACTCCTCCGAGCTCACGTACCGCACCCGCGTACCGGGATAGAGGCTGCGCGCGTAGTGCCCGATGGCGTGCAGCAGGTGCGTCTTGCCGAGTCCGGACTCGCCGTAGATGAAGAGCGGGTTGTACGCCTTGGCCGGCGCCTCCGCGACGGCGACGGCCGCCGCGTGCGCGAACCGGTTGGACGCTCCGATGACGAAGGTGTCGAAGAGGTACTTGGGGTTGAGGCGCGCGTGCGGCTCCCCCGGTCCCGGCGGCGGCGAGGCCTGCGCGCCGAGCGGCCCGGTCGCCCCGCCCCGGCCGCCGTGCCGCGACTGCTGCGGGTCCAGGTCGTGCCGCTCCGGGCGCTGCTGGTCGTAGGGCCGGCCCTCCGGTGACTGCGGCGGCCGGTAGTCGTGCTGCGGCTGCTGCGGTCTTCCGCTCGCGTACGGGTCACGGTCCTGGAAACCGAGCCGCTGCTGCTGCCAGGAGAGGTCCTCCTGTGTGCGGGGCCAGGAGCCGGGGTCGGGGCGCTGCTGCTGGTAGTCGGGGTACGCGGGGCGTGCCGTCGGCATGCCGTCGTCGTCGGAGGAGCGGCGGCCGTAAGGGCGGTACCCGCCCTCGGGGCGCATGTCGTCGTGCCGGGAGTCGTCCGGCCGCATGTCGTCGTGGCGCATGTCGTCGTGGCGCGGAGCGTGCGGGTCGCGGCCGTCGTCGTGCTGCGCGTTCTGGTAGCGGTTCTGCTGCTGCGGCAGCGGGAGGGGGTCGCCGGCCGAGTCGTCGACGGTGATCGCGATCCGGATCGGCCGGCCGCACTCGCGGCTCAGGGTCTCGCTGATGAGCGGGGCGAGGCGGCCTTCGAGCACGCGCTTGCCCCACTCGTTGGGCACGGCCAAAAGTGCGGTGTCGGCGACCAGGGCGAGCGGCTGGCAGCGCTCGATCCACTGTTTGTCCTTGGGCTCGACTCCCTGCTGGCCCTCCCTGAGGAGCTGCTCCAGCACTCGTGGCCACACTGCGGCAAGATCGGCAGGTACGTCAGCCACAGGGCACGCTCTCTCGCAGGTCCCACGAATATGTGGTTCTCGGGACGGGGTGGGAAGACCGGCGGAAAAGAATCCGGAGTTCGGCCACGGTAGTCAGGGCACCCACGCGGTTCAAGTTGTTGTCCACAGGCTGTGCATAATGGAACGTGGCAGCTGGCTGGTTTGACCGTATGGCGTAGCCGCGCGTACCGTGACCAGGTCGAGTTGTCGATGGCTGCTGCCGCCTGCCTCCGATGGGCAAGGATCACGATCTGTGGTTGTGAAGCGGTGCACTCGGGCGTTGTCGCGAGCTACTCGTGGGCGCACGGTGACAGCCAGGCGATGTCCCGCCCTTCCAATCATCATTTCTGGAGCCCTCGAGTGAGCAAGCGCACCTTCCAGCCGAACAACCGTCGTCGTGCCAAGACCCACGGCTTCCGGCTCCGTATGCGCACCCGCGCCGGTCGCGCGATTCTCGCGAACCGCCGTGGCAAGGGTCGCGCCAACCTGTCCGCCTGATCGCCACCAGGTTATGACGTGCTGCCTACCGAGAATCGGCTGAGGCGGCGCGAGGATTTCGCGACCGCGGTACGCCGGGGACGCCGGGCCGGACGCCCGCTTCTTGTCGTACATCTACGTAGCGGTACTACGGGCCCGCACGCGCCGGGGGAGAGCGATCCCCCGACGCGGGCGGGTTTCGTCGTAAGCAAAGCCGTGGGCGGGGCCGTCGTACGGACGCGGGTGAAGCGCAGACTTCGTCACCTCATACGGGATCGGCTGTCCCGGCTGGCCCCCGGTAGCCTGGTTGTCGTACGTGCGCTGCCCGGTGCGGGCGACGCCGACCATGCACAGCTGGCCCGAGACCTGGATGCCGCCCTTGAGCGGCTGCTGGGAGGGGGCGCGCGATGAAGTACCCGCTACTGGCTCTGATCAAGCTGTACCAGTGGACGATCAGCCCTTTGCTCGGGCCCGTCTGCCGGTACTACCCGTCGTGTTCCCACTACGGCTACACGGCCATCGACCGCCATGGCGCGATCAAGGGCATCGGTCTGACGGCCTGGCGCATTCTGCGGTGCAACCCGTGGTCGCCGGGCGGTGTGGACCATGTTCCGCCACGCAAGCGTCCGCGGTGGCATGAACTGCTGCGCAACGCGTGGCGCGGCACCAAGGGCGGGCAATCCGCCGCCGGCGTGCCTTCCGGGGGTTCGGCCTCGGCCCCCGAAACCCCGAGTCCGGCCGCAGAGACCTCGTCCAATGCTCAAGGAGCTTGATTAGTGGACACGATTGCCAGTTTCTTCAGTTTCATCACCACGCCAGTCTCGTGGGTCATCGTGCAGTTCCACACGGTGTACGGGGCGATCTTCGGCCCGGATACGGGTCTGGCCTGGGGACTGTCCATCGTGTCCCTGGTGATCCTCATCCGGATCTGTCTGATCCCGCTGTTCGTCAAGCAGATCAAGTCGACCCGGAACATGCAGGTCCTTCAGCCCAAGATGAAGGCCATCCAGGAGCGCTACAAGAACGACAAGCAGCGTCAGTCCGAAGAGATGATGAAGCTGTACAAGGAGACGGGTACCAACCCGCTCTCCTCGTGTCTTCCCATCCTGGCGCAGTCACCGTTCTTCTTCGCGCTCTACCACGTGCTCTCCAGCATCGCCTCGGGCAAGACGATCGGTGTCATCAACCAGGGGCTGCTGGACAGCGCGCGCCAGGCGCACATCTTCGGTGCCCCGCTGGCCGCCAAGTTCACGGACAGCACCGCGAAGGTCGCGTCCCTGGACGCGTCGCTGACCTCCGTACGTATCGTCACCGCGATCATGATCGTGATGATGTCGGCGTCGCAGTTCTACACGCAGCGCCAGCTGATGACGAAGAACGTCGACCTCACGGTCAAGACGCCGTACATGCAGCAGCAGAAGATGCTGATGTACATCTTCCCGGTGATCTTCATGGTGATGGGCGTCAACTTCCCCGTCGGTGTCCTCGTCTACTGGCTGACCACCAACGTGTGGACCATGGGCCAGCAGATGTACGTGATCAACCAGAACCCGACTCCGGGCAGCAAGGCTCAGGACCAGTACCTGGAGCGTCTGCTCAAGAACATCTCCACGCACAGCGAGGTCCGCTCGAAGCGCAGGCGCAACATCGTCTCGGCGATCGTGGCCAAGGGGCCCGACCGCAACGACAATGAGCGTAAGTTCATCACCAGCCTTTCGAAGACCGGTCTGGTCGCGCAGGCGGACGGCACGGTGATCAAGGGTGAGGCCCTGCCCGAGGGCGAGTCGCAGGCGACGAAGCGGCAGCAGCCCAAGCGCCAGCCCAAGTCGAAGCGGCAGGCCGGCGGCGGTCAGCAGGCTCCGTCCAAGACCTCGGGCGCCAAGCCTTCCGACGCCACCGACGAGCCGCCCAAGACGTCGCTGCAGAAGAAGGACGAGCCGCAGGACAGCAAGCCCAGGCCACCGGGCAAGACCGGCAATGGTGCAGCACGGGCCAAGGCCGGGCCGCGCAAGGGGCAGCAGCGGCCCAAGCACCCGAGCAAGAAGTAAGCGCACGCCCCCGTAGCCCCTAGCCAGCCGTAGTAAGAAGGAGTCCATCCGTGTCGGAAGGCACCATCTCCGCCGCCACCGAGGGCAGCGACACCCTCACCCGCCTTGAGCAGGAAGGCGAGATCGCGGCCGACTATCTCGAGGGTCTGCTCGACATCGCCGACCTCGACGGCGACATCGACATGGACGTCGAGGCCGACCGGGCCGCGGTTTCGATCATCAGCGATGTGAGCGGCCGTGATCTGCAGAAGCTCGTCGGGCGGGACGGCGAGGTGCTCGAAGCGCTCCAGGAGCTGACGCGGCTGGCGGTGCACCGGGAGACCGGTGACCGCAGCCGGCTGATGCTGGACATCGGGGGCTTCCGGGCGAAGAAGCGCACGGAGCTCGCCGAGCTGGGCGCCAGGACGGCCGACGAGGTGAAGAGCACCGGTGAGCCGGTGAAGCTGAACCCGATGACGCCCTTCGAGCGCAAGGTCGTGCACGACGCCGTCGCGGCGGCCGGACTGCGCAGCGAGTCCGAGGGCGAGGAGCCGCAGCGCTTCGTCGTTGTGCTCCCCGCCTGAGCGGTCTCCCGGTTCTCGGCCCCGTCTGATCCCAGACGGGGCCGAACTTTGTCAGCCTGACAGTGACTGTGAGCCACGGTCTGGTGGTTCTGTACGGAAGGACGGTTCTCGTGACGGGGTCAGAAGAGCTTCCCGCTGCGCCGGACGAGGCGAGGACGGTGTTCGGGGACTCCTTCCCGGCGGCTGTCCGGTACGCGGAGCTCCTCGCCGACGCGGGGGTCACCCGCGGTCTCATCGGGCCGCGTGAGGTGCCGCGGCTCTGGGAGCGGCACCTGATGAACTGCGCGGTGCTCTCGGAGGTCGTACCCGAGGGCGTGAGCGTCTGTGACGTCGGCTCGGGCGCCGGGCTGCCGGGGATCCCGCTGGCGCTGGTACGGCCTGATCTGCGGATCACGCTGCTGGAGCCGCTGCTGCGGCGGACGAACTTCCTTCAGGAGGTCGTCGAGCTGCTGGGTCTGGACCATGTGACGGTCGTACGGGGGCGGGCCGAGGAAGTGCTCGGGTCGCTCCAGCCCGTCCATGTGGTGACGGCGCGAGCGGTGGCGCCGCTGGACCGGCTGGCCGGCTGGGGCGTACCCCTGCTGCGCCCGTACGGAGAGATGCTGGCGCTCAAGGGCGATACGGCCGAGGAGGAGCTGAAGAATGCCCGGTCGGCACTGAGCAAGCTCGGGGTGATCGATTCCTCGGTGCTGCGGGTCGGTGAGGGGCTGGTGGATCCGCCGGCCACCGTGGTCCGCGCGGAGGTCGGGGAGAGTCCCGGTGGGGTGAGGTTCGCCACGAAGCGCGCCAAGGCGGCCCGAGCGGACCGGGTCCGCCGCCGTCGTTAGGGCCGCCTGGGGCGGGCGGTGAGTGATCTCCGCTGGTGATGCTCCATCGAAGGAGCCATGAACATCCACTGCGGAGTGTCGTGACGGTCTAGCCCCCGGGCAAGTGCATCGTGTTTCACGTGAAACGTCGCTCACTGCTGCAGGGCATTATCGATAGAGGCCGCGCCGCTTCCACACCGCGGGGCAAGAAACCCCTCGTAAGGGGTACCGGGTTGGCCACAGATACGGATTCATCCACAGAACCACGGGCCTCGCTGGTTCGGGACCCCGAAAGCATGGCAGGCTCTCCTCATTGCGAGCCTGAAGTCGAGGAGAGTGAATCCTTGCGGTCCGACGCCAATATCGCGGGACCGATGACCGATCCGGTCCCCGGCCCCCGTTCCGAGTCGTCGGGCGGCGATGTTTCACGTGAAACATCACCGCCCCCGATGGACGACACCCCCATCGGTCGTGCTGCCCAGCTGGCCGTGGAGGCACTGGGCCGCGCCGGTGAAGGCCTGCCACGCCCGGAGCAGACGCGGGTCATGGTCGTCGCCAACCAGAAGGGCGGCGTCGGGAAAACCACCACCACGGTCAACCTTGCCGCCTCGCTCGCCCTCCACGGTGCGCGTGTCCTCGTGGTCGACCTCGATCCCCAGGGCAACGCCTCCACGGCGCTCGGGATCGACCACCACGCCGAAGTCCCCTCGATCTATGACGTCTTGGTGGAGAGCAAGCCGCTCTCCGAGGTGGTCCAGCCCGTCGTGGACGTCGAGGGTCTCTTCTGCGCGCCCGCCACGATCGACCTCGCCGGTGCGGAGATCGAGCTGGTGTCGCTGGTCGCGCGGGAGAGCCGGCTTCAGCGGGCGATCGAGGCGTACGAGCAGCCGCTCGACTACATCCTGATCGACTGCCCTCCGTCGCTGGGCCTGTTGACCGTGAACGCGCTGGTCGCCGGCGCCGAGGTGCTGATCCCGATCCAGTGCGAGTACTACGCGCTCGAAGGACTGGGGCAGTTGATCCGGAACGTGGACCTGGTGCGGGCGCATCTGAACCCCACGCTGCACGTCTCCACGATCCTGCTCACCATGTACGACGGCAGGACCCGGCTCGCCTCCCAGGTGGCCGACGAGGTCCGCAGCCACTTCGGTGAGGAGGTGCTGCGGACGAGCATCCCGCGGTCGGTACGTATCTCGGAGGCCCCGAGCTACGGGCAGACGGTACTGACTTATGATCCGGGTTCCAGCGGCTCCCTGTCATACCTCGAAGCCGCTCGTGAAATCGCCCTGCGTGGGGTCGGCATGAGCTACGACGTCAAGCACGCCCACGCGATCGGCAACAGTCAGCAGAGCATTTCGGAGGGGACGCAGTGAGCGACCGACGTAGAGGTTTGGGGCGTGGGCTCAATGCGCTGATCCCCGCTGCTCCGCAGGAGAAGCAGGGAGCCTCTTCCGGGGAGGCGGCCTCCTCGGGACAGACACCCGTCCTGACGGCGGAGCGGGGTGTCGCGGCGGCCAAGGTGACGACGCTGCCGCAGGCGCCCGCGCCGGCGACGGCGGAGATTCCCGCACAGGACACGCCGGCCTCGGCCGAGGTGACCGCGCCGGAGGGCGTGTACTTCGCCGAAGTACCGATGGACTACATCACCCCCAACCCGCGGCAGCCCCGTGAGGTGTTCGACGAGGACGCGCTCGCCGAGCTGGTCACCTCCATCAAGGAGGTCGGTCTCCTCCAGCCCATCGTCGTACGGCAGTTGGGGCCGGAGCGCTTCGAGCTCATCATGGGCGAGCGGCGCTGGCGGGCCTGTCGGGAAGCGGGCCTGGAGCGCATTCCTGCGATCGTCCGCGCCACCGAGGACGAGAAGCTGCTGTTGGACGCGCTGCTGGAGAACCTGCACCGCGCACAGCTGAACCCGCTGGAAGAGGCCGCGGCCTACGACCAGTTGCTCAAGGACTTCCACTGCACGCACGATCAACTGGCCGACCGGATCGGGCGTTCTCGTCCTCAGGTCTCCAACACGCTGCGGCTGCTGCGGCTCTCCCTGCCCGTTCAGCGCAGGGTCGCCGCGGGAGTCCTGTCGGCCGGGCACGCCAGGGCGCTGCTCTCGGTGGACGACTCCGACGAGCAGGACCGGCTGGCCCATCGCATCGTGGCCGAGGGGCTCTCCGTACGTGCCGTCGAGGAGATCGTGACCCTGATGGGCTCACGGCCGAAGAACGCGCCTCGGGCGAAGGGTCCCAGGGCCGGCGCCCTGCCGTCGCCCGCGCTCAACGATCTCGCTTCCCGGCTGTCGGACCGCTTCGAGACCCGTGTGAAGGTCGACCTCGGTCAGAAGAAGGGGAAGATCACCGTCGAGTTTGCCTCGCTGGTCGATCTGGAGCGCATTCTCGGCACTCTCGCTCCCGGTGAGGGACGGGTCCTGGAGCGGGGACTCGCCGACGAGGAAGCGGACGACGCCGAGGGCATCGAAGGCTCCGAGCGGTCGAACGGCCCGGACCGGTCGAACGGCCTGGAGCCCGACGAGAACTGACGCCTCCGCACACCGCCATCAGGGCGGGCCTTGCCCGACGCGTACCGGGACACGGCCCGCCCTTTGCCGTCCCCCGGTGTGCGACGCGGCTCTGGGTGGATACGATGCGTTCTGGTATGGCGCATCCACCTTGATCCACCTCAGAGGAAGGGCGGGGCCATGCAATTGGTGAGCCGCAGCCAACTGGTGTCAGCTGGACTCGGCCTGGGGATCGTGGGCGGCTTCGTCGGCAGCCTGATTCGGGAGCACAGCGCGCTGACCGCGGCTCGTGACGCGGCAGGCGTAGAAAGTGAGGAACGGCCTCGATGGGGCGTCGGCTCGTACCGCTCACGCTGGACAACCTTCCCGATCTCCCCCAGCGATGCAGGGAGTGCGTCTTCTGGGAGCTTGATCCGGTCAGGGGAGAAGCGGCGATAAGAGCCGACAGGGCCCGCGAGGAGAAGGAAGCCTGGATCTCGGCCGTCCTGCTGGAGTGGGGGTCGTGCGGGCGGCTGGCTTATGTGGACGACGTGCCCGTCGGCTTCGTCCTGTACGCGCCTCCGGCGTATGTCCCCCGCGCCACGGCTTTCCCGACGAGTCCGGTCTCCCCCGACGCCGTACAGCTGATGACCGGCTGGATCATGCCGGGCTATCGGGGGCAGGGGCTGGGCAGGGTGATGGTGCAGACCGTCGCGAAGGATCTGCTGCGGCGGGAGTTCAAGGCGATCGAGGCGTTTGGGGACGCGCGCTGGAAGGAACCCGCCTGTGTGCTGCCGGCGGACCATCTGCTGGCCGTGGGGTTCAAGACCGTACGAACGCATCCCACCCACCCGCGGCTGAGGCTCGATCTACGGACGACGCTCTCCTGGAAGGAAGACGTCGAGCACGCGCTGGACAGGCTGCTGGGTGCGGTCAAGAAGGACCCCGCACTCAGGCCGCTCTGAGGACGGCGTCGCGACTGAGAGACGAACAGGCCCGGAAACGAACAGGCCCGCCCCCCTCTCAGAGGGGGGCGGGCCTGTTTCACGTGAAACATCGCGCGTGGTGCGTGGTGCGCGCCGTGCCTTTAGGCGATGAAGCTCTCCAGGTCGCGCACGATGGCGGCCTTGGGCTTGGCGCCGACGATGGTCTTGGCGACCTCGCCGTTCTGGTAGACGTTCAGCGTCGGGATGGACATGACGCCGTACCTGGCTGCCGTGGCCGGGTTCTCGTCGATGTTGAGCTTGACGACCTCGATCTTGTCTCCGTGCTCGGCCGCGATCGCTTCGAGCGACGGAGCGATCTGGCGGCACGGTCCGCACCAGGCGGCCCAGAAGTCCACCAGTACGGGCTTGTCGCTCTTGAGGACGTCCTCGTCGAACGAGTCGTCGGTCACGTGCTTCAGGTCGCCGGCCACGGCGGCCTCCTTAACTTCGTGGGGTGTGGGTCGGTACTGCTGGTCAGACGGAAGCGGTCTTCTCCGGCTCGGCGGCCTTCTCGCGGTCACCGAGCGCGGAGAGGAAGCGCTCGGCGTCGAGGGCCGCGGAACAACCGGTGCCCGCGGCGGTGATCGCCTGGCGGTAGGTGTGATCGACGACGTCGCCGGCGGCGAAGACACCTGTGAGGTTGGTGCGCGTCGAGGGCGCCTCCACTCGGAGGTAACCCTCGTCGTCGAGGTCGAGCTGGCCCTTGAAGAGCTCGGTGCGGGGGTCGTGGCCCACGGCGATGAACAGCCCGGTCGCGGGCAGCTCCGACGTCTCACCGGTCTTGGTGTTGCGCAGGGTCAGACCGGAGAGCTTCTGCTCGCCGTGGATCTCCTCGACCGCGCTGTCCCAGGCGAACCGGATCTTCGGGTCGGCGAAGGCCCGGTCCTGCATGGCCTTGGAGGCCCGCAGGGTGTCACGGCGGTGGACGATCGTGACCGACTTGGCGAACCGGGAGAGGAAGGTCGCCTCCTCCATCGCCGTGTCGCCGCCGCCGACGACCGCGATGTCCTGGTCCTTGAAGAAGAACCCGTCACAGGTGGCACACCAGGAGACGCCGCGTCCGGAGAGGGCGTCCTCACGGGGCAGCCCGAGCTTGCGGTGCTGCGAGCCGGTCGTGACGATCACGGCCTTCGCCCGGTGTACGGTGCCCGCCGTGTCGGTGACCGTCTTGATCTCTCCGGTGAGGTCGACCGTGATGATGTCGTCCGGGACGAGCTCGGCGCCGAACCGCTCCGCCTGGGCCCGCATGTTGTCCATCAGGTCCGGGCCCATGATGCCGTCGCGGAAGCCGGGGAAGTTCTCCACATCGGTGGTGTTCATCAGCGCGCCGCCCGCGGTGACAGCCCCCTCGAACACGAGAGGACGCAGCGAGGCGCGTGCGGTGTAGAGCGCGGCTGTGTACCCGGCCGGACCAGAGCCGATGATGATCACATTACGGACGTCGCTCACGGGTTTCTTCCTCGTCTCTGCAGACTGCCTGCTACTGCCAACGGGGCGTTTCAGGACTCTCACCCCACCCAACGGATCCTACGGGCCTCGCATTCCCGCGAGGTCCCGGCGGCGCCGTGCGGTTTCAGCGGCGAGGGTAGGTCTGCGTGAGGAGAAGTTCACCCTTGGTGGGCGGGATGACATCGAGGCACGCGGCGTCGACGACGTAGGCCCTCACCAGGCCCCCGTCGGTGGGGTCCGACAGGACGACGAGGAAGGCGTCGGTGCCCTCGTACGTGCCTCTCTCGGCGGCCAGCGGAGTGTCGGAGCGTCCTGTTCCCTGCTGGATACAGGGCGGCAACTGGGCCACCAGCTTGGGCGATGCCGGTGTGGTGGGCGCGTTCCTGGTGGAATCCCCGCTTTCGGCGAGGCGCGGCTCGCCGGTGGCGGGTGTGGACGCGAGCAGCGAGTCGACCCTGTCGCGGATGCCGGTGCCGGAGAACGCGTGATCGCCGCCGTCGGCCTGGCTCGATCCCGCGTCGGTCTTGAAGGAGGTCGCGTCGTCGCTCCGGGACGACGTCTGGATCGTCTGGAACAGCAGAACGCTGACACCGATCGCCGCTGTTCCGAAGACGGCGCCGAGGATCGCACCGCGACGGCGGCGCGGCTGCCGGGCGCGGCCGGGGCCGGTGGCCGCGCGTGAGTGGCCGGCCGGGCGGTCCGCCCGTGGAGCGTCGGGGACTGTTGCGCCGGCCGCCGTGGCACCGGGGGTGACGAGCGCGGGCGTGCGCTCGGGCTCGGACGCGTCCGGAGCGTCGGTGTCGGTGGTGCGCGATGTTTCACGTGAAACATCGGCGGTCGCGTCCGCCGCCGACCCATCCGGTGCGGTCGCGTTCAGCAGCGCCTCGGCGGCCAGAGCGGCGTCGACCCGGGCGGCCACGTCGGCGGGCATACGAGGCGGGCCGGGCAGCGAGCCCAGCAGTCCCCGGATCTCCTCCAGCGACTCGTACACATCGGCGCAGAGCGAGCAGCTGTCGAGGTGTGCGCGTACCTCGACGCTCCGCGTGGGGGAGAGCAGGCCCTCCGTGAGGTCGGAGATCTCCGAGACGTCCGGGTGCTCGGTCGTGCCGGTCGTGGTTGTCACGCGCGCCCACCTCCTCCCTTCACGGCGGCAGGACCTTGTGGTCCCGCGTCTGGTCCGGTGTCTGGTCCCTCGTCCGGGCCTCTGTTCTGTGGTCCCGGCTCCGATGGGACGGATGTCCCCGGCGTCCGGTTCCTTTGGGGTCCCAGACCGCCTCTCTCGCCGGTGCCGCCGCCGCTCTCCCGCAGATGGGCGAGCATCGGCAGGAGTCTGGCTCTGCCCCGCGCGCAGCGGCTCTTTATCGTGCCGACGGGTACGTCGAGCACTTGCGCGGCCTCGGCCACGGGATACCCTTGCATGTCGACGAGGACCAGGGCGGCCCGCTGATCGGCGGGCAGCTTGGCGAGAGCGACGAGAAGCTGGCGGTGGAGGTCCTGGCGCTCGGCGGGGGCCTCGGCCGACTCGTGCGGTTCGAGGAGCTGCTCCAGACGATCCGTGTCGTCCACGGGAGACGTCTTGCGGGAGGCGGCTTTCCTCGCCCGGTCGAGACAGGCGTTGACGGTGATGCGGTGCAGCCAGGTCGTGACGGCGGACTGGCCGCGGAAGGTGTGGGCGCCGCGGAAGGCGGACACGAGCGCGTCCTGCACGGCGTCGGCGGCTTCCTCGCGGTCCCCGAGCGTGCGCAGCGCCACTGCCCAGAGGCGGTCGCGATGGCGTCGTACGAGCTCACCGAAGGCGTCGGGATCCCCCTCGACGTGCCGTGCCAGGAGGTCCTGGTCGTTCACGCCGGTGAGTGTGGCGTCTTCCAACGGTGAGCCCCCTCCCCCTGGTCCGCAGGGTCAGCCTATGACCTTGATCTCCGAGATTCCGCCGCGGAACTCGTTCGCCGAGGCGGCCGGGGCGAGTTCCGTGATGTGGATCAGTACGTACCTGGTTCTGACGGGCTTGTCCAGGGTGGCTTTCAGATTGCTGCCGGTCTGCCCCAGTTCGGTGATGCGCCGGGAGAAGTCCGACAGGGCCGCCGGGGCTGAGGCGTCCTTGTCCGCGGCGAGGACCTGGGCCTTCTGGCCGGCGCGGTACATGGCGACGTCGACGCCGTACACGTCCTGCACGCTGCCGAGATCGACGACTATTCCACTGCCGCCCCGGCGATTGGGCAGGTTGCCGTAGTTCGCGTAGCCCTGGTAGGTCCCGGTGATCCAGGCCGTATCCGTGTCGCCGTCGGTGGCGAGATGGACGTCCTGGGCCTGCACGCCGTCACCGTCCGGGGCGAACACCGAGGTTTCGTCGATCTTCAGATCCTTCGGGTTCCGCGGCTCGGGCTTCTCCTGATTGCCGTCCGCCGACTGGGACTGGGTCGTGTCCTCGGCGCTGCCGCGGTTGAGCATGTGGTCGGCGACCTGCCAACTGGCGAGCCCCAGCGCGGCGATGAGGAGCGCGGAGACCGTCCACTTCAGTGCCTTGCCCGTGCGGCTCTGGAGGGGCGGCGGCGGGACGGGCACGGGCTGGGCGGGGGGCTGCCCGACCGGACGGATGGCGGGGCGGGCGTACGAGCCCTGCTGGTAGGTCGTGCGCTGGTACTCGGGCGGCGCGGCGAACGTGGGCTCCGGGGGCCGGACGCGCGGCATCTCTGCGACGGCCTTGGCGAGTTCGTCAGGCGTGGTGCAGGGCGGGTCCTGGCGCGAGGCGGTGGCGCCCTCGTTGACGAGCGCGCGCATGGCGAGCTCGGACAGACCGCGGTGCACCCCGGCCCGCACCTGGTCGGGGGCGATCAGCCCGACGCCCTTGGGCAGCCCCGCGAGGCCGTACGCGTCCGTCTCGTACGGCCAGCGCTGTGTCAGCGCCGCGTACAGGAGCGCGCCGATCGCCTCGGTGTCGGCGCGCTGGGGGCGTTCGGCGCTGATGCCGCGCAGGGCGGCGTTCACGGCGAGGCCCCGGATCCGGTACTGGCCGGTGGAGCTGCGCAGTACGGCGCTGGGCGTCAGCTTCAGATGGGCCAGGCCCTCGCGGTGCGCGGCCGCCATCGCTTGGGACACCTGGCTGACGAGCTGGTAGGCGTCGTGGGCCTCCATGGGGCCCGCGGCGAGGATCGCGGTGAGTTCCGTGGCGTCGGGCAGCCATTCGTGGACGACGTAGACGAGGTCGTTCTCCTCGACGGCGTCGAGGACCTGGACGAAGCGCGGGTCGCCGAGGAGCGCGGAGGAGCGGGCCGCCGCCAGTACGGAGCGGGCCCTCGGGTGGTCGGCGGGCAGGAGGTGCACGCCGACGGCGCGGCGCAGCTTCTCGTCGACCGCACGCCAGCTGCTGAATCCGTCCAGACGGGTGACGCACTCTTCGAGCCGGTAGCGCCCGGCGAGCTTGTGGCCGCTGTGGAGTTCGGGTGCCGTCACGGCCTGCCGGGCCTCCTGGCGCTTTCCGTCGTCCGGCCCGCCCGAGTCGCCGGACCCGGACTTCGCCGGCTTCTCGGCCGCGGATCCCGCCGATTCCTCGGATCCGGACTCCGCGGCCTCGCCGTCCTCTGTCTTCTGGGCTTTCGCCACCCCGTCGGTGGTGGCCTCGTCCGCCTGGGCGGCCGGCGGTTCGTCACCGCTGTTGTCGGCCACCTCGACGGCAGCCGTGCTCCGTTCCGCCACCGTCGCTCCTGCCTCCCCATCCGTTGCGCACTGTCCAACAGCCACGCCAATTGTGCCCACAGTTGGACGCTATGCACGACACACGGCGGCCGACGATGGTTGTGCTCGGCCGTCGCGAGCTAGCGTCCGAGGCGGCCCCGGACCATTCCGACCAAGGCGTTCATCTCTTCGATACGCAGTTTTCGCGCGACGACGAAGAAGCCGCCCAGCAGGACGATTCCGCCGGCCGCCAGTGCGGCGAACGAGCCGAGAATTTCACTGCCGAGCTTCTGGAGCACGAAGTAGGCGACCGCGCCGGCGGCGATCGTGCCGGGGACGGACGCCAGACAGAGCCTGGCGTACGTACGCAGCACGCGCGAGCCGTCCAGATCGCCTCCCAGCCGCTTCTTGAGCCTGCGCCAGGCGATGCCCACACCGACGGCGTAGGCGAGGCCGTAGGAGGCGGCCATGCCCACGACGGCCCAGCGCGAGGGCAGGACGAAGAAGCAGACGGCGGAGGCGGCGGCGTTCACGGCGGCCACGATGACCGTGTTGTAGAAGGGAGTTCGGGTGTCCTCGTAGGCGTAGAAGGCACGCAGCACCACGTACTGCACGGAGAACGGGATCAGACCGAGGCCGAAGGCCATCAGCATGTAGCCCATGGAGCGTGCCGATTCGATGCCGGAGGAGCCGAAGATCAGGGTGCACATCGGGATACCGAGGGCGACGAAGCTGAAGGCGACGGGGACGATCGCGACGGCCGAGTTCCGCAGGCCCTGCGAGATGTCGTCGCGTACGGCTCCGGTGTCGCCGTCGTGCGCCGAGCGGGAGAGCCGCGGCAGCAGGGCCGCCATGACCGAGACGGTGATGATGGCCTGCGGCATGCCCCAGATCAGCTGGGCGTTGGAGTAGGCGATGTAACCCGCGCCCTGGGTGCCGGAGTCGACGCCCGCCGCGGTGGAGAGCTGCGAGACGACCAGCACACCGGCCTGGTTGGCGAGGACGAACAGTACGGTCCACTTGGCGAGCTTCGCGGCCTTGCCGAGGCCGTGGCCGCGCCAGTCGAACCGCAGCCGGATGCGGAAGCCGGTCTCCCGGAGGTAGGGGATCATCGCGAGGGCCTGGACGGTCAGGCCGAGCACCACGCCGACGCCGAGCAGGCGCTCGGCCTCGGGCGGGATGGACGCGACCGTCATCCCGGAGTCCTCGGCCGTGCCGTACACCCAGATGAACATGACGAGGGTGGCGATGATGATGATGTTGTTGAGGACCGGCGTCCACATCATCGCGCCGAACCTGCCGCGGGCGTTGAGGATCTGCCCCATCACCACGTGCACGCCCATGAAGAAGATGGTGATCAGGCAGTAGCGCACGAACGTGACGGCGACGTCGTTGGCCGCCGGGTTGTCGGCGATGCTCACCGACATGAGGCGCACCAGCAGCGGGGCGGCGAACACGGAGAGCGCGGTCAGCGAGCCGAGGATGACGACGACGAGGGTGAGCAGGCGGTTCGCGTACGCCTCGCCGCCGTCCTCGTCGTCCTTCATCGCGCGGATCAGCTGCGGTACGAAGACGGAGTTGAGGCCGCCGCCGATGGTCAGGATGTAGATCATCGTCGGCAGGGTGATGGCGAGCTGGAAGGTGTCGCCAAGGGTGGCGGCGCCGAGCGCGGCCACGATCAGGGCCGAGCGTACGAAGCCGGTGAGCCGGGAGACGAGCGTGCCCGCCGCCATCACCGCGCTGGACTTCAGCAGTCCCGACGCCCGTCCGCCCGCCTTCTTCGCGGGCGGCGGCGTGGCGGCCGCCTCGGGTGCGGCGGTCGGCGGCCTGCCCGTCCCCTGCTGGTCGCGGAAGAGATGCGCGAAGGCGTCCGGTTCCTGCTCGTCGGTGCGGCCCTGGGTGACGAGCTCGTCGACGCCCATGGACTGCGTGGTCCCCGCGTCGTCCCCGTACGGGAGGTGGCGTGAGGGCCCGTCGGGCTCGGGCGGCGGGGGCTGGGCCCAGACACGCGTGTCGGGGGCGTACTGCTGCGCCGGCGGCTGCTGGTAGACCGGCGTCGCCTGCGGATAGGTACCGGGAGGCGGCGGCGGGTGCGCGGCACGGTCGTACAGCGCCTCGGAGGACGGGTCCTGGGCCGAGAAGTCCTGCGCGCGGTAGGGATCCCGCTGGTAGGCGTCCTGCGCGTACTGGTCCGGGCTGTACGGCGCCTGGGGGTACGGGTTCTGGGAGTAGGGGCCCTGTGCGTGCGGGGGTCCTGCCTGCGGGGCTTGGGCGTGCGGGGCCCCCGGGTGCGGGCCTGGCGCGTACGGGTCCGGGGTGTGGGGGCCTTGGGCGTAGTGGCCCTGTGCGTGCTCGGGTGCGGGCGCGGGGGGGTCGGCGGCGGGTGGCTGTGGCGGAACATGCCTTGCCGGATCGCCGCCGGCCCCCTGGCCGCGGTCACCGTCGTACGGCGCGTTCATGGTTACCCCACCTCATCGTCCCGGGCCGGCCGGCCACGACATCGCTCAACGGTCCACTTTCTCACCCTTGCCCGACGGGTCCCCGCTTTCCGGACGGGTGTCCGGGGTCGGGTCACTCGGCTGCCCGGGTTCGGCGCCGACGATGTCTGCGGGAGTTTCTCGCGCCGGGGGCGGGGCGACGGGCGCCTGGGCAGGCTCCGCGCCGTCGTCGTCGACGGCGCTGTCAGGGCCACTGTCGTGGGCCTCGCCGCCTTCGGTGCCGCCGTCAGTGCCGTCGTCGGCGCCTCCGGTCTCGTAGGCGTCCGCCACGGCCTTGTCCTCGGCCGCCTTCGCCGCCACCGCCCGCTTGCGCTGGCTGTACATCTTGACCCCGGCCAGGACCAGGAGGAGCACACCGCCGGCGATGACGAGCATCACGGTGGGAGTGAGCTCGGAGACCCTGACCTGGAACGTCATGGGGCCGCCGTACGGCCGCCCGTCGGTCGTGTACAGCTGCGCCCTGAGCTCCACCGGGCCGTTGGCGTTGGCCGCGCCGGTGAACTTCACCACCTGGGTGTGCCCGCCGTCGACCTTGATCGGCTGCTCGGCGACGGCGCTGCCGTCGTCCAGCTTCAGCCGGGTCGCGTTCGTGGAGTGCAGACGCAGGACCAGATCGTCGACGCCTTGCAGCAGCTGGTTCTGGACGGTCACCGGGATGGTCGCGCTGCGTCCGGAGAGGGTCAGTTCGGACTTCTGGATGAGCTGGACCTCGCTCGCGAGGCTCTCCAGATACCGGTTCACCGAGTCGCGGTACTCCCTGGCGCCCGTCGCGTCGCCCCGCCAGGAGGTCGAGACCGCCCTGTTCACGGCGTTGGCGAACGGTGTCGCCACCCGGTCGGGAAGGGTGAGGATCGCCTTGAACTTCCCGAGCCGTTCGTCGATCCCCTTGATCTCCTCGAACGCCGACGGGGGGAGTTCCCGGTCACGGAGCTTGTCCGGATACCGCGAGGCGCGGGGCACCTTGGTGGTGGCGTTCGTGTCTGGCTTGGCAGCGGCGGCGGCGACCAGGTCGGACGACTCGGTCCAGCGCTCACCGTCCAGCCCCTGGAGGGCGCGTGCCATGGACTGCGCCTGGCCGGCCGACGGGGTCCGCTGCGGGGCGACGACGATGTCGCGCTGCTTCGAGGAGTCCTGGAGGGTCACGGCCAGCGACTGGGCGAGGAACTTCTGGACCGCGAGCGTGGAGCCGGCGGCGGTGGACAGGTCGCCCTCGAAGGCGGTGGACAGCCTGGTGTCGCTGACCACGGCCGTCGTACCGCCGCCGATGGGCCGCGCCGCGCTCGCCGTGTACGGCAGGTTGTCCTGGATGCTGTCGCTGCGGGAGATCACCTTGTCGGCGCCCGCGGAGGTCGCCACATCGACGATCGACGGGTCGACGGCGCCGTTCACGGGCCAGGCGAAGTCGGTGGCCGGCGGCACATGAAGGATGGTCTCCACGGTCTTCGCTGCCACCTCGCTGGAGCCCTGGAGATGGCCGAGGCTGCCGGAGACGTCCTCGCCGCCGTGGGCCAGCGACGCCAGGTCGGGGTCGCCGAAGGGCAGGGCGACGACGTCGCCGTTGTCCTGGACGGCCTTCTCCAGTGAGTTCAGCCACGTCCGGGCCACGAGTTGGTTCGTCCCCGGGATCGTGGTGTTGCCCTGCTTGACGCGGTAGGTGTCGGCCATCGCCTCGACGGTGGCGAGGAGGTCCGGGTCGACGACCCAGGTGACGGGGAGCTGGCTGCCGAGGGAGACGAGCTGCTCCAGCCGGCCGCCGGGGGCCAGCTCCTCGGCCAGCTCGTCGTTCTCGAAGACCGGGGTCTGCCGCTCGTCCGAGCCGGTCTCGGCGGAGACGTGGGAGGTGGAGATCAGCGGCCAGAGATAGGTGAACTTCGTCTTGGTGTCCACCGAGTCCGGCTGCCACGGCAGGAACGTCCGCCGGATGCCGAGGGTGTGGTCGTACGGTTCCGCCTCCGTACGGCCCGTGAGCGACACACCGAGCTGGTAGACCCCGTCCCCGCCGAGACCGAGCTTGCTCACCGGCACCGAGAGGGCGAAGTCGTAGCTGATGCCGGAGGCGAGCTTCTCGAACTCGACCTTGTACTTGCCGCCCACCGGCAGCGGATCGTTCGTGGTGTCGTTGGAGCGCTCGTCGGCGTCGTCGATGGCGGTCCGGCCGACGAGCTGCGGGCCCACCCTCAGATCCACCTGGGCGTCGGTGACCGGCTTCTTGCTCTTGTTGGTCACCGTGCCGGAGATCGTGAGGGTGTCGCCCTTCGTCGGCGCGCTGGGCGCCAGGGTGTCGAGCGCGACAGAGACGGTGCTCGACCCGGACGGCTCGGCGGCCACACTCGCCGGAGACGCCGTGGCGGCCCCTGTGGCGACCGTGGAGCCGGTCGAGGGCGTCGCGGTCGCCTGAGGGGCCGTGAGGCCCCCCAGCAGGCCCGCCAGGAGCGGCACCCCTGCGGCCACGGCGGCGCTGCGCCTCAGCCATCGGCGGGCAGGAGAGTGCTTCATCCCCTGGATGTCTGCCGCCTCGGCCACGCGCCCGCCCGTCCCTCGTCGTCGTCAATGGTCGTCGTCGATTGTGCGTCCACGCATGGTAACGATGTGCGCTGTGGTGAAGTGCCGGGGACCGCCCCCCATGATCGGAAGAATCTCATGGGCTGAGCAAACCGGTGCACCGGAAACTCGGACGCCGGGGCCGGCGGGGGCACGTACCCTTTTCTGTTGTGCCGAACGCCAACGAAGAGACTCCCCATGCACTGAGTCAGGTGCAGCGCCGCGCGGTCAGCGAACTGCTGCGGGTGTCCCCTGTCGCCGACGACCTCGCACGCCGATTCCAGGAGGCAGGCTTCACACTCGCCCTGGTCGGAGGCTCGGTGAGGGACGCCCTCCTCGGTCGCCTCGGCAACGACCTCGACTTCACGACCGACGCCAGGCCCGACGACGTACTGAAGATCGTCCGGCCCTGGGCGGACTCGGTCTGGGAGGTCGGAATCGCCTTCGGCACGGTCGGGGTCCAGAAGGCGGGCCGGGTCGGCGACGACCGGCAGGACTTCCAGATCGAGATCACGACCTACCGCTCGGAGGCGTACGACCGCACATCACGCAAACCCGAGGTGTCCTACGGGGACTCCATCGAGGACGACCTCGTACGCCGGGACTTCACCGTCAACGCGATGGCTGTCGCGCTGCCCCAGAAGGAGTTCATCGATCCGCACGGCGGTCTCCAGGACCTCGCGGCCGGTGTGCTGCGCACGCCAGGCACCCCTGAGGCGTCGTTCTCCGACGACCCGCTGCGCATGTTCAGGGCCGCGCGCTTCGCAGCGCAGCTTGATTTCGAGGTCGCCCCGGACGTCGTCGCCGCGATGAAGGCCATGGCCGAGCGCATCGAGATCGTCTCGGCGGAGCGCGTACGGGAGGAGCTGAACAAGCTGATCCTCTCCGGGCATCCCCGCAAGGGCCTGGCGCTGCTCGTCGAGACCGGACTCGCGGAGCGCGTGCTGCCCGAACTGCCCGCGCTCAGGCTGGAGAGCGACGAGCACCACCGGCACAAGGACGTGTACGAGCACTCGCTGACCGTTCTGGAGCAGGCCATCGACCTGGAGGAGACCGGGCCGGACCTGGTACTGCGGCTGGCCGCGCTGTTCCATGACATCGGCAAGCCGCGGACACGGCGCTTCGAGAAGGACGGCGGGGTCTCCTTCCATCACCACGAGGTGGTGGGGGCGAAGCTGACCAAGAAGCGGATGACCGAGCTCAAGTACTCGAACGAGTTGGTGAAGGACGTCTCGCGACTGGTGGAGCTGCATCTGCGCTTCCACGGTTACGGGACCGGTGAGTGGACCGACTCGGCGGTGCGGCGCTACGTACGCGACGCCGGCCCGCTGCTGGACCGGCTCCACAAGCTGACCCGTTCGGACTGCACCACCCGCAACAAGCGCAAGGCGGCGGCGCTCTCGCGGGCGTACGACGGTCTTGAGGAGCGGATCGCCCAGTTGCAGGAGCAGGAAGAGCTGGACTCCATCCGGCCCGACCTGGACGGCAACGAGATCATGGAGACACTGGGCGTCGGTCCGGGGCCGGTGATCGGGGCCGCGTACAAGTTCCTGCTGGAGTTGCGGCTGGAGAACGGGCCGATGGAGCGGGACGAAGCGGTGAGTGCGCTGAAGGAGTGGTGGGCCAAGCAGAGCTGAGATCCGGGTTCGGCCGGGACTCGCGGTCGATGTTTCACGTGAAACATCGACCGGGCCCACGGGGCTTCAAGCCGGAGCGAAGGGGGCGATGTTTCACGTGAAACATCGCCCCCTTCGCTGCGCTAACCGTCCTTCTTCCTGAGCTTCCTCCAGCGGAACAGCCCCACCGTGACGACCGCGTAGACCACCGCGACGCCGAGTACGAGCGGCACCGAGCGCCCGTCCGGCGGCAGCATCAGTGCGGCGACCCCCGCGGCGCCCACGAAGGCGACGTTGAACAGCACGTCGTAGAGGGAGAAGATCCGCCCCCGGTACGCGTCGTCCACCGACGTCTGCACCACCGTGTCCGTCGCGATCTTCGCGCCCTGGGTGACCAGACCGAGGACGAACGCGGCGGCAAGCATCGGGGCGGGAGCGAACGGCAGTCCGAGCGCCGGTTCCAGTACGGCCGCCGACCCGGCGCACGCGACCATCCAGCCGAACGAGCCAAGACGCCCGACCGCCGACGGTGTGACGACCGCGGCGGCGAAGAAGCCCGCTCCCGAGACGAGGAGCGCCACCCCGAGCAGGGCGAGCCCGTCATCCTCGTTGCTCGTCCAGGCGTAGCGGCAGAGCATCAGCACCATCACGGTCAGCGCCCCGTAGCAGAAGCGCATCAGTGTCATCGTGATGAGCGCGGCCGCCGCGTCACGCCGCTCCGCCAAATGGCGCAGCCCGTGGCCGAGACCTCGTGCGGTCGACGCGAGGGCGGCCTTCAGGCGCGGCTGTACCAGCCCCGGATCGGGCCCGAGGAGATCGCGCGCCATGGTGACCGACGCCAGCGCCGACGACAGATACAGCAGGGCCGCCAGCAGCACCACGGCGGCGTCGGAGTCGGCGATCAGCAGCCGCACCAGGAAGGCGAGACCGCCGCCCCCGGTCGCGGCGAGCGTGCCGGCCGTCGGGGAGAGGGAGTTGGCGACGACCAGTCGCTCGTCCTCCTCGACAACGCGGGGCAGGGCGGCCGAAAGCCCGGCGAGTACGAACCGGTTGACGGCCGTGACGGCCAGGGCGGAGGCGTAGAAGAGCCAGTCCGGCAGCGAGGTGAGGATCAGCACGGCGGTGCAGGCGGCCAGGAGAGCCCGCAGCAGATTCCCGTACAGGATGATCTGGCGCCGCCGCCAGCGGTCGAGCAGCACCCCGGCGAACGGGCCGATGAGTGAGTAGGGCAGCAGCAGTACGGCCATGGCCGACGCGATGGCGCCCGGGGTGGCCTGCTTCTCGGGGGAGAACACGACGTGCGCGGCGAGCGCGACCTGGAAGACCCCGTCGGCCCCCTGCGACAGCAGACGCACGGTCAGCAGGCGGCGGAAGTCGGGCAGACGCAGGAGCACGCGCAGATCGCGCACGACAGACATGTGGATCAGCGTCACACACGATGTCCGCGCCATACGTGAGGGGTCCCCGGGCAGTGTGCCCCGGGGACCCCTCGGTGGTGCGTACGGGGAGATCCGCTCTCCTCCGGCGTTCTAGCGCTCGACGTCGCCGCGGATGAACTTCTCCACGTTCTCGCGGGCCTCGTCGTCGAAGTACTGCACCGGCGGGGACTTCATGAAGTACGAGGACGCGGAGAGGATCGGGCCGCCGATGCCGCGGTCCTTGGCGATCTTCGCGGCGCGCACGGCGTCGATGATGACACCGGCGGAGTTCGGGGAGTCCCAGACCTCCAGCTTGTACTCCAGGTTCAGCGGGACGTCGCCGAAGGCGCGGCCCTCGAGGCGGACGTACGCCCACTTGCGGTCGTCCAGCCAGGCCACGTAGTCCGAGGGACCGATGTGGACGTTGTCGGCGCCCAGGTCCCGGTCCGGGATCTGCGAGGTGACGGCCTGCGTCTTGGAGATCTTCTTGGACTCCAGGCGCTCGCGCTCCAGCATGTTCTTGAAGTCCATGTTGCCGCCGACGTTCAGCTGCATCGTTCGGTCCAGGACGACACCGCGGTCCTCGAACAGCTTCGCCATGACGCGGTGCGTGATGGTGGCGCCGACCTGCGACTTGATGTCGTCACCGACGATCGGCACACCGGCCTCGGTGAACTTGTCCGCCCACTCCTTCGTACCGGCGATGAAGACCGGGAGGGCGTTGACGAAGGCGACCTTGGCGTCGATGGCGCACTGCGCGTAGAACTTCGCGGCGGCCTCGGAGCCGACGGGCAGGTAGCAGACCAGGACATCGACCTGCTTGTCCTTGAGGATCCGGACGATGTCGACCGGCGCCTCGTCGGACTCCTCGATCGTCTCGCGGTAGTACTTGCCCAGACCGTCGTAGGTGTGGCCGCGCTGGACGGTCACACCCGAGTTGGGGACGTCGCAGATCTTGATGGTGTTGTTCTCGCTGGCACCGATGGCGTCCGCGAGGTCGAGGCCGACCTTCTTGGCGTCGACGTCGAAGGCGGCGACGAACTCCACGTCCCGCACGTGATATTCGCCGAACTGAACGTGCATCAGGCCGGGCACCTTGCCGGCCGGATCGGCGTCCTTGTAGAACTCGACGCCCTGCACCAGCGAGGCGGCACAGTTGCCCACGCCGACAATGGCTACGCGAACGGAACCCATCCTGGTTGCTCCCTGTGTGTGATCTCAATGTTGCGATGAAGCCCCGCGCTGATGCGGAACCTCATGGGGTGGTGTCCACGGACGGATCCGGCGGGCCGGGGGCTTCCGGAGGCGAACCCCCGGAAGTCCCCCGGAGCCGGGGCAGGCCGTCCGTGTCTCCCGTTGTGCTGCTGTTGGTCGTGCCGCTCGATGTACTGCTTGTCGCGCTGTCCTGCTCCGGAGCGGGGCTGTCCGGGCCGGGTCGTCGCTGATCCTGTCCCGCCCGCTCGCTCTCGATGAGCTCGTTGAGCCAGCGCACTTCGCGCTCCACGGATTCCATTCCGTGCCGCTGAAGTTCGAGCGTGTAGTCGTCGAGCCGTTCCCGGGTACGGGCCAGGGAGGCGCTCATCTTCTCCAGCCGCTCCTCCAGCCGGCTGCGACGGCCCTCCAGCACGCGCATCCGTACTTCGCGCTCCGTCTGTCCGAAGAAGGCGAAGCGAGCGGCGAAGTGCTCGTCCTCCCAGGCATCCGGGCCCGTCTGCGAGAGCAGTTCCTCGAAGTGCTCCTTGCCGTCCGCCGTCAGCCGGTAGACGATCTTGGCGCGTCGGCCCGCGAGTGACGCGGCGAGCGCCTCCTCGGGCGCACTGCCCGGCTCCTCGATCAACCAGCCGTTGGCGACGAGCGTCTTGAGGCAGGGATACAGCGTTCCGTAGCTGAAGGCCCGGAAGATCCCCAGCGAGGTGTTGAGCCGTTTTCGCAGCTCGTACCCGTGCATCGGAGATTCGCGCAGCAGACCCAGGACGGCGAACTCAAGGATGCCCGAGCGTCTGCTCACTGTTCGCCTCCTCCGCCGTCCTGGCCGTTTATGCCGTCCCGATGTATCGACTCGATACATCGGGACGATAGAACACCGATGCTCATGGGACAAGAGGGGCCATGGTGAACGGCGTCACATCACCGATTCACGGCGAGTAACTTGCCTGGTTTGGGGTGAAGTTCAGATCTCGGAGGGGTTTGACCCTGCGTAGTCTGTGCGGCATGCAGACCACCGGGAACCGCGTGACGTGTGAGAGCGTCGTCGTTCTGGATGCATGCAGGATGAGCCCGACGGCGGGTACATCCGTATTCATCTCGGGGGACCGGAACTCAACTGCCGCTTCCAGGCGCCCGCGCCTGCCCGAGGAGTAGTCGTTAGATGAGTGAGCACCGTCGCAAACAGCCACAGCCGCAAGGTGGCCAGGGTGGCGGACGAGCCGCGGCCAGGCGCGCCGCACAGCGGCCGTCGGGCCGCCGCGCGGACCCCTCCCGTGGAGTCCCCACGGCCTCCCACTCAGACTCCTACGAACCGGAGCCTTCCTACGGAGGGCGCGCCGAAGCACGTAAGGCGTCCCAGCGGGGCCGCCGACGTGCCGCCGAAGGCGGCGGCGCCGGGGCGGGAGGCCACGGCGGAGGCCGCCGTGGCGGTGGGCCCGGAGGTCCCGGCGCCGCCGGTCGAGGGCGCGGAGGACGGCCGGGCAAGAAGCGGCTGATCGACTACCCGCGCCACGACAAGTACGGCTGGCAGCGCTGGGTGCCGTCCTGGAAGCTCGTGACCGGCCTCTTCATTGCCTTCATGGGCGGTCTGATGGCCGCCGGCACGATCGCGTACGCCATGGTCGAGGTGCCGAAGGAGAATCTGGCTTCCAAGGCGCAGAACAACGTCTACCTCTGGGACGACGGATCGCCGATGGTCGCCACCGGCGGTGAGGTCAACCGGCAGATCGTCGGGATCGAGCAGATCCCCGAAGCGATGCAGAACGCCGTGATCTCGGCGGAGAACAAGACGTTCAGAAAAGACGCGGGTGTCGACCCGATGGGCATCGGCCGGGCCGTGTTCAACATGGCCAGGGGTGGTCAGACGCAGGGTGGCTCGACCATCACCCAGCAGTTCGTCAAGAACGCCATGCTGAACCAGGAGCAGACCTTCAAGCGCAAGTTCGAGGAACTGTTCATCTCGATCAAGGTCGGCGCCGACCTGGACAAGAACGAGATCATGGCGGGGTACCTCAACACCTCGTACTACGGACGCGGCGCCTACGGCATCCAGGCCGCGGCCCGTACGTACTACAACACCGACGCCAAGGAACTGAACGCCAGTCAGTGCGCCTTCCTGGCCACGCTGCTGAAGGGCGCGACGTACTACGACCCGAACGGCAACCCGTCGATCGACAAGAACGCCAGCGCGAAGAACAACACCGAGCGCGCCCAGAAGCGCTGGCTGTGGATTCTCGACGAGATGGTCAAGGACGGCCATCTCAGCGCGCAGGAGCGGGCGACGTACAAAGAGTTCCCGATGCCGGGGCCGCCGAAGAAGGACGCGCAGCTCAGCGGTCAGATCGGCTACCTCGTGGACCTCGCCAAGGCCTACTTCATCAACAACAACGACCAGGGAATCACGGCCGACGACCTGGCCAAGGGCGGCTTCGAGATCAAGACGACCTTCAACAAGAAGAAGGTCGAAGCGCTCAAGAAGGCGGTCACCGACGTCTACGACGCGAACATCGACCCCAAGAAGCGCCCGGAGAAGGACACCCACGTCCAGTTCGGCGGCGCCTCGGTCGAGCCCGAGACCGGCAAGATCGTCGCCATCTACGGCGGGCAGGACGCCACCAAGCACTTCACCAACAACGCCGACCAGACCGGTGCCCAGGTCGGATCGACCTTCAAGCCGTTCGTTCTGGCGGCGGCGATGCGTGACGGTGTGCGCGATCCCGAGCTGGGGCCGGAGCAGGGTGAGGAGTCGCGCCGGCCGGTCTCGCCGGACAAGAGCCAGTACAACGGCGAGAACAAACTGAAGATCAAGGACTACGACGGCTCGATCTGGACCAACGAGGAAGGCAAGCAGTGGGAGCAGCGCAACGACGGTGACGAGGACTACGAGGACATCAATCTGCGCGAAGCCATGAAGGTTTCGGCCAACTCACCGTTCGTTCAGCTCGGCATGGACGTCGGCATTCCGCAGGTCAGGCAGTCGGCGGTCGACGCGGGACTGCTTGAGGACAGCCTTCCGGGCGGCAACAACCCGTCGTTCTCCATCGGCATCTCCGACCCCAGCGCCATCCGGATGGCGGGTGCGTACGCCACCTTCGCAGACAACGGCACGCAGCGTGAGCCGTACTCCGTCCAGGAGGTCAAGGAGAAGGGCGTCGTCGTCTTCACGTACGACAAGAAGCCCCAGGCCAGGTTCGACGCCGACGTCGCCAACAACGTGACGGACGTCCTCAAGTCCGTGGTCATGGAGAAGGGCGGCACGGGCACCTCGGCCCAACTGCCCGACGGCCGCGAGGTGGCCGGCAAGACCGGTACCACCGACGGCAACAAGTCGGCCTGGTTCGTGGGCTACACCCCGCAGCTCTCGACCGCCATCGACATGTACCGGCTGGACGACAACGCGGAGAACAAGGACCGCGAGTTCCTGGAGATGTTCGGCACCGGCGGCCAGGAAAAGATCCACGGTGCGTCATTCCCGGCCGACATCTGGCGGGAGTACATGACGGTGGCCATGAAGGGCACGGAGGCCGTGAAGTTCCCCGAGCCCGAGCCGATCGGCGAGGCCGTCTACGGAGGCGGCGTGCCGTCCCCGACGCCCACCCCGACCGCGACGCCTTCGGAGACGCCTTCGGAGACGCCCTCCGAGACGCCCTCCGAGACGCCGTCTCCGACGATCAGCGAGTCCGAGTCCTGCGACCAGTGGAACGGCTGCGAGGACGGTGGCACCGGCGATCCGGGTGGTCCGGGCGGTGAGGATCCGGGCGGGGTCATCGGGGAACCGGGCACTTCGTCCAGTCCGCCACCGGACGAGGGAGACGACGAGGGCGGCGACGACGGGGGCCTCTTCGGTGGCCCGGGAGGCTGAGCCTCCTCCGGTCGGAGGACCGTGACCGGCGAGAGACACCGAGCCGGGCGTGAGCCGCAGCCGCCGAGAGGCCCTGGGACTGCCCGAAGGCCGTCGCACCAGCGCCGTACACACACCGTGTACGGCCCGGTGCGGCGGCCTTCGCCGTGCCACGGCGGCGTACGGCAGGATGGGCGGCATGCCGAGCACAGAAGACACCACGGTGCCCAAGGACCGGCCGGTCGTACCGCCCACCCGGCGGGACCGGATCGCCGCGTCCGGCAGCGAGCTGATCGGCGGTCCCATCGGCCGCTGGGCCTGGTACGGCAGCAGCCGGCTCACCCCGGTACGGGTGGTCGCGCTGGTGGCGATCGGGATGTTCGCGCTCGGCATGGTGCAGAAGATGCCCTGCTACGAGTGGGCGTGGTTCCGGGGCGCCAGCTCGCAGTACACGCACGCCTGCTACTCGGACATCCCGCACCTCTTCCTCGGGCGCGGTTTCGCCGACAATCTCGTGCCGTACTTCGACCAGCTCAGCGGCGACATGCAGTATCTGGAGTACCCCGTCCTGACGGGTCTGTTCATGGAGGTCGCGTCCTGGCTCACCCCCGGCGGCGGCTCGATCCAGCATCGCGAGCAGATGTACTGGATGGTCAACGCCGGAATGCTGATGATCTGCGCCGCGGTCATCGCGGTCTGTGTCGCCCGCACCCACCGGCACCGCCCCTGGGACGCCCTGCTTCTCGCCCTCGCGCCCGCCTTCGCCCTCACCGCCACCATCAACTGGGATCTGCTGGCCGTCGCGCTCCTGGCGGCCGGGATGCTGATGTGGTCGCGCGCCCGTCCGCTGGCCTTCGGCATCCTCATCGGCCTGGCGACGGCGGCCAAGCTCTATCCCGTACTGGTGCTGGGGCCGCTGCTGCTGCTGTGCTGGCGCGCCGGGCGGCTGCGGGAGTTCGGGGTCGCGCTGGGCGGAACGGCCGCCTCGTGGCTGCTGGTGAACCTGCCGGTGATGCTGCTCGCGCCGGAGGGGTGGAAGAAGTTCTACACCTTCAGCCAGGAGCGGCAGGTCGACTTCGGATCGTTCTGGCTGATCATCACGCAGCGCACCGGCCAGTCCCTGGAGGTCGAGACCGTCAACACGTGGGCGATGGTGCTGATGGTCCTGGCGTGCGCGGGCATCGCGGCGCTCGCCCTGACGGCGCCTAGGCGGCCCCGGTTCGCGCAGCTCGCCTTCCTGGTCGTCGCCGCCTTCATCCTGACCAACAAGGTCTACTCGCCGCAGTACGTGCTGTGGCTGATCCCGCTCGCCGCGCTGGCCCGGCCGCGGTGGCGCGACTTCCTGATCTGGCAGGCCTGCGAGGTCATGTACTTCCTGGGCATCTGGATGTACCTCGCGTACACGACGAGCGGGGACGCCCACAAGGGGCTGCCGACCGAGGGCTATCAACTGGCGATCGCGCTGCACCTGCTGGGGACGCTGTACCTGTGCGCCGTCGTCGTGCGGGACATCCTGCTGCCGGAGCGGGACGGCGTACGGCGCGACGGTTCGGACGATCCGTCGGGCGGGGTGCTGGACGGGGCGCGGGACGTGTTCGTGCTGGGGCAGGCGGCCCGGCCGGCGGCGCCCGCGGCGCACACGGTGGAGGCGACGCAGCGGGTGTCGTGGGGGGTGCGGCCGCCGGGGGCCGCGTGATCACCGGACGGGGCGGCTCGTTGTCCGCGTCCGTCCGGCGGCCCGGGGGTCTGGTGTTTCGGCGGGCTAGCGGTCCACGAGGCGGTCGAACTGGGTCGTCGTGTGGCGCAGGTGCGCCACCAGCTCGTCGCCCACCTTGGGCTCCTGCGCGTCGGCCGGCACGAACAGGATCGACACCTGCATGTGCGGCGGCTCGGCGAACCAGCGCTGCTTGCCCGACCAGACGAACGGCGAGAGGTTGCGGTTGACCGTCGCCAGGCCCGCCCGCGCCACACCCTTGGCACGTGGCATCACGCCGTGCAGCGCCTTGGGGGCTTCGAGCCCGACTCCGTGCGACGTACCGCCCGCGACGACCACCAGCCAGCCCTCGGAGGCGGTCTTCTGCTGGCGGTAGCCGAACCGGTCGCCCTTGACGACGCGTGTCACGTCCAGCACGGCGCCCCGGTACTCGGTCGCGTCGTGGTCGCCGAGCCACAGCCGAGTTCCGATGCGGGCGCGGAACCGGGTCTGCGGGAACTGCCGCTGGAGACGGGCCAGTTCCTCGGCGCGCAGATGGCTGACGAACATGGTGTGCAGCGGGAGCCGGGCGGCGCGCAGCCGGTCCATCCAGCCGATGACCTCCTCGACCGCGTCGGATCCGTCCGTGCGGTCGAGCGGCAGGTGCAGGGCGAAGCCTTCGAGGCGTACGTCCTCGATGGCCGCGTGCAGCTGGTTGAGCTCCTGCTCGCGGACACCGTGGCGCTTCATGGAACTCATGCACTCGATGACGACGCGGGCGCCCACCAGGGCGAAGACGCCGTCGACCGAGGAGACGGAGCGGATGACGCGGTCGGGCAGCGGTACGGGCTCCTCGCCGCGGCGGAAGGGGGTCAGGACCAGCAGGTCGCCGCTGAACCAGTCCTTGATGCGGGCGGCTTCGTAGATGGTGCCGACCGCGAGGATGTCGGACTCGAAGCGGGTGGTCTCCTCGGAGAGCCGCTCGTGTCCGAAGCCGTAGCCATTGCCCTTGCAGACCGGGACGAGGCCCGGGAACTGGTCAATGACCGACTTCTGGTGCGCCCGCCAGCGCGCGGTGTCGACGTAGAGGGAGAGCGCCATGCCGGTCCGGAACCTTTCTCTCGGCTGCGGTGTATGAAGGATATGAACGTTCTTGAGGGCCTTGGGGGCCTTACGCAATTATTGGGCGCGATGGTGCGGTTCACCGGTGTCTCGCACCGCAGCGTGCTGACCACCGGCACTCCGCCGCCCAGGGACTCGGGGTCAGCGGCGAGACATGTACATGTCGAGAGCCTTGTGGAGCAGCTTGTTGAGCGGGAAGTCCCACTCACCCACGTACTCGACGGCCTCGCCACCCGTGCCCACCTTGAACTGGATGAGACCGAACAGGTGGTCCGTCTCGTCGAGGGAGTCGGAGATGCCGCGCAGGTCGTAGACCGTGGCCCCCATCGCGTACGCGTCACGGAGCATCCGCCACTGCATCGCGTTCGACGGCCGGACCTCCCGCTTGTGGTTGGCCGACGCCCCGTAGGAGTACCAGACGTGGCCGCCCACGATGAGCATCGTCGCGGCGGCGACGTTCTCCCCCTCGTGCCGGGCGAAGTACAGCCGCATGCGGTTGGGGTCCTCGGAGTTGAGGACGGTCCACATCCGCTGGAAGTACGAGAGCGGGCGGGGCCGGAAGTGGTCGCGCTCGGCCGTGATCTCGTACAGGCGCTGCCACTCCTCCAGGTCGTTGTAGCCGGCCTGGACGACCTCGACGCCCGCCTTCTCCGCCTTCTTGATGTTGCGCCGCCACAGCTGGTTGAAGCCCTTGAGGACATCGTCCAGGGAGCGGTTGGCCAGCGGCACCTGGAAGACGTAGCGGGGCTGTACGTCACCGAAGCCGGCCCCGCCGTCCTCGCCCTGCTGCCAGCCCATCTTGCGCAGCCGGTCGGCCACCTCGAAGGCGCGCGGCTCGATGTGGGTGGCCTCGACGTCCCGCAGCCGCTTGACGTCCTGGTCCTGGATCCCCGACTTGATGGCCCCGGCGTCCCAGCGGCGGATCACCACGGGCGGGCCCATCTTCACGGAGAACGCGCCCTGGTTCTTCAGATGGGCCAGCATCGGCTGGAGCCAGTCGCTCAGGTTCGGGGCGTACCAGTTGATGACCGGGCCCTCGGGCAGATACGCCAGGTACCGCTTGATCTTGGGCAGTTGGCGGTAGAGCACCAGGCCGGCGCCGACCAACTGGCCGTCCCTGTCGAACCAGCCCAGGCTCTCCGAGCGCCACTCCGTCTTCACGTCCGCCCACGCGGGGACCTGGCAGTGGCTGGCCGCGGGCAGGCTCTGGATGTACGCCAGATGCTGCTCGCGACTGATGGTGCTCAGCGTCAGGGTCATGCGGGGCGCTCCTCGCAGATGTGTCCCCATGGAGTAGGGGGGCTCCGGCTCTCGCGCCGAAGCCTACTTGCCGATGGAGCGCCCCGGCTGGCCACGGGGCGGAGCGGGCATCGGGGCCCGCCTTCGGAGCCGGTGCTAGCCGATCACTCCGCCGAAGAGGCCGCCGTGAGCCATCCCGAGGTAGAAGCCGACCGCCGCCGAGCCCAGGCCCATGAGCGTCGCGAACCGCTCGTGTGTCGTCACCGAGACGAACTGGCTGTACAGGCCGGTGAGGATACCGATGAGCCCGGCCCAGGAGCTGAGCAGATGCAGGTTGTGGAACATCCCGGAGATGAACGCGAGGACGCCCAGCACCGCGGTCACCCAGAGCAGGGCGTCCTGGAGGGGATGGGGCCGATGATCGGTGGCGAAGAGAGAACCGGTCGAGTTCGGTTGCATTGCCTGTGCCATGGGGCACCTCCTGGCGCCTTGCCGGAAGCGGCGCATCGTAACGCCGCCCACACCCGATGTGTACAGAGTGCGTCCGTACCCGGCCGGATTTCAACCGGAAGCCGGTCTGCGGGTAGTCTGTACGGTCTGCACCGGTGTCTGCCCAGGCCAGAAAGCGATCATCGCTCGTCGAGCGGGATTGTCAGTGGCGGCCGATACCGTTGCTCACGCATCACGACCCTCCTGCCACGGAACGACCGTGGCCGCTGAGTCCAAAGGAGGTGGGTTCCACATGCGTCACTACGAGGTGATGGTCATCCTCGACCCCGATCTCGAGGAGCGAGCAGTCTCCCCGCTGATCGAGAACTTCCTCTCCGTCGTCCGTGAGGGCGAAGGAAAGGTTGAGAAGGTCGACACCTGGGGCCGTCGTCGTCTCTCTTACGAGATCAAGAAGAAGCCCGAGGGCATCTACTCGGTCATCGATCTGCAGGCTGAGCCCGCGATCGTCAAGGAGCTCGACCGACAGATGAACCTGAACGAGTCGGTCCTCCGGACCAAGGTCCTCCGTCCCGAGACCCACTGAGCTCCTAGCTCAACGGTCATCGGGTCCGAGTAGCAGCCAAGCAGCAAGCAGAAATCCCCGCCGAGAGGTTCACCCAATGGCAGGCGAGACCGTCATCACGGTCGTCGGCAATCTCGTCGACGACCCCGAGCTGCGCTTCACCCCGTCCGGTGCGGCGGTCGCGAAGTTCCGTGTCGCGTCCACTCCCCGCATCTTCGACAAGCAGACCAACGAGTGGAAGGACGGCGATGGCCTGTTCCTCACCTGCTCGGTCTGGCGTCAGGCGGCGGAGAATGTCGCCGAGTCGCTCCAGCGGGGCATGCGCGTCGTCGTGCAGGGCCGGCTGAAGCAGCGGTCCTACGAGGACCGCGAGGGCGTCAAGCGCACGGTCTACGAGCTGGACGTCGAGGAAGTCGGCCCCAGCCTGAAGACGGCCACGGCCAAGGTCACCAAGACCACCGGTCGCGGCGCCCAGGGCGGTTACGGCGGCGGTGGCGGCGGTCAGCAGCAGGGCGGCGGCAGCTGGGGCGGCGGTTCCGGTGGTGGCCAGCAGGGCGGCGGCGGAGCACCCGCCGACGACCCCTGGGCGACCAGCGCGCCGGCCGGCGGCCAGCAGCAGCCGCAGGGCGGCGGCGGGGGCAACGGAGGCAGCTGGGGCGGAAGCTCCGGCGGTTCCGGCGGCGGCTACTCGGACGAGCCGCCCTTCTAGGGCAGCTCGCTCCCACTTTCTTGATCACACAGGAGAAACACCATGGCGAAGCCGCCTGTGCGCAAGCCTAAGAAGAAGGTCTGCGCGTTCTGCAAGGACAAGACCCAGTACGTGGACTACAAGGACACGAACATGCTGCGGAAGTTCATTTCCGACCGTGGCAAGATCCGTGCCCGCCGCGTCACCGGCAACTGCACGCAGCACCAGCGTGACGTCGCCACGGCCGTCAAGAACAGCCGTGAGATGGCGCTGCTGCCCTACACATCCACCGCGCGATAAGGGGAGGGTGACCTAATCATGAAGATCATCCTCACTCAAGAGGTCTCCGGCCTCGGCACCGCCGGCGATGTCGTCGACGTCAAGGACGGGTACGCCCGTAACTACCTGGTCCCGCGTGGTTTCGCGATCCGCTGGACCAAGGGTGGCGAGAAGGACGTCGAGCAGATTCGTCGCGCTCGCAAGATCCACGAGATCGCCACCATCGAGCAGGCCAACGAGATCAAGGCCCGCATCGAAGGCGTGAAGGTGCGTCTGGCCGTTCGCTCCGGCGACGCCGGCCGTCTCTTCGGCTCCGTCACCCCGGCCGACCTCGCTTCGGCGATCAAGTCCGCCGGTGGTCCGGACGTCGACAAGCGTCGTATCGAGCTCGGTTCGCCGATCAAGACCCTGGGCTCGCACCAGGTGTCCGTGCGTCTGCACCCCGAGGTCGCCGCGAAGTTCGGCGTCGAGGTCGTGCCCGCGTAGGGCTCTGACCGAATGGGTTCACCGGGTCCGCCCGGTGGCCGGTAGACAGTGGGAGGGCCGCACCCCAGCCGGGGGTGCGGCCCTCTCGTCGTTTCACGTGAAACGACGAGCGGTCCCGCCCGGCGGTCCCGACCCGCCGGGGTCCGGTCAGCGGGTGGCGCCCGTGACCAGCCAGTGGCCGGACCGGGTGCGGAGCCACAGCGTCAGCATGCGGACCGCCATCATGAGCGTCATGGCCCACCACAGGGCGGTGAGGCCGCCCCCGAACACGGGCACCAGCAGGGCGGCCGGGGCGAAGACCGCCAGCGTCACGACCATCGCCTTCGCCAGATAGGGGCCGTCGCCCGCCCCCATCAGCACACCGTCCAGGACGAAGACGATGCCCGCGATCGGCTGGGTGACCGCCACGACCAGAAGTGCCGGCAGCAGCGTGTCCTGGACCACCTGGTCGCCGGTGAAGAGCGGGATGAACAGGGGGCGCGCCAGCACGATGAGCACCCCGAGCCCGACGCCGGAGACCACGCCCCACTGCACCATGCGACGGCAGACGTCCCTGGCGCTCTGGGGATCGTTCGCCCCCAGATACCGGCCGATGATGGCCTGTCCGGCGATGGCGATGGCGTCGAGCGCGAAGGACATCAGGCTCCACAGGGACAGGATGATCTGGTGCGCTGCGACGTCGGCGTCACCGAGGCGGGCAGCGACGGCGGTGGCGATCATCAGGACGGCGCGCAGGGAGAGCGTGCGTACGAGGAGGGGAACGCCCGCCTGGGCGCTCGCCCGTATGCCGGCGGAGTCGGGCCGCAGCGAGGCGCCGTGGCGGCGGGCCCCTCGTACGACCACCACCAGATAGGCGGTGGCCATGCCGAACTGGGCGATGACGGTTCCCCAGGCGGAACCGGCGATGCCGAGACCGGCGCCGTAGACGAGGCCCACATTGAGGACCGCGTTGGCGGCGAAGCCGCCGATGGCGACGTACAGGGGGGTCCGGGTGTCCTGGAGACCGCGCAGGACACCCGTGGCGGCCAGGACGACCAGCATGGCGGGGATACCGAGGCTGGATATTCGCAGATAGGTGATCGCGTACGGGGCGGCGGTGTCCGAGGCGCCGAAGATGTCGACGAGCCAGGGCGCCAGGGGGAGGGTGACGGCGATGACGGCGGCGCCCAGCAGCAGGGCGAGCCAGATGCCGTCCATGCCCTGCCGGATGGCCGCCTGAAGATCGCCCGCGCCGACGCGGCGGGCGACGGCCGCCGTGGTGGCGTAGGCGAGGAAGACGAAGATGCTCACGGCCGTGGTCAGCAGTGCCGCCGCGATCGCGAGACCGGCGAGCTGCGGAGTGCCGAGATGGCCGACGATGGCGCTGTCGACCATCAGGAACAGGGGCTCGGCGACGAGGGCGCCGAAGGCGGGGACGGCGAGCGCGACGATCTCGCGATCGTGCCGCCGCCGGTCGGCCTTGGTCCCTGCGCCCTTGGACGGGCCGATCTGTGACCGGCTGTCGAGTCCGTTGCCGGAGCCACTGTCGGGTCCGGACCCGGGTGCCGTGGGGACCTGTGTCATGCGGTCAATCTAATCTTCCACAGGTAAGAGATGCAATGACCAAGTGATCCTTACCATCAGGCGGGAACCAGGCGCTGCTGTGCGCCGTTTGCTCGGATCTTGGACCAGCTTGAAAAGTTTTTCTCCCCCACAGCCGGTGGACGGAGAAAGGCCAGCTCAGAGCGGGTGTGGCGGCCGGGCCGCGAGGTTGTCCACAGTGCTGTCCCCCGGTCCGTGCACAGGTTCGCCGGGGTTCTCCACAGCATATGGTCCTTCGTCCACATGGCCTGTGGATAACCAGATTGGCGGACGGTCCCCGCGGGCCTACCGTGGACCGACGTCCGACGCGCCGGAACCGGAGTCAGGCCACTCGATTTGTCAGTGTCGTGCCGTAGAAAGAGTGGCACGGCGAGGTCCGCTGGGCGGACGGGAGGAGGTGGCCGGATGAGCATCCCCGAGCCATTGGACGACCCCTGGACCGAAGCCGGGCCGAGCGATCGTCTGCCTGTCTCCCGCCAGCGCCGCGGTGAGGCGAGGGGCCGCGAGGAGCAGCACGAGCGCGGCAGGGACAACGCGGCGTGGGACGGCGGATCACCCGGCTTCGAGCGGGTGCCCCCCCAGGATCTGGACGCCGAGCAGTCCGTCCTCGGCGGCATGCTCCTCTCCAAGGACGCGATCGCCGATGTCGTGGAGACCATCAAGGGCCACGACTTCTACCGTCCCGCGCACGAGACGGTCTTCCAGGCGATCCTCGACCTGTACGCGAAGGGCGAACCGGCCGACCCCATCACGGTGGCCGCCGAGCTGACCAGGCGCGGTGAGATCACCCGGGTCGGCGGAGCGTCATATCTGCACACGCTGGTCCAGTCGGTGCCGACGGCGGCGAACGCGTCGTACTACGCGGAGATCGTGCACGAGCGCGCGGTGCTGCGCCGCCTCGTCGAGGCCGGCACCAAGATCACGCAGATGGGATACGCGGCGGACGGGGACGTCGACGAGATCGTCAACTCCGCCCAGGCCGAGATCTACGCGGTCACCGAGCAGCGCACCAGCGAGGACTATCTGCCCCTCGGCGACATCATGGAGGGCGCGCTCGACGAGATCGAGGCGATCGGTTCGCGCAGCGGCGAGATGACGGGGGTGCCGACGGGGTTCACCGACTTCGACTCGCTCACGAACGGGCTGCACCCGGGCCAGATGATTGTCATCGCGGCCCGTCCCGCTATGGGTAAGTCCACGCTCGCGCTGGACTTCGCGCGCGCGGCCTCCATCAAGAACAACTTGCCGAGCGTCATCTTCTCGCTGGAGATGGGCCGCAACGAGATCGCGATGCGTCTGCTCTCGGCCGAGGCGCGGGTGGCGCTGCACCATATGCGTTCGGGCACGATGACCGACGAGGACTGGACACGACTGGCCCGCCGGATGCCGGACGTCTCACAGGCTCCGCTGTACATCGACGACTCGCCGAACCTGTCGATGATGGAGATCCGCGCGAAGTGCCGCCGGCTCAAGCAGCGCAACGGGCTGAAGCTGGTGGTCATCGACTACCTCCAGCTGATGCAGTCCGGCGGCTCGAAGCGCGCGGAGAGCCGCCAGCAGGAGGTCTCGGACATGTCGCGAAACCTCAAACTGCTGGCGAAGGAGCTGGAGCTCCCGGTGATCGCGCTCTCCCAGCTGAACCGTGGCCCCGAGCAGCGCACGGACAAGAAGCCGATGGTCTCCGACCTGCGTGAGTCGGGATCCATCGAGCAGGACGCGGACATGGTGGTGCTGCTGCACCGGGAGGACGCGTACGAGAAGGAGTCCCCGCGCGCGGGCGAGGCGGACCTGATCGTGGCGAAGCACCGTAACGGCCCGACGGCGACGATCACAGTGGCGTTCCAGGGCCACTACTCACGCTTCGTGGACATGGCACAGACCTGAGCCGGCTGCGATGCGGAGGCCGATTCGGTTTATTGGTTTGCCGCCGGTCGGCCCGGCCGGATAGGAAGCCCGCATGCTACGAGGAAGCAAGGTCGGGCTGAGGGCCCGGCACGAAGAGGACATTCCGATCCTGGAGGCCGAGCTCTACGACGACGTGGTCAACTCCTCGCGGGCCGAGAGCCGGCCGTGGCGGCCGATCACTCCCGGCTCGAAGGACTCACCGGCCGCGGTGGACCACAAGGAGCAGGGGCACGTCCGGTTCTCCGTGGTGGAGCTGGACGGCGGCGCGCTGGTCGGCACCGCGACGCTGTGGGACATCGACACCCACAACCGGTCCGCGCACATCGGGCTGGGGCTGCTGCCGTCCTGCCGTGGCAAGGGCTATGGAACCGACGTGGTCGCGGTTCTCTGCCACTACGGCTTCGTCGTGCGCAGCCTGCGCCGGCTACAGATCGAGACGCTGTCGGACAACGCGGCGATGCTGCGCTCCGCCGAGCGCAACGGCTTCGTCCGCGAGGGCGTACTGCGTTCTTCGGCCTGGGTGATGGGCGAGTTCCTGGACGAGGTGCTGCTCGGGCTCCTGGTCGAGGACTGGAAGTAATCGGGTCTCTCGCGGTCCACCCGCGCGGCGAGGCGCTCGATGCCGCTCCCCGCGGCGAACGCCTCGACCGCGCACGCCGTCACAGAAGTGGTTCGGCGAAGAGTTCGACCAGCCAGTGGGCACTCTCCGCGTCTCCCGGGGCGACCGCGCCGTCGGATGTCCCGGGAAAGAGACGGCCCCAGGCACTGGCCCGGCCGATCGCCCCGAGCCGCCAGGCCAGGCTGACAGCGCGTCGCAATTCGGCCGTTGTGTGTCCGGCCCCTGTCCACGGCTCCAGGTAAGCGTCCCGGAGTCGCGGCAGTACCTGGGAGCCGTACCGCTCGCGGGCCGCGAGGGCGGGGACCAGCAGGCTGCAGAAGGGGTGTGAGACCGTCGCGTCGCCCCAGTCGAAGAAGGTGAAACGGCCCGGCTCCGGGGCGAAGAGCTGACCGTCGTGCAGATCGGAATGATCGAGCGAGTCGGCGATGCCGATGCCCGCGAGCTCCCCGCACCAGTCCACGAGGCGGGGACGCGACGCGCGCAACTCCTTGAGGTCGCTGGGCCCCAGCTCGGTGTTCTTGTCGACGATGCTGTCGAAGATCTCGGGAAGGACAGCCGGACGGGCGTTGGGAACACCGAGCGATTCGATCTTCTCGGTGTACGGACGCAGGGCCCGCTGCATCTCGGCGTACTGGCTCAGCAGTGCTTCCCAGGCCCGCGGGCCGCCGGAGCCACGGTTCAGTACGTCCCTGAAGAGCGGTCCGCCGTCCGGAAGCAGCGACCATCCACGCCCGGTGTCGACGGCGAGCGGTTTCAGTACGTGCTCGGGGACCCAGCCCGCCAACGCCTCGGTCAGGCCGCCTTCGAAGACGCTGCCGGGCGGGTTGGCCTTGAACCACACGGCGTCGTGTTCTTCGACGGGCATCCGCACCAACACGGACCACGGCCGCAGCCGCACCGTTCGCCGTCCTGTTTCGCGCAGCCCATGGGCCGCGAGCTGCCGCTCCGCCCAGCCGAGGGCCGCTTCCCGCCACTCATCCTGTTCCCAGGGCGTCACCGCGTCCGGGTACTGCCCCCGGTCCGGGGCCACCGACGCATCATGTTGCATCGGTCCATCTCATCAGCGTTCCCGAAGCACGAGCTAGTCATTTCCGCCGCCGCCCCCGCCGCTCCCGCAGCTGAAGCCGCCCGGTTCCGAGGACGAGTGGGTGTCGGGAGAGCCCGGGTCGTAGTCGTAGTCGTGGTCCGCTTCCGTGGCCCTGCCCATGCGTATCAGGGTGCGGCCCAGGCCGGACGGGAGCGACGTACCCGCGACGAGGCGGCGCAGGCGTCTGTCCGGGTGGCCCGTCGGGCCGTCGAAGATGTACGGGGGGAGCGTGGCTGCCTTCTTGGCCTCCGCCAACTGCCGCCTGCCCGCCGGGGTGAGCCGGTGGCGGCCGCGGGTGATGAGGCCGAGGGCCACCAGCTCGCGCTTGATCTCCGCGACTTCCGGGCCGCCCCGTACGGCGTTCGCGACGACTTTCAGGCTCCTCCCGCGCGGGCAGTTCGCGAGGACCGCCCGTTCGACGGGGTGCCCCGCGAGCCTGTCGTCCTCCTCGACCGCGCGCACCCGGGGGCCGACGACCGTGACGGCCCCCCGGTCGCGCAGCGCGAAGAGCGTGGCTTCCAGGACGCGTTGAGGTCCACCGGCCAGATAGGCCACTTCGTACGCTTCGATTCGTCGTTCGGCCGCCGAGACGCGCCGCCAGCTCATGGTCCGCACAGGAGCCCCCGTCCCTGATGTCGTCTTTCGCCAGTATGGCCCCAATGCCCGGAACGGGGCCTGGCGCGGCGGCAGTTCAGAGGAAGACTTGAGGTACGGCCGTACGGCCCTGCTCAGGACGCCTGGCGCATCAGGGGAGCCGTACGCGGCGACTGTCCAAGGTATGCCTCTAGCCGACCCCCGGCCCGACGAAGGTACGCGCGGGGCGCGGGCCGGCGGGCGGACGCCCCCGGTGCGCTGAAATGAGGTCGACTCGGGCGGGCCCTACCGATAGATGTGGACCATGACCTCACCTTTCGAAGACCTCCTCCCCGGTACGCGGCGCGCCCTGCTGCACCGCGTCGCCGTCGCGCAGTCCGAGGGCCGCGCGCCCTCGTTCGTGGGCGCGGTCGCACGCGACGGGCGCACCGTCTGGTCGGGCGGGCGCAGTTGTGTGGACGGCCATGAGCCGGACGCGGACACCCAGTACCGGATCGGTTCGATCACCAAGTGCTTCACCGCCGTGTCGGTGCTGCGGCTCCGCGACGAGGGCCTGCTCGATCTGGCGGACCCGCTGGAGAAGCACCTTCCCGGCACCGGCGTCGGTGCGGTCACCATCGCCCAACTGCTCGGTCATGGAGCAGGACTGGCGGCCGAGGCGCCGGCTCCCTGGTGGGAGCGCACACCGGGTACGACACGCCCCGAGCTGGCAGACGTCCTCGGTGAGCACCCCGTGCTGCACCCCGCCGGACGGCTGCACCACTACTCCAACCCCGGCTACACCCTGCTCGGTTCGCTGATCGAGGCGGTGCGTGGCGCGTCCTGGGAGGAGGTGCTGCGGCGGGAGGTGCTGGAACCGCTGTCGCTGCACCGTACGAGCACAGGGCCCATCGCCCCGGCGGCCGGCGGCTGGGCCGTACATCCCTGGGCCGACGCGATTCTGCCCGAACCCGCGGAGGATCTCGGTCTTATGGCCCCCGCCGGCCAGCTCTGGTCGACGGCCGCGGACCTGTGCCGCTTCGGCACGTTCCTCGCCGAGGGCGACGACCGCGTCCTGAGCGCCGCGTCGCTGCGGGAGGCCCGGACACCCGCCACGCCTCCCGAGGGCGGGGAGTGGGACGGCGGTTATGGGCTCGGCGTGCAACTCGCCCACCGCGGCGGCCGCACGCTGGCCGGGCACACCGGCTCCCTGCCGGGCTTCGTCGCCGCGCTCTGGGTGAGTGTCGAGGACGGGCTGGTGGCCGTCGCTCTCGCCAACGCCACCTCAGGACCACTCACCGGCGCCGTCGCCGCCGACCTGATCGGCATCGTGGCGGACGCGGAGCCCCGTATCCCCGAGCCATGGCGGCCACTGCCCGAGGTCGACCCGGCTCTGCTGGAACTCACGGGCCCCTGGTACTGGGGCGCCACCCCGTTCGTACTGCGCCTGACGGCGGACGGCGGCCTGGACTTCCGGCCGCTGCGCGCGGCGGGCCGCCGCTCCCGGTTCACGGCCCGGACGGACGGGACATGGAAGGGCCTCGACGGTTACTACACGGGGGAGACGCTGCGGGTCGTCCGGCGCCCGGACGGCGAGGTGAGCCATCTCGACCTGGGCTCCTTCGTCTACACCCGCGAGCCGTACGAGCCCGGGGACGCGGTCCCGGGCGGGGTGGACGAGCAGGGCTGGCGCGGCCTGTGATGTTTCACGTGAAACCGGACGGAGAAACCCACCGCGGCAGCTCCGTCCCCGGCCCCGTCGGCTAGGCCCCGGCGTCCAGGCTCAGCTTCAGCCCGACATGGGACGCGGTGAAGCCGAGCCGCTCGTAGAAGCGCAGGGCGTCCGTACGCGACGCGTCGGACGTCAGCTGGACCAACTGGCAGCCCTGGCGCCCGGACTCGTCGATGGCCCACTGGATCAGCCGGGTGCCGAGGCCGGAGCCGCGCTCGTCGGAGTGCACCCGTACGCCCTCGATGACCGAACGCGTCGCGCCCCGGCGGGAGATCCCGGCGATGATCGTCAGTTGCAGCGTTCCGACGACTCGTCCGTCGCGCTCGGCGACGACCTGGTACTGGTTCGGGTCGTCGGCGAGCCGCTCGAACGCCCTGAGGTACGGGGTGAGGTCGTCCGGCGACTCCCGCGCCGCGCCCAGCCGGTCGTCGGCGAGCATGGCGACGATCGCCGGGATGTCCGAGGCGTCGGCCGGACGTATGTGCAGGTCGGTGTCTGGATCGGTGTGCGGATCGGTCATGTACCGCAGATTACGCCGGTGCCGATTGGGCGGGCACACGCAGCTCTTTCACTGCCCTGACCAGCGGCGCGAGCTCGGGATTCGTCGCCGCCGCGTCCAGCGCCTCGCGCAGCGCGGCGTCGTTCGTCGGCCGCGCCCCGGCCAGCAGCCGCAGGCCCGCTTCGCTGACGTCGGTGTAGATCCCGCGCCGGTCGGTGGGGCAGAGATAGCGGGTGAGGAGCCCGCGGTCCTCAAGCCGGGTGACCAGTCGGGTGGTCGCGCTCTGGCTGAGGACCACGGCGTCGGCGACCTGCTTCATCTGGAGGTGACCGCCTTCGCCGTCGTGCTGCCGGCTGAGGACGTCGAGCAGTGAGTACTCGCGGACGCTGAGGTCGTGCCCGCGCTGCAGAGCCCGCTCGATGTGCGACTCGATCCTGCTGTGCAGCAGGGAGAGGGCCACCCAGCCCTGGGCGAGGGCGGTGAGTGCGGGGTCCGTGGCAGTCATCTCGTCGTCTTCCGTCCGTCGTCTCCGCCGTCTCCATCGACCCGGAGCTCCCTCGGCCCAGGATAGGGCACCTCTGCAATATAGCGCGCTTGCAATTAAACCGCGCCTGCAAGTATTGTCCACGCTCGTAAAGCGCACATGCAAGCAGCACTCACGTACCTCCGGGAAAGGCCACACCCATGCCACTCGCGCTCCTCGCCCTGGCCATCGGGGCGTTCGGGATCGGGACCACCGAATTCGTGATCATGGGACTGCTTCCCGAGGTCGCCTCCGAGTACGGCGTCACGATCCCCACCGCGGGCCACCTGGTCAGCGGTTACGCACTCGGAGTCGTACTCGGCGCGCCGATCATGACCATCCTGGGCACCCGGGTCAGCCGCAAGCGCATGCTGATGCTGCTGATGGGTCTGTTCATCGCGGGCAACGTGGTGTCCGCCCTCGCCCCCACCTTCGGTCTCATGCTCACCGGCCGCGTCGTCGCCTCGCTCGCCCACGGCGCGTTCTTCGGCATCGGGTCGGTCGTCGCCGCGGGGCTCGTCGCGCCGCACAAGCGGGCCGGCGCCATCGCGATGATGTTCACCGGTCTCACCCTCGCCAATGTGGTGGGCGTACCCCTCGGTACGTACGTCGGCCAGACCACCGGCTGGCGCGCGACCTTCCTCCTCGTCGCGGGCCTCGGAGTCGTCGGTCTCGCGGGCGTCGCCAAGCTCGTACCGGAGCAGCCGCGCCCGAAAGGCGTACGGATCCGCCACGAGGTGGCCGCGTTCCGCAACGTCCAGGTCCTGCTCGCCATGGGGATGACGGTCCTCGGCTTCGGCGGAGTCTTCGCCGCGATCACCTACATCACCCCGATGATGACGAGGACCGCCGGCTTCGCCGACTCCTCCGTCACCTGGCTCCTGGTCCTCCTCGGCCTCGGCATGGTCGTCGGCAACCTCGTCGGCGGCCGGTACGCCGACCGCCACCTCATGCCCATGCTGTATGTGTCGCTCGGCGCCCTGTCCGTGGTCCTGGCGCTGTTCACCCTCACCGCGCACGACAAGATCGCCGCCGCCGTCACCCTCTTCCTGATCGGCGCGCTCGGCTTCGCGACCGTGCCGCCGCTCCAGAAGCGCGTCCTCGACCAGGCGTCGGGCGCCCCGACGCTCGCCTCCGCCGTCAACATCGGCGCGTTCAACCTGGGCAACGCCCTCGCCGCCTGGCTCGGCGGCCTGGTCATCGGCGCCGGGCTCGGCTACGCCGCGCCCAACTGGGTCGGTGCCGCACTCGCCGCGTCCGCGCTGCTCCTCGCCGTCGTCTCGCACACCCTGGAACGCCGTGGTGCCCGTGGCAGCGACGTCGCCACCACGGGCACCACCACACCGACTTTGGTCTGACCGCCGTGCTCCAGCAGCCTCAGGCGGCCGGGCTGAGGCGCTTCCCCGACTCCGTACCTCCCGTACGGGTGCCGCGTGCGGCGGCCCGGTGCCGCCGCCCCCGGCGCGTCAGCCCCCACGGCTTCAGCACCGAGACGACGGTCATGAAGAGATACGCGCCGGTCGCCACCGCCGGCGCCGCGACCAGGCTGATGTCGGGCACACCGCCGCTGTCGGCCGCCTGCCCGATCCCCGGCCGCAGCGCGAAGACCGTCGCCGCGCCGGTGACGAGCGTGATCCAGAACTTGATCCAGACCCAGTGGTACCGGGCCAGCCCCCAGGGCGTACCCAGCGAGAGCACCAGACCGCTGACGAGCGTGACCACGACGACGGGCGCGAGCAGCCAGTCGGCGAAGACGTTCATCGCGCGGTAGGAGGCATCGGTGAGAGTGGAGTCGCCGGTGGTGTACGCGGTGATACCAAGCGTGAGCAGGCCGAGGGTGAGGCCCAGCCAGCTCACGGAGACGGCGACATGGACGACGAGGAGTGCCCGGCGGGCGGGCCGCTTGAGTGGTTTCACGTGGAACACGGTGCCGTGATTCACGCCGGAGGGCGTCTGACGGCGGGAGTAACCGCCCGTACTAACCTCGGCGTACATGGACAGCCCCGGGAAGCACATCGGCGACCGCCCCCGCACCCTGTATCTCTTCGACCTCGACGGCACGCTGATCCGGGGATCGGCCGCCGCGGTCGAGATATCCCGGCAGCTCGGGGTGAGTGCCGAGATCGCGGAGCTGGAGCGTGAGTTCCTGACCGCGGGACTGGCCCCGGACGAGTTCGCCGTACGGGCCAGGGAGCTCTGGTCGGAGCTCACCGCCGTACAGGTGGAGGCGGCCTTCGAGGGAGCACCGTGGCTGGCCGGGATCCGGGAGGTCTGGGAGACCATCCGTGCGCGGGGCGACTACTGCGCCGTGATCACGCTCTCGCCGGACTTCTTCGTGGAGCGTCTGCTGCCGTGGGGCGCGCACGCCACGTACGGCTCGCGCTGGCCCGCTTTGCCGTTCACCGGACCGCTGGACCGGGCGGGGATCCTCAACACGGCGGCCAAGGTCCGGATCGCCGACGAGCTGTGCGCGCGGTTCGGGGTCCGGGAGGCGGACTGTGTCGCCTTCGGGGACTCGATGTCCGACGCGGCGATCTTCGCGTCCGTACCGCGTGCGGTGGCGGTGAACGCGGACCACCATCTGGCCGGGCTCGCCACGCACACGTACACGGGCGGCGATCTGCGCGAGGCGTTCGCGCTGCTCGACGGTCCGCGAGCCTAGGGGAGCTCCTCCGTCGTCAGCCCAGGTCAGGCGCGTGCATCGCCCGTACGCCCTCGATGTTGCCGTCCAGATAATGCCGCAGCGACAGCGGTACGAGATGGACGGCGGCGATCCCGACCCGGCTGAACGGCACCCGTACGATCTCGTACTCCCCAGACGGCTCGTCGATCTCCGGCCCGTGCCGCAGCGACGGATCCATCGATTCGAGCCGGCAGACGAAGAAGTGCTGCACCTTCACGCCGGTGACGCCGCCGTCCGCGATGTGCTCGACGGTGTCGACGAAACAGGGCACGACGTCGGTGACCTTGGCGCCCAGTTCCTCGTCGACCTCGCGGTGGAGTGCCGCGACGACGGTGGTGTCGTCCGGCTCGACCCCGCCGCCGGGAGTCAGCCAGTACGGATCGACACCCGGCTTGGTGCGCTTGATGAGGACGAGATGGTCGCCGTCGAGCAGGATGGCGCGTGCGGTGCGCTTGACCACGGGCCGTTCGGTCATGGGAAGAGCGTGGCCCGATAGGGCCGGGTCGAAACTCCCCCGGGCCCGGCGGTCACCAGTCGACCGAAGCGCGCAGCAGCCATTCGTGCGCCCGCGCGATGTGCGGCAGGGCGAGTGTGCCGGTGCGTACGACGAGGAAGTACGTGCGCAGCGGCGGCACCGGCGGGTCGTAGAGGGCGACGACCTCGCCGCGTTCCAGCGCGGCTTCGCACAGATAGCGGGGCAGTACGGCCAGTCCGGCGCCCGCCGCCGCGCTCTCCAGGACGGCGCGCAGGTCCGGCGCGATGACGGCCCCCGCGGCGGCCGGCCGCGAGTCGAAGACCGAGCCCCAGTAGCGGGAGACGAGCGGCAGGGATTCGTGGACCTCCACCACCGGCAGCTGTTCCAGGACGACATGGCCCTTGCGCAGTACGTCGTGGCCCAGCCGCGCGGCCCAGCGGGGCGAGGCGACCAGGACATGCTCCTCGTCGCAGAGCGGTGTCGCGGTGAGCAGCCCGCCGCGTGGCCGGGCGGTCGCGATGGCGAGGTCGTGGTGCCCTGCGGCGAGTCCGTCCAGGGTCTCCTCGGCGTTGCCGAAGAAGGAGGCGCGGAGCGCGAGGCCCTGGCTGATCAGCGGGGTGAGCGCGGGCAGGGCGCGTACGGAGGTGAACTCCGGCGGCCCCGCGAGATGGAGCGTCCGAACGCCCGACTCGTCGTCGAGCCCCGTCTCGGTGATCTCGACCAGGGCGTCGAGGTGGGGTGCGGCACGGTGGGCGAGTTCGTCGCCGATGGTGGTGGGGGTGACGCCCCGGGCCTGGCGCAGGAAGAGCGGGCGGCCCAACTGGCGTTCCAGGGTGCGTATCTGGCCGGTGACCGCGGGCTGGGAGAGCCCGAGCAGGGCGGCGGCGCGGGTGAAGGAGCCGGCTCGGTGGACGGTGACGAAGGTGCGCAGCAGGGCCAGGTCCATGACAGCCCTCCTCAACTTCCGGCCCCACGCGAACCCGTCCCAGAGTCCGTCGCCGGAGCGTCCAACTATAAATAAGTCGATAGGCCGCTGTCGCTACTGTGATTGGACACTGACTCAGAGTCAACTAGCCTTGTGGGCGTGGTTCTTCACGTGGAACCCGAGGGCGGTCCGAGCCACGAGGGGGGAGGCTCGGACCGCCCGTTCCATTTCCGGACCAGGTCAGGGCGCCGCTTCGTCCAGTGCGCGCAGTACGTCGGCGATGAGGTCCTCGGGGTCCTCGGCGCCCACGGAGAACCGCACGAAGCCCTCCGGTACGGCGTCGCCGCCCCACCGCCCCCGGCGTTCCGCCGTCGACCGCACTCCGCCGAAGCTCGTCGCGTCGTCCACCAGCCGCAGCCCGTCCAGAAAGCGCTCGGCATGGTCCCGGTCGGGCAGCACGAAGGACACCACGCAGCCGTAGCGCCGCATCTGCGTGGACGCGACGGCGTGCGAGGGGTCGTCGGGCAGTCCGGGGTAGCGCAGCCCGCTCACGTCGGCCCGCCCGCTCAGCGCCCGCCCGCTCAGCGCCCGCGCGAGCAGCAGCGCGTTCGCGCACTGCCGGTCGACGCGCAGGTGGAGCGTGGCCAGTGAACGGTGGGCGAGCCACGCCTCCATCGGCCCGGGGATGGCGCCGGCGATCTTGCGCCAGCCCCGCACACCCGCGGCCAGTTCGGGATCTTCGCAGGTCACATGGCCCAGGAGGATATCGCCGTGGCCCGTCATGCCCTTGGTGTCGCTGGCCACGGAGAAGTCCGCGCCGAGCTCCAGGGGCCGCTGGCCGAGCGGGGTGGCGAGCGTGTTGTCGACGGCGACGAGCGCGCCCTGCTCGTGTGCCGCCCGCGCCAGTCGGCGGATGTCGCAGACGTCGAGCCCGGGGTTGGACGGGGTCTCGATCCACAGCAGCCGGGCTCCCGCCAGCACGTCGAGCTGCGCGTCGCGGGCGGTGGGCGCGGTCCGCACCTCGATGCCGTACGCGGTGAGCTGCTCCCGTACCAGCGGCAGCGCCTGATACCCGTCGTCCGGCAGCACGACCGCGTCGCCGGTGCGCAGCTGGGAGAAGAGCACCGCCGAGATCGCGGCCATCCCGGAGGCGAAGACGACCGTCTCGACGGCCCGGCCCGGGGCCTCCAGCTCGCCGATGGCCCGTTCCAGATGGGTCCAGGTGGGGTTGGTGTCGCGGCCGTAGGTGTACGGGCCCGTCGGCTCCCCCGGCAGATGGAAGTGGGCGGCGAACACCGGACCCGGCATGGTCGGCTCGTACTTGACCGGCTCGGGCAGCCCGGCCCGTACGGCCCGCGTGCCGTCCCCGATCTCGTCGTCCGGGCCCGGGCCGGCGCCTGTCCCGTGTTCCACGGGCGATCAGTCCTTGTCGTCGGGGAGCACCATGTTCAGCGCCCACGACACGATCGAGATGATGAGCCCGCCGAGCACGGCCGTCCAGAAGCCCTCGACATGGAAGCTCAGGTCGAGCTTGTCGGCGAGCCAGGAGGTCAGCAGCAGCATCAGCGCGTTCACGACCAGCGTGAACAGACCCAGGGTGACGATGAACAGCGGCAGCGTGAGCAGCTGGACGACCGGCTTGACGAGGAAATTGACCACCCCGAAGATCAGCGCCACGACGACCAGCGCCAGAGCCTTCTTGCCGGTGCTGTCACCGGTCAGGGTTATGTCATTGATCAACCAGATCGCCACGGCCAGCGCACCGGCGTTGGCGATCGTCTTGACTACGAAATTTCTCATGGTGAGATCGTGGCATGAAGGCATTCCGACTGGACGAGCTGGAGGCGGAACGTGCCGCCAACGACGGGGCGTATCTGCAGTTTGTACGGGAACGGAACATGTCCGTCGGCCTGTACGCGCTGGACGCCGGCACCATCGACCCGCAGCAGCCGCACCGCCAGGACGAGGTCTACCTCGTCATGAGCGGGCGTGCCTCGATCACCGTGGGCATGGAGACGACGCAGGTGGGGCGCGGCAGCGTGATCTACGTACCGTCCGGTGTGCCGCACAAGTTCCACCACATCACCGAGGACCTGCGGGTGATGGTCGTCTTCTCCCCGCCGGAGGGCTGAGCCGGGCGCGGGGCGGCCGGGCGCCGCGCTGGCCCGGCCGGAACCGGAGGCCGACCCCCACCGATTTCGTCAGGGTCGGATCAGGGGAGTTCCAGGGCTCCGGGACCTCCGCTTCGGCCCGAGCCGCTCTAGCATCGAAGGAAGCGGGAACGTATCTCACGTATTCACGCTATCTGTAATGCTTCAGGTACTCACGGAACGAGGTAAGGACGATGGCGGTACGGGAGATTGTCGCGGGAATGCCCTGGTGGGTGAAGTGGATCGCGTTGCCCGTGGTCGTTCTCGTGGTGTTCGGCGGGCTGATCGCGAGCGTCGTCGGATTTGTGATCGGGCTGCTCTTCAAGGTGCTGATCCTGGTGGCCCTCGTCGGCGGACTCGTCTACGGCGTAAGGAAGTTCACGTCGTCCTCGTCCTCGCGTGGCGACTGGTAGGAGCGCCGCCGCCCCTCACCGGGGCGGCCCCCGCCCCCGCCGTTAGCCCGCGCGGGGGAATGGCGGAGACGAAACCACGCCCCGCTCAGAGGCTGCCATTAGAGTGGCAAGCCTCTGCTGCGTCCTGCGAAAACAGCGTCGATGGTCGCTTTGACCAACGCATTGTGCGGGTTCTCGGCGCCGGACCTCGGACTCTGTCTCGGGTCCCCCCGGGGCGCGGCAGGCGCGGGGGCGGCCCCCGCGAGCGGGCGCACGCCCGTCAGTACGCCTGGGGGTGACCTTTGGCCACAGCGACCACGCCAGCTGCCCCTACCCTCATCGGTTCGGTGCGGCGTGCGCTGCGCCTGCTGGAGTCGGCCGGCTCCCATCCGAGCGGCGCCCCGGCGAAACAGCTGGCCCGGGAGGCCGGTCTTCCCCTCCCCACCGCCTATCACCTGCTGCGCACCCTGACCCACGAGGGATATCTGCGCCGGGAGAAGGGCGTGTTCTTTCTCGGTGACGCGGTGGACCGCCTGGTGAACGGCGAGGTCTCGGGGGCCGGCCGGGCCCGGCGCACCATGGTCGAGTCGATGGAGCACTGCCGCGATCTGATCGGGGCGCCGGTGTACTTCGCGATCTACCGCGAGGGCGAGATCGAGATCGTCGCGGTGGCCGACAGCCCCGCGGCGCCCGCCGTCGCCGAGTGGGCCGCCTTCCGCGAGACCGCGCACGCGCACGCGATCGGCCAGTGTCTGCTGAGCCAGCTCGACGAGGAGGCCCGCCGGGACCATCTGGACCGGTATCCCGTGGGCCCGCTCACCCCCTACTCCGTCGCCGACCGGCGCACACTGCTCGCGCGCCTCGGCGCCATGAGGCGTACGGGACCGGTGCTGGAGCGCCAGGAGTACGCGCTCGGCCAGGTCTGCGCCGCCGTACCGATCAGGGCAGGGGCGACGGTCGCGACCCTCGCGACGTCCGTGCCGCTGCATCAGGAGGAAAGACTGCTTCCCGCTGTCGAACTGCTATGCAAAGAGATCGGAAGCATGATCGGCTCGCTGGAATTCTCTATCAGTATCTGAAATATCACTCCTTGTGATCCGTTACAGCGTGCTGGACGATTAAGAAGAGGATCAAGGGGCATCAATACCGGACGTTTCACCCCTGAAACCCCCGAAATCTCTCTGAATTTCTTACTCTCCGTAACTTTCCGTCTTCCACTGCGGGGTACATGATGCGCGAGTTGGTTCAGGCCGAAGTCCTGATGAGTTTCCTTGTCTCCGAAGAGCTCTCATTCCGAATTCCGGTGGAACTCCGTTACGAGACGACGGACCCCTACGCGGTGCGGATGACGTTCCATCTGCCCGGCGACGCCCCGGTCACCTGGGCCTTCGGCCGTGAGCTGCTGATCGACGGCATCAACGAGCCCAGCGGCGACGGCGACGTGTACATCTCGCCGACCGAGCCCGAAGAGCTCTCCGACGTCCACATCAGGCTCCAGGTCGGCGCGGAGCACGCGCTGTTCCGGGCCAGCGCCCCGCCGCTGGTGGCCTTCCTCGACCGTACGGACCGGCTGGTCCCGCTCGGCCAGGAGATGGCGCTCGGGGACTTCGAGACCGACCTGGAGGAGACGCTCGGCCGCATCCTCGCCGAGGAGAACGCGGGCTGAGCGCCGCCCCCGCGGGCGCCGTCGCGGCTACGCCTTGCGGCGCCGTCCACCGCGGCCACCACCGCGCGGCGCCGACGATCCCGGCCGGTCGGCCGAGACCACCAGCGCCGCCAGTGCCGTGGTCACCGGGACCGACGCGACCAGACCGATCGACCCCACCAGGGTCCGTACGATCTCCTCGGCCACCAGCTCGCTGTTGGCCACCGTCCCCACGCTCGACTCCGCGATCGAGAAGAGCAGCAGCAGCGGCAGCGCCGCGCCCGCGTAGGCCAGTACGAGCGTGTTGACCACCGACGCGATGTGGTCGCGTCCGATCCGGATACCCGCACGGTAGAGCGCGCGGGGCCCCATGTCGGGGTCCGCCTGACGCAGCTCCCACACCGCCGACGTCTGGGTGACCGTCACATCGTCCAGCACACCCAGCGATCCGATGATCACGCCGGCCAGCAGCAGACCGCTCATGTCGATCTCCGGGAACAGCCCGTGGATCAGCCCGGTGTTGTCGTCCGTGTTGCCCGTCAGGCTCGCCCAGCCGATGAACAGCGAGCCCAGCAGCCCGATCAGCAGCAGGGAGATCAGGGTGCCGAGCACGGCGACGGACGTACGGGCCGTGAGGCCGTGGCACAGATACAGCGCGATCAGCATGATCGCGCTCGCGCCGACGACCGCCACGATGAGCGGGTTCGAGCCCTGGAGAATCGCCGGCAGGATGAAGAGCGTCAGTACGGCGAACGAGATGACGAGCGCGACCAGTGCCATCAGCCCGCGCAGCCGCCCCACCACGATCACCGCGAGCGCGAAGATCCCGGCCAGCAGCGCCATCGGCACCGTGCGGTCCACGTCCGTGACCGAGTACTGGAGATCCTTCGGCGCGTCCGGCGCGTAGGCCACCACGACGTCCTGATTCACGTGAAACTGCCGCGGCGCGTCCGGCTGGACGACCTCGACGAACCTGCGCCCCTTGTCCTTGCCGCTCTTCACCTCCACCGTCGCCTTCTCGCAGTCCCCGTTCTGCGCGCGCTCCGCCTCCCGCCCCTGCGGCGTCGACGTATCGCCCGTCGACGGGACTTGAGCGGCGTTCACGTCACTGCAGTCGACCTGCTCGATCTTCACCACCTGGCCCTGCTGGGTCTGCCGGTCGAAGCCGACACCGGTGCGTTCGTGGGCCGGGGTGCCGCCGGGCCAGAGCACGATCAGACCGACAACGACGGCCGTCGCGAAGGGAATCAGCACCGCGGCGATGACCTTGCGCAGGTGTCTGGAGACCGGCGCGGCCGGCCCATGACTGTGCGAGTGGCCGTGCGGATCGGGTGTCTGCGGGGATGGGGTCACCGACCGATCATCGCAAGAACGGTGTAGGCCCTCTGTTCAGCACGCCCGATAGCGCGTTAGCGTGGTGGTGCCTTTACACACGCGGGAGCTCGGAGCACCGGGCTGAGAGGACGCTGACTGTGGAGTTCCGGGGTCTCCCCGGATCCCTGAGCTGCGTCGACCGCCGAACCTGTTACCGGGTAATGCCGGCGTAGGGAGTAGGTCTCATATGACCGTTCAGGACACACGCACGTCTGCCTCCAACGGCTCCGAGGGCTCGGAGCCCTCGGAGGGCTCCAGGGCCATCGGCTGGCACAAGGGATACGTCGAGGGCTCACGCCCCGATCTCCGGGTGCCGGTCCGTCAGGTGCATCTCACCAACGGCGACGACGTGACGCTGTACGACACGTCGGGGCCGTACACCGACCCCACCGTCGAAACCGACGTACGGCGCGGGCTCGCACCGCTCCGGGAGAACTGGATCATCGGCCGGGGCGACACCGAGGAGTACGCGGGCCGCCCCGTCCGCCCCGAGGACGACGGGCTCAAGCACACCTCGCCGCGCGGTGGACTCCGCAATCTCGACGCGGTCTTCCCCGGCCGCCCGCGCCAGCCGCGCCGGGGCCGCGACGGGCAGGCGGTGACCCAGCTCGCGTACGCCCGGCGCGGCGACATCACCCCGGAGATGGAGTACGTCGCCATCAGGGAGAACGTCGCGCCCGAGGTCGTACGGGACGAGATCGCGGCCGGCCGCGCCGTACTGCCGGCCAACGTCAACCATCCCGAGATCGAACCGATGATCATCGGCAAGCGGTTCCTCGTGAAGGTCAACGCCAACATCGGCAACTCCGCGGTCACTTCCTCCATCGAGGAGGAGGTGGACAAGATGACCTGGGCCACCAAGTGGGGCGCCGACACGGTCATGGACCTCTCCACCGGCCGCAACATCCACACCACCCGCGAGTGGGTGCTGCGCAACTCCCCCGTCCCCATCGGCACCGTGCCGCTCTACCAGGCGCTGGAGAAGGTCGACGGCAAGGCCGAGGAGCTGACCTGGGAGATCTACAAGGACACGGTCGTCGAACAGGCCGAGCAGGGCGTCGACTACATGACCGTCCACGCGGGCGTGCTGCTGCGGTACGTGCCGCTGACGGCCCGCCGCAAGACCGGCATCGTCTCGCGCGGCGGCTCGATCATGGCGGCCTGGTGCCTGGCGCACCACAAGGAGTCGTTCCTTTACGAGAACTTCGAGGAGCTGTGCTCCATCCTCGCCTCGTACGACGTGACGTACTCCCTCGGCGACGGGCTGCGCCCCGGGTCGATCGCCGACGCCAACGACGAGGCCCAGTTCGCCGAGTTGCGGACGCTGGGCGAGCTGAACACCATCGCCAAGCGGCACAACGTACAGACCATGATCGAGGGTCCGGGCCATGTCCCGATGCACAAGATCAAGGAGAACATCGACCTCCAGCAGGAGATCTGCGAGGAGGCGCCGTTCTACACGCTCGGCCCGCTGACGACGGACGTCGCCCCGGCGTACGACCACATCACCTCCGGCATCGGCGCGGCGATGATCGCCTGGTGGGGTACGGCGATGCTCTGCTACGTGACCCCCAAGGAGCACCTGGGCCTGCCCAACCGCGACGACGTGAAGACCGGTGTCATCACGTACAAGATCGCGGCGCACGCGGCGGATCTGGCCAAGGGGCATCCGGGGGCGCAGGAGTGGGACGACGCGCTGTCGGACGCGCGGTTCGAGTTCCGCTGGGAGGACCAGTTCAATCTGGCGCTCGACCCGGACACGGCAAGGGAGTTCCACGACGAGACGCTGCCCGCCGAGCCGGCGAAGACCGCGCACTTCTGCTCGATGTGCGGACCCAAGTTCTGTTCGATGCGGATCTCGCACGACATCAGGCGCGACCACGGAGGTTCGCAGGACGAGATCGAGGCGGGCATGGCGGCCAAGTCGAAGGAGTTCGCGGCGAGCGGCAACCGGGTCTATCTGCCGCTGGCGGAGTGACCGGCGGCGCCTGACGACGGATGCCCCCGACCGGAAGACCGGTCGGGGGCATCCGTGTCTCCGTGTCTCCGTATGTCCGGGGCCCGCGGAACTCGGTGCTCCGGCTCCGTAGGTCGTAGCCGGGACTCCCACCAAAGTGGTGGTTGAGGCCGCGAAAGGTGGGGATGGGCCGGAATCCCTTGTACCGGGCAGTGGCGAACGTATCGGATGAGTCCTGTAGACGGCAGGCGGCAGAGCGCATCACCGACATCCCCAGCGTTCCGAGGGACAGACCTGCATGGCCACAGAAGCCGGCACCGGACAAGCGACACCCGACTCGACACCGAACCCCGTCCCACCGGCGAAGTCACCGGCATCAGCGCAGGCACCGGCCTCGGCACTGCCGCCGCACTCCGGACTCCTGCTCGGGATCCTGTCGTTGGCCGCCTTCATGGCCGGGCTCGATCTCTTCATCGTCAACGTCGGCTTCGACGCCATCGGCCGTGAATTCGACGGCGCCTCCCTCGCGGACCTCTCGTGGGTCCTCAACGCCTACGCCATCGTCTTCGCCGCACTCCTGGTGCCCCTGGGCCGCCTCTCCGACCGCTACGGCCGCAAGGCCGGATTCCTGCTCGGCGTCGCCCTGTTCACCGCGGCGTCCGCGGCCTGCGCCGTATCGACATCGCTGTGGCAGCTCGTCCTCTTCCGGGTGCTCCAGGCGGTCGGCGCCGCGGCGCTGACGCCCGCCAGTCTCGGTCTGCTGCTCTCGGCGTTCCCGCCGGAGCGCCGGGCCGGTGCCGTACGGATCTGGTCGGCGAGCGCCGCGCTGGCGGCGGCGGCCGGGCCGGTCTTCGGCGGTCTGCTCGTCAGCGCGTCATGGCGGTGGATCTTCCTGGTGAACATCCCCATCGGTGTCCTCGCGCTGGTCGTGGCCTTCCGTATCGTCCCCGACTCCAAGGAAGCGGCGATGACCCGGCTGCCCGATCTGCCGGGAGCCGCGCTGCTGACGGGTTCGATCGCGCTGCTGGCACTCGGCCTGGTGAAGATCAACGACTGGTCCGGGGTCCGGACGTCCGCCGTGCTGGCCGGTGCGGTCCTCGGGATCGCGGTGTTCTGGTTCCGGTCGCGGCGCCATGCCTCCCCGGTGATCGAACCGGCGCTGCTCCGGGTGCGGGCCTTCGTCTGGTCGAACCTGACGGCGGTCGCCTTCAGCGCGGCGTTCGCCGCGAACCTGCTCACCGCGATCCTGTGGATGCAGCAGGTCTGGCACTACTCCGCACTGCGTACGGGACTCGGGATCGCCCCGGGCCCGCTGATGGTCCCGCTGGCCGCGATCGTCGCCGCGAAGCTCGCGGCACGCGTCCCGGCGGGCCGGATGGTCGCCGCCGGCTGTCTGCTGTGCACCGTCGGTGTGCTGCTGATGGCGGCGAGCATTGGGCAGAGCCCGCACTACGCGAGCGAGTTGCTGCCCGGCTGGCTGATCGGCGGGGTCGGGGTGGGCCTCGCGCTCCCCACGATCCTCGCGACCGCCACGACCGACCTGCCGGCGGCCCGGTTCTCCACGGGCAGCGCGGTGGTCAACATGAGCCGGCAGATCGGCAGCGTGCTGGGGATCAGCCTGCTGGTCGCGATCCTCGGCACCCCGCTCACCTACGACGCGACCCACGAGGCGTTCGTCAACGCCTGGATCGCGATCGGGATCTTCATGATGCTCGGCGCCGCGACCGCGTTCGGTATGACCTCGCGTCCTGCCGCCCGCGGATCCCGGGCGCCGGCGAGCACGTAACCATCTCCTTCGAGAGGAAACGTCATGAACACAGGCCTCAACCTGGGCAGCGGCACCAACCTCGCCGTCGGCACCGACGGTGTGAGCACGAGCAAGACGCGCGTCGTCTTCGTCGACTGTCTGCCCGCGCTCACTCTCGGCCCGCAGCTCTCGCTGGCCCGCTTCGGTGAGATCGGCCTCGACCGGTCCACCCCCGACACCTTCGAGCGCTACCTGCACGACCTCGAACCGGGCACCGAACTGGCCGTCGCCTTCATCGGAGGCAGCGGTTCCTCGGCACCGGCGGCGGTCCGCAGCCTGCGCGGTATGCGCGGCTTCGCCAAGACCCGGGTGTACGTCGTCGGCGACGGCGCCGGCGGCGCCGTACCCGGCTGGGCCGAGGTGCACGACGTCGAGGACATCATCGCCCCCGCGGCCTTCGACGGCTTCGGCTTCGCCGACACCGTCGAGATAGGCATGCGGGCCCACGGCTCGCTGATCCTCGACCCGCTGTACACCGACTTCTACCTCGACATGACGTGGAACAAGATCTTCGACTGGTTCGAGACGACCCGCTGGGACTGGCGTGAGCTGGACCTCGACAAGCTCAACCCCGAGCTGATGAGTGCCGAGGAGGTCGACTTCCTCACCGAGGCGGCGATCATCGAGTTCGGCACCCTGCCGGGCGCGCACAACTTCCTGCGCGAGTGGGAGGGCGAGACCAGCTTCTCGTCCTGGGCGCTGAGCTGGGGCGCGGAGGAGGCACGGCACTCGCTCGTGCAGGCCCGCTGCCTCGACAAGCTGGGCGTCAAGGTCCGTTCCAAGCACGCGCTGTACAAGCGCGAGCCGTACCCGATCGGCGACACCCGCGTCGGCACCCTGATGATGAACATCATCTCCGAGGCCCGCGCCGCCGAGCTCTACCGCGCGCTCGCCGCCGAGACCAAGGAGCCCGTGGTCAGGGGCATCTGGAAGCTCCTCGGACGCGACGAGTCCCGGCACGCCCGCGCCTTCTACGTCTTCACGCAGGAGCTGTGCGACGGCAACCGGGAGAGCCAGATCGCCGCGCTCAAGATGGCGTACGTCTGGCTGGCGGACCGCAGTGACGGCCTCAAGCACCCCGCCGGTCACTTCTACCCGCACTCGACCTCCGCGAAGGGCGTGCGCCGCATCGAGTCGATCCAGGACGGCGCCACCGACGCCGCCGACGGCAAGGTGCTCTCCATGGTGCGACGGCTGGTCGAGGACGACTCCATCGAGTCGTCGAAGGACCTCAAGCGCAAGCTCCGCTCGCTCATCTGACCCGGCGTCGCCGCCGGCGCGAGCCGGCGGCCGACGACCGGACAGCAGCCGACGACTGACGACCTGAGGAGCGGGGTTTTGCCCGAGTCAGCGTTCAACGACAGCGCCACCGGGGCGGCGGCCGACACGGCCAACTGCTTCGGCTGTGCTCCGCACAATCCCATCGGGCTGCGGCTGGTCTTCGAGGAGGAAGGCAACGGATTCGGCACCCGGATCAAGCTCGGCGCCGATTACGAGTCGTTCCCCGGCGTCATCCACGGCGGCATCGTCGCCGCGATCCTGGACGAGACGCTGGCCCAGGCCGTCTACCGGTCCGACCGGATCTCGGCCTTCACCACGGGCCTGCGTATCCGTTACGGGAGGCCCATGGAGACCGGCGCCGAGTACACGGCCCACGCCGAGATCACCAAGCGCGATGCCCTGTCGGTACGTGCCTCCGGGGAGATCCGGCTGCCGGGCGGCGATCTCGTGGCCGCCGCCGACGGCACGTTCCATCTGCTCACGGACGAAGTCCTCGGTACGTACGACAAGCGCCTGCCGACCGGACTCGTCGACGCGCTCCGCGCCTCCAACAGAACCGTCACCCAGGGGGATTGATCACATGGACACCACGGACATCATCACCGCGACCGAGGCCACCGAGGCCACCGCGACCGACGTCACCGGGGCCGCCGGCACCGGCGCCGCCGCGACCGACGCCACCGAGGCCGCCGGCATCAGCGCCGAGGCCATTGGCGAGAAGATCTGTCAGATCATCGGCGACGAACTCGACACCCCGGCCGCCGGCCTGACGCCCGACCAGCACTTCCGCTCGCTCCCCAACGTCGACTCGATGCGCGTCCTCCAGATCGTCCTCAACACCGAGAAGGCGTTCGACATCGAGATCGAGGACGAGGTCACCTTCCGGGTCCAGACGATCGGGGAGTTCCAGGGCGTGGTGGAGGGCCTGTGCCGGCAGAAGACCTCGGCATGATCACGGGCGGCGGCGAGGGCGGGGGCCTGGTCGACGCGCTCGCCGCCGTCGCCGCCCGCGGATCGGGCCACGGCATGCGCCTGTTCCGCGGGGACGAGGAGGCCGAGCGCGTCACGTTCGGCCAGCTGCACGCCGAGGCCGGGGAGCTGGCCTGCGGGCTGCTGGAGCGCGGCGTCGTACGGGGGGAGCGGGTCGCGATCGCGCTCCCCACCTCGATCGACTTCGCCAGGGCGTTCTTCGGCGTGCTCGCCGCCGGTGCGGTGCCGGTGCCGGTACCGCCGCCGGTGCGCTTCGCCTCGCTCGACATCCATCTGAACCGGATCGCGCTCGTGATGCGCCAGTCGAAGGTACGCGTCGTGCTCTCCGACAAGATGCTGGGCGGGCTCCTGGAGCCGACGCTCGGCGGCGCGGGCGGCGAGTTCCAGATCCTCGACGTGGCCATGACGCGCGTGCCGTCGCCGGTGTACGTGGACGTGGCGGCGGATGATCCGGCGCTCGTGCAGTACACCTCGGGGACCAGCGCGAGCCCGAAGGGCGTCGTATTGACCCACGCCAATCTCCTCGCGAACGTCGATGCGATTGCCGGGGGGCTCGGCATCGACGACACCGATGTGAGCTGCAACTGGCTGCCGCTCTTCCACGACATGGGTCTGATCGGCGCGTTCCTCTCGCCGACGCTGAACGACGCCGAGACGTATCTGCTGCCGCCCGAGGATTTCCTCCGGGATCCCGGCAGGTGGCTGCGGATCATCAGCCGGTACGGAGTGACCGCGACGACGGCGCCCAACTCCGGCTATCTGTACGCCCTGCGGCGTACCCCGGCCGAGCGTGTAGCCGAACTCGATCTGTCCCGCTGGCGGTTCGCGCTCAACGGGGCGGAGCTGATCGACCCCGACACGCTGCGCCGGTTCTCGGCGCACTTCGCCCCGGCCGGATTCCGCCCCGACGCCTTCGTGCCGGTGTACGGCCTGGCCGAGGGCAGCCTCGCGGTGACGTTCGCGCCGACGGGCAGGGCGGTGCGCAGTACGTGGGTGCGGCGCGGGCCGCTCTCCCGGGGCATCGTGGAGACGGCCTCCGCCGCAGCCGGTGGCGAGGGCGCCGAGGCGGGCCGGGAGATCGTCTCGGTCGGCGTCCCGGTGGCGAACACCGAGGTCAGGCTGGTCGGCGAGGACGGTACGGAGCTGACCGACCGCGCGCTGGTCGGCGAGATCCAGATCCGCGGCGACTCGGTGATGCGCCGCTACGAGGACAACGAAGCGGCGACCCGGGCCACCGTGCTGTCCGGCGGCTGGGTCTCCACCGGGGATCTGGGCTTCCGGCAGGACGGTGAACTCTTCATCGCCGGGCGGAAGAAGGAAGTGATCATCGTCTTCGGCCAGAACTACTACGCGAGCGACATCGAGTCCGTCGCGGGCCGGGTCACCGGGGTCGCGAACGGCGCGGTCCTCGCGGCGGGAGTGACGTTCCCCGACGGCGAGGGGCTGGTCCTCGTCGCGGAGACGAAGGAGTCCGGGGCAGCGGCCCGCGAGGATCTGATCGCCCGGCTGCGGTTCGCCGTGTCGGACTCGCTCGGACTCACACCGCGCGACATCGTTCTCGTACGCAGGGGGCGACTCCCGCGCACCTCCAGCGGGAAGCTTCAACGGCACGGGGTGGAAGAGGTGTTGGCAGCGGCCGGCGCCGACCCCGTATGACGGACCGACGAAGAGAAGGTGACTGACCTCATGAGCGCGGACCCCACTCCGGCCACTCCCACTCCGGCGACCGGCCCCACTCCGGAACTCACGGCGACGCAGCGCGAGGAGCTGCTGCGCCGCTCGTGGATGGCCACCGACGGGCTCTGGTACTACCAGACCGCGATGTCGGGCGGCATCGACGGCGCCAACGAGGCCAACATCGCGGTGGTGCGCGAGTTCGGGCGCCAGGAGATGGTCCGGCTGATGCGCGGTCTCGGTGTCGAGAAGGTCGAGACCGTCGAGCAGTACCGCCGGCTGTTCCAGGCGGCCGTGGATCTCTATCTCGGCTCGCTGTTCGAGGCGGAGGAGACGTTCGACGACGGCACGCACGACCTCAAGGTCATCACGTGTTTCGCCTACAAGGGTGTCAAGAAGGCGGGAATCGACAAGGTCTACCACTGTGGTCCGGGCGAGCGGCTGACCGGCTGGCTCAAGGCGATGGAGCTGCCGGACGACATCGATCCGGACGTCGGGCTCTGTCAGATGGCCCACACCGGCTCCTGCGGTTACCGGCTCAAAGTCGACCTGCCGCACGAATCGTGAGATCGCGGAACTTGACCTAACTCATAACAGAGTTTTACTACGGAATGTAGGTGTTTGGCGGAATTGTGGTGAATATTGTTTCTTGAAAGCCCCGCTTGGCCACGTATACTCCCTAAATATCACGTGGGAGGCTGCGGGATAATGGCGGGGGGCTGCCGTGGCGATCGATCCGGAAGGGCATGCCGGGAATTCCGGGCTGCCGAACGAAGTTCGCGCGAACATTGTTGAACCATTCTTTCAGCGATTGCGGGCGATGAACAGCCCGTTGCTCGAAGAACCTGAAATAAGCGCGTTACTTGTTAATCAAGTCGAATTACTCCTCGACGACATAGCGCGGGGCGCGCGAACCGGTTTCCGCACCAGGACCGCGCCGAGCAAGGAATCCCTTCGGGGAGCGGCCGAATTCAGCAGGACCCGGGCGTCGCGCGGTATCCATCCGACCGAGACGGTCCGCGCCGCCGAGCTGTTCTACGAGACGGCACTTCCCGTCGTCGTACGCGAGTTCCTGCCCGCCACGCCCTCTCCGGACGAATTCCTGGACACCGCGCTGACGCTGAACGACGCGGTGATGACACAAATCGCGCTCGGCTGTGTCGGCTACATTAAATTCCTTCGCGAGAAACTGCACAGTTCCCATCTCGACGAACGTCACAGGCTGGCCAGGGACCTGCACGACCGGGTCGCCCACGAAGTTCTGGTGGCCATGCTCGAACTGGAGCTGTGTGAACCGCTGATCCAGAGCGAGAGCGCGGTCGTACGGTCGAAGCTGAAATCGGCCGAGGAAGCGCTCAAGGTGGCACTGCGGGAAATCGGTGATCTCTCCGGTGAGTTGAGGGAATCGGTCTCCGACACCAATCTTGAGCGTGCCCTCACCAAATTCATCGACTCCACGGTCCCGGACGGCGTCAGGGCTGAATTGACCGTAACGGGAAATGTCGACGAAATACCGGCGGCAGCGGCGGAGGAGCTCTACTTCATCATTCGCGAGGCGGCCAGAAACGCTCTGCGCCACTCCGACCCCGACGAACTGTGGATAACGATCAGGGTCACGGACACGCTGGTCCAGGCGTCCGTGATCGACGACGGCGCGGGCTTCGAGGTGGCCACCCTCGCCAAGACCCGGCGCGGTGGCCTGATCTCGATCCGCGAGCGGACCGAACTGCTCGGCGGAAATCCCAGCATCCACAGTTCGGTCGGCGGCGGGACGACGGTCAACGTCTCCATCCCGCTGATCAACTGGCGCCGGCATGGCTGACGCCGGGGTGCCCGCGAGAGCCGGCGTGACCAGCGTCGTCGTGGCCGACGACCACACCCTCTTCCGGGAGCTGCTGGCCGATCTGCTCTCCCTGGAGGACTGGCTGGAAGTCGTCGCCCAGGGTGCGAGCGGCACCGAGGCCGTGGAGCTGGTCCGCAGACACCGGCCGGGCATCGCCGTACTCGACGTACAGATGCCGGGTCCGGGCATCCGGGAGACCGTACGGGAGATAGGCAGGCACTGCCCCGATACCCGCTGCATCGTGCTCACGATGCATGACGACCCCGTGCTGCTCAGGGACGTACTGGACGACGGCGCCACCGCCTACCTGCTGAAGTCGGTCTCCAGCCGGGAACTGGTCACCTCGATCCACTCCGTGATCCGCGAGCCGGAGAGGATCCACTTCTCGGTCTCCCGGAACATGATCAAGGAGTTCGGCGGGCCGGTCGCCGACCGGCTTCTGTCCGCGCGCGAGGTCGAGGTTCTCAACTACGTCGCACAGGCGCGCAGCAACGCGGAGATCGCCTCCGCGCTGTTCCTGGCCGAGACCACCGTCAAGCGGCATCTGACGAACGCCTACCGGAAGCTCGGCGCGGTGTCGCGGGTGGACGCGATCCGCCGGGCGATGGACGCCGGGATCATCGCCCCGTACCAGCAGCCGTGACTCACTCGGGCCGTGAGTCACCCGGCCGAACTCACTCCGGCCGAACTCACTCCGGCCGGTGCTCCGGTCCGCCGAAGTCGGGGCTGGAGAAGTCCGGGCTGGAGTACGTGGGGCGCTGGCCGGTCGTCGCGCCGTCGTCCGGGCTGGAGAAGTCCGGGCGGCTGTAGCCCATCTTCGGCAGATGCCGTGCCGGGCGGACCTTCGGCGCCGGCTCCACGCCGGGCGCGGCCAGGGCCTCCCGCAGGAACGGCAGGATCCCCCGCTCCAGCAGGGCGGTGCGCCACGCCTCACGGGCTCCTGACACCTCGTCGGGCCACCCGCCGTCCGTCTGGCCGGCCGGGACCTGTGTCGGGCCGTTGCGCAGGGCCGTGATGAGCAGCCCGGCTCCGCCGACGGCCAGGCCGACGGCCGTGACGGCGCAGAAGAACAGGCCGACGGTCACCAGGGTGTCGGAGAAGGCGGGCACCGGGCTGAGCACTCTCAGCGTGAAGCCGACCAGCAGGAAGACGACGGCCGCCGCACCCCCGAGTGCCGGGACCAGGACGGCGACGACGGCGGCCAGGCCCGCGCCGGTCTCGCCGGCCCCGTGCACGGCCGGGCTCAGTACGGAACTGCCCACCGACGAGGTGGCCGGGGTACGGAATTCCTCCCGGACCTTCGCGTAGTGCTCGTACTCGGCGGCCGCGGCGGCGGTTATCAGAGACGTCGCGCCCAGAGCCATGGTGCGCAGTTGTTCGGTGTTGAGGCGCTGCCCGACATCGGCCAGATCCGGACGGTCGTGCGCATGGCGCAGCGTCTCGTCGAGAATCCGCTCGAAATCGGCGCGATCCTCGTTCAGCAGATGCGGAGCGCTGTTCATGTGCATCCCCCGATGCTCCGTAGGGCCGGATTGTCCGCACAGCGCGGACGATTGGCGAAAACGGAGGAGAGCCTGCTACGGATGAGCCGATGGTAGAGCGGTTAAGGCACGGGGTGACAGGGGGTTCACCGAAAACACCTGCCCCCACTCTGTTCAGTTATGCAGCGGGAGCCGTACGACCAGAAGCTTTCCGGCCATGGTCACTCCGCCGTCCATGGCGATGGCGAGCCCGTCCGCGTACACATGCGGCCCGTCGACCACGGGCCCCGAGTTCTCCTCGCCGTCCGACGCGTCCTCGGTGCCGACTTCGCCGAGCAGATAGGGGATCGGGCTGTGGCCGTGGACGATACGCCGCCCTCCGTACGCGGCCATCAGCTCCCTGGCCGCGTCCGAACCGCCGTTGTCGCGGAACGCGAAACGCTTGGTGAGCTTGCGGAAGATGTCCCAGCACTCGTCCGCGTCGTTGCGGGTGAGGATGGCGCGGACGTTGTCGTTGACGTCCTCGATGCTGCCGCCGTAGTCGAGATAAGCGGTCGTGTCGGAGTGCATCAGCAGATGCCCGTCCTCCTCCACGAGGGCGTCGAGCCGGGACATCCACTGGAGATGGACGTCCTGGAGGCGCTCCATGTCCGTCTTCTGGCCGCCGTTCAGCAGCCAGGCGGCCTGGAAGGTGGCCGTACCCGCACCGGAGTTGACCGGGGTGTCGCCGAAGCGGCGGGCGCCGAGCAGCAGCAGTTCGTGATTGCCCATCAGGGCCTTGCAGTAGCCGCCCGCCGCGGCGGCCTCGGCGGAGAGCCGCATGACGAGGTCGATGACGCCGACGCCGTCGGGGCCCCGGTCGGTGAAGTCGCCGAGGAACCAGAGGCGGGTGTTGCCCGCGGCCCAGCCGCCCTCGCTGTCGATGAGGCCCTGTTCGGCGAGGGCGGTGACGAGTTCGTCGAAATAGCCGTGGACGTCGCCGACGACGAAGAGCGGGCCGAGGCCGTCCGTGGTGCCGGGGCTCTCGACCGGCTCGACGCTCACCTGGACGGTGTCACCGCGCTTGATCACCGGGAGGTCGCGCTCGGTGGGGGTGTAGCCCTCGGGGACCTCGTCGCGGGGGACTGCGTTGCCGGGATGGTCCGTGGGGGTGACGTCGGCGGCGGGCGCGGCGGGTGTCACGGCCGGCCTGGCGGCGGGCGTGGCGGCCGTGGCCGGGACCGCGGGGGGCGCGCCCACGAGGCCGCGCGGATCGGGGCGTGACGGGGCGTCAGGAACCTCTGCGGCCACCGGCGCAGGCGCGGAGACGGGCTCCGCCGCGTCGGGCGTCGGGAACGTGATGCTTCGTGGGTCCGTACGCGGCGCGATGCCGAGCCCCGCCGAAACGGCCCCGACCACGGTCACCTGGGGCGCGGACTCGTCGGACCGACCGGACTCCCCGGCCGGCGCCGCCTCATCGGGCGGCGCGGGCTGCTCCGGCCGCACGGGGACCTGTGTGTACGGCGGCACCCGGAAATCGCGCAGCGTCGCCGTGCGCACCACGGGTCCCTGACCGGTCCCGGCCCCCTGAGTCATCGACCCCTCCACCACCGTCGCGCCTCCGTACACCTCTCGGGTCCGCCTGTTCGGGCGGGACATCCCCACCGGAGGTAGGGGAAGGTCCGCGGTGTCGTGCGCCCATCATAGGAATGCAGCCACCCCTGTGTGACGCACCAGGGGTGGTCAATCCGATTCCACCCACGTTTCGCCGACTGTTTTCACGCGGATCGCCCGAATTGTGTGAGGCGGAGTGCGTGCGTCCGCGTCAGTCCCGGGCGGGAGACCTCGGAGCGCTGACCGTGGTACGGGGCGGGCGCCGCTGGGACGAGGTCCGGACGATCAGCTCCGTCGGTATCACCTGCTCGACGGGACGACCGGTGTCGATCCCCTCGATGGCGTCGATGAGCAGCTGGACGACGGCGGTGCCGATACGGCGCGGCTTGAGCGAGAGCGTCGTGATGGGCGGTTCGGTGGTCGCGTACACGGTGGACTCGCTGCAGCAGACCAGCAGCAGGTCCTCGGGCACCCGCAGGCCGTACCGCCGCGCGGCGGCCAGCAGATCGGTGCCGTTGGGGTCGAAGAGCCCGTACACCGCGTCGGGCCGGTCGGGCCGGGCGAGCAGCCGGTCGGCGGCGACGGCCCCGGCGCAGGGGTCGTGCGCGGGGTAGGACTCGTAGACGGGGTCCTGTCCGACGCGCTCGCACCAGCGCAGATACGCGGTGGTGGAGAGCCGGGTGTACGTGTCGGTGGTGGTCCCGGTGAGCAGCCCGATCCGGCGGGCGCCGGCCGCGGCGAGATGGTCGAGCAGATCGAGTACGGCGGCCTCGTGGTCGTTGTCGACCCAGGCGGTGACGGGGAGGGTGCCGGCCGGGCGGCCGTCGGAGACGACGGGCAGGCCCTGGCGGACGAGCTCGGTGACGACCGGGTCGTGGTCGGAGGGGTCGATGACGACGGTGCCGTCGAGTGCGACGTTCGACCAGAGGTCGTGGCGTGAGGTGGCGGGGAGGATGACGAGGGCGTAACCGCGGGCGAGCGCCGCGGAGGTCGCGGCCCGTGCCATCTCGGCGAAGTAGGCGAATTCGGTGAAGGTGAAAGGTTCATCCCCGTACGTGGTGACGGTCAGGCCGATCAGCCCTGACTTGCCGGTACGGAGGGTTCGGGCCGCGGCGGACGGGCGGTAGCCCAGCCGCTCGGCGACTTCTCGGACATGTCGGCGTGTGGCGTCGGGTAACCGCCCCTTGCCGTTGAGCGCGTCGGAGACGGTCGTGATGGAGACACCGGCTGCGGCGGCCACGTCCCGGATGCCCGCCCGACCTTGCCGGCTGCCCCGGCGGGATGTGTCCGTCCGGCTCACCTGGTGTTTCCCTGCTGGTGTCATGGCGAGCCGATAGTAGGGCTCATCAAGGTGGTGGGGCCGGTCGCATCTTCACCTCCCAAGAGTCACGTTTCTGCATGATCAACAACGCTCGAAAGACGTGGAAATCAAGGTCGTTGAGCGATTCAGTTGTTGTCTGTCAAGTGTGGAGCTGGATGGGCCTGGCGACTGTCCGATGTTTCGAAGAGGTCTCAACTCACCCCTACGGGTGACGCGCGCCACGGAGTGAGCCACCGGCGCGCGCCAGGTTCGCGAGCGCTCCCCCCATCGGAGCCCGGTCTTCCCGGGGCCGGCGGCGCCTCCCGGCCCGTGCCGGTCCGGGTCCGGGGCCCGGTTCCGGGGCGGTGGGACGGCCGCCGCCGAGCCCGCTCCCCGGAGGGGTATTCGCAGAGCCCGTCAATCCTCTTAAGGTGAGCAGTATTGGTACATCCGCATGAGATGGGCCGATCATGTGTACGGACCCCAGAGCGCCCGAGGAGGACCCGCGGTGAGCGACACGAGCCCGAAGCTGCGCGCCGAGCTTGACGGCATCCCGACCTACAAGCCCGGCAGGCCGGCCGCCGCGGGCGAGCCTGTCTCGTACAAGCTGTCGTCGAACGAGAACCCCTACCCGCCGCTCCCCGGCGTGATGGAGTCGGTGCTGGCATCGGCCGGGGCGTTCAACCGCTACCCCGACATGGCGTGCACCGGGCTGATCAGCGAGCTGGCCGACCGCTTCGAGGTGCCTGTCTCGCACGTCGCGACGGGCACGGGCTCCGTCGGCGTCGCCCAGCAGCTGCTCCAGGCCACCTCAGGCCCCGGCGACGAGGTGATCTACGCGTGGCGGTCCTTCGAGGCGTACCCGATCATCACGCAGATCACGGGCGCCGCGTCGGTGAGGGTGCCGCTGGACGCGGACGAGGTGCACGACCTGGACGCGATGGCGGACGCGATCACCGACCGGACACGGATGATCTTCGTCTGCAACCCCAACAACCCCACGGGCACCGTGGTCCGCCGGGCCGAGCTGGAGCGGTTCCTCGACCGGGTGCCGACGGACATCCTGGTGGTGCTGGACGAGGCGTACCGCGAGTTCATCCGTGCCGCCGAAGGTGGAGGAGGGGCTGTCCCCGACGGCGTGGAGATCTACCGGGAGCGCCCGAACGTGGCGGTGCTCCGGACCTTCTCCAAGGCGTACGGCCTGGCAGGCCTGCGGGTCGGCTTCGCCATCGCCCACGAGCGGGTGGCCGCCGCCCTGCGCAAGACCGCGGTGCCCTTCGGTGTGAGCCAGATCGCACAGGACGCGGCGGTGGCCTCGCTGCGCGCCGAGGACGAGCTGCTGGAGCGGGTGGCGGAGCTGGTCGGTGAGCGCGCCCGGGTCTGCGAGGCGCTGCGCGGCCAGGGCTGGACCGTGCCCGACACGCACGCCAACTTCGTGTGGCTGGGGCTGGGGGACCGTACGACCGATTTCGCGGTGGAGTGCGAGCGGGCGGGCGTGACGGTCCGGCCGTTCGCGGGCGAGGGCGTACGGGTCACGATCGGCGAGTACAAGGCGAACGACCTGTTCCTGCGGACGGCCGAGTCCTTCCGCAAGGAGATCTGAGCGGGCCCCACGGCGCGTGGTCACGGCGGGATGTTCGAAGGGGACCCCCCCCTTGAAGATCCGGTCGGGCCGTGCGCCATACTTTTGCTTGTGAATGTGAACGCGTTCACAAGCACGCTTGATGCTTCCTGTTTCGTCCGGTTCCTACCGGGACTTTCGGGACAGGTCGGAGCCCCCGGCGCGGGGCCGTAAGGAGAAGGAGAGAGACGACGTGGACATCGCACTGGCCCCCGAGACTCTCGCGCGATGGCAGTTCGGCATCACCACCGTCTACCACTTCCTCTTCGTCCCCCTCACGATCTCGCTCGCCGCGCTGACCGCCGGCCTGGAGACCGCCTGGGTGCGGACGTCGAACCCGAAGTACCTCAGGGCGACGAAGTTCTGGGGCAAGCTCTTCCTGATCAACATAGCCATGGGCGTCGTCACCGGCATCGTGCAGGAGTTCCAGTTCGGCATGAACTGGTCGGACTACTCCCGCTTCGTCGGCGACGTCTTCGGCGCCCCGCTCGCCTTCGAGGCACTGATCGCCTTCTTCTTCGAGTCCACCTTCATCGGACTGTGGATCTTCGGCTGGGACAAGCTGCCCAAGAAGATCCATCTGGCCTGCATGTGGATGGTCTCGATCGGCACGATCCTCTCCGCCTACTTCATCCTGGCGGCCAACTCCTGGATGCAGCACCCGGTCGGCTACCGCATCAACGAGGAGCGCGGCCGGGCCGAGCTGACCGACTTCTGGGCCGTACTGACGCAGAACACCGCACTCGCCCAGTTCTTCCACACCATGACGGCGGCCTTCATGGTCGGCGGCGCGTTCATGGTCGGCATCTCCGCCTTCCACCTCGCACGCCGTAAGCGCGAGGGGCATCAGCGGAACATCCCGGTGATGCGGACCTCGCTACGGCTCGGCCTGGTCACCCTGGTGACCGCCGGGCTGCTCACCGCCGTCAGCGGCGACACGCTCGGCAAGATCATGTACGAGCAGCAGCCGATGAAGATGGCCGCCGCCGAGGCCCTCTGGGACGGCGAGGCGCCCGCGCCCTTCTCGGTCTTCGCGTACGGGGACGTGGACAAGGGGCACAACAAGGTCGCCATCGAGATCCCCGGCCTGCTGTCCTTCCTCGCCCACAGCGACTTCGAGTCCTTCGTGCCCGGCATCAACGACGTGCAGAAGGCCGAGCAGGAGAAGTACGGGCCCGGCGACTACCGGCCCAACATCCCCGTCGCGTACTGGGGCTTCCGCTGGATGATCGGCTTCGGCATGGCGTCGCTGGGCATCGGCCTCCTCGGGCTCTGGCTGACCCGGCGGAGGTTCCTGCTGCCGAAGGCGATGCGGACCGGCGAGGACGAGGTGCCGAATCTCGTGCTCTTCCGCAACAAGGCGCTGAGCCCCCGGTTCGCCCATATGTACTGGCTCGTCGCCCTGTGGACGATGCTCTTCCCGTTGATCGCCAACTCCTGGGGCTGGATCTTCACCGAGACCGGCCGACAGCCCTGGGTCGTCTACGGGGTGCTGCGCACCGCCGACGCTGTCTCCCCCGGCACGTCGCAGGGCGAGGTGCTCACCTCGATGATCGTCTTCACCCTGCTCTACGCGGTGCTCGCCGTCGTCGAGGTCAAGCTGCTCGTGAAGTACGTCAAGGCGGGACCGCCCGACCTTGACGACGACGACCTCAACCCACCCACGAAGATCGGCGGCCACGACGCGAAGGACGCCGACCGCCCGATGGCCTTCTCGTACTGATGACTGATGACCGATGACGGATGACCGAGGACCGAGAGCTGAGGACTTGAGGAGCTGATGTGAGTCATGGAACTCCACGATGTCTGGTTCGTACTGATCGCCGTCCTGTGGACCGGCTACTTCTTCCTTGAGGGCTTCGACTTCGGGATCGGCGTCCTGACGAAGCTGCTCGCGCGGGACCGCAAGGAGCGAAGGGTCCTGATCAACACCATCGGGCCCGTCTGGGACGGCAACGAGGTGTGGCTGCTGTCGGCGGGCGGCGCGACCTTCGCCGCGTTCCCCGAGTGGTACGCCACCCTCTTCTCGGGCTTCTATCTGCCGCTGCTGGTCATCCTGGTCTGCCTCATCGTGCGCGGTGTCGCTTTCGAGTACCGCGCCAAGCGGCCCGAGGAGCGCTGGCAGCGCAACTGGGAACACGCGATCTTCTGGACCTCGCTGCTGCCAGCGGTGCTGTGGGGCGTGGCCTTCGGGAACATCGTGGGCGGCGTGAAGATCGACGCTGACATGGAGTACGTGGGGAACCTGGCCGATCTCCTCAACCCGTACGCGCTCCTCGGGGGGCTGGTGACCCTGACCCTCTTCACCTTCCACGGCGCGGTGTTCGCCGCGCTCAAGACGGTGGGGGACATCCGGGCGCGGGCGCGGAAGCTGGCGATCACGCTGGGGCTGTTCACGGCCGTGCCGGCGCTCGGGTTCCTCGGCTGGACGCAGCTCGACAGCGGTGACGGCGGGAGCCTGGCCGCGATGCTCGTCGCCGTGCTCGCGCTGGCCGGCGCGGTCGTGGCGATCAGGGCGGGGCGGGAGGGGTGGTCGTTCGCGCTGTCCGGTCTGACGATCGTGGCCGCCGTCGCGATGCTCTTCCTGACGCTCTTCCCGAACGTCATGCCGTCCTCGCTCAACGAGGAGTGGAGCCTGACGGTGACGAACGCGTCGTCGACGCCGTACACCCTGAAGATCATGACCTGGTGCGCGGGCATCGCGACGCCGCTGGTGCTGCTCTACCAGGGCTGGACGTACTGGGTCTTCCGCAAGCGCATCGGTACGCATCACATCGCGGACGCGCACTAGGCCCTGTCCGGCTGCTCGATCCGACAGACAGGCCCTGGAGCCGTCGTTGCTCTCGAACTGGTGGGTGGGTGTTTCACGTGAAACCGATCGATCCGCGTCTGCTGCGGTACGCACGGGCCACCCGGGGCTTCCTGGTGGCCGTGGTGGTCCTGGGACTGGCCGGTGCGGGGCTGGTCGTGGCCCAGGCGATGATCATCGCCGAGGTGGTGGTGGGGGCGTTCGAGGACGGACTCGACGTCTCCGGGCTCCGTACGCCACTCCTTCTGCTGGGCGCGGTCGCCGTCGGGCGCGGCCTGGTCGCCTGGCTGACGGAGTTGGCCGCGCACCGCGCGAGCGCGGCGGTCAAGTCAGAGCTGCGTGGGCGGCTGCTGGAGCGGGCCGCCGAACTGGGGCCGGGATGGCTGAGCGGGCAGCGCACCGGTTCGCTCGTCGCGCTGGCGACCCGTGGCGTGGACGCGCTGGACGACTACTTCGCGCGCTATCTGCCGCAGCTCGGGCTCGCGGTGGTGGTGCCGTTGGCGGTACTGGCGCGGATCGTCACCGACGACTGGGTGTCGGCGGGCGTCATCGTGCTCACCCTGCCGCTGATTCCGCTCTTCATGGTGCTCATCGGGTGGGCCACCCAGTCCCGGATGGACCGTCAGTGGCAGCTGCTGTCGCGGCTGTCGGGCCACTTCCTGGACGTGGTCGCCGGGCTGCCGACGCTGAAGGTCTTCGGGCGGGCGAAGGCGCAGGCGGAGTCGGTGCGGGAGATCACCTCCGCGTACCGGCGGGCCACCCTTCGTACGCTGCGCATCGCCTTCCTGTCGTCCTTCGCGCTGGAGCTGCTGTCGACCCTCTCGGTGGCGCTGGTCGCGGTGGGCATCGGGATGCGGCTGGTCCACGGGGACCTGGACCTCTACACGGGCCTGGTGGTGCTGATCCTGGCGCCGGAGGCGTATCTGCCGCTGCGGCAGGTGGGCGCGCAGTACCACGCGGCGGCGGAGGGTCTGGCGGCCGCGGAGGAGATCTTCGCGGTGCTGGAGACGGGGCCCTCGGGCTCGGGCGGAGGTGCTGACGTACCGGCCTCGCCGCGGCTGGAGCTGGAGGCCGTGACCGTCCGCCACGAAGGCCGTGCGGAACCGTCGTTGGACGCCGCCACGCTGGTGGTCGAGCCGGGGGAGACGGTCGCGCTGGTCGGCCCGAGCGGGGCAGGCAAGACGACGCTGCTGAACGTGCTGCTGGGCTTCACCGCACCGACCGAGGGCCGCGTACGGGTGGGCGGGAGAGACCTGTCGTCCCTGGACCTGGACCGCTGGCGCGAACAGATCGCCTGGGTGCCGCAGCACCCGTACCTCTTCGCGGGGACGATCGCCGAGAACGTACGCCTGGCCCGCCCGGACGCCGACGACGCCGCCGTACGCGACGCGCTGCGGGACGCGGGGGCGTACGACTTCACGGCCGCGCTCCCCCAGGGTGTGGACACCCCCCTGGGCGAGGACGGTACGGGCCTGTCGGCCGGGCAGCGCCGGCGCCTCGCCCTGGCCCGCGCCTTCCTCGCCGACCGCCCGCTGCTCCTGCTCGACGAGCCGACGGCGGCGCTGGACGGCGAGACGGAGGCGGGCATCGTGGACGCGGTCCGCCGACTGGCGGTGGGCCGCACGGTGGTGCTGGTGATCCACCGGCCCGCGCTGCTGTCGGTGGCGGACCGGGTGATCGAGCTGGGGGGAGGAGCGGCGGGTGTGGGCGTCGAGTCCGCTGTGGCTGCCCGTACGGGAGGCGCGGTCGGCGGGTCGGCGCGTGGGGGACCGGAGGCGGGCGCCGGGGGGCCCGGTGGCGACTCCGGTGCTGGTGCCGGTGGTCATCCTCTCGCCCGGACGCGTGCCGCCGTCGGGGCCCTGCGCGGGCGGTTCGTGCTGGCCCTGGTGCTGGGGAGCCTGGCCCTCGGGTCCGCCGTCGGGCTCATGGCCGTGTCCGGGTGGCTCATCTCCCGGGCGTCCGAGCAGCCGCCCGTTCTGTATCTGATGGTCGCCGTGACCGCGACCCGCGCCTTCGGGATCGGGCGCGCCGTCTTCCGGTACGCCGAACGCCTCGTGTCCCACGACGCGGTGCTGCGGATGCTCGCCGACCTCCGGGTCTCCGTCTACCGGCGGCTCGAACGCCTCGCCCCCGCCGGGCTGCGCGAGGCCCGGCGCGGTGACCTGCTCTCCCGGCTCGTCGCCGACGTCGACGCCCTCCAGGACTACTGGCTCCGCTGGCTGCTGCCCGTCGGCTCCGCCCTGCTCGTCGGCGCGGGCGCGGTCGGATTCACCGGCTGGCTGCTCCCCGAGGCGGGAGCGGTACTGGCCGTCGGCCTGCTCGCCGCGGGCGTCGGCGTGCCGCTGGTCAGCGGCGCCCGCGCGCGCCGCGCCGAGCGGCGACTCGCCCCCGCGCGCGGCCTGCTCGCGACCCGGATCGCCGAACTCCTCGACGGCTGCGCCGAACTGACCGTCGCCGGCGCCCTTCGGAGCCGTATCGCCGCGGCCCGCGACGCCGACGCGACGCTGACGGCCATCGCCTCGCGCGGCGCGACCGCCACCGCGCTCGGCGGCGGCCTGTCCGCGCTGATCTGCGGGCTGACCGTGGCGGCCGCCGCGTACGCCGGTGCGGGCGCCGTGCACGACGGGCGGCTCGCGGGTGTCGCGCTGGCCGTCGTCGTACTGACCCCGCTCGCCGCGTTCGAGGCGGTCGCCGGTCTGCCGCTCGCGGTGCAGTACCGGCAGCGGGCCGCGCGCGGCGCCGAGCGGGTGTACGAGGTGCTGGACGCGCCCGTGCCCGTACGGGAGCCCGAGCGTCCGGCCGCCGCTCCCGCGACGCCGTTCCCGCTGGAGGTACGGGGGCTCTCGGCCCGGTACGCGGGGCAGGAGAGCGACGCGCTGACCGGCATCGATCTGACGCTGACCGCCGGGAAGCGGGTGGCCGTCGTGGGACCCTCCGGCTCCGGCAAGACGACCCTCGCGCAGGTGCTGCTGCGCTTCCTGGACGCGCGCGAGGGCGGCGTACGGCTCGGTGGGACGGACGCGGCGGCGCTGGACGGCGACACGGTGCGGCGTTTCGTCGGGCTGTGCGAGCAGGACGCGCACCTCTTCGACAGTTCCGTACGCGAGAACCTCGCCCTCGCCCGCAAGGACGCGACCGAGGACGACCTCCGCGACGCCCTGCGCCGCGCCCGCCTGCTGGAGTGGGTCGACGCGCTGCCCGCCGGGCTGGACACCCACGTCGGCGAGCACGGCGCGCGGCTCTCCGGGGGCCAGCGGCAGCGCCTGGCGCTGGCCCGCGCGCTCCTGGCCGACTTCCCCGTCCTCGTATTGGACGAGCCGGCCGAACACCTCGACCTGCCGACGGCCGACGCGCTGACGGCGGACCTGCTGACGGTGACGGAAGGGCGTACGACGCTGCTCATCACCCACCGGCTCCAGGGTCTCGACGCGGTCGACGAGGTGATCGTGGTCGACGCCGGGCGGGTGGTGCAGCGCGGGCCGTACGCCGAGCTGGTGGCGGTGGAGGGGCCGCTGCGGAGGATGCGGGAGCGCGAGCGGGGGCCGGTGGGACTGATCGGCCAAGGCCCCCGACTTTCCACTCCACATAGGACTAACTAGTGTCAAAGACATGAAGGCGCCCGAACCTCAGGACTTCCCTCAGGACTTCCCTCAGGACGGTCCCGACGAGGGGACCGCCTCCGGCGACGCGGACGGCGACTCCGAGCGCCGACTCCAGAGCAGATCCACCGAGCTCACCGCCCGTGTCCCGCAGCTGCTCGAAGCCATGCGCTCCGTCGGTACCGGCCTCGAACTGCACTCCACCCTCGACCGGATCTGCGAGACGGCGGCCCGCCTCGTCGGCGCCCGCTACGCGGCGCTCGGTGTCGTCGACGAGGCGGGCGGCCCCCTCTCCGACTTCGTCACCTACGGCGTCGACGCGGATGTCGCGCGGCGGATCGGCCGCCGTCCGGACGGCCACAGTGGACTGCTCGGTGAGCTGATCCGCCATCCCGAACCCATTCGGCTCGCCGACCTCACCGCCGATCCGCGCGCGGTCGGATTTCCGCCGCACCATCCGCCGATGCGGACGTTTCTCGGCGTTCCCATCCGCGTCCAGGGCGAGATCCTCGGGAATCTCTATGTCACCGAGAAGCACGACGGCGCCGAATTCACCGAACACGACCAGCACATGATGCGCGTGCTCGCGACCGAGGCGGGCCTCGCCATCGGCAACGCGCGGCTGTACGAGGCGGCGCGGCAGCGCGAGCGCTGGATCGACGGTTCGGTGGCCGTCACGACGGCCCTGCTGACAGGAGAGGCAGCCGAGCCCGCGGACAGCGGTGAGCACACCGACGACGCCGAGCACGCCCACCACGTCGACGATGTCCACCATGCCCACCACGTCGATCACGCCCACCACGCCCTCACCGTCGTCGCCGAACAGGCCCGCAGGCTCGCCGAGTCGGCCGCGGGCTTCGTCCTGCTGCCCACGCCCGAGGGGGGACTGGAGGTCGTCGCCGTCTCGGCCGACGAGCCGGAGGATTTCATCGGCGCCCGGATCCCGGGCAACAGCCCCGTCGTCGCCCAACTGCTGGCCGGCGAGGCGGTGTACGTGGTGGACCCCAGCACCGACCCGCGCCTGGTCTCCCCGCTGTCCGCCCGTTTCGGCCCGGCCATGCTGCTGCCCCTGCACAGCGACGGCCGGGTGCTCGGCGTACTCGTCACACCCCGCGCGATCGGCGCCCGCCCCTACACCGAGGCGGAGCGCACCCTCGCGACCCAGTTCGCCTCGCAGGCCGCTCTCGCGCTGATGATGGCCGAGGCACAGCGCGACCGGGAACGGCTCGCGGTGTTCGAGGACCGCGACCGCATCGCCCGCGACCTCCACGACCTGGTCATCCAGCGCCTGTTCGCCGCCGGGATGACGCTGGAGACCGCGCAGCGGCGGTCGGACGTGCCCGAGGTGCGTTCGGGTGTGGGCAGGGCCGTCGACGAACTGGACGTCACCATCCAGGAGATCCGTACGGCCATCTTCGCCCTGCAACAGGGCCCGGCCGAGGCGCCGTCCGGACTGCGCACCCGTGTACTGCGCGAGATCAACATGGCGGCCGTACCGCTCGGCTTCAAACCCGGCCACCGCTTCGTGGGCGCGGTCGACTCGGCCGTCGGCGAACTCACCGGCAAGAACCTCATCGCGGCCCTCCGCGAGGCGCTGTCCAACACCTTCCGGCACGCGCGCGCATCACGTATCCACGTCACGCTCGACGCGAACGCCGAACTGCCCGACGGCACTCCGGCCGTACGGCTGTCGGTCGCCGACGACGGCGTGGGCATCCCGGAGGGCGGCAGGCGCAGTGGCCTGCGCAATCTGCGCCGGCGCGCCGAGTCGCTGGGCGGGTCGAGCGAGGTCGGGCCGGGCCTGGGCGAGAACGGCGCGGGTACGACGGTGATCTGGCAGGCCCCGCTCTAGTGACCTGCATCAAAGATTCCCTGGTGGTTCGAGGCGTCTCGTCGAGTCGGGTCCAGTGGACTGCGACCCAGGTCAGTGGCAGCCGAGCCCCACCAGCTCGCTGGCGAGAACTACCGAAGAATCTCCGACTCGGGTCACTGGCGCGGGTCGGGCTTCCGCGCCCGTACGCGCGCGACCAGCTGCTCGATGATGACGGCGACACCGTCCTCGTTGTTCGCCACGGTGCGCCCCGACGCCGCCGCGATCACATCCGGATGCGCGTTGCCCATCGCGTACGACGTACCGGCCCACGCCAGCATCTCCACGTCGTTCGGCATGTCCCCGAAGGCCACGACCTCGTCGGAGGAGATGCCGCGCTCGGCGCAGCAGAGCGCGAGCGTGCTCGCCTTGCTGACCCCGAGCCCGCTGATTTCGAGCAGCGCGGTGGGGCTGGAACGCGTGAAGGAGGCCAGCTGCCCGGCGGCGGTACGGGCCAGTGTGAGGAAACCGTCGGGCGTCAGGGTCGGGTGGTGCGCCAGCAGCTTCACGACCGCGTCGCCGGCGCCGTCCTCCGCCTCCTGAAGCAGCTTCTCGGCGGGGGCCACGTGCGCACCCGGGTCGTTGATGAAGGGCGGGTACTCCGGCTCGTAGTCGAAGCTCCCCGTCGTCTCGACGGCGAAGACCGTGCCGGGCGCCGCGTCACGCAGCGCCTGTACGACGTCGATCGCGGCGGACCGGTCCAGGCCCCGCACCTTGACCAGCTCTCCGCCACCGCGCAGATCGACGACGACGGCGCCGTTGGCACAGATGGCCAGCCCATGCCGGTGCACATGATCGCTGACGATCCCCATCCACCGGGCCGGCCGCCCGGTGACGAAGAAGACCTCGATCCCGGCCTCCTCGGCGGCGGCAAGCGCGGCGACGGTGCGGTCCGAGACGGTCTTGTCGTCGCGCAGCAACGTTCCGTCAAGATCGGTGGCGATCAGCCGGGGGCGGGCGGGGAGCGAGGACTCGCTAGCTGAGGTCACCTGTCCATACTCCCGCACAGGTGTGCACGGGGGTGCGGAGGGGCGCACATCTGAGACCTCTCACGCCCTGAAGTCGCCCTCCGGTTACTGCGGCGGGCGGTCAGGCGCCGAGCTGGGCGGAAGCCTCGGTGGCGATCTTCTCGAAGACGGCCTGGTCGGCGGCGAAGTCCGAATCGGGGATGGGCCAGTGGACGACCAGCTCCGTGAAACCGAGATCCTGATGCCGGCCCGCGAAGTCGACGAACCGGTCCAGGGACTCAAGGGGGCGGGCGCGGTCCGGGGTGAAGCCGGTGAGCAGGATCTTTTCCAGCCCGGTGACATCCCGCCCGGCCTCCGCGCACGCGTTGCCGAGCTTCCCGATCTGGCCGCGGATGGCCTCCACCGACTGGGCCGGGGTGCCCTCCTCGTACAGACTCGGGTCACCGGTGGTCACCCACGCCTGGCCGTACCGGGCGGCGAGCCTCAGCCCGCGCGGGCCGGTCGCGGCGACCGCGAAGGGGAGCCGGGGGCGCTGGACGCAGCCGGGGATGTTCCGGGCCTCGACGGCGGAGTAATGGGTGCCGTGCCGGGTGACCGCGTCCTCGGTGAGCAACTGATCAAGAAGAGACAGGAATTCCCCGAGCCGGTCGGCCCGTTCACGCGGACTCCATGCCTCCTGGCCCAGGGCGGTGGCGTCGAACCCGCTCCCGCCCGCGCCGATGCCCAGGGTGATCCGGCCGCCGGAGACATCGTCCAGGGAGATCAGCTCCTTGGCGAGGGTGACCGGATGCCGGAAGTTGGGCGAGGTGACGAGGGTCCCCAGCCGAAGCCGCTCCGTGACGACCGCGGCGGCGGTGAGTGTGGGCAGCGCACCGAACCACGGGCCGTCCCGGAAGGTCCGCCAGGACAGATGGTCGTACGTGTAGGCGGCGTGGAAGCCCAGCTCCTCGGCGCGCTGCCACTTCGCGCGACCTCCCCGGTGCCAGCGGTCGACAGGAAGGATCACGGTGCTCAGACGCAGACTCATGCTCCGAGCCTACGTCCGCCTTTCCGGCGGCCGAGGCGGCGGTCTCCTCGCGCGGCTCAGGCGCTGAAGCGGAGGTAGCGCGGGGGTACGGCGTCGGCCAGCCAGACGCCGTTGGTGCTGACCCGGAAGACGTGGCCGTCGCGGTGCATCGCCGCCGCGTCCACCGGCAGGACGATCGGGCGGCCGCGGCGGGCGCCGACGCGGGTGGCTGTCTCGCGGTCGGGAGAGAGATGGACGTGGTGGCGGTTCATGGGGCGCAGGCCCTCGGTGCGGATCGCGTCGAGGCTGCGGGCGACCGTGCCGTGGTAGAGGTACGCGGGCGGCTCGGCCGGGGGCAGGTCCAGGTCGACCTCGACCGTGTGGCCCTGGTTGGCGCGGATCCTGGTGCCTTCGATCGTGAAGCGCTGCTTGTCGTTGACGGCCACGACGTGGTCGAGCTCGGCGCGGGTGATGGGGAAGCGGTGGTCGGCAGTGGCGCGGAGCAGGGCGTCGACTTCCACCCAGCCGTTCGGGTCGAGCGTGAGGCCGATGCGTCCGGGCTGGTGGCGCAGGTGTTTCGAGAGGTATTTCGACACCTTCACGGTGCGTCGTTCGTCGGGCGTTCCCGCGCCCGGTGTGTGTGTTCGGGTCATTCGCACAGCGTGCCCGGTGGCGTCGGGCGGGCGCCACTCATTTCGGTCCGGTCCGGGGGCGCTTCGATCCGATCCAAAAACGATCAGTGCTGAAATGTTTGATCCACAGTCAACTCGGGTTATCCACAAGCCATTTGGCGAATCTGTGGACAACGGATGCCTGAATTAACCTATTTGGTCAAGTTGGGTGTTCTGTCTGTGGGTTGCGGTGAGCATGTCCAACGTTCTTGCCCGCACCTCCCGTTCGGTGGCCGCCGCGATGAACGCCGGGACGCTCTCCTCCCCAACGAGCCGCTGGACCGCGTCGATCGTCCCGGCCGGGAGCGCCACGGACCGGGTCTCGGCTCCTGACGGCTCCGGGTCCTCCGGCATCAGGTGCTTCTGGAGATGCCGGGTCGCGAACAGCCGCATGGCGCGCGCCAGTTCGGCGTCGACGGTCTGACGGGCGAGCGGGCGCAGCCGTCGTACGAGCGAGGCCGCTTCGGCCGCGTCCGTGTCCATCGGCGGGCGATGGCCCAGATACCGCGCGAAGACGTGCTCGGTCGTGAACTCCAGGAAACGCGCGGCGATGTGCTCGACCTGCCCGCGAAGTTCCCGCAGATGGGACGAGATCGCGGACAGCGGCACCCCGGCCGCGTACAACTCGGCCGCCACCGCCAGCTCTTGAGGGCTCGGTACGAGGAACTCGTCGTCCCGCCCGGGGATCCGCTCCAGCACCCCCAGCTCCACCGCCTCGGCGAGCGCCGCCTCGTCGGGGGAACCGCCGAACCGCTCGTCCAGCTCCGCGCGGGTGATCCGGCCGGCCCGCTCGTCGGTCCACGGTCCGTGCACCTCGGCGACCAGGCCCAGCACCCCGCCCAGACCTCGCCCGGCGTCCCACGCCTCCAGCAGTTCCTTGATGGACGCCAGCGTGTAGCCCCGGTCGAGGAGGTCCGCGATCTGCCGCAGCCGGGCCAGGTGCGGGTCCCCGTACACATTGGCCCGGCCCCGCCGCTCCGGGGCGGGAAGCAGCCCGCGGTCCTGGTAGCCGCGGATGGTCCGGACGGTGGCTCCGCTCGCGTGCGCCAGGTCCTCGATCCGGTACCGACCCCCGGCCGGGGGCAGCGACGTCCCCGAGTCCTCCGACACGCTCACTCCTCCCACGGCCCCGGCACGCCCCTATCCCAGCGCCGCGCGGCCGACCGCTCCGGCGGCAGCGCGGGCCGCGGGCGAGGTCGCGAGATAGTCGACGGCCCTGCGGAGCGAGCCTTCCTGCGAGGGATGGTACGACCGCCGGAAGTACCGGGGCACCGCGGCGCCCAGCTCGCCCCACGTAGGCAGCAGGCCCTTGGCCACGGCGCGGTTGTGCTCGCGCAGCGAGTAGCGCAGCCGGCCCGCGAGCCGCGGGTCGTGCCGGATCAGATACGCCGCCCCGCGCGCCCAGAACCAGAGCATCACCGGCGCCGCGACGGCCATCGTCTCCACCCGACGGGCATAGCGCACCGGATCGGGGCCGCCGCAGTGCTGGTACATGTCGAAGGCCACCGACCGGTGTTCGACCTCCTCGGCGCCGTGCCAGCGCAGCAGGTCGAGCATGACCTCGTCCGCCCCCGCCCGGTCCAGCGCGTCCGCGCGCAGCACCCAGTCCCCCAGGACCGCCGTGAACTGCTCGATCGCGGCGACGATCCCCAGCCGGAAGCGCAGCCAGCTTCCCGGTGGCCACGGCGGCCCGAACGGCGGCTTCTCGCCGAGGAGTATCTCGAAGAGGTGGTCGACGTGCCGCGTGTACGGCTCGGTGTCCAGCCGCTGCTCCGCGAGGTGGTTCAGCACATACGCGTGCTGCACGCTGTGCGTCGCCTCCTGGCCCATGAACCCCTTGACGTCCTTGAGCAGCACCGGGTCCCGAACCAGCGGCAGGGCTTCTTTGAAGACCTTGACGAACCAGCGCTCGCCGGCGGGGAGCAGCAGATGCAGCACGTTGATGACGTGCGTGGCGGTGGGTTCGTCCGGTATCCAGTGAAGCGGCGTCTCCCGCCAGTCGAAAGACACCCGCCGGGGAGCGATCACATAGGGCCCGTCGGCCGCGGCGCTTTCCTCCGGGGCCCGGGACTTCGGGGCTTCTCCGCCCCGGTTCGCGGCTTCCGCGTCCCGGTTCACAGCGGCGGGTCCAGACGGGCGATCGCGCGCAGCGTCCTGGGCGCGAAGCGGGACAGCAGCCGGGCACCCCGGGCTTCCGGCGTGACCGGTACGACGGCCTCGTTGCGGACCACGGCTCGCAGGATCGCGTCGGCGACCTTCTCCGGAGGGTAGTTGCGCAGCCCGTACAGCCTGGCGGTCCGCTTCCGCCGTCGCTTCTCCTCCTCCGCCGAGACTCCGGTGAACCGCGCGGTGGCCGTGATGTTGGTGTTCACGAAGCCGGGACAGATCACGCTGACACCGATGTCCTGTCCGGCGAGCTCCGCGCGCAGGCACTCGCTGAGCATCAGCACCGCCGCCTTGGAGGTGCTGTAGGCGGGCAGCGCGCGCGACGGCTGATAGGCCGCCGCCGACGCGGTGTTGACGATGTGTCCGCCCTCGCCGCGCGCCGCCATCTGCCCGCCGAATATCCGGCACCCGTGGATGACGCCCCAGAGATTGACGTCCAGGACCTTCCTCCAGTCCTCGCTCGTGGTGTCCAGGAACGCCCCGGAGAGCCCGATCCCCGCGTTGTTCACCAGCACGTCCACCGTGCCGCACTCGGTGGCGACCTTTTCGGCCAGCTTCTCCATCGCCTCCTCGTCACTGACGTCGACGGTCTCGGCCCATGCCCGCGGGGCACCGATCAGCCGGGCCATCTCGGCGGTCCTGGCGACCCCTTCGGCGTCGCGGTCGACCGCGACGACCCGGGCGCCCGACTCGGCGAACGCGAACGCCGTGGCCCGCCCGATGCCGCTCGCCGCCCCCGTCACCAGGACCAGCTGCCCGCCGAACCGCTCTCCGTAGGGCCCGCTCGCCACCAGGTCCCGTGCCCGGCGTGCCCGGCTCTCCCGACGGGCCTTCTCCGCCGGCCCGAGCGCCACGCCCCCCAGCACCGCGCCCCCGAGCGCCACGCCCTCCGCCCCGGTCTCCGGTTCGGGCTCGTGGGCCGTGACGAAGTCCGTGATCCAGGAGGCCAGTTGTTCCGGTCGCGTACGCGGCACCCAGTGCTTGGCGGGGAGCGTACGGCGCACCAGCTGCGGCACCCACCGCTCCAGATCGTCGTAGAGCCGCTCGGAGAGGAAGGCGTCCCCGGTCGGGGTGATCAGCTGGACGGGTGCGTGCGCGTGCGCGTCGGTGCGCGGTCTGCTCAGCCGGGCGTGGATGTTGTCCCGGTAGAGCCAGGTGCCGTGCGCGGCGTCGTCCGGCAGCGAGGCCGTCGGATACGCGTCGAGCTGCTGCCCGCTCCCGGATTCCGCCCCGCCGCCCGGTGCCAGGGGCCGCCGCCCCGACGGGACTTTCTCGAACCGCTCCAGAAGCCTCGGCCACTGTCTCCCCAGCGGCCCGCGCCACGCGAGCTCGGGAAGCACCGGCGTATGCAGCAGATACACGTACCAGGACTTGGCTCCCTGGCCCAGCAGTTGGCCCAGCGCGCGCGGGGTGGGCCGGGTCATCCGCCGCTTGATCCAGTGTCCGAAGTGGTCCAGCGACGGCCCCGACATCGAGGTGAAGGAGGCGATACGGCCCGACGTGCGCCGTACGGTCACGAACTCCCAGCCCTGCACGGACCCCCAGTCGTGCCCCACCAGATGGACCGGCCGGTGCGGGCTCACCGCGTCGGCGACCGCCAGGAAGTCGTCCGTCAGCTTCTCCAGGGTGAAGCCGCCGCGCAGCGGCTTCGGCGCCGTCGACCCGCCGTGCCCCCGGACGTCGTACAGCACCACGTGGAACCGCTCGGCGAGCCGCCCCGCGACCTGGGACCAGACCTCCTTGCTGTCCGGATAGCCGTGCACGAGCAGAACCGTCGGCCGCGCCGGGTCACCCAGCTCGGCCACGCACAGATCGATCCCGCCCGTGCGCACCCGGCGCTCACGCACCACCACGGGGCCGCCCGACGGCGACGGAACAGACTGAAGCGACATCACGCACCCTTCGCCCAACGCCGCACATGCGGCAGATCGTCATCCAGCCAGAACGCGCTCTCGGCCGGGTCCCCGGAGTCGGTGACCACCAGGATCTCCTCGAACTTGGCGCCCGTACCCCGGAATCCGAGGTGCGGCTCGACCGCCCACAGCCCGGGTCTCGGCGGGTGGTCGGAGAATCTGTACGGGCTCCACAGCGGCGACCAGCCGTCCCGGTGTCCGTGCAGCGCGTCGCTCGCCAGGCCCTTGAGCGCCTGCGTACCGAAGCCGAGAACATGAGGTGACCAGCGCCGGTCCTTCACGCGGTCGATCTTGTGGGCGATCACCCCGAAGGGGTAGGCCCGGTGTCTGTTCTCGTACCCCTGCCGGACCATCAGCCGGTCCACGTCCTCGTAGATCTCCCGCAGCGACCGCCGCTCCCGTACCTCGCGCAACAGCAGCTCACGGTGCGCCCGGAGATCGGCGAGCAGTTTGTCGTGCAGCGGATTGGGCCCCAGACAGCCCGAGTAGCCGACATCGGCGGTGAAACCCCCGTGGACCGGGGCCATGTCGAGGATGAACGGCATGCCCTCCGCCAGCCTGCGGTTGGTGGGGAAGAACTGGAGCGGGATCCGGAACCCTGTGAAGGCCGTGCGGTCCCCGAACCAGGCGAAGGGCAGATGGAACCAGTCGCGCACGCCGCGCGCCCGCAGCCAGTCGCGCTGCATCCGGGCGGCCTCGCGCTCCGTGACACCCGGCCGCAGACGTGCGGCCACCGCTTCGGCGCACTCGTAGGCCAACCGCTGCACGGATCTGAATCCCCGCAGCTCCGCGGCCTGTTCGGCCCTCACCGCTGAAGCCATGTCACCCCTCCGTGCCGATCGCGGACGCGCCGCCTGATCACGGCGTCCGAATCACGGCGCCCGATCGCGCCGCCCGATAGCGGTACGCGTCCGTAACTTGACACTGATGAATGTGACAATGTCCGGCGGCTGCGTCAAGGGGCCGGCCAAGCCTGTGGATAACCTCCCCGACCCGGAACCTTCGGCTTAACTTTTTATGCTGCCCTTACGGGTCCGTACGCCTCAAGGGGGACCCCGAGACAGCCGCCAGGGCTGACGTCCGCTGTGGTGTGCGCCACTACCGTCTTCAACGTGACTGTGATCGCCACTGAAGGCCTGAGTAAGCGGTTCCCCCGGGTAACCGCGCTTGACCGGCTCTCCTTGGACATCGGACCGGGCGTGACCGGTCTGGTGGGTGCCAACGGAGCCGGCAAGTCCACCATGATCAAGATCCTGCTGGGTCTGTCCCCCGCCACGGAAGGCCGGGCCGCCGTGCTCGGGTTCGACGTCGCCACCGACGGCGCCGCCATCCGCGAGAGCGTCGGATACATGCCCGAGCACGACTGCCTGCCGCCCGATGTCTCGGCGACCGAACTCGTCGTCCACATGGCGCGCATGTCCGGCCTCCCTCCGACCGCCGCCCGTGAACGCACCGCGGACACGCTGCGCCACGTCGGCCTGTACGAGGAGCGGTACCGCCCCATCGGCGGCTACTCGACCGGCATGAAGCAGCGCGTCAAACTCGCGCAGGCATTGGTCCACGACCCCAAACTCGTCCTCCTCGACGAGCCGACGAACGGCCTCGACCCCGTCGGCCGCGACGAGATGCTCAACCTGATCCGCCGCGTGTACACGGAGTTCGGCATCTCCGTCCTCGTGACCTCGCACCTCCTCGGCGAGCTCGAACGCACCTGTGACCACGTCGTCGTCATCGACGGCGGCAAGCTGCTGCGCTCCAGCTCCACGAGTGACTTCACGCAGAACACGGCGACGCTCGCCGTCGAGGTCACCGACACCGACACCCACCCGGACGGCACCCGCGCCCTGCGCGAGGCCCTCACTGCGGCCGGGCTCTCGCTCCATGTGGGCGAGGAGGACGGGCTCCCCGGCGCCGGCCACATCCTGCTCATCGAGGCGACGGGCGAGGAGACGTACGACGTCGTACGCGACACCGTCGCCGAACTCGGCCTCGGCCTCGTACGGATGGAACAGCGCCGCCACCACATCGCGGAGGTCTTCCGCGCCAAGGACGCCGCGCGGGAATCCGCGCGTGACGCCCGGACGGCCACCGGCGACGGGCAGGCCGTACCGGCACAGCCGGGCACCGCGGAATTCGCACTTCAGAAGGGAGGCGGCAGCGATGAGCGCTGATCTCACCCAGATCCACAACATCGGCTACCGCAACTACGACGGTCCGCGGCTCGGCCGCGCCTACGCCCGCCGCTCCCTCTACTCGCAGTCCCTGCGCGGCTCCTACGGCCTCGGCCGGTCCGCCAAGTCCAAGATCCTTCCGATGATCCTGTTCGCCGTGATGTGCGTGCCCGCGGCCATCATGGTCGCCGTCGCCGTCGCCACCAAGTCGAACGACCTGCCGGTCGAGTACACGCGGTACGCGATCTTCACCCAGGCCCTCATCGCCCTCTACCTCGCCGCCCAGGCGCCGCAGGCCGTCTCGCGCGACCTGCGCTTCAAGACGGTGCCGCTGTACTTCTCGCGCCCGATCGAGCGCTTCGACTACGTCATCGCCAAGTACGGCGCGATGGCCTCCGCCCTCTTCATCCTGACCGCCGCACCGCTCCTGGTCCTCTACATCGGCTCGCTGCTCGCCAAGATGGACTTCGTCGACCAGACGAAGGGCTTCGGACAGGGACTCGTCTCGGTGGCACTTCTCTCGCTGCTCTTCGGCGGACTCGGCCTGGTGATGGCCGCCCTCACCCCGCGCCGCGGCTTCGGTGTCGCCGCCGTGATCGCCACGCTGACCATCACCTACGGCGCCGTCTCCACCGTCCAGGCGATCGCCTTCGAGACCGGATCGTCCGGCGCCGTCCAGTGGCTCGGCCTCTTCTCACCCATCACGCTCATCGACGGCGTACAGACCGCGTTCCTCGGTGCCACCACGTCGTTCCCCGGCTCGGCAGGTCCCTCGGCCGGTGTCGGAGTCGTCTATCTGCTGGTCGTTCTCGCGCTCATCCTCGGCTCGTACGCCGTCCTCATGCGCCGTTACCGGAAGGTCGGGCTGTGACCACCATCAACATCGAGCACGCGTCGCGCTGGTTCGGCAACGTGGTCGCCGTCAACGATGTGACGATGACCGTCGGCCCCGGCGTCACCGGACTGCTCGGACCGAACGGCGCGGGCAAGTCCACGCTCATCAACATGATGGCCGGCTTCCTGTCGCCCTCCAACGGAAGCGTCACCCTCGACGGCGACACGATCTGGCGCAACGAGTCCATCTACCGCCAGGTCGGCATCGTCCCCGAACGCGAGGGGATGTACGACTTCCTCACCGGGCTCGACTTCGTCGTCGCCAACGCCGAACTGCACGGCCTCGGTAAGAAGGCGGCCCAGAAGGCACTCGCCACCGTCGAGATGGAGTACGCGCAGGACCGCAAGATCGCGACGTACAGCAAGGGCATGCGGCAGCGCGTGAAGATGGCGTCCGCCCTCGTCCACGAACCGTCCGTGCTGCTCCTCGACGAGCCCTTCAACGGCATGGACCCGCGCCAGCGCATGCAACTGATGGGCCTGCTGCGGCGGATGGGCGACTCAGGCCGCACCGTCCTGTTCTCCTCGCACATCCTTGAGGAGGTCGAGCAGCTGGCCTCGCACATCGAGGTGATCGTCGCGGGCCGGCACGCCGCCTCCGGCGACTTCCGCAAGATCCGCAGGCTGATGACCGACCGGCCGCACCGCTATCTCGTACGGTCCAGCGACGACCGCGTCCTCGCCGCCGCGCTGATCGCCGACCCCTCGACGGCCGGCATCGAGGTCGACCTCACCGAGGGCGCGCTGCGCATCCAGGCCGTCGACTTCGGGCGCTTCACCGAGCTGCTGCCGAGGGTCGCCCGTGAGCATTCCATCCGGCTGCTCACGGTCTCGCCGTCCGACGAGTCCCTCGAATCGGTCTTCTCGTACCTCGTAGCGGCCTGAGCGGCCTTGACAAGGAGCTGTGACGTCCATGTACCACCCCACAGTCGCCCGGCTCACCTACCGGGCCCTGCTCGGCCGGCGCCGGGCCGCCGTCCTCCTCATCCTGCCGGCGCTGCTGATCCTCATCGCCGTGGCCGTGCGGGCCTTCAACGGCGTGGACGACCAGATCGCCTCGGACGTCCTGGGCGGCTTCGCCCTCGCGACGATGATCCCGCTGATCGGCGTGATCGCCGGAACGGGCGCCATCGGCCCCGAGATCGACGACGGATCGATCGTCTACCTGCTGGCGAAGCCGGTCACCCGCCCCTCGATCATCTTCACCAAGCTGATCGTCGCGATCTCCGTGACCATGGTGTTCTCCGCGGTCCCCACCTTCATCGCCGGAATGATCCTCAACGGCAACGGCCAGCAGATCGCGGTGTCGTACACCATCGCCGCGCTGGTCGCCTCCATCGCCTACAGCGCGCTGTTCCTGCTGCTCGGCACGGTCAGCCGGCACGCGGTCGTCATCGGCCTCGTCTACGCGCTGGTGTGGGAGACGCTGTTCGGCAGCCTGGTCGCCGGCGCGCGGACGCTCAGCGTCCAGCAGTGGTCCCTGGCGGTCGCCGAGAAGACCAGCGGCGAGGGCATGATCACCTCGGACGTCGGACTGCCGCTGGCCATCGTGCTGCTGGTCGGCGTGACGGCGGTCGCGACCTGGTACGCGGGGCAGAAGCTTCGGACGCTGACACTCGCCGGCGAGGAGTGAGCGGGGGTTTCCCACCGCCGTACGTGAGTGTGCGCGACGCCGCGACCCCCTCCCTCCGGGTGGGGGTTGCCGCGTAACTGTACGTTTATCGGCTCGTTGTTCCGTCTGCGTGGAGGCAACTGGAGTCCGTGACGTCGAGCGTTCGTGAAACTGGGGATTGCCGGTGCCGGATCGAAAGCCGCACCGGTCATTGAGTGAGTAGCCACCGTGAGCCGACCTCCGCCCCTGAAGCCCGGGGTGAGGGCCGCCCATCACCGGTTCACGAATGGAAGGCACACCCATGCCATCGGAAGTCACCCTGGTCGAGTCGCGCACCATGCGCGTCGAGCATCTGGGGAGCGTCGAAGCGCTCGACAAGGTGAAGGCTTTGGTCATGCTGCCGGACGGTATGCACAACACGACAGAGGGAGTCGCGCGCTACTTCGAAGTATCCACAGACGTCATCAGGCAGTTGACAGCGCGCCACCGCGCGGAGCTGGCCGAGAATGGGATGCAGGTCCTGCGCGGTCCTGACCTGCGTGAATATCAGAGTGACAACATGTCACTCTCATCCGGAAGTGATGGAAGTTATCCACAGAGGCGCTCCGGCCTCACGCTCTACACCCGCCGGGCCGTCCTCAACATCGCGATGCTCCTTCGCGACAGCGACATCGCCCGACGCGTCCGTACGTACCTCCTCGACGCCGAGGAAGGCTGGCGCGAGGGGTACGCGTCGCTCGACCGGCGCGTCACCGACGTGGAGTCCTGCCTCGGTGGGGTCGGTGTGGCGCTCCAGGAGCTGGGGCCGGTTCTGAACCGGATGTCGTACCGGCTCGACAGCCTGGACCGGCGGCTCGACGCCACCAACCAGGTCGTCGCGGCGATCAGCAACCGGCTGTGCCGGATGTCCGAGGACATCAACCGCGTGGATGCCAGGGTGGACGATGTCGTCCATCAGCTGAAGGATCTGCGCCGCGGCCGTAAGCGCCGCTGACCCTCCGGCAGGCTCGCGTCCGTCCGCGGCACTTTCGCGGGCGGACGCGGGCCGTACACGGGCTTTCCGGGGCATGTCACGAATAACTCGGTGGCGCCGAACTCCCGCCCCGGTGCACAGTGGTGGTGGCAGGTACCACTGGACCGGGAGAGGAGCGCGGCGATGACCAGTAGTTCGAGTCCGTCGAGTTCCCGACAGGGCAGTCCCGACCCGGCACCGGAGTAACCACTTCCGCTCCGTGCGGCCGACGGTGACCCGCCCAAGGGGGCGGTCGCTTCGAGCGCGCGTCCGCGCGGACCGCCCCCTCCCCACTCCCGTGAGCACACCCCGCCTCAGTGGTGCCGCAGCAGCTTCTCCAGCACCACCGCGATGCCGTCGTCGTCGTTCGACGCCGTCACCTCGTCCGCCACCGCCTTCAGCGCCTCGTGCGCGTTGGCCATCGCCACGCCGTGCCGCGCCCAGCCGAACATCGGTATGTCGTTGGGCATGTCGCCGAACGCGATCGTGTCGGCCGCGGTCACACCGAGCCGCCGCGCGGCCAGTGAGAGCCCCGTCGCCTTGCTCAGGCCCAGCGGCAGGATCTCCACGACGCCCGGCCCCGCCATCACCACGGCGACCATGTTCCCGACGGTCTCCTGCGCGACCCTCGCCAACTCGTCGTCGCTCAGCCGCGGGTGCTGGATGTAGACCTTGTTGATCGGCGCGGTCCACATCTCGGCGGGATCGTCCAGGAAGAGCGCGGGCAGCGGGCCGTCCTGCACCCGGTATCCGGGCCCGATCAGTACGTCGCCGTCGAGACCGTCACGGCTCGCGGCCAGCGCCAGCGGGCCGACCTCAGCCTCGATCTTCGACAGCGCGAGGACGGCCACCTGACGGTCCAGGGTCACCGACGTCAGCAGTCTGTGCTCGCCGGCGTGGTAAACCTGCGCGCCCTGGCCACAGACCGCCAACCCGTCGTACCCGAGATCGTCGAGGATGGCCCGCGTCCACGGCACCGCCCGCCCGGTGACGATGATGTGCGCGGCGCCCGTCTCCGTGGCGGCGGCGAGGGCGGCACGCGTCCGCGCGGAGACCTCGTGGTCCTCGCGCAGCAGTGTGCCGTCGAGGTCGGTCGCGACGAGCTTGTACGGAAAGGCGGAGGCGGAAGCGGCCACCGGGCCGGCGGCGGGGGCGGAGCTCACTTGGCGATCGGCTCCAGCGTCTCGCGCCCGCCCAGGTACGGACGCAGCACCTCCGGCACCCACACGGAACCGTCCGCCTGCTGGTGGTTCTCCAGCAGTGCCACGATCGTGCGCGTGACGGCGCAGAGGGTGCCGTTCAGCGTCGAGAGCGGCTTCACCTGCTGCTTGCCGTCCTGCGCCGCACGCATCCGTACGGAGAGCCGACGGGCCTGGAAACCGTCGCAGTTGGACGCCGACGTCAGCTCGCGGTACTTGCCCTGCGCCGGGATCCACGCCTCGCAGTCGAACTTGCGCGAGGCCGAGGCACCCAGGTCGCCCGTCGCCACGTCGATCACCTGGAAGGGCAGCCCGAGGCCGCTGAGCCACTGCTTCTCCCACTCCAGCAGCCGCGCGTGCTCGGACTCGGCGTCCGCCGGGTCGACGTACGAGAACATCTCGACCTTGTCGAACTGGTGCACCCGGAAGATGCCCCGGGTGTCCTTGCCGTACGTCCCCGCCTCACGGCGGAAGCACGGGGAGAAGCCCGCGTACCGCAGGGGCAGCTTGTCGGCGTCGATGATCTCGTCCATGTGGTACGCCGCGAGGGGCACCTCCGACGTACCGACCAGGTAGAAGTCGTCCTTCTCCAGGTGGTACACGTTCTCCGCCGCCTGGCCGAGGAAGCCCGTGCCCTCCATCGCGCGCGGGCGCACCAGCGCGGGGGTCATCATCGGGATGAAGCCGGCCTCGGTGGCCTGCGCGATCGCCGCGTTCACCAGGGCGAGTTCGAGCAGGGCGCCGACGCCCGTCAAGTAGTAGAAGCGCGAGCCGGAGACCTTCGCGCCGCGCTCCATGTCGATGGCGCCGAGCGCCTCGCCGAGCTCCAGGTGGTCCTTGGGCTCGAACCCCTCGGCGGCGAAGTCGCGCGGCGTGCCGACCGTCTCCAGGACGACGAAGTCCTCCTCGCCGCCCACGGGCACGTCGGGGTGCACGATGTTGCCCAGCTGGAGGAGCAGCCGCCTGGCCTCCTCGTCGGCCTCGTGCTGTTCCGCGTCGGCCGCCTTCACGGCCGCGGACAGCTCGCGCGTGCGGGCGAGCAGCTCGGCTTTCTCTTCGCCGCTGGCCTTGGACACGAGTTTGCCGAGCGACTTCTGCTCGGAACGCAGCTCGTCGAAGCGGACGCCGGAGGCCCTTCGCCGCTCGTCGGCGGAGAGCAGGGCGTCGACGACGCCGACGTCCTCTCCACGGGCGCGCTGCGAGGCGCGGACACGGTCGGGGTCGTCTCGGAGCAGGCGAAGGTCAATCACCCCACCAGGCTACCGGTGCGGGGTTCCGCCACCCCACCCGCTTTTCCAGCGTGATGCATTTTGTCCGGATTGCCGTAATTGGGGACGGTGAGGGAAGAGTGAAAAGGAGGGGGTGCTTACGTCAATAACGGGTTGCCAATTCGCCGGAATGAGGCGCCGTCCGTGTCCCGTTGACTCATTTCCCTTGTGCCGCACGGCACTTGAGGCGACGTTGTCCACAGAGAGGGGGGCGCCCGGAAAGTTATCCACAGGCTGTGTGGGGGATCTGTGGATCACGAGCGATATCGCGGTGAAAGCCCAAGTGGGGCTGAGGGGATTCTTCTCCTGAACCGGCCTCGCGCGCTCATTCGGGTGGGACTTGGTCCCCCTAACGAGTTGGGCAAGGGAATGGGGGTGACACAGGCCACTTCTATGTCCTGTGGACGGAAGAACGGTCGCTGAGGAGATTTGTCGACCGAGTCGGCCGATGCTGTCGACTTGTCCCCAGGGTGGAAGGTCAGCCTGTGGATAACTCTGGGGACAACGGGGCCGCCGCCGCCCCCACCGTCCCCGGCGGCTCAGATCCGGCCGTCCTGGCTCCGCGCCAGCCAGTCGGCGGCGTCCATGAACTCCGCGTCCGACGTCCCCGCGCGCAGCCGCCGCACGTCCTGCGGAGCCACGCCCGCCCTCGGGTACGACCCGAGGAAGCGGACCTTCGGGCTGATCCGCTTCAGCCCCATCAGCGCCTCGCCCACCCGCCGGTCCGCGATATGACCCTCGGCGTCCACGGCGAAGCAGTAGTTACCGATGCCCGCTCCCGTCGGACGCGACTGGATGAGCATCAGGTTGACCCCGCGTACGGCGAACTCCTGGAGCAGTTCGAGCAGTGCGCCCGGGTGGTCCTCCCCGAGCCAGACCACGACCGACGTCTTGTCCGCTCCGGTCGGCGCCGACGGCCGGGCGGGCCGGCCCACCAGGACGAAGCGCGTCTCCGCGTTCTCGGCGTCGTGGATCTCGGTGACCAGGGCTTCGAGCCCGTACGTCGCCGCCGCGAACTCACCCGCGAAGGCGGCGTCGAACCGGCCCTCCTGCACCAGCCGCGCGCCGTCCGCGTTCGACGCGGCCGACTCCCACAGAGCGTTCGGCAGATTGGCCCGCAGCCAGTTGCGCACCTGCGGTTGTGCCACCGGGTGACCGGTCACCGTCTTGATGTCGGACAGCGATGTCCCCGGCCTGACGAGGAGCGCGAAGGCGATCGGCAGCACCACCTCGCGGTAGATCATCAGCGGCTCGCCCGACGCGAGTTCGTCGAGGGTCGCGGTGACGCCGCCCTCCACCGAGTTCTCGATCGGTACGAGGGCGGCCGCGGCGTCCCCGTGCCGTACGGCATCGAGGGCCGCGGGCACCGAGACCATCGGGATCAGCTCCCGGGTGGCGGCTTCCGGCAGGGTGCGAAGGGCGGCTTCGGTGAAGGTGCCCTCGGGGCCGAGGTACGTATAGCGCGTGGCCGACATGTGGTCACTTTAGTCCGACCGGCGGACAGCGCGGGCCCCCGGCTCAAGCCCCACCCCGCCCGGCCCCCCGCCCGGCCACAGGCTCAGGACTCCAGCAGACGCTGGCCCACGTACTCGCCCTCGCGCGGTCCGCCCGGCACCGCGTACAGCCCGCTCGCCTCGTGCCGTACGAACGCCGACAGGGCGTCCCCCCGGTCGAGCTTGCGCTGCACCGGCACGAAGCCCTTCAGCGGATCGGCCTGCCAGCAGATGAAGAGCAGGCCCGCGTCGGGGGTGCCGTCCGCGGCGATCCCGTCGTGGAAGGAGAACGGGCGGCGCAGCATCGCGGCCCCGCCGTTCTGCTCCGGCGCCGAGATCCGGGCGTGCGCGTTGTCCGGGATGACGAGCTTGCCGTCCGGACCGGTCTTGTCGAGGTCGAGCGCGGTCGTCTCCGTACCGCCGGTGAGCGGGGCGCCGTCGGACTTGCGGCGGCCGATGACAAGCTCCTGGCGGTCGGCCGGCAGGGCCTCCCAGTCGTCGAGCAGCATACGGATCCGGCGTACGACGGCGTACGAGCCGCCCGCCATCCAGTCGGGTGTCCCGGCCGACGGCCTCGCGGGGACGAAGATCCGCCGGTCGAAGTCGGGCTCCGCCGGCTTGGGGTTGTTGGTGCCGTCGACCTGTCCCATCAGATTGCGGGCCGTCATCGGACGGGCGGTGGCGCCGGGCGAACGGTTGAAGCCGTTCATCTGCCACCGCACGTGCGCCGCGTCGCCCGCCTCTTTGAGAAGGGCGCGCAGCGCGTGGAAGGCGACGAGCGCGTCGTCCGAGCCGATCTGCACCCACAGGTCGCCGTCGCTGCGGCGCGCGTCGAGGTGGTCCGAGGAGAAGGCCGGCAGCGGGTCGAGCGCGGAGGGGCGCCGGGCGGCCAGCTTCGTACGGTCGAAGAAGGTCCGGCCGAAGCCGAAGGTGACCGTCAGCGCGGACGGCCCCGCGTCCAGCGCGACACCCGTGTCGCGCTCCCCGGCCGGTTCGCCCGCCATGAGCCGCCGCGCGGTCTCCGACCAGCGGCGCAGCAGCGCGGCGGCCTCCTTGCGGCCGGCTCCCGGTGCGAGGTCGAGCGCGACCAGATGGCCGCGGGCCTGCATGGGTGTGGTGATACCGGCCTGGTGGGCGCCGTGGAAGGCGACGGAGGCCGAGCCGACGGTGGCGAGCGCTGTCGGCTCGTCGGGACGGGTGGCGGCGTACGTGGCGCTCCCGCCGGCCGCTCCGGCGACGAGGCCCGCGGCGCCGGCCGCACCGGCCGTACCGATCAGCCGCCGCCGCGAGATCGCGCGGGTGGAGTCAGCTCCTGCGCCGCCGGTGGCGGTGTCGGTGCCGCTGGTCGTACGGGTGTCGCTCACGGGGTCAACCGATCTTCACGTTCTTCTCGATGGTGGTCTGGTCGATGTCCGAGGTCCGCACGGTCACCTGGAGATGCCAGTCGCCGGGCATCGGGATCTGTACGTTGCTCGAACTCCAGTGTCCCGCCGCCACGCGCTCCGGCACGACGGGGAGGGGGCCGATCTGCTCGGACTCAAGGGTGTACGCGACCTTCACCTCGGGCACGTCCATCGGCTTGCCGTCCGGGCCGTCGACCCAGAGGTGCATGAGGTTGGTGCCGGGGCTCGCGGGGTCGACGGTGAGCCGCAGGGTGCCCTTGCCCTTCACACCGCCGGTGTCGAACGGCTCCGTGAGGTTGACGGGACCGGCGGGCGCCGCGGGCGCGGACGCAGCGGTGCCCGAGCGGCCGACCTCCTTCTCCTGCGTACGTCCGGGCTCGGTGCCCGTCAGCGCGGTCGTGACGGCGAGCACCACAAGGGCGATGCACGCCTCCGTAAGGACGGAGCGGCGCAGCCCGGACCGCTCGGTGTCGGCGTCGCGGACGCGCCTCTCGCGGGCGGTGGCCAACGCGGTCTGCTGGCGGGCGAGTTGAGCGGCACGCTCGGGATCGGCCTCGTCCCCGGCAAGGGCCCCGCCCTCCGTTTCAGCCTCCGCTTCTTCCTGGGCCTCGACGTCTCCCTCCGCCCCGGTCTTCGCGACCTCGCCGAGCAACCCCGTCCAGCGCCGCGAGAACCAGGCGGCACCGAGCAGTACGGCGATCAGCGCGACCTTGGCCAGCAGGAGCTTGCCGTACGACGTGTCGGTCAGCGCCGACCACGAGCCGATCTGCCGCCACGCCTGGTAGAGCCCGGTCACGGCCAGGACGACGACGCTGCCGAAGGCGATCCGCGAGAAGCGCTGTACGGCGGCGCGTTCGATGTCCGGCGTCCGGTAGAGAGCGATCAGCAGCGACACGAGGCCGCCGAGCCAGGCGGCCACGGCCAGCAGATGCAGTACGTCGAGCGGCATGGCGAGACCGGTCTGGATCCCGGTGGACGCGTGTTCGGACAGTGCCCATGTCCCGGCGATGCCCGCGGCGACGACCGTGCCGCCCAGGCCCAGCCCGAAGGTGAGGTCGGCCTTCGCCTTCCCCGCGTCGGACGCCTCTCCGGGCCCCTCCCCAGCCCTCGCCCCGGACTCCGTTTCCGCATCCGTGACGCGCTTCGCGTACGCGCCGAACAGCACGGCGATGAAGAGCGCCGCCGCGCCGAGCAGCAGCAGCCGCGAGACGAGCGCGGCGCCCGTCTTGGTGTCCAGTACGTCCGTCAGCCCGCCGAGGTCGAACGCGTCGCCGAGCTTGCCGGACCCCGTGTACGGCGTCCTCAGTAGGAGGAGGACGAGTGTCGCGGCGGTCAGGGTGACCCAGCCGCCGACGACGAGGCGTTGCAACGGCCGTACGGACGTGCCGCGTTGCCAGCAGGCGAGGACGAACGCCGCACCACCGACGAGCAGCACGAACCCGGCGTACGAGATGTAGCGCACCGTGTCGTACAGCAGGCCGACGGGTCCGCCCCCGGCCTCCTGGTCGGGCACCGTGGCCGTCGTCTTCGACGGTGCTCCTACGGAGAAGGTGAACGCCCCCGACACGGGATGGCTGTCGGCGGAGACCGCCTGCCAGGCGACGGTGTAGGTGCCGTCCGGCAGCCCGGGTTTGAGGTCGACGGCGTAGCGGACGGTGCCGCCCTCGCTCAGATCGCGCATCTTCGCGACGTCGACGCGCTTGCTGGTGGGGTCGAGGACCCGGATGGAGTCGTCGCCCATGGCGATCTGTTCGGAGAAGGTGAGGGTGACGTCCCGCGGAGCGACATCGACCACCGCCCCGTCCTTCGGGTTGCTTCCCGTCAGCGCCGCGTGCGCCGACGCCGTACCGGAGAGCGCGCCGAAGAGACCGACGATCAGTACGGCGGTGACGAGCAGCAGCCGTGTGAGCCGTGTTCCGAAGCGGGGGGCGGTGGCCGTCATCGTGAGTCAGTCCCTCAGTGCCGCGTGGGGTTGTAGGTGGTCTCCTTCACGGGAAGGTCGACCTTGATCGGGCCGGTCTTCTCGAAGTGCAGTTCCACGGAGATCCGTTGGCCTTGTTCCGGCTTCTTCTTCAGGCCCATGAACATCAGATGGTTGCCGCCTCGGGCCAGATTCAGCTCGCCGCCGGCCGGGATGTCGAAGGACTTCACCTGCCGCATCTTCTGGTCCTTGGTCTCGTGGATCGTGATGTCGTCCGAGATGTCGCCGGTGACGGAGGTGAGTCTGTCCGCCGCGCCACCGCTGTTGGCGACCGTGAGGAAGCCGGACGCCATGTCGCTGACGGGCTGGGGCATGAAGGCCCCGGTGACCTTCAACTGAGGCTCGTCCTCGGAGGCGTCCGCCGACGAGCACCCGGCGAGCGAGGCCAGCGACGCCACTGACGCGGCGGACACCAGCACCACCCGGGCGGCCGTGAGACGACTCGCCCCGCGGTGTACGGGACGGCCGCCGCACGCCCTCACGGGGTCTCGCCCTTGATGAGTTTCGGCAGGTCCTTCGTATAGTCGTCGGCCGTCGTGTCCTCGCCGTACAGGACGTAACCGCCGTCCGTCTTCGGTGAGAAAGCGATGACCTGCGCCCCGTGCATGGAGACGACGCTGCCGTCCTTCTCCTTCGTGGCCGGGTCGATGCCGATGCCGACCTGACGCGCGCCGGCCTGGATGGTCGGGAAGTCGCCGGTGAGGCCGACGAAGGACGGGTCGCCCGCGCTCGGCAGCCACTTGGCGAGTTCGGCGGAGGTGTCCCGCTCGGGGTCGGTGGTGACGAACACGACCTGGAGCTTGTCCTGGTCGGCCTTGGGGAGCGCTTTTCTGGCGATGGCGATGTTGCTCATCGTCAGCGGGCAGACGTCGGGGCAGTGCGTGTAGCCGAAGTAGATCAGCGTCGGCTTGCCCTTGGTCTCCTCGCGGAAGTCGTACGTCTTGCCCTTGGTGTCCTTCAGGACGAGGTTCGGCTTCTCGAAGGGCTTGTCGAGGACGGTCGCCGCCTTCGTCTTCGGCTGGGCGGAGACGTCCGCCACGGGCTTCGAGGCGTCGTCGTCGCCGCTTCCGCAGGCGGACAGGGTCAGTGCCGCGACCGCCGCGAGTGCGGCGGCGGTGAGCACGGTCTTCTTGCGCATGGAGGTAGTTCCCATTGGTGGAGTACGGGCTTTGGGCGCGGGCCCGTCGCCGGGCCCGCGCCCGCTGATCAGCTGGCGGGGGTGCCGGTGGACGAGGTGCCGGTGGACGAGGTGCGGCGGCGCCCGGCCAGGACGCCGTAGGCGACACCGGCGACGCCGATGACGATGCCGGCGATGCCGAGGCCACGGGCCGTTCCGTCGCTGCTGTCGGAGGAGGCGGCGTTCTCGGCGTCCCCGCCCTCGCTCTCGTCCGACGCCTGGTCGGCGCCGGCCTTGGCGTCGTCGCCCGCCTTGTCCCCCGTCTTGTCGTCGGCCGCGGCGCCGTGACCGTCCTCGGAGGCGGCGGTCAGGGTCAGCACCGGCGCCGGGCTCTCGGGCTCGGCGCCCTCGGTCGGGGCGTCGATCCAACGCACGACTTCGTCGTTGTCGTACGTCTGGAGGGTCTTGAAGACCAGCTGGTCGGCGTCCTCGGGCAACTGGCCGACGGAGAGCGGGAACTGCTGGAAGTAGCCGGGCGCGACCCCGCCGCCGGCCGCGGCGGTCCAGGTGACCTTCGAGACGGCTTCGGTGATCTGCTTGCCGTGCATCTCGATCGGTTTGGCGAGCTTGCTCTTGGTGACGGCGATCTTCCAGCCGGGCACGGCCTGCGGTGCCACCGAGGCCAGCGGGTGCTCGGTCGGGAAGTTCACTTCGAGCTTGACGGTCGAGGCGTCGTCGCGCTCGTTCGGCACCTTGAAGTTGACCGTCGCGTAACCGCCCTTGGCGGCTTCGCCGACCGGCTGCACGCTGACGTGCGCGAGGGCCGGACCGGCGAGCAGCACGACGGCGGACGCGGCGATGCCACCGACGACCGCCACCCGGCGCGCGGTGCGGGTACGGCCGGTGGTGGACGGCCGCGAGACAGCGTGAGGAGACGTGTTCGTACGAGAGGCGTTCATGACAGAAGACACTCCACGGTGTGGGGGAGACGATGGGCCGCGCGCGGATACGCGTCGGCATCGCGACGTCACCGCCCCACGTACTCCGTACGGAAGGTGTCGTCGCGTCAGGCGGCGAGAGTCAGTACGGCAGGCGGGCCGCGCCTGATCACCGAATGCTGGAGCGTCTCCCCCGTGTACGACGGCGGAGCGTCGGGGCGCGGGCCGGGCCGGGCGGCCGGCCCGGGGGCGGGCGTGAGCGGCAGTCCGGCGCTCAGGGCGCGTACGAGGCCGAGGGCGGCCCGCAGGGCCCGCAGCCGCGCGTTGTCGGCGACGACTTCACCGAAGCCGTCGCCGAGGCTCTGGGAGGAGAGTGTGGCGAGCCGGGCGAGCGCGAGGTCGCCGCGGCGCATGAGCCAGCCGGTCGCGAGGGCCGCCAGCAGATGCGCGAGGAACATGGGCAGGGTCGGCAGTTCGGGCAGCAGTCCGGCGGTGCCACCGGCCCCGCCGGTCCCACCGGCCGCCGCCTGCGCGGCTGTTCCGGCGGACGTGCCGTGCAGGTGACCGCCCTGCGCGAGCCCGCCGCCGACCGTGGCGGGGTCGATCCCGGCGTCGGTCACGATGCGGCGCGCGTCCCCGGCGCTCAGCGATGCCGGGCCGGCGCCGCAGATCAGTTTGGCCGCCATGCGGATCAGTACGTCGTCGGCGCCGCCGCGCATCGTGAGGTGGTGCTGGCTCATGCCGAACAGGGAGTGCAGCGCGAGCTGTCCACCGGTCAGCGCGAGTGCGATGGCGGGCAGTGAACGGGTGCGTCCGGCGAGCGGCGCGGCCACGGCGAACACACCGGCGAAACCGACGAGGAGCGTCCACCACGGGACGGCCTGACAGGCCGCGATCACATGTCCCGTCCCGGACAGCACGACACAGACCGCGGTGAACACCGCGGCCCTCAGGAGCCGCAGACCGGCTCCGGCGTGTGCGACACGATCCGGCATGGCCGGGTCATCATCGCACTGCGACCGGCGGCTTCGTACGGCAGGTCCGGAAGATCAGCTTCTGTCCCCTACAACGGCAGACACCCTATGCGCGTCCGCCGAATGAGTTGTTTCATGCGGACGATGTGCTTACGAGTCCCCTACAGGGGCAATACGTATCGGTATGTCGAGCTGTGGCCAGGAGGCTGGAGCATGAGCATCTGGTGGTCCCTCCATTTGCGGCGCGAAGCCGCGAGCGTCCCGCTCGCACGCCGTCTTCTGATCGGCACGATGGAGACCGCGGGCGTTGACCCGGACATTTCCTTCGATCTGTCCGTCGCACTGACCGAAGCATGCGCGAACGCCGTCGAGCACGGCGGCGACGACCGGCCCGGTGAACCGTCCCAGGCGTCGGCGGCATACCGGGTGACCGCTTATCTGGACGGCGAGAAGTGCCGTATCGAAGTGTCCGACTCCGGGCCCGGATTCCCCTCCCGCCGGGCCGTCCACCGGACCGCGCCCCGGGCCGCCTTCACCGCCGAGAACGGCCGGGGGCTCTCCCTGATCGAGCAACTGGCCGACCACGTCCACTTCCGCAACCGGCCGGGTCGGGGAGCGGTGATCAGCTTCGACAAGATCCTGAAGTGGCGCGAGGAGACCCCGCTGGTGGCCCTGGGCGGCACGACCGCCGGAGTCTGAGACGCTCCCCCCTCGGCCGCTCCCTCCTCGCCGCTCCCTTCTCAGGGACGCGCCGGCCCGGCCGCGCGTGAGGCGCGACCGGGCCGGCGACTGTCCGGAGCCGGGACCGGGACCGTCCCGGCTCAGCCCTGCTTGACGGCCGCCATCCATGTCTCCACGTCCGCGGACGTACGCGGCAGCCCCGCCGACAGATTCCGGTTGCCGTCCTCCGTGACCAGGATGTCGTCCTCGATCCGGACCCCGATGCCCCGGTACTCCTCCGGCACCGTGAGGTCGTCCGCCTGGAAGTACAGGCCCGGCTCGACCGTGAGGCACATTCCGGGCTCCAGCGTGCCGTCCACGTACGCCTCCGTCCGCGCCGCCGCGCAGTCGTGAACGTCCAGGCCGAGCATGTGACCCGTGCCGTGCAGCGTCCAGCGACGCTGGAGGCCCAGCTCCAGGACCCGTTCGACCGGGCCTTCGAGCAGGCCCCACTCGACGAGCTTCTCGGCGAGCACCCGCTGTGAGGCGTCGTGGAAGTCCCGGTACTTCGCGCCCGGCTTCACCGCGGCGATACCGGCCTCCTGAGACTCGTACACCGCGTCGTAGATCTTGCGCTGCAGTGCGTCGAACCGGCCGTTGACCGGCAGCGTGCGTGTGACGTCGGCGGTGTAGAGGGTGTGGGTCTCCACGCCGGCGTCGAGCAGGAGCAGATCGCCGGGGCGTACGTCTCCGTCGTTGCGCACCCAGTGCAGGGTGGTGGCGTGCGGTCCCGCGGCGCAGATCGAGCCGTAGCCGATGTCGTTGCCCTCCACCCGGGCCCGCAGGAAGAACGTTCCCTCGATGTAGCGCTCGCTGGTCGCCTCGGCCTTCTCCAGGGTCCGCACGACGTCCTCGAAACCGCGGACGGTCGAGTCCACGGCCTTCTGGAGCTCGCCGATCTCGAACTCGTCCTTCACCGCGCGCGCCTCGGACAGGTAGACCCGCAGCTCGTCGTCGAGCTCCGCCGTGACCTTGTCGGCCAGGGCGTCCTCGATGGACGCGTCGTGCCCGCGGACGACCCGCACCGGGCCCGTCGCCTCGCGCAGCGCCGCGGCCAGCTCCCGGACGTCCTTCGCGGGCAGGCCGAGCAACTGCTCGGCCTCGGCGAGCGAGTGCCGACGGCCGACCCACAGCTCGCCCTGGCGGCCGTCGAGCCAGAATTCGCCGTTCTCCCGGTTGGAGCGCGGGGTGAGATAGATCGTGGCCCGGTGGCCGTCGCCGCCGGGTGCCGGCTCCAGCACGAGGACGCCGTCCTCGGTCTGATCGCCGGTGAGATACGCGTACTCCGTAGAGGGACGGAAGCTGTACTCCGTGTCGTTCGACCGGGTCTTCAGGCCGCCCGCGGGGATCACGAGGCGGTCGCCCGGGAATCGCGCGGACAGCGCGGCACGGCGGTCCGCCGCGTACGACGCCTGAGCGACGGGCTCCAGGTCGCGGAGCTCGGTGTCGGCCCAGCCCGACTTCATGTTCTCGGCCAGCTCGTCGGACACGCTCACATAGAGGCCGTTCTTGCGCTGCTTCACGGGCTTACCGGCCGACGCCTCGTCGGCGTCGTCGAGCACTGTGTCCAGGTCTCCCAGCGTTTCCGGGGTCTCCGGTGTTTCCGGGATGAGCTCCTCGGCCACGGTCTGCCTCCTCTGTACGACATTGGACCTTTCGGGTCCCGGCACCATCGTATGTCTGTACGGGCGGCTGGCCAGGGGGCCTGTGGACAACTCCTCGGACGGGTGGACCACAGGGGCTCGTCGGGCCGGAGAGGGACCCTCCGGTTCACTCGAAGCGGACGGCGAGAATCACGACGTCCTCCGCGCTCCCGCGCGCGTGCGGGCCGCGCGCGTCCGCCCCGCCGGGCAGCACCAGTCTCAGCACATGGTCGGCGATCGCCCCCGGGTCGTCCCGGAGGCTCCGGGGCACGCTCGCGGCCGCCGCGTGCAGCCGGGCGAAGGCCCGGTCCATCGGGTCGCCGGTGCGGCGCAGCAGGCCGTCGGTGTACAGCAGCACCGTTTCTCCTGGCGCGGGCGACAGCCCCACGCTCGGCGCCTCCCAGCAGGACAGCATCCCCAGCGGCGCCGACAAAGTGGTCTCGACGAACTCCGTACGCCGCTCCCCCACGATCAGCGGCGGCGCGTGCCCGGCCCCGGCGAGCACGATCTTGCGCAGCGCGGGTTCGGTGTAGGCGAAGAGCGCGGTGGCGGTGCGCGCGGGTTCGGTCAGCCGCAGCAGCAGTTCGAGGTCGGACAGGACGGCGACGGGGTCCTCGCCCTCCATCACCGCGTACGCCCGCAGGGAGGCACGCAGCCGCCCCATCGCGGCCAGAGCGCTCGGCCCCGATCCGCTCACCGAGCCGACGGCCAGCCCCAGCGCGCCGTCGGGCAGCGGCAGCGCGTCGTACCAGTCGCCGCCGCCGTCCCCGCCCGCGCGGTGCCGTACCGCGAGCCGTACGCCGGGGACGCGGGGGAGCCGGCCGGGCAGCAGCTCGTCGGCGATCGTGGTCTCACGCGCGCGGGACGACTCCAGCTCCAGGAGGCGCGCCAGATGCTCGGCGGCGTACCGGGCGTAGAGACCCACCAGATGGCGCTGCCTTTCGACCGGTTCGGCGGGTTCGTCGTAAAACCAGACAGCGGCGCCGATCCGGCCCGCCGTCTCGGCCGTGAGGGAGACGGCGTACGTGGCGCTGTAGCCGAGCCGGACGGCCACTTCACGGTGGCGCGGGTCCAGGCCCGGGTCGCCGAGTACGTCTCCTACGGACTCGGCGGCGGTCGCGGGCCCCGTGATCTCGTCGAGGAGCCTTCCGTAGGAGGTCGCGGCGCGCGGCACGGTCTCCAGCTGTCCGAGGTCTCCATGGCTGAAACCGAGTCCTACCGTCGTACGGGGGATGTGCTCGTCCGCGCGGGACGCCGGTTCGAGGACGACCAAGCCGCGCGAGGAGCCGACGAGGGCCGCGCCCGCCCGTACGACCTCGTTGACCGCGGCGTCCGTGGACCCCGTCCTGGCCAGGCGTTCGGTGAGCTCGTGGAGGGTGGTCAGATCGGAGACCCAGCCGGCCAGCCGGTCCTGGATCATCACCACCGGCGCGCCGGGGGACTCGTCGAGGGCCGCGACAGTGTGCGCGGGAGCCGGAACTGCTGAATCGATTCCAGCCACTTTCGGCATGTGCGGAGCGCTCATGGCAACCGGCTTTCTGACTGGTGCGTTTCGCGCAATAGCATCGCAAACCACCAGATGATTCTGCGCCACTATCAGTGCATCCACATGTACACGCACAACTGAGGCGATGTCCAGCATTGTCCTGGCGGAACTACTGGTGTCTGTGCGACGGTTAACTTGGCGAGAAAATGACCCCACCGCAGTATTCTGCGATCGACTGAGGGAACTCGACAGGGGCCTCCCCGGTGAAGCGCAGGCGACATCGAGGAGGAGCGTCATTCCGCACGTGATGGGTACGTAAACGGTGACGGACAGGGGCAGTTGGGACGGCCCCGGAACCTGACGGACGGCTCCGGCGTCTTAATCGCCGTAGCCCGCGCGCCATCCCGGAGTGGCGGGGCTGTCACAGCGGGACGACAGACCATTGAGTGCGCCACCCATCGCCACGCGTTAATGAAGACAGACTGCGTTCGGCCCAGGAGCGGTGAGCCCTGCCGCAGGTTGACGAAGTCCGACTGTGCCCCGTCCAAAGGGGCGGCGGAGCGTCGACGACAACGCGTCGACTGTACGCACAGCGATACGCACAGTGAAGCCATGCACACAGATTTACCGGTGTGGCATGTGGACCTCGGCGTTCAACGGAAAGGAACGAGCGCTCATGCGCGAGATCCTCGGAAGGCGACGCAGGCTCCTGTTCAGGCGCAAGGGGATGCCTGCCCCACTCGAAGCGGCGCTGACATGCGCCACGGCATGGCAGTGGCCCGTACTTCCCGGAGCCGGCCTCAAGACGTCCGGCGGACGGGGCGATCGTGGCCGCGGCTGCGCCTGCCCGGATCCCGAGTGCGCCGTACCCGGCGCGCACCCCTTCGACCCAGGCCTGCTGGCCGCCACGACAGACGAACGCATGGTGCGCTGGTGGTGGGCCAACCGGCCCACGGCCCCGATCGTGCTCGCCACCGGAGGCGCCGCGCCGTGCGCGGTGAGTCTGCCCGCCGCCGCCGGAGAGCGCGCGCTGGTGGCACTGGACGAGATGGGTATGCGCCTCGGCCCGGTCGTGGCGACTCCCACCCGCTGGTCGCTGCTCGTGGCCCCGTACTCCCTGGAACGGCTCGGCGAGCTGCTCTTCGCCAAGGACTGGGTGCCCAGTTCGCTCCGCTTCCACAGCGAGGGCGGCTATCTGGTGCTCCCGCCGTCCGAGGCGGTCGGCGGTCAGGTCCGCTGGGAGCGGGCGCCACTGCCCGGCTCGTTGTCGCCCTGGCTGCCGGACGTGGAGGCGGTCGTGGACGCGCTGGTCGAGGCGAGCACGAGCGCGCCGGACGGCGGCAGCAGGCTCGCTTACTGAACACCGGGTGCGTAAGCACCGACATTCCGGGCCGTGCCCTGCGAGGCGCGGCCCGGTTTCCGTTCCGTCTGTCACTCGTACGGGTGCGAGGTGGCCCGAGTTGTACGGGAAATGGGCGCGCGTCGTGCCGGGCGCCCCGATCGCGCCGATATCTTCGGCCGAGGTCAAGGATCTTTCCGGCAGCGGCAGGTGGGCCCCATGAATCCTCGTGTGATCGGGCTCGCCACCGTGGTGGTGTTCACCGCCCTGCTGCCGCTGGCCGCCTCGGCGGGGCCCACGGGCGGCCCCCCGGCGCGCTCCGCACCCCCGGCCGCACCCCCGGCCGTGCTCCAGGAGCTCCAGAAGCCGGAGAACGGCGGGGCGCCCTCCGTCGAGCGCTGCGGCCCGGCGCTCACGTCGCGTGACGGGATCGAGGCCCAGACCTGCGTTCTGACCGAGAATGGGGACACCTGGGGCCGTACGTACTACCGGAATGCGTCGGGTGGGGAATTGCGTTCCGCGCTCAGCCTGATGGGGCCCGAGGGGCGGACTGTTCAGTCCCACTGTGTGGTCGAAGACGGCGACGAGCCGGGTTCTTGTGAAACACCGCGTGAACGTACGGCGGGAAAACCCGAGCGGTACTGGGCAGTGGCCGAGTTCGCGGGAAGTGGCGACGGGACCGGGCCGCTGTTGCTCAGGTCCGGCAGCAACTCGGCTGCTCGGTCGGCCAGTTGAGGGGTCGCGTCCGCTTCGCGGTAGCGACGGCCGAGAGGCACCACAACGCCGCGACAACTCTGCAGTCTTCACTCCGGAAATTGCAGGAAGGGCGCCGGGGAACGAAGGCGCCCGGTCGCTGGCGACGGGGGATGCACCAGCGACCGGGCTTCTAGAACGGTAACAAGAGATCGGCGGTTAGCAAATTCGATCTGATGTATTCGGACAAGAAATTACTTGCCGGTACGGGCAGTTGTGACCACTGTCACTGTGCGCGACGATTTTCGTCACGCTCAGCTGAGGGTCACTTGGCGGTTGGTGAGCCCGCCCCGCGCGCGCCGCTCGTCCCCGGTCAGCGGAGCGTCCACCTTGAGGGCCGCCGCCAGCCGCTCCTGGAGCTCCGCGGCGGGCTTCTCGCAGTCCTCCGCGCGCATCGCGCTCGGCAGGTCCCAGACCGGGACCGTCAGCCCGTGCGCCCGGAAGGAGCCGACCAGCCGCGTCCCCTCGCCGAGGCTCGACGTGCCGGCGGCGTGCAGCCGGGCGAGCGCGTCGAGCAGCTTCTCCTCGGGGTGCGGCATGACCCACCGCAGGTGGTTCTTGTCGGGCGTCTCGCACCAGTACGCCGCGTCCGTGCCGGTGAGCTTCACCGTCGGGATCGCCGCGGCGTTGGCGCGCTCCAGCGACGCCGTCACCTCGGGGGTCGCGTTCTCGGCGTCCGGCACCCAGAATTCGAAGCCGGGGTGCACGACCGGCGTGAAATCGGCCTCCGGGTCCAGCAGGTCCTGCAGGCGCGGCCCGTCGGCGGGAACGCGCTGCGCGGCGACCGGGTTGCCGGGCTCGGCGGTCAGCGCCCGCTGGAGCGTGTCGGCGAGGTCGCGGCTGAGGTCGCCGGAGGACGTGTCGTTCTGGAGGGCGAGCAGGACGGAGCCGTCGTCGCGGCGCAGCGCGGGCCAGGCCATCGGCAGGACGGTCGCGAGCGTCACGGACGGTACGCCGTCGGGCAGGCCGCCCTTGAGGGTCAGCTCGGCGGTCGCGGCGGGCACCAGCTCGCGCAGCGCGATCCAGTCGCACTCGCCGGCCAGCCCGTCGAAGGGGCGCTGGACCAGCTCGGTGACGGCATGGGCGGCGGCCCGGCCGTGGCAGGCCTTGTAGCGGCGGCCCGAGCCGCACGGGCAGGGCTCGCGGGCGCCCACGACCGGAATCGGCCCGTCAGTGAGCTGAGCTTTGGCGGACTGAGCCTTCGCGGCCTTGGTCTGGGGGCGCTTCTTGGCCATGGTGGCTTCTCCCGATAGCGGCAGTGCGGTGTCGGCGCGAGCCTAGCCGTACCGCGTATTGCCGTGGGCGCAACGCCCCATCGGGGAAGGGCGGGTGGGGGCGCGTGCGGGGCTCGCGTACGCGCTCGGTGCGCACGCTCCGCGTACGGGGCGGTCTGCCGGGAGGGTCCCCTTGGACGTCGGCGGTGGTCCGGCCTGTGGTCCTGCCCGGCGAGGGCCTTTCTCCGGGCCCGCGCCGCGTCCCGCTTGTCAGATCAGTCGTCGACCGGGTCGAACGCGTCGGCGAAGTCCAGTTCAGAGACGTCGACGCGCGTAGCGAAATCGTCCCGGTGGCGTCCTTCGGTGACGATGACCCAGACGGTCACCTCGCCGGCGGAGCCGCTCCGTACGCCCCAGTCCTGGGCGAGCGAGCTGATGATGTTCAGACCGCGGCCGCCGCGCGCGGTCACCGAGGGTGTGGCCGGAACCGGTCGCGTCGGGCCGCCGCCGTCCGTCACCTCGACGGTCAGCCGGCCCGCCCCGTCGACCTCCCAGGCCGCGCGTACGTCGCCGTCACCGATCTCCGCCCGGCCCAGCGGCCTGCCGTGCCGGCAGGCGTTGCTCAGCAGTTCGGAGAGGATCAGCACGGCATCGTCGACGACCGCGTCCGGCATCCCTCGGCGGCGCAACTGCTCGCGCATCCGATGCCTTGCCTGTCCCACGCCCGCAGGGCCATGGGGAACGGCCATGCTCGACGACGTGGGCACTTCCTGTGCCACCACAAACGCCACCCCCGAGACCTCCTTTGCCCCACGCCACGGTGTGAATGCCCCAATGGCCTGGACCGGAAACCGGCCAAGGTGAGAGCAGTGACGCACTCAACAGGCTCGAACGCTTACCGAACGCGCCGGTGCACTCCAAGTCACCCTCTGTGCACCCTAATCCCCGGCAAATCAGGCAAGGCGCCCCAGTTGGGACAGCACTTGTTTGGGGCGGTTGGTGATGATTGCCTCCACTCCGAGACTCGCGCAGAGTTCGACGTCTTCCGGTTCGTTCACGGTCCACACATGGACACGGTGGCCCGCTCTGTGCAGCCGTTCCACATAGCCCGGCTGATTGCGCACGATGCGGATGCCGGGCCCGGCGATCCGGGCTCCCGCCGGCAGCCGGCCGTCGCGCAGCCGGGGTGAGACGAACTGCATCAGATAGACGGTCGGCAGTTGCGGCGCCGCGTCGGCGATGCGGTGCAGCGAGCGGGCCGAGAAGCTCATGACGCGTACGGGCGACTCCCCGGGGGCCGGACCGTCGAGTCCGAAGCGCGCCAGCATCTGGAGCAGCCGCTCCTCCACCTGTCCGGCCCAGCGGGTGGGATGTTTGGTCTCGATGGCGAGCTCGACGCGCCGGTCGGTGTCGGCGATGAGTTCGAGCAGCCGCTCTAGCGTCAGTACGGAGGTGAGGGAGCGGTCCTTCCAGTCCGGGCTCTCCTCGCTGTCCATCGTCTCCATCCACGAGCCGAAGTCGAGGGTGGCCAGATCGGCGAGCTCCAGTGCGGAGACGGCGCCGCGTCCGTTGGAGGTGCGGTTCACGCGACGGTCGTGTACGCACACGAGGTGCCCGTCGGCGGTCAGCCGTACATCGCATTCCAGTGCGTCGGCGCCGTCCTCGATGGCCTTCTTGTATGCGGCCAGAGTGTGTTCAGGGGCGTCCTCGGAGGCTCCTCGGTGGGCGACGACCTGGATGCTGGGCTGCCGTGCTTGAGTCACCCCGCCATGGTGTCACCGAGACGGGGTAAGCGTGCGGCGGTGCCCCTGCTGGGCCGTACTGCGGATGCGTCCCGTTTGTCCAGTAATAAAGGATGGCGGGGAGACGCACAGGTCCTGCTTACCGTGGCCTGACGTGCTGTGGGAAAAGCTGAGGGCAGAGACGTACGAGAGACATGTACATGCCGAAGTGGTGTGCCGACACCTGAACGCGGCGGAAAACAGCGGAACTCTTGCCGAAGACTGATGCGGAACCTGAGGAGTAAAAGACTGTGAGCACCGAGAACGAGGGCACAGCGGTCCCATCCGCCCCGTCCGTACCTCCCGTGCCGGTTGCCGCTCCCGAGGGCACGCCCGCGTCCGCTCCGGGGGAGTTCACCCACGAGCGGCAGCACGCGGGCCGGGAGGGCTACGCGAGCCAGGGAGGCACCCCTGAGCAGCCGGGCCAGGCCGGTGAGCCCGGTCACGGCTCCGAGCCCACCACCCAGTTGCCCGGAGCCGTACCGGCGTACCACCCCGGCTCGACGGGACCCACCGGCTCGGCCCCCGACGCCGGATGGCCGCCGCCCCCGCCCCCGCCGACCCAGCCTCATTACGGAGGCGGTGGCGGATGGGGCGAGCCGCCCGCGTCCGGCCCCCAGCCGTCGCGTAAGCGCCCCGGCGGGCTGATCGCCGCGGTCCTCGCGTCGGCGCTGGTCGCCGGTGTGGTCGGCGGCGGGATCGGCTTCTGGGCGGCGGACAACAGCGACGACAGCGTCGGCGGCGGATCGACCACGGTCTCCGCGGCCGACCCGGCTCTCAAGCGCGAGGCGGGCAGCACGGCCGCGGTGGCCGGCGAGGCGCTCCCGAGCGTGGTCACCATCACCGCGCAGGCGCAGGGCGGCGACGGCGGTACGGGCACCGGCTTCATCTACGACAAGCAGGGCCACATCCTCACGAACAACCACGTGGTGGCATCGGCCGCCGACGGCGGAGACCTGACGGCGACGTTCTCCAACGGCAAGGAGTACGCGGCGGAGGTCGTCGGCCGCGCCGAGGGTTACGACGTCGCCGTGATGAAGCTGAAGGACCCGCCGTCCGGGCTGAAGCCACTGGCGCTGGGCAACTCGGACAAGGTGGCCGTCGGTGATTCGACGATCGCGATCGGCGCGCCGTTCGGCCTCTCCAACACCGTCACCACCGGCATCATCAGCGCCAAGAACCGCCCGGTGGCCTCCGGCGACGGCACCAGCGACAAGAACTCGTACATGAGCGCCCTCCAGACCGACGCCTCCATCAACCCCGGCAACTCCGGCGGTCCCCTGCTGGACGCGCGGGGCGCTGTGATCGGCATGAACTCCGCCATCCAGCCCACGGGCGGCGGTGGCGGTGGCGGCGCCCAGTCGGGCTCGGTCGGCCTCGGGTTCGCCATCCCGATCAACCAGGCGAGGAACGTCGCGGGGGAGCTGATCAAGACCGGCCAGCCCGTCTACCCGGTCATCGGCGCGACGGTCTCCATGTCGGAGGGCGGCGACGGCGCGACGATCTCGGGCGACGACGCGGGCGGCACCCCGGCGGTCACGCCGGGCGGGCCGGCCGCGAAGGCGGGGCTCAAGTCCGGAGACGTCATCACGAAGTTCAACAACGTGCAGATCGACAGCGGTCCGACGCTGATCAGCGAGATCTGGACGCACAAGCCGGGCGACAAGATCAAGATCACGTATACGCGCGACGGCAAGGGGTCACAGGTCGACGTCACCTTGGGCGAGCGCAAGGGCGACACGCAGTAGGGGCGACACGCAAGGGGAGCGGGCGAAGGGCAGACGGACGGGGGCGCCGGATTGGGGTTCGGCGGCCCCGTCTGTCTGTCTGTCTGTGTGCGGCCGGTCCTCGCCCGTCAGCCGCGAAACGCTGAATTAACCGCGGCGGCCAGGCCGTGAAATATGCCTCGGACACCTTTCTCCCAGATCTGACGTGATGGCCCGTCTGGGAGAGGTACGGCATGCGAGGAATCCTGCGTCGAACCGCGTTGCTGACGGCGGTCGTCGCCCTGACCGCCGGCACAGCCACCGCCGCCGAACAGCACAAGTCCCCCGCCAAGCGCCCCAAGGTGGCGGTCATCGGGACCGGCGGCACGATCGCCGGAGTGAGCGACAGCAGGGTGGACTTCCAGGACTACCAGTCCGGCAAGATCCCCATCGCCGAACTCGTCGGTGACCTCAAACCGGAGGTGAACGAGATCGCCGACGTGTCCACCGTGCAGTTCGGCAACAAGGGATCGGGCAGCTACTCCATAGCCGACTTCCGCGAGTTGAGCCTGGCGGTCGACAAAGCCCTCCGTACGAATGACGCGGCCGTCGTCACCACCGGCACGGACACGATGGAGGAGTTCGCCTACTGGCTCGATCTGACGGTCCGTAGCGACAAGCCGGTGATCCTCACCGGGGCGATGCGCCCGTGGACCGTCCTCGGTACGGACGGCCCCGCGAACCTGTACAACGCGATCCAGCTCGCCGCCAGCCGTAAGACCACCTGCTTCGGCAGCGTCATCATGCTCAACGACGAGATCCAGGCGGCGCGTGAGGTGCGCAAGACGGACGCGCTGCGCATGGACACCTTCAACAGCGGCGCGAGCGGGTCGCTGGGTGTGGTGGACCAGGACCGCGTCCGGATCAACAGGGCGCCCGCGCGCGTCGAGAAGTGCGGCAAGTCAAGTTGGCGTACCCCCTTCGACGTCGGCGGCATCCCGGAGAAGAACCTGCCGAAGGTCGAGATCGCGTACAGCTACCAGGGCGCGGGCGGCGAGGCCGTGAAGGCGTTCGCCGACGCGGGCGCGGACGGCGTCGTCACGGCGGGCACGGGCGCGGGCGGCATCTCGTCCTCGATGTCCGCGGCCCGCGCCGACGCCACCAAGCAGGGCGTGGTGTTCGCGTCCACCACCCGTACGGGCAACGGCGCCGTCTACGACGAGGGAGACGACGGCGCGGTGGTCGGGGCGGCGGACCTCAGCCCGCAGAAGGCCCGCATCCTGCTGCTGCTCTCGCTGGCGAAGACGGACGACGTGGAGAAGATCCGCGGGTGGTTCACGACGCTGGGGACGGCGGAGTTCACCAGCCACGGGTAGTGGGGAGGGGCCGGGGGCGGCCGACGGGCGGGCGTCAGCGCGGGCGGTCGACCTCGGCGAGGCGGTCGGTGAGGAAGGCGCGCTCGGCGTCGTTGCCGGACAGCGCGATGGCCCGCTCGTACGCGACGGCGGCCTCCCCGGCCCGCCCCAGCCGCCGCAGCGGATCGGCTTTAACGGCGGGCAGACAGCGGTGGCCGGCGAGGCGTTGATCCTGTTCGAGGGCCTCGACCTCGGCGGGCGTGGTTGGCGAGGAGCAGCGCCAGGAGCCCCCGTATCTCCCGCTCGTCCGGCAGCAGTTCGTGCAGCATCCGGGCCAGGTCGAGCGCGTGCCCGGCGATGTCGTCCTTGGTCAGCGCGCGGCCGGCGCGGCGATTCGCTCCCCGACGCGCGTGCTGGCCTCCATGACGTCGGGCGGGATGCCGGCGACGCCGCCCGGGGTCTGCTTCCCGTAGATCAGAATCGCGTACTGCGGCATGTCACTCGCCCTTCGCTCCGCCCGCTCACCGTTCGGTCCGCCAACTGTCCGTCTCCGGGCCCATCGCCCCGTACTCGACCTTGCCGCCCCGCGCGTACGTGCTCAAGACGACACCGCTCTCGGACTTGGTGGTGTCGATCAGCTTCAGCCCCGTCGGGACGGTGCCCTTGCCGAAGAGCCGCTTGCCGGAGCCGATGAGCACCGGGAAGACCAGCAGGTGGTACTCGTCCACGAGGTCGTGCTCGATCAGCGTCTGAAGCAGTTCACAGCTCCCGTGCACCTGGATCTCACCGCCGTCGCCCTCCTTGAGCGCGGCGACGGCGTCGGCGACGTCGCCCGTCAGCAGCGTCGAGTTTTGCCACGACACGGAGTCCAGTGTCCTCGAAGCGACGTACTTCGGCATGGTGTTCAGCTTCGACCCGATCGGATCGTCGTCGGCGGCGAGCGGCCAGGCGGCGGCGAAGATCTCGTACGTCCTGCGCCCGAGGAGCAGCGCGTCGGCGCGGCCGACCACGTCGGTCATCCGGTCGAGGAGATCCATCCGGAAGAGCGGCGCGGACCATCCCCCGTGCTCGAATCCGCCGTCGCGATCCTCGTCGCCGCCACCGGGGGCCTGCATGACCCCGTCGAGGGAGAGGAATGTGGTCACCATCAGCTTTCGCATGCGCGTTTCCTTCGCTCGTAAGCTCGCAAGCTCTTCACGTTCGTACGCTTGTGCCGCCCCGGCCGCGGCGGCCTCACTGACAACGGCGAACGGGATCGCCCGCAATCGACAGGGCGAGAGAGACCAAATATTCAGGCGCGGACGCGAGGTGTACGGCGCCGCCCGAGCGACACCAGGAGATGACCGGCGGAATCCCCCGGTCAGCGGCAGTCGGTCCGGAGATGGTCCGGCGTCGACGAGGGCTTCGTCTTCCGTACGAAGGCGGACCGCAGGGCGTGGTACGGAGCGCCGGGATCGAAGAACGTGTCCCGCATCCGGGCCAGTTCCGCTTGCCGGTACGAGCTCAGCGGCGCGACGGCCTCGTCCCGTTCGCGCGCCGCCTTCTTCTCACTGATGCGCTGTTGCGTCCCGGGCGCCGACGCGAGCCGCGAGGCGTGGCGCGCGACCGCGGAGCCGAAGTCCCCGGGCGTGCTGTCGATGACGACGTCCACCAGCCCGATCTCGCGCGCGCGGGCCGCCGTCACCGGGAGGGCACGCCGCGTCAGACGCCCGGCCTCCTCGTTCCCCACCCGGCGGGGCAGCGTGTACGTCCAGTACTCCGACCCGTACAGCCCCATCAGCCGGTAATGCGGGTTGAGTACGGCTCCGGCCCGGCACCAGACCTGGTCCGCGGCCAGGGCCAGCATGGCGCCGCCCGCCGCCGCGTTGCCGCCGAGCGCGCTCACGAGCAGCCGGTCCGTCGTGGTCAGCAGGGCCTCCACGAGGTCGTCCATGGCGTTGATGTTCTCCCAGGACTCCCGCGCGGGGTCGGCGGACGCCTCGATGACGTTCAGATGGATGCCGTTGGAGAAGAAGTCCCGGCCCCCGCCGAAGACCAGCACCGTGGTCGGCCGCGTGCGGGCGAACTCGTACGCCTGGAGCAGGCGCCGGCACTGCCCCGTACTCATCGCACCACCGGAGAAGGCGAACGAAAGGAAGCCGACCGCCCCCTCCTCCCGGTAGCGGATGTCACGCCACGTCCGCCGCCCGGCGGGCAACTCCCAGGGGGCGTCGACCTCGGGCAGCACCGGCATCCGGTCGCCGAGGGCGAGGACGGCCGGCAGCTTGAAGGCGGCCGGGCCGCCGGCCTTCCGGCGGGGTCGCAACTCGGGGATCCACACCGCGCCGTCCACGGTCGCCCGGCAGAGCGCACCGGACCTGGTGGCCAGCAGCTCTCCGGGCTTCCCGCGCAGGGTGTCCTCGGGGTGGCCGCCGTGCAGATACCACTCCTCTTCGAGGAGTACGTCCAATACGCCGGGCTGCGAGTCCGCGCCGCGCAGCTTGCGTACGACGGTCTCGGTCGGGTCCGAGGCCCAGTCGACGCGCCGCAGACTCTGGTCGAAGTAGGGCCGGGCGCGGACCGCCGCGGTGCCTGTCCGGGTGCCTGTCGCGGTGTCCGTCGTGGTGCCTGTCGCGGTGCCCATCGCCGCGACCGAAGCGGTGGTGTCCTGCCGCCGCGGAACGTAGGTCCCGGAGGCGAAGCGCGCCACCGCGAGCAGCACGGCTTCGACGGCGGCGTCGGACACCTCGTTGCGGTAGAGGTCGCTCTTGCCGATCGCCGCCGGCACGTCACACCGGACCGAGGCCCACACGTCCCCGCCGTCCATCTCCGCCGAGGCTTGCAGGACGGTGACGCCCCATTCGGCGGCGCCCGTGTGAAGGGCCCAGTCCAGGGAGGACGGCCCGCGGTCGCCGACCGGTCCCGGATGGACGATCAGACAGACGTGCGCGGACCAGATGTCGGCCGGGATCGCGGTCTTGAGCATGGGGGCGATGACGAGGTCGGGGGCGGTCCGGCGTACGGCTTCGCGCAAGGGCTCGTCACCCAGGGCCAGTTCGACGCCGACGGAGTGCCCGCGGTCCCCGAGCTCGGCGAAGACGCGCTGGGTCAGACTGTTGAACGCACTCGCGACCAGCAGGATGTCCACGACAAGCTCCTTCACGCCGACCGACCGAGGTGGCCGTACGCCACCCGCCGCCGATCATGACCCACCCGCACCGCCGGGCCGGGGAGCCCCGCCCGGACGGTCGCGCACCGTCCGATTCGCCGCCGACCGGCCAAACGGCGGACTGCGACGCCCCCAGCGCGAGCGCCAGGTCCTGTCCCCGCTCCGGAAAGTGCCACGTACTGGTGAAAGCGGTCGCGGCACCCATTGGTCGCAGCCGTACGAGGTATTCATCTTCCCGGGCGAGGACCGCATCGAGTACCCCCCACCGCAAGAGGGGTAAAGAAGATGGTCACCAGGGACCGACCGGCCGAGTCCCCGCAAGGGCGTCAAGAACGTCAAAGGGGAACTGGGGAGAAATTCGCGGACTGGGCGGACGGCCGACTGGGATTCCACAGAGTGGTCAGGGCCACCATGCGGAAGGCTTTCCCGGATCACTGGTCCTTCATGCTGGGGGAAATCTGTCTCTACAGCTTCGTCGTCATCGTCCTCACGGGCGTGTATCTGACTTTCTACTTCCACCCGTCATCGGCACAGGTGACGTACGACGGAAGCTATGCGCCTCTGCGCGGTCAGCTGGTCTCTGAGGCATTCGAATCGACGCTGGACATCTCCTTCGACGTCCGCGGCGGCCTGCTCATCCGACAGGCCCACCACTGGGCGGCGTTGGTTTTCGTCGCCGCCGTGCTGGTGCATATGATGCGCGTTTTCTTCACCGGCGCGTTCCGCAAGCCTCGCGAGGTCAACTGGCTGCTCGGATTCGCGCTGCTGGTCCTCGCCATGTTCGCGGGGCTGACCGGGTACGACCTGCCGGACGATCAACTGTCCGGCACCGGGCTCGCGATCGTGAACGGAACGCTTCTCTCCACGCCGATCGTCGGCTCGTACTTGTCGATGTTTCTCTTCGGCGGGGATTTCCCGGGAAACGATCTGATCGCCCGCTTCAACACCATCCATATCCTGGTGCTCCCTGGCCTCATGGCGGCACTTGTCGTCGCCCACCTGGCCCTTCTGCTCTACCACAAGCACACGCAGTACGCCGGACCCGGCCGCACGAGGAACAATGTGGTCGGTCTGCCTGTTCAGGTATATGCCGTGAAGTCGGCGGGGTATTTCTTCATGGTCACCGGCGTGATCTTCATTGCCGCGGCCATCGCGCAGATCAACCCCATCTGGGCCTATGGCCCTTACCGGCCCGACCAGGTCTCGGCGGGGTCGCAACCCGACTGGTACATGGGTGTCGCCGACGGCCTTCTCCGCGTCATGCCCGGCTGGGAGATCAATTACTGGGGCCACACCCTGGCCCTCGACAACTTCCTCCCCTTGCTGGTCGGCGTGGGCCTTTTCCTGGCCATGGCCGTCTACCCCTTCATCGAAGCCTGGGTCACCGGCGACGACCGGGAACAGAACCTTCTCGACAGACCCCGCGACCGCCCGGTCCGCACCGGGCTGGGCGTCGCGTGGCTGAGCGTGTACCTGGTGGCACTTCTCGGCGCCGCGAACGACCTGATCGCCACGCATTTCCATCTCTCCGTCAACACGGTGACGTGGGCGGTCCGGTTCGGCCTGTTCGTGGTCCCGCTGGTCACCTACGTGTTCGCGAAGCGCTGCGCCCTCGGCCTCCAGCGCCGCGACCGCGAAAAGGTGCTGCACGGCCGCGAGACGGGCGTCATCAAGCGCCTCTCGTACGGCGAGTTCGTCGAGGTGCATGAACCACTCACCCCGGAACAACTGCACACGCTCACGGCCCACGAACAGTATGAGCCCCTCCCTCCGGACAGCGACCGCGGCTGGACCCGACGCCTGCGCGTCAGACTCAGCCGCGGCTACTACGGCGCCGAGGCGCAGATCGCCAAACCCACGGCCAGCGAATACGAGGAGATCACCAGCGGACACTGACGTTGCGGCCTGGGGCGTCGTGGCCCAGGGGGTCGGGGCTCAGCCGGCCTTGTCGACAGAGACGTTGTCGAAGGCCGCGGCGGTGTTGAAGACCCGTACTCCGTTGGCTCCGCTGCTGTACGTGGCATCGGTCACCGAGATTTTCGGCCTGGCCATGTCGTCGACGTACACCTTGATCGCGGAGCCGACGGCCGAGATTCTCACGCGGTGGGACGAGCCGGCGGCGCTGGACATCCGGGCGGACCCCAACTCCGTCCAGGAGTCGTTCACCCGGCCGAGTACCACCTTGCCGGCCGGGCTGATGCCCGCGTAGTAGCCGGTGTAGCTGTCGACGCCGGCCGACGGGCGTGTCGCGCGGAAGATCAGGCCCGCGTCGCCGCGCCCCGAGGTGACCTCGACGTCGGCGTCGTAGGTGAAGTCGGCGAAGTTCGTGTCGAGCAGTGCCTTACCACCTGCGGAAGCAGCCGCTCGGTAGCGTCCGCCGTCGACCGACCATGACCCTCCGTAGGTCTTCCAGCCCAGGGCGTTGTCGTCGGCGAAGGTGTCCTTGACCTGCATCGTGACGGGCTCGATCGTGCCGTCGGAGTTGAAGTACATCCGGTCGTAGGCGAGTTGGCGGTTGTTTCCGGCGGTCTCGCTGAGTGGCCTGCGGTGATAGACGATGTACCAGATGTCCGTGCCGGGCACGTTGACCACGGAGTTGTGGCCGGAGCCCTTGGCCACGGCGGGGTCTTGGGCGAGCACCTTCTCGATCTTCGCGAAGGGGCCGGTCGGTGAGTCGGACATGGCGTACGAGACCGAGTAGTCCGGGCCGGTCCATCCTCCCTCGGACCACATCAGGTAGTACTTGCCGTCGCGCTTGAACATCTGCGAGCCCTCGACGTAGTCGGCGGGCGTGATCTCCTTGTACGTACTGCCGTCGGCGAATGTGCCGAGGCTGGTCATGTCGTCGTTGAGCTTGACGACGTTCGCGTGTCCCCAGCCTCCGTAGTACATGTAGGCCTGACCGTCGTCGTCGATGAAGACGTCCTGGTCGATGGGCTGGGCGCCGTTGTGGAACTGTCCGATCAGCGGGTGGCCGAGGGCGTCGGCGTACGGCCCCTCCGGCTTGTCCGCGACGGCGACGCCGATACCGCCGAGGCTGTCGTCGCTCTGGATGTCGTTGGCCGCGAAGAACAGGTAGTACTTGCCGTCGCGCTCGACCGGCGCGGGCGCCCACACGGCGTACTCGGCCCAGGAGATGTCGGCGGTGGTCAGCACGTTCTCGTGCTTGGTCCAATTGACCATGTCGGTCGAGGAGAAGGCGTCGAGGTAGGTCTGCTCCGCGTATGTCTTCGACGTGGTGGGATACACCCAGTAGGTGTCGTCGTACACGGCGATGTCAGGATCGGCGTACCAGCCGTCGACGAACGGATTGCCCGCACCGACGACGTGCCGGCCGGGCACCGCGACGGCGGCGCCGGGCGAGAACATGGCGACCAGGCAGCCCGCGAGCAGTGCGGCTACGGCCTTTGCGTGGACTCTGAGCATTCGAGCGTTCATCGTCGGCAGCTCCGCATGTGGGGGTCGGCAGCACGAACACCGGTCTCGCAAGAACATTCCCGCACAGTAAGTAACAGGAACGTACACGTTCCATCAATGCTGCCCGCCCATCTGAGGAGCCGTCAATACCCACGCCACCTCGCCGGGGCCGCACCTCAGGCCCGACGGAACGGGTTCGGCCGGGGCCTGTTGCTCGTCTGTCGGTCACGGTCTCCAGGAGATGAGCAGGGTAAGCGGCCCGCAGGCACGTTCCGACGGAGGCCATGCCCACCCCCTGCCCAGGAATGAGCACCGCGGAGCCGCAGCCGGTAGGCTGTAGCCGCTCCGTCGCTGGTGGGCGGGGCGTGGGTGGGTTGCCCGAGCGGCCAAAGGGAACGGTCTTGAAATCCGCGATCGGCTCGGCGTTCGAATCTGAACCCGCATCACAGACCTTTCGCAGCTCACGAAGCTGCACGTGAGAGGGGCTGCCGTACCCCTCGGCTGCCCCTCCGCTACGTCCACTTGTCTCACCCTGCGCCACCTGATCTCGATGTGGATCAGTGCGTGTGGCCAACCTGTGGTCAGGTCTTGCTAGCTGGCACTTCAGCCATGTATCCACGCACGCGACGCACGATGCAGTTCTCCACTTTTTCAAGGCGCCTCGCTCCGCTCACCACATAGACCTGTGGCCCAGGGCGCCGCCCGCACTACTGTCACCACCCCGCATTAGCCGAGCCAGGGCCCTTTCCCTGCGTCCAATCAATCATCGTACGCCAGAAAATCACTACGTCGCCGTTGGGGACGGCCACGCCACGGTTGAAGCCGGCACCGTGAGATGAGCTTTCAAGGTGGGGTCCACATCTAGCTGCTATGGGAAATCCCAGAGATGCCCGAGCCATGTTAAGGGGGGGCGATTTCTCGCCCCTTGCCAACCATTGTCTAAATCTTCTCCGCCGATTCCCTAGCCCGCCGGCGCTTGGGCCTGTGTAATCGCGCTTATTTACTTTCTGAATCATCGGGCGAGTCGCCGAATAGCTTGGGCAGTTCATTCCAGCCGGAGAGGACGCCTACTGTTTGAATTATTTTCTGGGCAATAGAGTCGGCTTGATCTGGATTCTCCATGCAGTGACGCACCATTGCGAGCAATTGAATTCCGCTGATGAGGCAATGCTCGCGACGCTCGCTAAAACTAATCATCTGGGCGGGGAAGGCTGGTTCGGTCCTCAGGTCCGGGGCAAGGTCCCTCCAAGCATTGACTACGAGAATTCCCTTTACTTTTGGGGTGCCTTCGGCTATTTCTCCGGATACCCACTTCTCTAGTTGTGCAGCGTTTCTTTCCCCCGCGCTTTTCGAAAGTCCCTTAACTTCTACTGCGGCTCGACACTCATTTCTGGTCATGATGATGTCGGCTCGCCCTTCTGGGCCAGGATGCGCATCGAAGCCAAGCAGTCTGAACGCCGCAATCGCTTGCTGTTCTAGCGGGGTGCCTTGAGAGTAAACCAGACGCTTCCATTCTCTAGCGATTCGTTGAGTGTTTTCCAACTCCTCCATCTCGCTTGCAAGTTGAGCCATTTTCCCTTTAATCTCTGAAAGTGTTAGGGCACTCCTTCTTTCCTCTTGGAACTGGAAACGCTGCAACCACGGGGGCGCAACATCTCCAGACTCGGATCGAAGCGATCTAACCCACGTCAACAGATCAACTGATGCTGGATCGTATTCTTCAGGCACCTCGATTTCCGTGTCAGGGTTTTCGTCAATCTTGAGGTCTCCCTGCGAGACGTCCTGGGTTTCGCGCACCTCTTCAAAGTCGGGCCCGTCCATATCGGGCAGAAGGATAAGCATTCCGTTCGCATTATTTCGTTTTTGGGCGGCGATGCATTTACCTGTTCCTTCGACCACGGCAATGGTTTCTCCTGGAAATTCATCCAGGACGGCCCGGTATGACCAGCGATCTCTATGGGTTCTCCATAGAGCCCGAAAGGTGTCATGCTTCGGGGAAACCCCCCGACCCTGGCCCGCCGATGCTTGGATCTTGTACGGAATAACCTTCTCCTGGAGGTCCAAAACTTCGAGGAGTACGGTTACTTGTTGATTTCGTCCTGTCCCACTCTTATCCCTTTTTCCTGTGTCGAAATAAAACTGTTGAGGTGGGGCCATGAATACGACGATAGTTCGACCCATGTTCAAAAATTCTTGGAATTCTTTCCTTCGTCTTAGGATGTCTTGAAGGACTCTTACGGAGTCATGGCTGTCGAGTCGAGGTGATCCTTTATAGTATGGCTTTCCGGGCTCCAGAGAGTAAGTTTGCAGCGTATTTGCTGGATCCCAAAATGCGATGTCGTATTCGAAAATAGAATCGTGCGAGCTGAAGTTGCTGTGCTCGACGTCGGGTGCATCGATGAACACATCTAGTGTGATGGCGCGCATGGCCACAATTCTGCGTCAAGTGGATCCGCAGCAACAGAGCTTCGCCGTGACTTCGAGAACCTGGTACGAAGCGGTAGCGGCGAGACTTCTGCTGTCGGGCGGGTTGGTGGATGAGGAGGCCGGCGGCAAACTGCTGATTGAAGTGCGTGCTCTCGCGGCACGGCTGGTTGATCGCTAAACGTCGTGACCGGTCGGAGTACGCAGCAGCCCCGGCCGGTCACACCAGTGTCGTTGCTGATGGGACGAAGAGGTGCAGATCGTTGTGCCGCTGGCCGCACCGACCGTGTCACGGACCTGCTGGCCGTAGGCACGGTCGGACTGCTGGTCAGGGGCTTTGTTTGCTCGCGTTGCTCAGACTCGAGGCTCCTCCAACGCGACGTCGATCAGGTCGTTGGCGTGGTGTTGTTGGCCTGCCAGGACCTTCGCGTAGAAGCGCCAAAGCACTGCCAGGCTGTGGCCCGCGCGGCGGGCCACCTCTACCGGGTCTACGCCTGCCTTGATCGACAGGGAGATGCCAGCGTGCCTGAGCGAGTATGGGACTTCGGCGAGCGGGGTGTTCACGTCCTCCTCGGAGAGCGCCTTCCTGCGAGCCTCCTTCCAGACGCCCGTGTACTCGGTGGAGCGGACCCGTCCGCCGCGGACCGCTCGGAAGAGCCTTCCGTCCGGTGTCGTTCCGTACGTGGCGAGGTGGTTCCGAAGCGACTGGACGAGAACCGGAGGGATCGGGACGCCCCTTGTTGCTCGGCGTGCTCGGCGCTTCAAGCCGCGTTGTTCGTAAGGCTTTCCGTCGTCCGTCCAGCCCGATCCCACCTCCGGGCGGCTGCCGGCGAGGATGAGTTCTCCCCATCCCGTCGCAGGCAGGCGGCAGTCTTGTTCTCGGAGGTCCGCCGCCTCTGAGGGCCGTGTGGTGGCGTAGTAAAGGGAGCCGAAGAACGCGTGCAGATGCTCGCCACGAGGGCCTTGGGCTTGCACCGCGTCCAGGAGTTCGCGGGCCAGCCTCGGGCCCGGCACGTAGCGGAAGTCCACTTCGTCGTCAGTCTGGGGCGGTGACCAGTCGATGCGTGTGAGTGGGTTGACCGTGAGCAGATCGCGTTCCACGGCGTAGCGCAGCGAGTTACTGAAGACAGTGAGCTTGCGGTTCACGGTGTTGTCCGCCGCGCGCCTCCCGTCCAGCCTGCGTGAGAGTGCTTCGAGGGCCGGTCGCAGGTTGTCGGACTGCGACAGGTCCCTCACCTTGAGCGAGTTGTCCGCTGCCCAGGCCAGTGCCTTTACGATGTCCGCAGGCGGTTCGAGAACATCCCTTCGTGGGGCCCACTGGTCCTGGTCGTCCTTGACCATCTGGAATGCCCAGGTGCGGAGTGCCAAACGAAGTACGGCGCGGTTGGGCATTCCTCGGCGGCTGTGGACGAGCACGGGCGTGATGCAGGCCAGCGCCTCCGCGATTCCTGCCCGGTGCTTGGCTGACGCCTTGGGCCACTTCATGAGTGCGTACGCGCTCGCGTGGTCGAACCAGGTGGGCGAGTTCGCTTCCCGTAGCTCGGAGGCTGGCAGACCCGTCTCTGTGTCGAACTGCTCGCCGTTCCGTTGGGCCGACATGAGTTCCGAGCGGCGGCCGTCGGCGAGGGTTTTGGTGGCGAACGGCTGTTGATGCTTCGACTCCCCAACCCGCCAACGAAGTTGGAAGGGAGCGCTCTTGCTCGGGCGACTCCGCACGCCCCAGATTCGTACGTCGAAAGTCAGCATGCGGGCGCCTCCTCGTGGTCGTTGAGCCAGGCTTCGAAGTCAGAGCGGCGGAAGCGGAGCTGACCGTTGGGGAGCCTGATGCACTTGGGCGCCTGGCCGCGGGCGCGCATGCGGTAGAAGGCGGCGCGGGAGATGTCGAGTTCGTCCAGGAGGTCAGAGAGCTTGAGGTGAGGCTCGCGGCGCAAGGTGGTCAGTCCCCCTTCGTGCCGTGGCTGGCGCGGTCTGCGGGTGGGGTGGGACGCGTCAGCAACGTCAGCGGAATTCGTTGAACTGCGGTTTTGCTGGGGTGCGGGGTGTCAGCGCGTGTCAGCAACAGGGTGGGATGTCGCTGACCGGGCTGACGGGCGCTGACCGCGTGTTCGCCGGTGTCTGTGCTGGCCAGCGGACTGCGCTGACGCTGCTGACGGTCAGCGGGCATCGGCGCTGCCCTCCTGGAGTGAGGGGTGGACGCGGTACGTCGCCGAGGCGGGTTGCCCCACGCGACCGGTGCGGTGCGGCTCGTCCGTTCGGAGGTAGCCGTGCGCTTCGAGCAGGGACAGCGCCGGTTCGACCTGGGCGACGCTGCGGAAGCGGCGGGAGGCGGCGACCGCGTCTCGGCGCTTGATGGCCGTGCGCCAGGTGCCGTTCGTCCTGGGACGCCGTAGCCAGTCGAGAATTGTCTGGGCGGCGTCGGTGGCCGGGTCGGAGGCGATCAGGTCGAAGACGGCCAAGGCATGCTGCGTGTAGTACGCGGTGATCTCCGCTGCCCGGTCGATTGTCGTCTCCCCGACAGGCCGGCCCCAGCCGTCGCTCGCAACGCGGTCCGAGAGGTGGAGAAGCAGGGCGACGCGCGCCGTGTGGCCGACGAGCTTGCCCGCCCAGTCCGGGAGATGGGCGAGTGGCTGGTCAGGGCGGAGCGACGCTTCGAGCTTGTCCTGGAGGGCTTCGACAGCTCGGTCCGCCGACGGCGTGAGAGTGACGGTGACCGGCTCCGGCAGGGCGTAGAACGTGAGTAGGAGTCGGGTCAGTCGGCCGTGGTATCGCTGCGCGACCTGTGCGGGCACAGGTGCCGTGCGGGTTTTGCGGTAGCCGAGGTTCGAGGGCGGCAGCGCGTACAGGAAACGGGCGAGCAGTCCTCGGTCGCGGGCGCCCGGAGTGCTGGCGAGGTCTTGCAGCACTGCCGGTTGCGGCGTGATGCCGATGGTGAGCGCGGGCTTGTCGATGCTGGGCTGTTCGCGGGTGATGCGGTCCGTCTGCAACCGCTCGCCCTTGTGCGCCTGGAGGAAGACGCCGAGGTTCGGCTTGGCGCTGTAGCGGCCGGCGATGATGTCGAAGAGGTCGCCCTCGGGCGACAGGGCCGCTAGACAGCGGTGCACCGCGAGTTGCTGGGCGAGCGGTTCCGGCGTGATGTCGCCGGAGACGGTCAGGCGGGGCCGCGGCGGTACGCGGATTTCCTCGGCGAGGAGTTTCGCGGCGGAGGCCTCGGCGACGAGCGCAGCGCGGTCGATCGAGTCGCCGGGCTTACGGGCCTTCGCCATGAGCCCTTCGGCCTCGGCGAGCGCCGCCTCTTTCGCGGTCTCGGCCTCGATGATCGAGGCGCGTGACTCCTCCTGTAGCTGGCGCTCGACGTCGTAAATCGGTTCGGTCATCGCGGCGAAGACGTCCGACTTACGGGACGCCGGGGGCATCGCGCAGACGAGGTAGAGATTCGACTGCTCGCGCCAACCGGGCCGTACCTCCACCTGGACGCGCCCGCCGGCCGCCGTGGCGACGGCCGCGAGCGCCATCGTGGCCGCGAGATCCGGCGGCGTCTGCGTGAACTCGGCGACAGCGGCCACGTGTTCGGCGACCCACGGCGTCAGCGCGTCGACGGGGAACGTGGGCAGCGGTGCGTGAGTACCGAGGGGGATCGGGTCGGGCCAACGTTCGGCGCCGCCGATGGTGGCCAGCTCGGCTGTGGCGTGGGCGGCGAGTTGTTCGGTGTCGGTTACGCCGTGACGGCTCTGCGCGATCAGGCGCGTTCCGGTTTCGATCAAGCGCCGCTGCTTGGCCATGCCCGCGACGATCTGCGCGTAGTACGAGCCATTCGCCGCGGTGGGCGTGGCCTGCACGAGGGTGTGCAAGTAGCTGGCGCCGCCGACACGTTCAAGGTCACCGGACTCGCGCAGGTGGGCTGCCAGGGTGATGGGGTCGACGGGCAGTTCCGCGATGTGCATCGTCGTGATCGCCGCGTGGATGGTCCCGTGCGCGGGACGGTAGTAGTCGTACGCGGCGACCAGCGCGGAGACTTCACCGATCGCCATGCGCGACAGCAACATCGCCCCGAGCGCTGCCTGTTCGGCTTCCTGGTCGTTCGGCGGTGCGGTGCTCGGGTCCTCTTGATCGGGGAACTTGCTGATCACAGTGCGGCCCCTCGGGCGGTGGTGCTGTTCAGCAGAGTGTTTCGGTCAGCCGCGGGGACGACCGGGCGAGCACGGTGGATGTGGTGCATTCTGATGGCACCTCCTGATTCCGTGGATGGGATGGGAGGCACCGGGGCAGCGGGCTTCATTGATCCGTCGACCGCTGCCCCGGGCTTGATGGCGAGTGCCGTGAGCGGTTGTCGACGGGCAATGCCTGGCTTAGGCGGTCAGGGTCGACGTGCCGAGGAGCTGGCCGTTCGGCTCGTAAGAAGCACGAAGTGAAGAGCGCTTTCGGCTGCCGCGCCGTACGCGTACGCGCTGTCGGCGAGTCCGGCGGCGCACGCCGACGCGGCGGTGAGTTCTGCGGTCTCGTAGTCCGCCAGGTCCTCGTAGAACTCGAAGTCCGATACGAGAGCGCGGGCGCGCCGACGCTCGATCACGTGCTCTCGTAGTCGGGCGAGATCGCTGGCACCAGTCCATTGGCCGAGGGCACCGTTGATCTCGGGAAGCGCCCCCTCAGGCAGGTCGTACCGGCCGTTACGGCGGCCGAGTTCGACGTGCGGCGGACGTTCGCCCGCGAGAACGGACCGCACTGCGGCGATGGTGCCGTACGCGTAAGCCAGCGCGGCGTTCTCGTACAGGTCCTGCGTGTTGCTCGCCAGATCGCTGTACAGGTCACCAAGCTTCAACAGAGCGTCGTCGTGCGGACGGACGAAGTCCCTACCGGGGACGTGCACGGAGCCGTCCACGGGGAGCAGCCGAGCCGGGTCGATGTGCCAGGACGCGACCCGCGCCGCCTGATTGGCGGCCCGGTACTCGCGAGCGGCGGCGCCGAGGGCGTGCACGCTGTCCGTGAGGCTGTGGAACCAGGGGATGGTGTCGCTGGTCATGGATGGTCCTCCTCTCAGAGGCGCGTGGGCGCCCAGGTGTGTTCGGCGGCCGACAGGATCAAGGCACGGAGGTCGTCGCCCACCACCGCGACGAGACGCCGCTCGATGGCCTGCCACGAGACGGGGTCGATGGCCATGAGCGACGCGACGGCCGCCGGGCCGCGTCCCTCCTCGATGGCGGTGAGGGCGTCACGGAGTTCGCCGGCCGCCATCAGCGAGATGCGCGGCGGGGCGGGTGCGTACTGCTGGTACTCGTCGAACATGGCGGGGTTCCCTTCCCGTACGTACGAAGTCACTGGCTGACGTTGCGGACCGCGTTCGCGAGCGCGGTCATGATCTGGTCGATCGAGCCGGCGGCGCTGGTCCGGGAGAGGTAGAAGCCGAAGAGCACGGCGACGACGGCAGCGCCGATGCCGAGCGCCCTGAACCGCAGGAGCAGGGCCAGGAAGAGACCCGTCAACGCCAGAGCCGAGATGGTGAGAAACACGGAGCGGCCTCCTTGAAGCGCGCAGAGGAAGAGAGATCAGCGGGTGTCGGCGCGGTGGAGACGAGAGGCGACGTTGTAGAGGTGCCGGCCGACGCGGACGCGCCTGCCGTAACCGCGGCAACGGCGGCAGTCCCGACCTCGCTTGATCCGGCCACGGCGGTTCTGCTTCATGCGGAAGCCCCAGCCGTGGCACTTGCGGCAGGTACCGAGCGGCGAGACGGCGCACAGCACCGCGTAGCAGAGCGTGAGGAATATCAGGGCGGGCATAGCGGTGAGCAGGGACGGCATCGAAACCCCTCCCAGGGCAGGAATCAGGGCATGCGCGAGGAAGGCCGCTAGAAGCTAGTGGCCTGTTCAGAGGTGGTTTGTGCTGCTAGCGAGGGTGCTAGACCTAGCGGGTGTCCCAGCTAGGTCTAGCGGCGCGTGGAGCTATGCCGCGTCGGCCTTTCCGTCACGTTCCGCGACCGCCCGCAGGACGTCGGCGCGTTGGATTCCGCGACGGTTGGCGCCCTTACCGTCGTCGGTTACGCCCCATACCTGCGTGGTGCGGATGCCGAACGGCTTGAGCGCGGACGTCAGTTGCTCCGGGGACCACTGGCCATACACGTCCGGCCGGAGCCCGGCCAACAGCGCGGCGAGGGATTCGCCCCACACCTTCGGCTTTCCGGCGGGCATGACGGCGAGGAGATCAGCCAACAGGTCGTACGCCGGGCTTTCCCCTGCGGCGAACGCCTCCCCCAGCGCGTGGCCGGAGAGCGTGCCGACCGCTTCCCGAAGAGCGCGGGCGCGTAGGGCGATCCGCTCTGCGGCCATACCGTCGATGTTCGAGGCGCTGACGATGCGGGCATCGGCGCCTTCACCGACGAAGTAGTGAATGCCCTTGTCACCCCAGGCGAACATCGTCGCCCGGATGCCCCGGCGATACGAGGACGTGCCGAGAACCATGTCGTTCTCCAGTTGGCCCATGACTTTCAGGCACCACCGGGCCGACGCGTTCGCGCTGATGCCGGTAGGCAACGCCTTGGCGTCCGGGCGCTGCGTCGCGAGAAGAAGTACAAACCCGAGGGCCGGACCGCGCTTCACCATGTCGGTGCAGATCTCCTCGAATTCCGCCCCATGCTTGGAGTGTTCGAACCACTTCTGGCACTCGTCCGCACCGATCACGATCGGATGCAGTCCCAGCTTCGCCTTGCTGGCCAGGGCGGAAGTGACCTTCGACTCCGGGCAGATATCGCGCGGCAGCGACCGAATCACCTTCGCGCGGCGCCGCAGCTCTTGCCGCAGCTCGCGCAGGTCCGCCAGGGCGTACTCGAAGTCCTCCTCTTCCTCCCCCGCCCGGTGCCGGTGCGAGACCGCGTCGCCCACGGGGTCGAGGTCGCCAGTGCCCTTCATGTCATACGTGTGCAACTCGGCACGCACGTCGAGGGCAGCGATCAGGAGCAGGAGGCGTAGAAGGAAGGTCTTGCCCATACGCGGGATCGCGCCGATGACACCCGCGATGTACATGAGAGTGATCTCCACCCACCGCCCACGCTGATCGGTGCCGAACCCGACCGGCTTGAACAGGTCGACCGACCCACGCTCGACAAGTGGCCAAGTTGGTTTGGGTGCCTTGGCCATGTCCTGGTCTCCGACCCACAGCCTCAGTCGGCCGGTGTGTTCGTCGGGAACCGCCTCCGGCCATACGCAGCCGAGCGGCCGACGCAGGCCGGATGCCAACTTGTCGCGTCGGTCGACCACATCCGTCACGGTCACGCCGTACGGGAGGTCGCCCTCGGCCATCCATCCGGGACCGTCCCGCGTGATGGGTGCGGTGAAGCTGAATCCGGGACCGCCCTTGGACTGCGCCTGGTTGATCGCGGGGATGCCGAGTGAGCCCAGTGCGCGCAGCACGATGTCACTGGTCAGCTTGGTCGCCTTGGGGATCTCGACCGCTCGGCGGATGACCGGAGCGTCGGCCGGCTGCCCCAGCCGACCGAGCGCGAGAATGGCGGCCGAACCAGCCAGGGTGAGCAACCAGGCCGGGGCCAGGACGTACAAGGTCAGCGCCGTTGTCATCCCCACGACCGAGGCGAGGACGGCGACGACCGTACGCCAGCGCACACGCCGGTCCCGCTGACGCGAGAGCTTCAGATACTCGTCCACGTCCTCACGGGTGGCCGAGGCCTGCCGGAGCGGTTCTCCCTCGGCGTCGGCGACCCAACGCAGCGAGCCGCTGACGAACCTGGCGGCACCCCAAGGGGCTTGGAGCACCAGACGCACCGTGTACCAGGGCGTGCGGACGCCGTGGTACACGGCGACGTGCCAGGCATACGCGGCAACGCCCTTCCCTGCCGACCTGAACTCGGATCGCGATTTCGCCCAAGTCGGAACGACCGGGCGGCGCTTCGCGCCGAGCACCCGACTCATCAGACCGGGGCCGGTCGACTGGCTGTCGCGGTCAACCATGACGGGCTTGGTGGGGTCGCCCGACTCGTACGGGCCTGAGTCGGCCGACCCGGTCGGGCAATTGGGGTGGGCTTCGTCGTCGCCGTTGTCTTCGTGGTTGTCGTGCTTCACTGGTTCTTCCTTCCGGAACGGGAGGGAAACCGAGGCCCGGCCCTACCCGCCAAAGCAGCGGCCGGGCCTCAGTTCAAAGGGTGTTACGGGTACGGGCTCGGGCGCGAGTCAGACCACGGCAGGGGAGATATCCGCTTCCGCGTCCTCCGGGGCGCGCTCGGACCTGAGCACGTCGCGCAGTTGCCGGGAGCGTTCCTGGCTACAGCCGAGGGCCCTACGGATGGGCTCGGCGTCCAGTGCGTCGTACGGCCAACTTGCCGTCGCTACACGCGCCTTGGCAATCGCCTCGCCCCAAGTCAGACGCGAACTCTTACGACGGCCGCGGGGCTTTCGCGGAGGCTTGGGTTCGGGGGCGGAGTCGGACTCGTCAGGAGAGTCGGGCTCGGTCTCCGTCTCGTCCGTCGGCGCTAGCTCCCCCAACTTCAGCAACACCAGATCGCGTTCCGGCGCCTTTCTCCGCCAACGCCGCCCGTACCGCTCGCGCAACTCGGCGCGTACGAGTAGCCGCCGCTTCTCCAGCGCGAGCGCCTCGCGGTAGTCGGTGGTCTCCCACAGCACCATCCGGCGCCAGAGCATCAGCGTCGTACGCGGCGCGAACAGCCAGCGTGAGCGGCGGATGCGTTCCATCCGGGCGCCAGTGGCGACGCCGATGCGGACCGCGTACACGTGCGCGGCGATCTCGCTCAGGACGACCCACAACAGAGGCATGGCGCCGTGGGCGATCTTCGCCGACAGGGAGGTGCCGGCCGCGATGTTCAGCCAGCACGTGATCAGGGTCAATCCCCATGGCACGAACCGCACCCACGCCAGCGGCATGCCGAGCCGGATCAACAGCAGATTGGCCGCGGTGAACACGGGAATCGCCATGTCGATGCCGACCGGCAGCATCCACGCCTCGGTGAAGCCCCAGCGGGTCGCAGCGGTGGAGACGGAGTCGTACGAGGCGACGAGCCCGAGACCGCCCACGCCACCGCCGGCGGGAATGACCACTCCCAGCAGCGCTTTGTCCGCCCTGCCGAGTGGGGGCGGCGACGTCTGTTCCGCTGCCGCGCTCACGCTGCCCGCCGCATCGAATTCGGCAGTGCGTCGGCTCGGCGCCTCAGCGGTACGACCGCCATGAGCTGAGCCGCGTAGAGCGCATTGAGTAGCGCGCACTCGTCGTCATCGCTTCGTTCGATCAGCTCGGCCAGTACGTCGCGGGCCGCCGTCTCGCGGGCCGCGCGCTGGCCTTCGGACTCGTCATCCTCGCCGAGGAACAGATCTCGGAAGTCCTCGGGGGCAGCGCCGTCGAAGGCGCTGAAGGCCCCCTGGCCACCGGCGTACACACGCATCGGTTCTCTCCTATACATGGGATGGGACGGGGAGGGGAGCCGGGGCGGTGTGCATCTGTGATCCGTCGACCACCGCCCGACGGCTGAGGAAGCACTCAGACGCGGAAGCGCCGGGGACCGGTCAGACGGGTGCACCACTGATATGCGGTGAGTACGGCGGTGAAGCCGCCGAGGCCGGACAGGAACATCAGCAGCCAGTCAGCGCCCAACGCGTGGGCGGACAGGCAGCCGTAGAAAGCGGCGAGTACCGCAAGGACGATGACGACCAGGGCGAGCACACGTCGGCCGGTCGAGACCCGCCTGGTGTGGCGAGCCAGTAAGTCCAGGTCGTACGGCTCGCTCAGCCGTACCGCATTGCCGGAGACGTCGCCGGAGACATAGATGGCCACGCGGTTGCCGGTGGCCCGGCTGGTCACGCCGACGACTATGCCGACCGCCATGTCGGAGCGATCTCTCACGACGTCGCCGATTCCGAGGTGCATCGGATCTCCTTCCGGGAGTGGAGGACAGGACGGTTTCGAGACGACCGTTCAACAGGGACGAGCGGTCATGACCTCCGGCAGCCCCGCACTCGGCGGCGGTGCCGAAGATCAAAAGCACTCGTTCGTTCAGGCACGCTGTTCAGTTCTCAAGGCACGGACGCTTCCTTCGGACCCGTTTCGCGGGGCCCTCCAGGCGCACAGCAATTCAGCAGGAGATGTACTCCTCAACTCCTCTTGATGAGTTGCCTTGACTATGACCTGCCTCTCCCCCAGTCGTCAAGACCTCTTTATGAGTCGTATGCTGGCGCCGTCATCAAGAACGGGACGGTGAGCCGCAGTGGCCAAGGTGTACGAGCGGATCGCGGACGAGCTGCGTCAGTCCATCCGCGCAGGTGAACTGCTGCCCGGCGACCGCCTGCCATCGGAGACGAGGCTCGCGGCGGAGCACGGGCGGAGCGTGCCGACCATCCGCGATGCGCTTCGGCTTCTCCAGGACGAGGGGCTGATCGAGAAGCAGCACGGCCGCGGCAACTTCGTCCGCAAGTCCCGCACCTCGATTTTCCGGGCGAACAGTCGGCATCAGTGGGAGAAGGAGCGCGCGCGCGCTCCCGAGGCCACGCGGCTGAAGACCGGCGCGACCGAGCACGACACCGGCCTAGAGATAAACGATCTCGTTTTCCACGCGGCTTACAGCGACGGCGTGGCGGGTCCGGAGCTCGCCGAGGCGCTCGGCGTACCCGAGGGAACCGCGCTCCTGGTGCGTACGTACCGGACGCGGTACGCCGTCGAGCGATCCCCGTTCAACCTGGTCACGTCCTACCTCATCCGCTCCCTGGTGGAGAAGAACCCGGACCTATTGGACGAAACGAAGGAGCCCTGGCCGGGGGGCACGCAGAACCAGCTCTACACCGTGGGAATCGAGCTCGGCCGCATCGAGGAACGGGTCACGGCCCGGCCGCCGACACCGGAAGAGGCGGAGGAACTGGACCTGCCGCCGGGGACCTCGGTTCTGCTCCTCCGCAAGACGTCGTTCGACCTCGACAACCGCGTGGTGGAGATGTCGGACGTCACGCTGCCCGGTGACCGCACGGAAATGCTCTTCACCACTCCCCTGGAAAGGTGGTGAGTGCCGTGCGCCGGCGCGTCATCATCATCACGGCCGTACACCCACCATCCGCGCACTTTCTGCCGGACGCATACAAGTCGCTGTGCAGGCAGGAGTTGCCGGACGGCTGGGACTGGCACTGGGTGATTCAGGAGGACGGCAAGAGCGACAAGGTCGCCCCGCATGTCCCCGACGATGACGTGCGCGTGACGTTCCGTCAGGGGCGTCCTGGTGGACCGGGCACGGCCCGCACCCTGGCTCTCGCGCACGCGGACGGCGAGTACGTACGGATCCTGGACGCGGACGACCAACTGCCCCCGGGCGCACTGGCCCGCGACCTGGCGGCGCTCGAAGCCGACCGCACTCTTGGCTGGGCGACGTCCCGCGTACTCGACCTGCTCCCCGACGGCTCAACGGTCGGGTTCGACGGCGACCCGGACAACGGACCGATCGAGCGCGGAGCGGTACTCGACTACTGGTCGTCCCACGACTACCGCGCCCAGGTCCACCCGGCAACGCTTTTCGTCCGCCGCGAACTGCTCCTGGCGCTGGGCGGCTGGATGGCACTGCCGGCCTCGGAGGACACGGGGTTGCTGCTGGCCCTGAACGCGACGAGCCGCGGCTGGTTCAGCAGCGAGGTGGGTCTCCTGTACCGGAAGTGGCCGGGCCAGGCGACGAGCCAGCCAGCCCACACGGACGCAGGTGAGCGCGACGCCCGGATGGCAGTGGTGGAGGCGCGGGCGCGGGCACTGGCGTACTCGGGTTGGCGATATCCAGTAGCGGACTGAACTGCCTCCCCGCCCACTCCAGGCTGGAAGACGCCGTCTTTGGGTTTCCACCCTTGCCCACCTGATTCTGCATCGACAACGGAGCATGTTGCTCCCCTAGTCAGCCCTCACGGCAAAGGCGTCTTAGGGCGGGGCCAAGAGTCTGGTTGTCAGGTCGGTCCGGTGGCCCTGGCTGGCAGCTGTCCGGGGACCACTCCGGACAGCTGCAGCTGACTAATACCTTCAGTTCCGAGCGCTGTGCCTTCAGTTCCTGTCGGACGTGATCATCGGTTCACGACCCAACCGGCCAGTGTCTGCACGGCACCGGAGCTGAGACCAGCAAGGATTTGGCCAATGAGAATGATGGATTGGCTGCGGCGTCGGCTGCGGCGGATCTCGCTGGCGTCAGCGTCTGTCATGACGGGCTCCTGTGTGCATTCACCGCCTGCCGATTGCAGTCGGTGTCAGTGCCATGAACTGGCTTCCTGAGGGTTTCCGGCGAAGGCCATCCGTCCCGTTCTAGGGCAACTAGGCTGTTCAGCCTGGGGTTTGTGACTTTTCCGGAGGATGGTGTGTCCGGAGATCGTGAGGAAGGGAGAGGGTGCAATGGGAGAGCACGCTGACAGGTTCTGGGCGGAGCTGAAAACGCTGTACGAGGCGGCGGGTACACCGACGCTGGCCCGCTTGGTCGCTCTCGCGGGCGAACAGCAACCCCCGCTGAGGGTGTCTGATTCGACTCTTCAGGCTTGGCTCGCGGGCGAGACAGTGCCCAGCACGCGACACAGCACCTACATCGTCGTGCTGATCCGATTTCTGCAAAGCCGGGCAGCACGGTCGAAGAATGGGTACGTCGCTCGGCCCGAGGGTTGGTGGCAGCGCCTGCTATCTCAGGCCCGAGACGAGCGATCCAAGGCTCGCGGTGGTCGGCCTCGTCGGGCGATTACCCCCGGCTCGTTGATGGGACCGGTGACATTGCCTCCGGCTCCGGTCGTCTTCACGGGACGGACCGAGGAGATTGGAGTGGTCCTTGAGCGCCTCGACCCTAACCGTGAACAAACAGAGCAGCATCACGACGTAGCAACAAGCCATGTTGAAGCTGCTGTACACATTGCGGTGACAGGTATGGGCGGGGTCGGCAAGACTGCCCTCGCACTGCATGCGGCACACCAAGCCAGCGCACGAGGCTACTTTACCGGGGGGATCCTGTTTGCGGATCTGCGTGGTTACACCCCGGGCGCAGCTTTGGATATCGGCGGTATTGCTGATCGTTTTCTGCGTGTGCTTGGGGTAAGAGATCAAAACCTACCCTTCACATCAGAAGGTAAGCGTGACGCTTGGCACATGATGCTAAATAAGATGTCAGCGCAGGGGAATCCGCTGTTGGTCGTGCTGGACAACGTCCGTACTGCTGATCAGGTTGCTGGACTGCTTCCCGGCTCCCCTCATCGGGCGCTTATCACCTCCCGTCATACTCTTTCCACCTTGCCGGTCTACTCCGTCAGCCTGAAGCCCTTCGCTGAAACCGACGCCGTCAACCTCCTTGATGAGGCATTGAGAGTTGCCAACTCCAGCGACACACGGGTCACCGCACAGCTATCCGCAGCCCAGCATCTGGTTAAGTTATGCGGATATCTTCCGCTAGCCTTGTGGATTATTGCAGCACTGCTGCGCGATGAACCAGACCGCGCTTTGGAGGACCAGCTCAGGGAGCTCATCGATATTCGAACGCGTTTGGACGTATTGGCTTACGATGCCGTCGATGAGCAAGGAAGATCCTGGGCGGTACGGGCGACTTTTGAATTGTCCTATCAGCATTTAACTGGCACGCAAGCTGCTGCATTTCGATTGTTAGCTGGAGCCCCGGGGGCAGATATAAGCACGACTGCGACAACTATCCTACTGAATCAGCCCAACGTGCGCCGATTGTTGGCTAGCCTGGCTCGCGCCCACCTCTTGCAGTCCGCCCCAGATGATCGATGGGTAATGCATGATCTAATTCGTATATTTGCTAGCGAGAAGGGGCAGCTTGCGTGCGCTTCTGCGGACGGCCGAGAGAGCGCTGTAGTACGTCTTTTGGACTATTACTTCACCACCGCGCAGGCTGCAGATTATCATCTGGATGATGGCAGCGAAATTGTTTCCTCCGGTCTGTTCAACGACCGTGAGCACGCGTTGACGTGGCTTGATGCCGAACGTGCCAACCTAGTCGCAGCTGCGGTGGCTGCTTTTGAGATGAACCACCAATCCGGCACGGAAATGACCTTCGTGCTCGCCCAATATTTCGATCAGAGACGACACTTGATCGAGTGGATCACTCTCTGCGAGGCAACTGTTGCGCACTGCCGAAAGATTGGGAACGTAAAACGAGAGGGCATGGCTCTGGTCAGTCTCGGCGCAGGTTACAGGGAAGCCAGGCGGTTTGAGGAGTCGATCGACGCGTATGTGAAGGCTGGCGCTATCTTTGAAATAATTGGTGATTGGCGACGTGAAGGCTTTACGTCGACGGGATTAAGGGCGGCTTCAAGGGAAAGTCGCCGTTTTGTCAATTCAATCGACAGACAACAAAGAGCGGTGTCCATATTTCGAGAGATCGATGAATTTTGTGAGTTAGGTTCGGCGTTTAACGGTCTCAGTACGACTTTGGCCGAGGTGCACCGACTTGATGAGGCGATTTCTGCAGCTCGCACAGCTGCTGCCGTGTTTCTGTCGACTGGTAATCACGCCGGTGCGGGTAGCGCTTTGAATAATCTTGGGGTAATGCTGGGGCGGGAGCATCGGTTTGATGAGGCGATTAAGGCGCACAATCTTAACATCGATATTTGTCGGGAGTTGGGTAGTCGTCATTCGGAAGCGTTAGGTCTGAGTAATCTAGGTACTGTTCTTTCAGGGGCAGGTCGGTTTGATGAGGCGATTTCTGCACATAGTGAGGCTGTTGCTATCTTTCGAGAGGCCGGCGACCGCCACCGCGAAGGCCAGGCCTTGAATAATCTTGGGATAGTACTGAATCAGGTGGGTCGGTTTGATGAGGCGATTTCTGCACATAGTGAGGCTGTCGCTATCTTTCGAGAGGCCGGCGACCCCATCCGTGAAGGCACGGCACTAAATAACCTCGGAATGGCTTTGCAGGAGACGCAGCAGTTTGACGAGGCGATTACCGCCCACAGTCGGGACCTCGTCCTTTGTCGAGAGAACGAGGACCCTCACGGTGAGGGCATAGCGTTGAACGGTCTTGCATGCGCCTTGCGGCAAGTGCAGCGAATAAAGGAATCGATCGACGCGTGCACTTCAGCCATCTCCCTAGCGCAAGAGACTGGTGATCGCAGAAACGAGGGGTGTGCGCTTAACAACCTCGGTATCGCTTTGATGGATATAAATCGATCCGCAGAGGCGGAAGATGCATACGGTAAGGCTGCCGCTATTTTTCGCGAGATTGGGGATCATGAAAGCGAGGCTCAAGTGGTACACAACTCGACGGTACCTCGTGGTGATCACCGATAATGTTCAAGTTTTTTCTTAACGATGCAAAAATAATTAGTTATGCGATATGGTCGCTACAGGCGGGTGGTGAAGGAGGTGTATAGATAGGCTTTTCACCGACGCCTATTGGGGCCTCGCTATCGATATGACTGAACCAACGCCTCACCCAAGATTAATTTTGGATCGGCACTTCGTAGACGATCTCGCAGAGCGTTGCGGGGATGATGATGTCCGCCGTCTCTACCGGGCGCGAATCGTCGCTGTAGTACGTCCGCCGGATCCGCGTGACCAGCGTGCCGCGCTGGATGCCGAGGAGTGTTGCCTCCTCGGCATCCGCCTGTCCGGGCTCCGGCTGTTCCACGACGTGGCTCACCGTGATGCCGATCGCGGCCATTCGGTCGACAACGCCTTTGCCGGCGTGGGGCCCGCCCTCGGGGAGTACGACGAGAGTGCCTGCCGTGACGTCGTACGGCTCCCAACTGGTTGAGATCTGGGCCGGCTTGCCGTCGACCAGGAACTCGTAGGACGTGCGGACGCAAAGATCGCCCTCCGAGATGCCGAGCCGCGCGGCGATTCCCGCCGGAGCCGGCGCCTTCGCCTCCGTACGGCTCTCCCACGTCCCCCGCTTGCCCAGCGAAGCCATGTCGGCCCGGAACGGTGAGCCCCCGCGCTGCTCCCGATACTGCGAGCGGACCATGCGCAGGCGCTCGCGCGGCTCGGCGACGTACGTGCCCGATCCCGCACGCCCCTCCAGGACGCCCAGCGAGATGAGCAACTCCTGGGCGCGGCGAATGACGTTCTCGCCGACCCCGCATTCCTGCGCGAGTTGCGCGCGGGAGGGCAGGCGGTCGCCCGGTGTCCAGTCCTGGTCAGCGATGCGCTGGCGCAGCACGTCGGCGATCCGGAGGTAGGGCGGTTGCTCACGCATGTAGAAAATCTAGTCCACTAGCTCTAATCTAGTTAACTAACTTCACCTATAGTGATCGCATGGCGACGGAGGCTCTGTGCCCTCACCTGAAGAACGTGCTGGTCACGTGACTGCACGCCTCTCCGCTGTCGGGCTCACTCCGCGCGTGACGGAGCACGACGATCACACGTACATCGAGACGGAGGTGCCGGGTTCGGCCCCCGCCGAGACCTGGCAAGAACTGTTACAGGCGTTGGAGGCAGCCGATTTATTCGGGCTCATCGTCACCTGCGCCGGCGGTCGCACCGTGTGGGCCGCCATCAGTAAGAACGCCCCCGGGACAGCCATCACTGTCCGGGGGCATGGCCTTCAGCCCTAGGGAGCTGATCAGCGTGTTCGACCCTATCCGCCGGGCTGCCGCATGGACCAGACGGCAGTTCGTCCCTCTTCCCAAGAATCGCCATCGGCGTACGTCGACGGCCGGGCCGACCGAGGCGCGCCCCTCGACTCCGGCGCGGCCGGCGGCGCAACGGCTGTGGTACCCGAAACACGCGGAACCGATCCTCGCGGAGGAGACCGTGCTCATCCGTCCGTACGTCATGACCGCTGAAGAACGCGCGCGGGAGTGGTGCGGTTCGCCGGCCCGTACGTTTCTCATCCGGCCGTACTTCGAGCAGCCAGAGGTGAGCTGATGCGCGGGCACCGTCAGCAATTGCCTCAGGCAGAGGTGACGCCGTACGTCTCGTCAATCTGCCGGGTAGGCACGCATACCGCGTGTGAAGAGACGGATCTCAAGAGCCCGTCGGCCCCGGTGTCGGTCGTCTTCGAGACGTGTGGTTGCCCGTGCCATTGGGACCAGGCCGACGAAGCACGTACGGAGGCCGCCCATGGCTAACCGCTATCAGCACATCGCGGACGAACTCCGTCGCCTCATTGCCGCCGGTACGTGGCTGGTGGGCGACCGGCTGCCCTCGGAGCCGGAACTGGCCGCGCGCTACCGGGTCAGTACGCCAACTCTGCGCAACGCGCTCGAAGTTCTCCAGGGCGAGGGCCTGGTGGAGAAGCGCCACGGCAGCGGCAACTTCGTACGCCGACCCGGACAGCGGGTGACATACGCCGTCGACAGGCGTGCGGAACGGCGGGGGATAGTCAGCACGGCGGTGGACGTCACGCTTGAAACGGCCGCAGTGGAGGCCGACGGCCGACTGTCTACGCTCCTGCGCGTGCAGACGGGCAGCCCGTTGACTGAGTACGCCTTCGTCAGCCATCTCGGCACCTCACCGCGGACCCTGGCTCGCGTATACGTTCCACACGCCGTGGCTGAGCTCGGTCTTCCCGAGGACGTCTCCGATCCCTGGGGCGGCAATGTGCGGGACCTCTTGGCCGCGGCCGGTGTGCGGGTGGTGACGATGACGGAGCAGATCACTGCCCGATTCCCGACGGCGAGTGAGGCGCAGACGCTGCACATCACCACGCGGACACCTGTGTTGGCGGTGCAGCGGGTGGCGACCGACGCTGACGCACGCGTGGTCGAGGCAGCGCTTCTGGTGCTGCCCGGCGACCGCACAGAAATCCTTCTCACCACTGGCTCTGACATCGAGGAAATGGAGGCAGCCGGATGAGTGCGCAGCGCAACGAAACAACGCTTCCGACGGCCGCAGGTCGCGACCTGGCTCTTCGACTGTTGCCTTGGAACACGCTTGATGGGAAGCCGTGCTACCTGAGTGCCGATGGGACCGGGGGAGTGGTCTCGCGTCTCGCGGACGAGGTGGAGGAGGCACAGACGGAGTCGGGTTCGGAGGTGCTTGGGGGCGCGAAGGCCGTACTCGCCGACGCGAACGCCGGGACGCGGGAACTCCGCTTCGCGCTCGCGCGAGTGACTGAGTCACTGGGTGACGTGCTTCGGGTGGCGGAGAGCAGGGGCGCGCGGCTGCCGATCCCCTACGAAGACGATGAGGATGGGGAAGGGGACGAGGGCCCGCAACTGCCGACAGAGGCCTTGGGATGACCACCACGGCGGCTCGCCCTGAGACGCGGGCGGCGGTCTCTCCGGCGACGTACTGCGGGTGCTGCGCGGGGCACCGCAAGATCTGGTGTCCGGATTGCTGCGGCTTCCGAGGGTGCGCAACGTGTCGTCGTACGCGTCGAGTCCCATGCCCCGTTTGCGCCGGCGGACGACGAGACCCCATCCGCTGGTCGTAGTCCCGCTACGAACCGCGGCCCGGCTCCTCACTCCAGGGGAGCCGGGCCGCGGCGCGTTCGCGGGCGAATCAGCCGAGCGTTTCCGCGTCGATCCGGGAGAAAATCAGATCGCTCTCTTCGACAACCGGCCCCCGCCAGCGCACTGGCAGTACGCGCGGCCCGCGAATTGCCGCAGGGTAGGACTCGGGTGCGTAGTCGTTGGCGAGCCGGTAGACGTGGAATCCGTGCTCGCGCATGGTCGCCAGCAACTCTTCGACCGAGTCGCCAAGTTGAGCCATGCGATCGGGAGTCACCTCGACGGTGATCTCGGCGTCCGGCCGAAGCTTGTCGAGCAAGGGCGCCAGCCCGCGTACGACGGGCCCCTCGGCGCCCTCGACATCAATCTTGATGACGCGCGCACTAGCGATCTCCGCTGCCGTCAGGATCTCCGGAAGCGGGAGTGCCTCGATCTCGAACGACGACTCCGCCGGCCCGTCGTACGGGACGATGCTGTTAGCCCCCATGTTCGCTGAACTGGCCAGCACGAACGTCAGCATCTTCCGCTCATCGGATACGGCCCCATTCACCGCACGCACGTTGCTGCAGTCGTTGAGCCTTACCTGTTGCTGAAGCTTCTGATGGAACGCAGGCGACGCCTCGATGGCCACCGCTCGACCCCCGTCCCCCACGAGTTGCGAGGCGAGCACGCTGTAGTACCCGATGTTCGCTCCGACGTCGATGAAGATGTCCCCCGGCAGTAGACGTCCCTGCAACCACCGCGTCATGTGCGGTTCCCATACGCCGAACATGTAGAGGTACCTCTGGATGAGGTCCTGGGTGTCAACCGCGAACCGGGCCCCGAAGCGCGACCGCACGACCCGCTGACGCGGGCGCTCACGCAACCGAGAGTTCAGACACCGCGCAGCGAGCGGGAAATTGCCGAGAGAACCCGGAGCATGGCGCACGTACTCACGGCCAACAGTGACCAGCGGGTTTGCGTAGCCGTCACCCATCCAACTCTGCCTCTCCGTCGAGCCCCACGAGAACCGTAGCTCCGCTGGCAACGTGTTCGGGGTCGGCAGGTCCGGCGTCGTGCCATCGCCAGAGGGAGCACGAGGAGTGGGCGACTCCACCGCAGGCAACCCGCCCACCCATCCGCAGCCCTTCAACAGGGCGCCCGCTTACTCCCGCGTCAAAGAGTCAATACCACGGTGATCAACCCACACCGGTCGTAGCGACGACCAGAGGTTCAGCAACCCGCGGGTGCTGATCCACCATGATCGCGAGGCAGGAAAAGTCAGGAGGAGCAGAAGATACGTCGGAGTCTTAGGGGCGTTCGGCATTGGGCATCCTCCAGTTTTCGGCATGCAGAGGCCGCATGCCAACGGCGGGTGTAGTTGCTCCGCCCCTTTGCGGGGTGGAAGCGGAACAGTGCGCATTTTGGAGAACGTGACGGTAAGCCGCGCAACCCCGAATTCCCTTGGTTGTTCGGGTGACCTGGTCGGCGATGCCACCCAGGTAACGACTGGTCCCTACGCTCCCGTCTGGAGCAACCAGCAGTAGGGCTCTGACCTGTGCCTTTATGGAACTGCGCCGCAGTGCCCCGCGGATCGACCGTCAGGATTCCCCTGCGGAGACCGGGCCACCGTGCCTCGGGCCGACGCCTGTACAGGACGAGAGGCATAGTCGCGCAACCCCTCCTTCAATGCTCTTCCTCACTCTCCTAAGATCCTCTAGAGATGTAGATGACTTCTGTCTCTGGGGGACGAGTTGGGGACCGGCGAGCAACTGGTAACCGTCGCCGCGGTGTTGCTCGGTGCGCTGACGACGCATCTGACCAACTACGTGATGGAACGGAGCCGACATCGGCGGGAACTGCTGACTCGGTGGGATGACCGGAAGCTGGACGCGTACGGCGGCTACGTGGACCGCGTGCGGGCCGGCATCTTCCTGGCGGTGCGGCTGTACGAGCATCGGGAAGGGATGCCGGACGAGCGATCTATCCGAGACGGAGATGGTCGCCGACCTGGCCGAGGCCGAACGCTTTCGGGGGCAGTCGTTCGAGCAAGTCATGCTGCTTGGCGGCGATGACGTCGTAGAGGCCGCGCACGAGTTGCACAGTGCCATCCGCGCGATCGACTGGCAGGCAACCGGGAAGATCAACGCTACCCTGGAGGAGTGGCGGGACCTCCACCGTGTGGCTTTCCGCGGGATCAACGAGTTTCACGAGGCGGCTCGGGTAGACCTCGGGGTACAGGGGAAGGTGTCGGGCGAGCGACACCCGGAGCGGGATCTTCTTCTGCCCTCGGCTCGTCGGCAGGGGGACAACACCTCTGCCTAACCCAGAGCGTGCGTATCCTCCGATGCGCTCTCCCCAGGTGTCCCCAGGAGGGTCCGGGCGGCAGACGTTGGGGGATCCGTGCAGGTCATCGGCATACACCGTCGGGCGGATGGATCCTCTTGAAAACCGTTGAGTTCTAACTTCCTCTAGAGTTTCAAGGCGTCTTGCCCCTATCTGGGGCTGGCTACGCCGGTTGCGCGACATGAACGAACGCCAGCGCTGAGGAGAAACCCGCTGTGGTTGGGGCGGTCGGCTCGCCTCGACGACCGGTACGGCGGGCTGTAGCCGAGGCGACACAGTCCGCCGTACCATAGTCGAGTCCTGAGCAATGAGAAATTACATGATGAACAGGACGTAATACCCAGCGATTGCGGCGATGGCAGTCGTCACAATCAGGGACTTGAGGCGGGCGGTCCGGGACTCATCGGCAATGGCGAACCGGACCGTCTGCCCTACTTGGGTGAACATTTCGCGCACTATCAACCTCCATATATTTTTCGGCGGAAAAACCTTCTAACCTTTAGTGCTTGAGGCAACAAAAAAGCCCGACTTCTATTAATGTGGGCAAAATTCGGCCACACAAATAGAATCAGGCTTAATTCGTCTTGACTGTATGTAGTTATAAACCTTCGAGCTCTGATGCACCAACCATTTACAGGTGAACGCCTGCCAGCGAGGGTGAGACCTCTATGTTCGGAAGGTGCCGAGCGAGCTTCAAAGTATCACAAGGTGATGCCTTGTCAAGAGGCCTGCTCAATGGGGATCTTGAGAGCTCGTCAGCCTGGTCGTAGGGGACGCGAGCCGCAGGCTGTGCAGCACTGAAGTACACCAACCTGAGCAACCAGTGATGTCCGTCAACGACCCGTCGGCCCCTGGACGGGCTGGTGTGACCGTCGTTGATCGATCTGGTTTGAGCTACGGACTAAGAGCTCGCCGAGTGCATCCACAGTCTCATCGGCAGTCCCGTGCGTGCCTGTTCGCAGCCGTTCAACAGGAGGCCCTTGTGCGTGGGAGCCGCTGCCCCGCACGGCTGCGAACTCTGACGAACGGATCCATGCAGAGTTGGAAAGCATGTTGGGGGCAACCCTCACGAGTTCGAATCTCGTATCCTCCGTCATTGCTCTCACCGGCCTTGAACGTCGGCCTGCTCCTAGGCGATGCCCAGAACGTACCTCCGCCCTGTTGCGCGGCGGAGGACTCGACATTGTCAGCTCGCTCGTCTGCAGCGTCAGCATCCACGGAAACGGCCAGGGACTTACCGTCACCCCGGAACTCATCTCTCACGATCCTGGCAATCGGCCATGGTGATGGCCAGCGTTAGTGAGACCGGCTAATGGTGCGAGGCCATCGCGCACACCACCGCCGACCGGCCCCGTTATCGCTGGGCCCTGGACGAGCCCGCTCAAGTGGACCTCGGGGTGCGGGGAAAGGTCTCGGGCGAGCGGCATCCCGAGCGGGATTTGCTGCTGCCAGCCGCGCGCCGTGAAGGTGGAGCCGCCCCGTAAGGTCGGCGCTGTGGCTGGCTGGCCAGGCGTCGTGTGGCCAACCTGTGGCCAGGGCTGCGTCTCTCGATCAGACAGCCGGTAGGCTGTAGCCGCTCCGTCGCTGGTCGGGCGGGGCGTGGGTGGGTTGCCCGAGCGGCCTAAGGGAACGGTCTTGAAAACCGTCGTGGCAGCGATGTCACCGTGGGTTCAAATCCCACACCCACCGCAGCAGGTCAGAGAACATGCAGGTCAGAGGGCGGGCCCCCGACTCGGGGGCCCGCCCTCTGCGCTCACCCTGTCTCACCCTGAGTCGGCTGTATCCCACCGTTGACCAGTACGTATGGGCCATGTGTGGGCCAGAATCGCGGACTCACCCACCACTCAGACCCCGCTCAATGAGTTCGTTGGCGCGGGACTGTTGCCCCTTAAGGATCTTGGCGTAGAAGCGGAAGAGGACCGCGAGGCTGTGGCCGGCACGCTGCGCGACTTCCATCGGGTCCACCCCGGAGTTGATCCACAGGGACACTCCGGCGTGCCGGAGTGAATACGGCACGTCCGCGAGAGGTGTCTTGGCCTCTCTCGCCGACAGGGCCTTGAGCCGAGCCGAGTCCCAGAGTTCGCAGTACTCCGTGGACCGAACGCGCCCGCCCTTCGCGGCGCGGAACAGCCTGCCGTCGTCCGCCACCCCGTACCTCTCTTTGTGGCCCCGGAGCATCGCGGTGAGCACGGGTGGGATGGGCACGGATCGAGTGGCTGTCCGGGCACGCCGCTTGAGTCCTCGATGCTCGAACGACTGCCCGTCGTTGGTCCACCCCGAGCCGACCTCGGGCTGGCTCCCGGCAAGAACCAACTCACCCCAGCCCTTCTCAGGCAGTTTGCAGTCCTCGGCCCTCAGTGCCGCGATCTCCGAGGGCCGCATGGCCGCGTAGTAGAGGCAGCCGAAGAACGCGGCCATGTGCTCACCGCGCGCGCTGAGCTGCCGTACGGCGTCGATCAGGGCGGCGGCCTGGTCCGGGTTGGGGACGTATCGGAAGTCGACTTCGTCGTCCTTGTCGGGGCCGGTCCAGTCGACGCGACCGAGCGGGTTCGAGGCGAGGGTTCCCCGCTCAACCGCGTACCGCAGAGCGTTGCTCAGAACCATGCGTTTACGGTTCACCGTATTGTCCGCCGCCGGCATCCCGTTGAGCTTCTTGGACAGCGCGTCCAACGCACTCCGGAGCCGTTCCGACTTCCCGACCTCGGTCATCTTGACCGTATTCGCAGAGATCCAGCCGAGGGCCGCCGCGATGTCCGCCGGCGGCACCTCGACCTGATGACGCAAACGCAGCGTGCCATCTCCCTCTTGTGCCGCGCGGAAAGCCCATCCGTAGAGCGCCCGGCGCAGGACAGCAGCATCGGGGGCACCACGAGAACTGGATACGAAGGCTGGCGTAATCGTGGCGAACGTCTCTGCGATGCTCGCACGGTGCTTGGCCGCCGCCTTCGGCCACTTCATCAGCACGTACGCGGTGGCGTGCTCGTACCAGGTGGGCGTCGTCAGCGCCGCGAACTCCGAGGCAGGGAGCCCGGTCTCCTCGTCGTACTGCTCCCGGTTGCGCAGCGCGGCCAGCAGCTCGGACTGCCGTCCTTCCGCCTGCGGCTTGAGCTTGAAACTCCGCGAGTGCGAGCGCTCGCCGACGCGCCACCGCAGCTCGAACGGCTTCGGACGGCCCTTGCGCTGCCTGATGGACCAGATGTCTACGTCGTACGTGAGCATGGCTCTCCAAAGGGAGAGGGGGCCCGCCGTACGGCGGGCCCCCTCGGTGTGGGGCTGGATCAGGCGGCAATCTCTTCGCACCCGGACAGCCATGCGTCCAGGTCCGAACGACGCGCGCGAAGCTGCCCGTTGGGGAGTTTGATGAGGCGCGGGCCTTGGTTGCGGGCACGCATCCGGTAGAACGCGGCTCGGCTCATGCCGATCTCTTCAAGGACCTCAGGGAGTTTGAGCATCTGCTGACGTGCCACGGCTTCGACTCCTTGCGAAGTTGAGTGCTTCGGTCGTCGTGGTCCCCTTCTGGGGAGTCCGCCACGTCCGCCACGCCGCCACATCGCAGGTCAGGGCCTTGCGTTTGTGGCGGATGGCGGTGGTGTGGCGGATAGGTGCCGCCACACCCTGGGATGTGGCGGCACCTGGTGTCGGGGCTGGTCAGCCGGCGACGGGGAACAGCGGTGTGTCGGTTTCCGTGGACATGTGGCGGGTGCTGGTGGCGGTATCCGCCACGGACTCACCCTCGCTGACCTGCGGTGTGGCGGACGTGGCGGACGTGGCGGCTTCTGCGGGGGGAGGGGGGCAGTACCGCGTCCAGGCGTCGGTGAGGTCTTCCGCGTAGTAGCCCTTGGGGAAGCCGGACGGTGTGCGGATGCCGCGGGGCTTGATGAGCTTGTTGCCCACGGTCATGTACTGCCCGAGCAGTTTGGCCAGGGAGCGGGAGTTCAGCGGCTTGTCGTCCAGATCGGCCCACGGTCCGTCGTCCATGCCCAGCAGGCATTCGAGGATGACCGCGGTGGGCATCCGGTCCGCACCGCAGAACACGGTGTCTCGCAGGTCCGTCAGCAGGCGGATACCGAGGGATGCTTCGTCGTTCTCGTTGGAGGCGTGCACGAGTTCGAGGCAGGCGGCTCGGGCCCGCTTGGGCCAGTCACCGCCGGCCGCGTCCGCGACGGCCAGCAGCGGCTCCCACACGTCCGCGGGGCGGTCGGAGACCCCTTCGGGCATCTCGGGCCAGGCGACGGCGACCTGTTCGCGGACGGTGTCGGCCCACTTGGCGAGCTGATCACGCAGGGCGTTGCCCTGCTTCTCGTGTGTGCGACGACGGTAGGGCTCCACCTTCTCGTTGGGGGCGCGTTTGCGCATGCGGATGATGACCGAGCGGGTCAGGATGGTGTCCGGGAGGCTGCCGAGTCCGGCCATGGCGACCGCGCAGAACGAAGAGAACCAGGCGGCGTTCTGGTTGGAGCCGTCCCCGACGCAGCGCAGCGACTTGCCCCCGCGGCGGTATCCGGAGTTGAGGAACCCGCGGACCTCCTCGTTCCCGCCGGCTTTGGGCCCGAAAACGGTGTCGATCTCGTCAAAGAGGAGCGTCGGGGTGCCCTCGGGCGCTTCAACCAGCCGGAACAGGGCGTTCGCGGAGGCGTTGACGGTGGTCGCGGCACGGGGGGTAAGGGTTTCGATGATCTCCAGCGCCCGGGACTTGCCCGATCCCGGCTCCGGGGAGAGGAACGCGATACGGGCGGTGCCGTCGAACGCGTCGATCAGGTGTGCGTGCGCGTCCCACAACGCGACCGCGACGTAGGCGGCTTCACGCGGGAAGACGTTGAACCGGCGGTGAAAGCGCTCGACCTGGTCGAGCAGCGCGGCGCCATCGATCGGGGCGCTGGACTTCGGTGCGGGGACGCTCATGCGGCGGCCCTCCCTTCACTGGTGGTGGTGCGGAGCGGGCAGGCGTCGCGGTGTGCGGCGTGGTCCTCAGACAGGGCCAGGACCTTGGCGTGCCCGGCGGCGAACAGGTCACGGCCACACGCGCACCACGAGGTGGCGGTAGGCGTTCCCTTGCGCGGCACGCGGATCATCAGCCACCCGGTGGCGTGCCGCCCGTCCCCGATCTGCTGGTCAGGGAGAACAACAGTGGGGACGCCTTCGGCGACGCCCGTCGGCGCGCCCACGGCCGGGGGGACCGGCCGCAGTCCGGCGGCCGGCGGGGGGCTGGTGGTGGGGGTGTGGCCTTCCAATGGGGGATCTGGGCGGTGGTTCATGCCGCATCCCTGGGCCGGGCTTTGCGGATGGAGTTGTCGAGGGCGCTGCGGATCGTGGCGCGGCACTCGGCAGCGGTGAGTCCCCGCTCCTGCCCCGCCGATTGGAAGGCCTCCTCAACCACGTGCCGGGCGATCTCGCCCCACGCGACGAAGCGCCCGACTTTGAAGGCGCATCGGTTGAGCGTGTTGTTGCCCTCCCCCTCCGGGGCGTTGCGGACGTTGTCGCACTCGCGGTCCATGGCCGCCAGCGCCGCGCGGTCGCCGTTGACGACCAGCGGCGCGAACCGCTCCACCCGTGCCGGCGCGGACGGTTGGAGCAGGCTCAGCAGCCATCCGGGCAGCGGGGCGACGGGAGCATGGTCGGTGACCTCGTACCGGCCGGCCGGGGTGTGACTGCCCGCGCCGACGACGTAGCCGCCCCACGCGCGGGTGTCGATCAACGGACCGAGCTTCCCGGCGGTGTTGGTGAGCCGGACCCCGGCGGGGGCGGTGAAGTAGAGGTGCTGTCCGCCGCTCGCGGTCCGGGTGCGGTAGGTGGCCGGGACGGGCTGCCCGGCGCGCTCGCAGAGCGCCGCAAAGGTCGTCACGCCGCAAGGCGTGCCCTCACTGCCTGTGGCCTTGTTCTTGATTTTGGGCATGTCGAGGTCCACCACGACCAGCCCGGACGGGCCCGTCGCGATACCGATGTTCGCGGGGTAGAACTCCCAGCAGTACCGGATACGGCCGGGGCTGGTGCTCGCGCGCTGCTCCCACTTGAGATGGCCGCTCGCGCAGTCCCCGGTACGGGTGCAGCGCTCCGCACCGTGCAGGGCAGGCCGCTTGTCACCGGGGCGCAGCGGGAACACGTGCCAGCCGCGATCGGCGGCGCCCAGAGCGGCGGTCAACAGTGAGGTGCTCATGCGGGAGCTCCCATCTGTGCGGGCAGTCCGGCCAGAACGCGGGTGCGCCACTTCAGGGCGTAGGGCTGGCAGTTGGCGCAGTTCTTGTGCGTGTGGCCGGGCATCGGGGGGCGGTGGCGTGCGTGGGTGCTCCAGGCCATGGAGTCGGCGGAGGTCAGCAGGTGGCCGACCTTGGCCAGGCCGAGGGTTTTGAAGCCGAAGCCGTGGAGCCGGTAGCCGCGTTGGGCCATGGCGGTGACGATCGCGGCGCCCTTGTTCGTGGACTGCAACCGGCACACTGACCCCAGGCCCACGGTGGGCTCACTGCGCAGGTTCACGCCGTAGCTCTCGTAGAGGTCGGCGCACGTGTGGTAGTCCTCGATCGTTTGCCCCTGGAGGGTGGGGATGATCCTCAGCTCCGGTGCGAGGGAGCGCAGTTCGAGGAAGTTCTGAACGGTGCGGCGTTGGTGTTCGGCGATGCTCAGATGGGTGCCGGCGAACGTGAGCGGTCCAGCCTGGCCGCCGTGGATGATGAGGTCTTCACACATCCAGTCCTGTCCGGCGGCCCAGTCGTAGGGGCCGACGTGCTCCCAGATGCGGCGCAGGTCCTCCACGTACTGGCGCGGGGTCCGTGTCCACCGGCCGTGGCGCTGAAGCTCGGTGAACCCGCCGGAGTCGACCGCGTACCGGCCGATCGCCTGCAGGGGCTTCACGGCCGTGGCCAGGTGCTCGGACTTCAGGAACAACGGCACGGCCGTCTCCCGAAGCCAGTGCTTCTTGTGCGTGGTCAGGTAGAACCGCATACCGCCCGATGGAGCGGCAGGCGGGAGCTCCCGGCGGGGTCGCCGGATCGGGACAGGTTGAGTCATGCTGGAGACCTCCACAGGTCTGTTGAGGACCGGAGAGACCGGGGCGACCGCGGATCCTTTTGCCGAGGGGGTGCGGTCGCCCCGGCGTCATTTGCCCTTGGGGCGGGTGAGCTTGAGCGTGATTCCGCCGATGCCGATCGGCCCCGCGGCGCCCGCGATGGCGGCGGCGGTGTGGGCGGCGTAGTCGAGCAGCGCGAGGACCGCGGCGACGGTGCCGATGAGCCCGAGCGCCCCGGCGGTGGCGACGACGATCGGGATCAGGTAGGCCCGTGCCGGGCGACCCTGTGCGGGCGTGTTGGTGACGATGACGATGGGCCGGCCGGTGGTCTGCGCGTGGTGGTAGAGGTCGGCGGGGATGTGTGGGGCGAGGGTGCCCGGCGGTTCGCGGTCGTTCATGACGTGCTCCTTCCGGGTACGGAAGGGCCCCGCCGGATCGTGTTCCGGCGGGGCCCGTTGGTGACGGTGTGTGGTTGTAGTGACTAGTGGCTACTGCCTACTGGCTAGTGACAAAGGGCCTGTTGAACACCCCTGTGTGGCCAATAGAGGGCCGTTCTACCGGCTAGTGGCAAGTTGGCGGTAGCCACTAGCCGGTAGCGCTGTGTGGCCGCTCAGACGTGGTCGGGGTGGACGTAGACGGAGTGCGGTCCGTTGTCCCGGTAGACCAGCTCCCCGCGTTCGGCCGCGGCCTTGAGCCCGTCGCGAACCGCCTGCCGGCTCCTGCCGACGAGATCCGCAACGGCCTTGGGCTTCATGCCCGCGGCGCCCGCGGCCTCGATCGCGTCGACCGCTTGCGCGAGCCATGCCGGACCGCTGTCCGTGCTGTCTTCGTCGCGCAGGGCGGACAGGTTCAGCCCCGAAGCGGCCGGCTGCTCTCCCGCGAGGGGCGGTTCGGGGGTGTTGCCGAGGTGGGCGTCGACTTCTTCCATGAACGCCCGTACCGCTGCCTCTTCGTCCGGCGTGCTCCCGCTCGTGTCGTGCAGGGCCGACAGGTTCAGCCCATCACCGGTGGCCGGTGTCGAGGCTGGCCCGGTCGCCGCCGGGGCGGACGCGGCGGGGGTGGTGAGGTGGTCGCGCATCCACGCCGTACGAGCCGCGTCCCAGCGTCGGGCGTAGGCGGGTCCGGCGGCCTGTGCCGAGGTGGCGTCGAGTACGGGGTGGCGGTCGCTGGTGGCGGCGACGATGTCACGGATCTGGTTGGGCAGGATCCGCCAGTTCTTGAACAGCGCCGCGGGCGACTCCGGGGTGCCCATGAACCCGGAGCCCTTGTACGGGGCCTGGTCCACGCGCAGCCCGCGGGATCCGGGGAACTGCTTGGCCAGGTCCATGCCCTCGGTCTCGCCCCCGGTGAGCGCGACGCGCACTTTCGCTTCGCGTCGGATCATGAGGTTGCCGAGGACGGAGCCGGTGGCACCGAGGGCGGTCAGCACGGTGCGGATGCCCATGGCGCGGGCGATGCGGATGACTTCGAGGATCTTCTCCCCGAGCTTCCGCAGCCGCTTGTCGTTGCTCGCCAGGATCTCAGCACCCTCATCGATCACGAGCATGATCTGGGGAATGCTCGCGCTCACCGGCAGGAGGTCGGTGTTGGCCTGGGAGAGGAGGTCCTGGTAGGCCATCTTGCGGTGCTTTGCCACCTTCACCGCCGCGTCCAGCATCAGGACCGCTTCGTCGTGGGTGCCAGCGAGCCAGTCCACACCCGGTCGCATCCCGCCCGCGGTTTGCCCGCTGGAGTCGAGAGCGGGACGCACCCACGGCAGGCCGGCCGAACCGGCGTTGAGGTCGATCACCCACGTCAGGATGTCCGTGGCGCGGGCGAAGCTGGCGAGGATGACGTGGACCATGTTCGTCTTGCCCGACCCGGTCGGCCCGACGACCAGGGCGCACTGCTCGCGCAGGTAGGCGCAGATCTCTTCGGCGTTGGTGCGGTAGCCCCACGGCAGGCCGGTGTAGATGGACAGCGGCCCGTAGTCGGTGGGGTAGGTGAGTTCCGCGGACAGGACGTCGGCGGTGGTGACGTCGATCAGGACGCGGCCCTGGTGGATGCCGGGTCCGGCGGTGGCGGTGCAGCCGTGCGGCAGGCTGGCGTCCGCGCTGAGCTTGGCGGACTCCTTCGCGATCCGGTCGTACGTCGTCCCGCCGGCGGGGAGTTCGGCGTCGATTGTGAACCCGGTCCCCGTCGCCCACATCTCCACCGCGAGCACGCGCAGGGTGATCCCGCACACCCGCTGAATGCGGTCGACCCATTCCGCCGCGATCGCCCGCCGGTCCGCCGAGAGTTCGGCGGCGACCTGGCGTGCCGCCGCGGCGAGCGCTTCCTCTTCGCGCGCCTCTTCGTAGAGGCTGGCGGTGCGGGCGGCGGCGCCCATGCCGATCCCAATCGTGGCCAGGGATCCGAGGGCGGTCCAGGTGAGGGGGCCGGTGGTCATCGCCCACGTCGTCCACCCGGCGCCCACCAGCCAAGATGCGGCGCGGGTGGCGATCGTGCGCCCGGCGTTCCGCACCCTCAGCCCGGCGATCGTGTGGCCGAGAGCCCCGGCGACACCGGCCGTGAGCGCCCAACCCGCGGGCATTCCGGTGGCCGCGCCGGTGGTGGCGACAGCGAACGCCCCGGTCGTCGCGGACAGGGCACCGGTCACCGGTCCGTGACCGGCAGCCCAGTCCCACACCGGCCCCGTGCCGGCATCCTGCTTCTTCAGGGTCTTCTTCGCGCTGGTGGTCGTGGTGTTGGTGGTCATCAGACGTTCCAACCCTTCTCGGCCTCGGGTCCGTTGCGGGGGTCCTCGTGGCGGGCGATGTCCTGCTCGTGCGCCTGCCGGAACAGCGGGCCCAGGTCCTCGGCAGCCGACACGGCGTTCATCAGGGCCCGGAAGATGTCGTCGAAGCCGACCGCGACGTCCTTCTCCAGCGGGAACTCGGAGTCCGAGCGCTCCGCCAGGATCTGGAAGGTGCTGGCCACGAAGGTCAGGGCCTCGGGCAGGTTCTCGACCATGGCCAGGATCTCCATCCCCCCGTCCGGGTCGTACGTACGCGCCGCGGTCTCCATCTCGGCCGCGGCCTCTTCGAAGCGGAATCCAGACACGTGAGTGACCTCCAACTGCGGAACGGGGATGCCGGGGATGAACTGTGCGGGACGCTGAACGCTGTCCCCGATCACGTCGTCGTCCTTCTCGGCCGCGTCATCCAGCGCGGCCTCCTCCTCCGCCAGCGCGGCACGGATCACCTCGTCACGCACATCGCGGTCCAGCCGGGCGGCACCGACGAGGCGCCGGTAGAAGCGGCGACCGGGGTACATCAGCCAGCGCCACCCGAGCCTGCGACCCAACGGGGTGGTGAGCATGCCGAGCACACCCAACGGCGCCGCGAACACCGCGGCGAGCAGCCGCCGGCCATGCATCCGCACCGCGGAACGACGCAACGCCGAACGCGCCCGACGACGCGCTTTCGCCTTGCGCAGCGCGTCACGCCTGCCGTCGACCTTCTGCTGAGCGCGCCGGTCACGCGCCGCACGGACCTTGCCGACCGCCGCATCCCGCATCCGCCCGACCTGCCCCATGCCCTTCGACACGGCGCGACCGATGCCGCCCTTCGACGCCGAACGCGCCGTACGAGCCGCCGCTTTGGCCGCCCGGCGGGCATCCGCCACCTTCCGGCGCGCGTCGGTGCCCTGCGTACGGGCAGTTGCACGCGTCGGCGCCTGCTGCTTGCTCGCCTGACGCAGCGCCTTGACCTGCTTCAACCGGCCCGCCGCTGAGCGGCCCGACGCGCTGCGGGGCGAGGGGAGCGACGAACGCCCACCGGAGCTCCCGCCCGCCGGGGCGGTGTGCCGCCCCTTGCCCGTACGGGACTTGACCCCGGCACCGGCCGAACGGGAGGCCGAACCCGTGGGCTTCAGCCCCTTGCGGCCACCGACGCCCGCACCAGCGGAGCGCCCGGAGCTGCGGGATGCCGCCGAACCGGCATTGCTCCGTACCGGTGCGCGCTTGCGCGCGGCGCGGGTCTTGCGGGTGGCGCGAGTGGCGGCGACGGTGCCGAGGACCGCGGCGCCGGTCGCGGCGACCGCGGCGGCGACCGGACCACCGGCCAGCGCGGCCGTCGCGACCAGGCCCGCGGTGGAGTTGGCGCCGGTCATCGCCAGGGGCAGCACGGGCCAGCCGCCCGGGGTGTGCTGGTCCTGCGAACCGGCAGGCGTCGGGGTGGGGGCAGTTTCGGGGGTGTTATCGCTGGTGGGCGGGGGTGCAGCCGCAGGGGCTGCTACCGCTTCCGTACTGGTATCGGTCATTCTGATGTCACTCCTCTTCGGGGAGTCAGGGGTCCGGCCGCGTGCTGTGAGAGGTGAGCGGCCGGGCCTTGTTTGAGCAGTGCGTGCCCCGAGCCGGAGTCGAACCGGCCCTGCGACCATCGGGGCGATTGCTGTGGTGCGGGTCAGATCTGGTTGGGTTCGAGGGAGAAGAAGACGACGTTCGCCCGGTGCAGAGTCGGGGCGGAGCTGGTCAGCTCCTGGTAGAGGGCGTTGAAGGCGTCCAGGCGGGTCGCCCCGGGCGGCGGGGTGTAACTCCCGCTGCACGTGGCCGAAGCAAGGCCCTGCTTCTCCACCGTCAGGACGTAGAAATGGCTGCCCTGCGACTGGACGTTCGGCTGGCTGGTCACGAGGAATCTCCTGGCTTGTCGAGGCGGTCAGGCGGCGCGCTGCTCATCGGGGTAGGCGCACGGGACGCACATGCCGAGCGACGGCGGGATGCAGTACCCGGCGTCGGTGCGGCAGTTGGGGCAGGTGCGGCGGGCGAGCATCGCCTTGGCCAGCGCGGACGCGCGGCCCGGTGTCATCGGGCGTACGGGCTTCGCCGCGTCGATGCGGTAGAGGTAGGCGATCGCGACGCCGGCCTTGCGGCGGCGTGAGCGGCGCATCAACTGCGCGGCGACCGGCTGGCCGCCGGGGCGAAGCCCGCGGGCCCGTAACTGCCGGCGGGTGGCGTATCCGTCCGGGGCGAACTTCCACGGGAAGGTCGGTATGCCGTGGCGGGCGCCGTTGGGGTCGTAGCACTTGCCGAACGCGTACGACATCTAGCACTCACCGCCGACGGCCATCAGGTGCGGCTTGTCCGGGTCGCTGGTCTCGCGTACGGCAAGGATCTGCTTGCGCGCCCACGACTCGCTCATGCCGTACGCCTCACCCAGCGCGCGGGCACTGAGCGGGCGGCCCGCCTGTGCGGATTCGCCGTACGTACGGCGTGCGTCCTGCCGCGTCCGCTCCAGCTCCGCTTCCTCGAACTGGGCCTGCCGCGCGGCCTCTTTCTCCGCATCTGGTTCCGGTGTGCGGACAGCGTGCGGGCCGTGCGGATCCTCAACCCGCACACCCTCCGCACCCTTCTCCATCAGGGCGGATACGGTCGGCACCGCAGGCAGCTCCGTACGGGGAGGTGAACCGACCGCGCCCACTTGAGGAGCAGGGGCGGGGGTGTGCGGACGGTGTGCGGACTCGTCCGCACGCCGCTCGTTCGCCGGTTCGCTCACGGGTGCCGGACGGTGGTGAAGCACCTTGGCGACCAGGTCGGAGCCGAAGAAGATCGCACCGACCGGCAGTGACGTGGCGATGAGGACCAGGGCGTAGTGGGCGGCGTCCCAGTCGGCGAGCCGGACCAGGGAGCCGGTCTCAGGTGTGTGCAGTGCGGGGACGAGCCCGTGGACGTAGTTCAGGAGCAGCGACGCCACGGTGTAGCCGCCGAGGATCCACAGAGCGACGGTCTTGTCCCGTCCGGTCAGGACCAGGGTCGCGATCAGCGCGAGCGCCATCAGGCCGTCGACCACGAACGGGTAGAGCAGCGACGCGGTCGGGTCGGCGCCGATCGCACGGGCCACGTCACGCAGCGCGTTCCACGACACCCGGAACGCCATACCGACGACCACGACCAGAGCGAGCACGAGCAGCGTCTTGCCAGCGCGGTTCATGCGAGCGCACCCCCGTCCGGACCGGATGCGTCGCTGTAGCCGTGCAGGTACACGTCCGCGCCGCCGTAGGCGATCGACGCCGTGAGCGACCGCGTGTGACCGCCGCTGTGGACGCTGTGCGTGACGCTCTCCGGCGGGATGGCCAGCGCCTCACGCCACGTTTCGAAGTCGCCCAGACCCTCGTGCAGGCGCAGCGTGAGCCGGTCGGGGTAGATGCCGGACAGGTCGACACTGGGGGTGGGCAGGTGACCGAAGTCCGCGTGCAACAACCGCAGCACACGCAGCGGCGCGGCCAGCGCGTCGAACGTCATCGAGTCGTTCTCGTTCATGCTGCGGCCCTCTTCCCCGCACGCACCCGGCGGGCCGTGCGCGGCAGGGTGACGACGTTGAACAGGTCCGGCGCCAGCGCCTCGATCGTCTCCGCGGCGGCCGTGCTCGCACGGTCCACCAGGGCGGGGTCGTCCGCGAGGATGTCGCGTGCCGCATCCTCACGGGCCGCGCGCTCCATCTCGCTCTCACCCTCGACACCCAGCCACAGATCCAGCGGCGTGCCCAGGGCAAGCTCAACGAACTCATCGGCCGTAACGGCCGTATGACCAGCAACGATGATCCTCATGGGTCGAACTCCTCGTAAGTGGTGGGAACGGCCCGAGGCGGCTCCGGTGTTCGAGCACCGGAGCCGCGCCGTTCACGGGTGGAGCGCCTCGGCCGGGAGTCGAACCCGGCCTTGCGACCATCGGGGCGGTAGAACGTGATGCGCGGACCTGAGCCGCGCCGGCCACCTTGTGCGAGAGGTGACAGCCCGTCGTACGCGATATGGATCTGCGCCTCTGTCCCGCTCTCCCGAGGAATCGCCTTCTCGGTCTCATCGCGCGGCGTGCCCGCCTTCGGGGCAGATCCGTTCTTTTGAGTCGCCCCTCCCTCAGGAGGACTCGACTGGTCTCCACTCGCCCCGGCCCGTGAAGTCACGGCCGTCGGAACGCGGTGGATCACGCTGTGGAGTTATCGGCATGACCTGATCGCCCGACTCCGAAAGTTCCGGGTTGGGCGATGGCCACACCAAGAGAGTGGACCGGTGGACCGGTCCAGTCAAGGTGTGAATTTTGATCCAGAAGGCCATGGCGCGAAAAGCGGCAGGTCAGGCGACGTAGTGAGTCACAAAAAAAGCTGGACCGGAGGACCGGTCCAGCTCAATTGGGCAGCCTGCCTACATCGCGTAGGTGTCCACCTGCTCGAAAAAGGAGGAGGGGGTGACCCCTTCCTCGCAGACCAGTGGCCGCCCTTGCTGGTCATGGGCCGTGTGTAGGAGTACGGCGACCGGAGTAGCTACCGGCACGCCCAGGCGGTCCGCCTCCACGTCCGTAGCGAGCCGCACTGTAGTGACGTCCACTCCCTCAACCGGGAACCGTCCGGTCTGCCGACGGACATAGCGTGTCGTGCCTTCGGCGATGGGGGCGGTATCGGCAAGCCGTGGTCCTGCCTCTGCGATTTCCGGTGGGAACCACGCCTCTACGCAGCTATTAGGGGTTCCGTCCGGGCGCTGAAGGATGCGGATGCGTCGCAGTGTCGACACTCCGGGAGGGAGTCCGAGCGCGGCAGCTACGCGGGCGGGAGGCTCTGCCCAGTCGGGCGTACCGACGCGCAGGAACGGCATTCCCCCCAAGATGCGCGCTGACCCGGCACGGCGAGCGCCGGCAGGACGCGCCACAGGTGTCTCAGTGACGACGAAACCGGTGCCCTGCTTGGCGACGACCACGCCGTCGTTGCGCAGCACGTCCACGGCCTTGATAGCAGTCGCCCGTGACACGTCCCACTGCTCGGCCAGGTCCCGACCGGATGGGATCGTCGCCCCTGGGGCGAACTCACCAGCGGCGATGCGGGCGCGCAGAGACTCGGCGATCTCCTCATACTTCAGAACAGCCATGGTTCTTCCTCTTCCGCACGCTGGACTGGTCCACCGGTACACACGATACTGCGGGCATGTCGAATCTCGAATTGGCTCCCTCCGTGATGCGGTTCTACGGCGAGACAGTGAACGAGGACAGTCGTCTGCGCACCTCGGCAGACGGGCGCATGGAGCTGGTCAGGACGCAAGAGCTCCTCCGACGCTTCTTGCCCCCCGCGCCGGCGCGTGTACTCGACGTGGGAGGGGCGACTGGGATTCACGCTGAATGGCTCGTTAAGGACGGCTACGAAGTCAGGCTTGTGGATCCGGTGCCGCTGCATGTTGAGACCGCCTCGGCCGTGTGCTCGGCGATCGTGGGGGACGCTCGTGATCTGCATGAGCCGGACGACAGTTTCGACGTAGTGCAGCTTCTTGGGCCTCTGTACCACCTGCCCGATCCCGAGGACCGGACTAGGGCGTTGGCGGAAGCCAACCGAGTGGTGAAGCCGGGTGGGTTGGTGGCTGCGGCAGCGATCAACCGGTACGCGTCGCTCTTCGAGCACGTCACGTACGCCCACCTGCACACCGAGCGGATTCGGGATTCGGTTTCCGAGATCCTTGAGACGGCCGTCTACGACGGGGTACGCGGGTTCACTCTGTCGTACTTCCACCGCGCTGAAGAGCTGGTGGCAGAGTTGACTGCCTCCGGTCTGGAGGACGTGCAGGTCTTCGGGATCGAAGGTCCTGCCTGGTCACTCGTGAAGGCAGCCGAGCAACAGCCGGGCGAAGGGCCGACGGACGATCTTATTGCGTCTGCCATGGAGGCAGCACGCATGGCCGAGCCGTACCCAGAGCTACTAGCCGCCAGCTCGCATCTGCTCGCTGTGGGACGGGCTCCCTACCCGACGGCGTCCGCGGCGCCGCAGACTGCCGAGGTCGGGAGCACCCGCTCTTCCTGACAGGGCCTGATTGGAGTTGATCAAGCCCGAGAATTAGGTCCCGGGCTTATAAATCTTGCTTCCAAATAGGGGGATCACGCCGTCTTGGCTATCCACTTCTTGAGGTTCAAGAAATAGATCTTCACGTACGGGGGACCTTGCTGTCACTGTTCGAAAGATTCCCGGAGTTACCCGGGATTCTTTGGCCAATGAGAGTTCGTCCATCCCTACGCTCGACAGAATTTCAACCGCCTTGGGATAGAGCGACGGTTGCTCCACGGCGGGCATCTCTCCTGGTTCTCGGCGGCGCCATCCCTTCGATGACAAGTAGGCGACTGCGTTGCGATACGACACGTCACTCATTGCGCCAAGAGCCCTGGAGCGATACAGGAGAGCCTGAAGGCTTACCCTGTAAGTCTCCTTCAGTGTCGCGAGGATTCTCCAGTCTGCCTTGCTGGGCAAAAGGTCGCGCAACTCATCCTCCGGAAGGAGAAGTTCAGCCGCGAATCGGTGAGCCTGGTTCTCAACTACCTTGCTCCCTGGTTCGGCATCCACGTGCATCACGAGGTGTCCAATTTCATGGGCAACGTCGAAGCGCTGGCGGTAATAATCCTCCTTGGCTGGATTCAATACCACCGTCGGCCTATAGCCGTCGTCAAAGGAGTAGGCGTCAACTGCGGCAGTTTGCGCGGGGCTGAACACCACTACGACGCCATGGTTTTCCGCTAGGCGCACGAGGTGGCCAACCGGCCCTGAGCCGATGTCCCAGTGCTTGCGAAGAAGACGAGCCGCCTCCTCAGGGAGCGTGCTCGACTCGTCTTCCACGTCGACGCTTAGACGCGGCAGATTGGGTTCCGGGAACTCGACGTGCCGTTCGAGAGCGGCACCCACATCTCCAGAGATCACTCCGTACGCGAAAGCTTGGTCTCGCGCCAACTGCGTTGTCGAACGCAACGAGCGAAAGTGGGGTACGGAGTCGCTAGCTGTAGATTGGTGAGGGCCAGGGAGGAAGAAACCTGGATCCACTCCAAGCGTCAGGCATAGTTGAGCAACCGTGGCGGGCGCTGGGCGCTTCGTGTTGTTTTCATACGCTGCGATAGCGGTAGCGCTTTTGTCGATTTTCGTTGCGAGTGCGTTCTTTCTTAGGCCGATCAGCTGTCGCGCGAGCGTCAAACGTCGTCCGTCGAAGAGGCGAGAGGCGTCACTAACCTGCACATCTGTGCGGCGTGAGGAATCCATGACTATCCACTCGTTTCATTACTTGTCGTTCTCTCCCGACGCCAGGCGACGCTCTCCGCTCCCTTCCGACGACTGACGGCGAAGGCGAACGGGTGCGTCCTGAATGCCGGACAATCCGGGACGAGGGTCGGGTGAAGTGGGAATCGGTACCGAAGTGGGAGTACCTGGTTCGGCTGCAAGTAGATCATGCTTCCAGTACCAGGCATCTCCGCCCCCACGATTCAAACGAGAGCGCCCCAAGTAAAGTTCTCGGATGTTCAGTTCTCGTTCAATACTGTGGGCGATGATGAGCGTTGTCGCGTTGAGCTCCGCGTTCTCTTCCCTCAGCGCCTGGATGGTGGCGGCGAGCGACTCGGCCTCGTCCTCCCAAAGGGTGGGGTGAGGGTCCAGCCACCCCGCCGGCTTCCCCTGAGCCGCAACGCGCTGCTTGGTGGGGCTCTTCTGAGGCCACGGGATGCGATTGCTCTCCCCGAACACGAACGACGTGAGCAGGAAACGCCAATCCCTGTACCGCCACCCTGGCGACTGATTGAGGTCGGACCGGACGACTGTGCCTGGGGTGATGAGGGGCATCTTCCGGTGCTCGCCCGGGGCCAGTCCGGCGGCCACGAGGTCCAGGCCGGCTGAGGCGGACTCGGGTGAGTCCACGCCGTGCTTGCCCGTGGAGAAGGCTCGATGCAGCCGGTCAACGAAGAGCTTGTGGGCGGTAGATCCGACCCAGCCCTGGTCATGACCCGTGTCGGGGTCGTAGTCCTCCATAGTGCGTCGGTAGGCCGACGCACTAGCCCATGTGAGGGTCGCGAGAACACCACTGGACTCAAGGTCCTCAAGTGCATCCTGCTGTTCGCTCATGCCGCATGACTCTACCTCATTCAAGTAAGTGGTGCGTAAAAATGAACCAATCGCCCGCGGTGGCGCGTTCAACTAAACCGAACATGTGATCTAATCTGAGGCTGAACCTATCGTCTTGCCGACCTGCCCACCAGTACCCCGTCTCTGCTAGTGCTGGGGGCCAGGATCGATCCTGGATGTTGGTGACAGTCGCGGCATTCGCCTGATCAACGGCGCGAGCGCTGCGACGATGTCGTCATGTCGAAGCCCGGAACGCCTCTCCAAGCCGCGCTCATCCCCGACTGCACCGAGCCGGAAGCCCACCGTGCTGCCTACAAAACAGCCAAGGCCAACGACGCGATCTTTGTATGCATTGCTCGCCATGGGCAGCGCTGGAAGGTGCAGCTTGACGTCATGGCCAACCGCAAGCCCTATGTATCGGATCAGGCGATGGCCGTCCTGCAATCAGCGGCTGAAGCGCTCGTCCTGGACGGCACCGTGGAGCAGGCCAACATCGGAGCTGACTACATCTCCATGTGGCCGATCGAGACCGAAGAGAGGGCACGCGAGATCGGAGCCGCGTTCCACGCCGCAATGTATGGTCTCCAGCTTCTACACATTGCAGCTCCGAGCCAGCCGGAGTCGTCGCCGCCTCGGCCCGGCCAGGAGGGGGCCGTTGACATCAATTCTTGACATCAACATGGGCGCACAACGACGCAGGGCGAACGCTCCGGGCCTCTTACCCCGCTGGCAGGTCTGCGCGGCTCGGTCATTGAGCTTGAGTGATCCGTAGCAGCGCCGCACCTGCCTACGGATCAGAGGGTGCCTGGCGACTCCCGGCGGCATGCGCTACTCAGAGAGCAGGTCCGCAGTCAGGTGAGTCCGGCCGCTGTCGCAGTCGGAGACCCGGCCCAACCCTCGTCCGTGGGCCAGACCGCCGCGATGTGGTGGTGCTCCAAGAGTCGCGTGTAGACGTCGCCGATTGGCTCGGAAAACAGCGCCAGCTTGTGAGGCTGTGCGTCGAGCGGGTACAGGCAGAACGCGTAGGTAGCCAGTTGTCCCAGGGCTTCACGTACTGCGCTGGTGGCGTTGCCGCGTCTGATGAATTTGGCTTCGGTGAGCCAGTGTGTGCCGTTCTTCACCACCACCAGGTCCCGGGGGTGGACGTTGGTACCTACCTCAATGTTCTGGGCGCGCAGGTGTTGGCCGTAGCGGGCTACGAGCGTCTCGTGGCTACGGCTCTTGCGTAGCTTTCGCGCTTTGACCGTCTGCAGATACTCGCCATCGTCCTTCGGTGCGAAGTGCAGCAACAGCTCAGTTGTCGTTGCCGGCGGCTGCTCGATCACTGTGACGATGGTGTCCCGCGTGGTCTGGCGCACCTCTTCCCGAACGGCCAACGCCTCCTGATAGAGGCTGATCATGCGGCTCAGGTCAGCCCGCAGGGTCAGTTCGTCCGGCAGCGCGGCAATCTCGTAGGTGATAGCCAAGAGGTTGCCGGCTTCGTAGGAGCGGGGCAGGCCTGATCGACCACCGAGATCAATCGTGGGACTCAGTCCTGCTTTGGTGTCGGCGGGGAGGGCGTCCCTGATGGCAGCGGCTTCCGCGGCGAGCCTCTTGCGCGCTTCTTGCGCCCCGAGCGCCTTGGTGATCTCTGTGACACCTTGGTTCAGGCTGAGGGCGAACGTCTTCCGGTCCTCAGCGAGCAGGTAGACGAGGTACATCCCACGCGTCGCTGTCGTTGTCTCATCAGGGTCGAAGACCGAAACCCAGGGGCAGAGAGCCAACTGGCCCTTACCGGGGCTTCCCACGACCAGATACCCGCCTGGCACCAAGGGGCCGATCTCTGCGGGAGCGGCCCGCATCAGGCGGGCCACGGGGCTGCCGAGGCTCTTGTCGTCACCGACTCCGAAGGTAGTGCCGACTTGGTACAGGAAGTCTCCGAGCTTCATAGAGACGATGCTAAGGCCCACCACTGACAACCCTGCTGGAGACGACAAGAGCCTTCAAACGAGGTCAAGTTGGGGATCTACCTGCCCGGCGCAGGTGACTTGGCGCCACTTCCCTGATGCTTCTGCAGGCCTGCGGGCACGCTCCCATCTCGCCTGCACCCAATGGCAGTTGTGACAGTAGAGGCGGACGTCTATTGCCTCGCCATGGGCCATGTGTGGGCCAGCGCTCAACGTCGATGGGACTGGGCAGGTAAAAGCGCAGGTCAGACCTCAGGTAGGCACTGCAAGCGGAGCGCTCTTGAAAACCGTCGTGGCAGCGATGTCACCGTGGGTTCAAATCCCACACCCACCGCAGCGAGTCCGAGTAGTTGCAGGTCAGATGGGGTGCCTCCAGTCAGGGAGGTGCCCCTTCTGCGTTGACCGTGTGAGCCGGGACCCGAGGGTGCACACACGGAGGCCGACGGACGGCGCGTCTGTGCCTATAACGCCCCAGAGGCCACGGATGGCCCGGCCGGTCCGGAAGGAAGAGAGAAGTCGGTCTGCCGCGCTTCGTGTGCGGTGGAGGGGGACGGGAGCGGAAGGGCGAGGGGGTGGATATAACCCGTAGTGCCTTGAACGAGGCTCGGGAGTGCGGCTGGGTTTGTCGTGTAGTCGGGGAACGGGCAGTGGCGGTGAAATGGGCCTCACTGTACGGGAGTTGGTGCCTCTACCGGCCAGTATGTCCTTGTTCTTGAAAAGGGAACCGGTTGTGGATGCTTGGTCATAATCTGGGCGCCTGCCGGGCCCTTTGGGGGGTGCCCGGCCTCGATCAGAGGACGCACATGCGCTATTCCCGCACGCTCTCCACTGTCGCCGCCACGGCGGCGGTGGTGGTCACCGGAACGGTTCTGCTGCCCGCGCAGGCTCAGGCCGTCGGGTCGGTCCACCTGTACAAGGTCCACTACGACAGTCCCGGCACGGACAGCCGCTCCAACGCCAGTCTCAACGGTGAGTACGTGCAGATCCGCAACACCACCACCAGGGCCGTCAGCCTGACGGGCTGGACGGTGGTCGACAGCGCGAGCCACAAGTACACCTTCGGCAGTTACTCGCTCGCCCGGGGCAAGACGGTGACCATACGCACGGGTTCGGGAACGAACACCGCGACGAGCCGCTATCAGGGGCGTGCCGCGTACGTCTGGAACAACGACCGGGACAAGGCCACGCTCAAGAAGTCGACCGGGGCCTTGGTGGACACCTGCTCGTACAACTCGACCCGCGTCGACTACAAGATCTGCTGACCGGCTGACCGGCTGACCGGCTGAACCGTCCGGCCGTAAACGTCGGCGCCCGTCCTCGTATCCCGTACGTCGCGGGGGAGGGCGGGCGCCGATCCCGGTCATCGTTCCTCTACATCCGCGAGCACAACCAGGCATGGAATTTCGGTGTCTGGCAGATGACCAGCGGGACTCGCAGTCCCGGCTCCGCATGTTCGAGGAGACCCACCGTGCACCACCACAAGCGCCTCTCGCGCCTGACATCAACAGCCGTGGCAGCAGCCGCGGTTGCCGCCGCCCTGCCGCTCGCCCTCGCGCCCGGCGCGTACGCGGACGAGCCCGTCGCGCCGGATCTGACCGTGTCTGAGCTGTCGGGGAATCAGCTCAGGCCCGGCGAGGTCCGCACCGACTCCGTCACCCTCACCAACAACGGCACCGCCGCCACCGACGGCGTCACCTTCCGGCTGCGGCTCACGCGCGGGCTGGCCTTCACCGAGCCCGTCGACGGCTGCACGTACTCGATGGTCGGGGACAAGATCAAGCAGGCGCTGTGCGAGCTGGACGTCGGCATCGCGCCCGGCGAGGGCTACACGGTGCCGGTGACGTACAAGGTGCTGAAGAAGGCGCTGATGGAGGTCGTCGAGTACGGCACGGACCGTACCGGCGAGGCACCGGGTGAGGGTTACGACGAGGCCCACCGCCGGCTCGCGCTGAACACGGACAGCTCGGCCGATCTCGTCGCGGCGGGGGACGAGGCCGCGGGGAAGCCCGGCAGCAAGGTCGTCGTCACACCCTCGATCCGCAACGACGGACCGGGCTGGATCCAGAACAACGAGAGCGACGACCACCCCGCGCTCCTCGTGAACATCCCCAAGGGCACGAAGGCCGTCGAAGTCCCCGAGGAGTGCAGGCCGTTCGGGGTCGACGGGCCGACCGGCCCCTCGGAGCCGGGGCATCCGAAGTACGTCTGCCAGGAGGACGACTACACCCTGGAGGTCGGTGAGATCGAGGCGTTCGCCATCGTCCTGAAGATCGACAAGGGGCGGCGGGCCGATACGTCCGGCGAGGTCAAGGCCACGTCGAACTACGACATCGAGCCGGTCTACGACAACGACAAGTCCAACAACAAGGCCACGTTGAGCATCGACGTGCGGTAGCCACCGGCGCGGTAGCCATCAGCGAGGAGGAGGGGCGTTCAGTGGTTCGATGCCGTTGAGCGCCCCTCTTCTGTCTTCGTACGTACGGCGCTACGCGGGCCCGGCCGTCAGGCGTGACGCCGAGGCGATCGTCGCGCGCGCCTCGTGTTCGGCGAGGCCCGTGCGTACGGCGGCGTCGACCAGCGACTCCGCGAGAGCCTCGCCGAAGCCGTGCTCGTACGCCCGGCACGCCGCCCAGAACAGCCGGGTGTTGCGCTGGCCCGCGTGCGCGGCGAGTACGAACTGCACCAGGCCGTGGCCCTGCGCCGGGCGGCCCCGGCGCCCGCCCGGTCCCGCGTGGCGGGCGCGCTCGGGGGGCGTGAGCAGGCGCAGCAGGGCGCGCGGGCAGGGCGCGGGGGTGAGTCCGGCCGAGCCGGGGGCCAGCCGGTACGCGCCACGGGCGGAGACGGAGCCGGGCCCGACGAGGTAGCCGCCCGCGCCCCGTACGTCGATGCCGGGCGCCAGGCGGCCCGCCGAGTTGGGGACCGTGACTCCGGCCGGGCCCGACAGCCAGATGTGCCGGCCGCCGCTCGGGGTGAGCACGACGACGGTCTCGGGCAGCGTGAACAGGTGCTGGAAGGCGAGCTGCTGGAGCGCGGCCACGGAGTCCGGCGTGGCGTCGACGCCCGCGCCCGGACCGACGCCCGCGTCCGTACCGACGCCCGCGCCCGGACCGACCCCCGCGCCCGGACCGGCACTCATACCCGCGCCCGCATCGCGCCCGGCATCCGCACCGCGCCCCGCCCCCACCCTCGCCGCCGTCGGCGTGACGTCCAGGTCGATGCCGACCAGGTGATGCGGCGCCCGTCCGCAGGCGATGCCGTAACCCGTCGCCCAGGGCGCGGCGGCGAACAGTGCCCGTACGGCGGCCGGGTCGGTCGTGGCGTCGTGCACGCCGTGGCCGGGGAGGCCGCACTCACCGCGGCAGGGGCCGGCGCCGGAACCGGGCCGGTCCCGATGTGGTGAGCGCAGGGCGGGGAGCTTGTTGGGGGACAGCGGGATGACGGGGAACCCGCTTTCGGCTGCTGAGAGCGCGTATGCGAGGGCCAGGGTGGTCGAGTGCGGGGCAGTGATGGCCATGGATCCATGTTCGCACTGTTGTTCGAAGAAAGGGAGTGGGAAAGATTGGCCGAAAGTGTGCCGAAACGCTTCACCTCTTGCGGGAACCGGGTCGTGATGAGCTCCGTACGGGTGCATACCGACCGAACTGGCCTGTTGATGTCGTGAAGGGGGTTTATCGACATGTCCTCACGCTTGCGAGGGAATAACCCGCTCAGGGCTGGTTCGCCGGGGATTCGGTGGGCAATTCTTGATCCGCGACGTCGAGAACAACGTCAGGGCGGTCGGCCAACTGCCCTGGCAAGAGCCGTACTTCTCGTTCAGAAGATCTCGTTCCTGGAGGAACTGACATGGCAAGCTTCCGTACCGCCCGCGTCTTCGCCGCCGTCGCCGCCCTTCCGCTCGCCGCGGCCCTGTTCACCGGCTCGGCGTCCGCCGACGACTTCGCGGACGACGGATCGAACGCCAGCGTGGCCACGATCATCGGCAGTGGTGTGGGCGACGACAACTCCGGCAACTCGACGACCACACAGCAGACGGCGACCGGCGCGGGCGCGTCGAACCAGAACAACACCGCCAACGTGAACGGCTCCGGCTTCACCGTGATCGACCAGTCCAACGAGAACATCGCGGTGAACTTCTTCGATCTCTTCTAATGCGCGGCCCGACGGGGGGCGTGGCTGAGGGGTGAGCGGCGGTCTGCACGACGGCACTTCGGTGCCGCCGTGCAGACCGCCCTCGCTTTTCCCCTCAGCCCCCCGCCGGGCTTCTCCCTCCAGCCAGCCCTCCAGCCAGCCCTCCGGCCGCGCGGCTGCTTGCCCCCCTCCAACCGGTGCCACCCCCTCGACACCTCTGGTAGTACGTCCCGCCCCCCGTACGACACGCCGCGGCGCGTCTCCCCCTCATCACCAAGGTGTACGGCTCCGACACCCCCGCCCTCGCGTGCGCGGCCCGCACCGCTCCCACCTGCGGAGTCGGTCCCCCCAAGGTCTCAGGGCCACTCCACGGCACCGCGCCGAAGATCCACAGGGGCCACCCGCCCCCGGGGCCGACCCTGACGAGAGTGATCCCCTCCTCCATCTTCAGGAGGTGTGGCCGGCACCACTTCTACTCCCTGAGGCGGACGTACCTTCGGGACCTGGGGCCGATCCCCTGCGAAGGGCCCGCTCCTAGCGTGGAGCCATGACCACGCCTGTCTGCACGAGCGCCTCCAAGGCCGCCTCGTATTCGCCGTACCACCCGAACTCACATCCACCCGCTCACGCCCAACCGCACCAGCAGTCCCACCCGCACACGCCCTACAAGTCCTTCTCGTCGTACGTACGGGCGCGGGGGCCCGTGCTGCTGCGTACCGCGCGCTCGCTCACCGCGAATCCGAGCGACGCCGAGGACCTGCTGCAGACCGCTCTCACCAAGACCTACGTCGCCTGGGACCGGATCGAGGACCACCGCGCCCTCGACGGCTACGTCCGCCGGGCCCTCGTCAACACCCGTACCTCGCAGTGGCGCAAGCGCAAGGTCGACGAGTTCGCCTGCGAGGAGCTGCCCGAGCCGACCGGTCTTCCCGCGCCCGACCCGGCCGACGAGCAGGTGCTCCACGACGCGATGTGGCGCGCGGTGATGAAGCTGCCCGACAGGCAGCGCGCGATGGTGGTGCTCCGCTATTACGAGGACCTGAGCGAGGTCCAGACCGCCGAGGTGCTCGGGGTCTCCGTCGGCACGGTGAAGAGCGCGGTGTCGCGTGCGCTCGGGAAGCTGCGCGAGGACCCGGAGTTGAGGCCCGTCCGCTGACCCACAACCACGGCGGATGCCGGGTCGGATGCCGGGTGTCCCACTCCGCACCGACTGTTTTGTACTCCCGGGTAGTGACATACCGAATGGTATGTGCGCAGAATCTCCGCAAGCCTTTCTGCACACCGCGCCGCTGTCGCCTGGCGCCAGCGCCCACCGGGAGGACGCCGTGCTGAGCACCATGCAGGACGTACCGCTGACTGTGACCCGCATCCTGCGCCACGGGATGACCATCCACGCGAAGTCGCAGGTCACCACCTGGACCGGGGAGAGTGAGCCGCAGCGCCGCAGTTTCGCCGAGATCGGCGCACGCGCGGCACAGCTCGCCGGCGCCCTGCGCGACGAGCTGGGTGTCACGGGCGACGATCGGGTCGCCACGCTGATGTGGAACAACTCCGAACATGTCGAGGCATACTTCGCGATCCCCTCCATGGGGGCCGTCCTCCACACGCTCAACCTGCGCCTGCCCCCCGAGCAGTTGGTCTGGATCGTCCGGCACGCCGCCGACCGCGTCGTCCTGGTGAACGGTTCCCTGCTGCCGCTCCTCGCGCCGCTCCTGCCCCATCTGACGACCGTCGAGCACGTCGTCGTGTCCGGCCCCGGCGACCGGGGCCCGCTGACGGAAGCCGCCGCGGGCAGCGCTGTCCAGGTGCACGAGTACGAGGACCTGATCGCCGGCCGGCCCACCACGTACGACTGGCCCGAGCTGGACGAACGCACCGCCGCCGCCATGTGCTACACCTCCGGCACCACCGGTGAGCCGAAGGGCGTCGTCTACTCGCACCGTTCGATCTATCTGCACTCGATGCAGATCAACCTGGCCGAGTCGATGGGGCTGACCGACAAGGACACGACCCTCATCGTCGTACCGCAGTTCCATGTCAACGCCTGGGGCCTGCCGCACGCCACCTTCATGACCGGCGTCGGCATGCTCATGCCTGACCGCTTCCTCCAGCCCGCTCCGCTCGCCGACATGATCGAGAGCGAGAAGCCCACGCACGCGGCCGCCGTGCCGACGATCTGGCAGGGACTGCTCGCCGAAGTCCTCGCCAAGCCGCGCGATTTGACCTCCATGGCCCGCGTCACCATCGGCGGCGCGGCCTGTCCGCCCGCGCTGATGGAGGCGTACGACAAGCTCGGCGTACGGCTCTGCCATGCCTGGGGCATGACGGAGACCTCGCCGCTCGGCACGACGTCCAACCCGCCCGCCGGTCTCACCGCCGAGGAGGAGTGGCCGTACCGCATCACTCAGGGCCGTTTCCCCGTCGGCGTCGAGGCGCGGCTGACCGGTCCCGGCGGCGACACGCTGCCGTGGGACAACGAGTCGGCCGGTGAGCTGGAGGTACGCGGACCCTGGATCGCGACCTCCTACTACGGCGGCGCCGGCGCCGAACCGCTCAGGCCCGAGGACAAGTTCAGCGAGGACGGCTGGCTCAAGACGGGCGACGTCGGCGTCATAAGCCCCGACGGCTATCTCACCCTCACCGACCGCGCGAAGGACGTCATCAAGTCCGGCGGCGAGTGGATCTCCAGCGTGGCGCTGGAGAACGCGCTGATGGCGCATCCGGACATCGCCGAGGCCGCGGTCGTCGCCGTGCCGGACGAGAAGTGGGGCGAACGGCCGCTCGCGACAGTGGTGTTGAAGGAAGGCGCGAGCGCCGACTACGAGTCGCTGAAGGCCTTCCTCGCCGGGAAGATCGCCAAGTGGCAGCTGCCGGAGCGGTGGTCGGTGGTGGAGTCGGTGCCGAAGACGAGCGTGGGGAAGTTCGACAAGAAGGTGATCCGCAAGCAGTACGCGGACGGGGAGCTGGACGTCACCGAGGTGTAGGGCCCCTCGGGGACTCGTGCTACGCCGGTACCAACTGGCCCTTTTCGAGGGTCAGTTGGTACCGATCTTCGCGAGCAGGTCCACGATCCGCGCCTGCACGTCCTCGCTCGTGGACCGCTCGGCGAGGAACAGCACGGTCTCCCCGGCGGACAGCTGCGGCAGTTCGGCGCGGTCGATGCCCGTGGAGGTGTACACGACCAGCGGCGTACGGTTCAACTGGCCGTTGGCGCGCAGCCAGTCGATGATGCCCGCGCGCCGGCGCCGTACCTGCATCAGGTCCATGACCACCAGATTCGGCCGCATCTGACCCGCGAGCGTCACCGCTTCGCTGTCCGTCCCCGCGCGCGCCACCTGCATGCCACGGCGCTCCAGCGTCGCCGTCAGCGCGAGCGCGATCTCCTCGCTCTCCTCGATCAACAGCACGCGCGGCGGGTGCTGTTCGCTGTCGCGCGGCGCCAGCGCCTTGAGCAGTACGGCGGGGTCGGCCCCGTACGCCGCCTCGCGCGTCGCCTGCCCGAGCCCGGCCGTCACCAGCACCGGGACCTCGGCGGCGACCGCGGCCTGGCGCAGCGACTGGAGCGCGGTCCGGGTGATCGGGCCGGTCAGCGGGTCCACGAACAGCGCCGCGGGGAAGGCCGCGATCTGCGCGTCGACCTCCTCGCGGGAGTGGACGATCACCGGGCGGTAGCCGCGGTCGCTCAGGGCCTGCTGGGTGGAGACGTCGGGGGCGGGCCAGACCAGCAGTCGGCGCGGGTTGTCCAGCGGCTCGGGGGGCAGTTCGTCGTCGACGGGCCGGGGCTGGGGGCGGTTCGCGACCTCGACCGCGCCGCCGGGGCCGTCGAGCGGCTGGGGGCCTTCGGCGCCCTCGTCCGGAGCTCCTATGGCGTAGGCGCGGCCCTCGGAGTGAGGGCCGTGGCCGAGGGATCCGCCCTGGCCGCCGTGGGAGGGGCCGGAGGCGGTGGCGCCGGTGCCGGTGTCTTCGGGGTCGTGCGGGGAGGAGAGCCTGCGGCGGCGGCCGGAGCCGAGGCTCTGGTTCTGCTGCTTGGTGATCTGCTGCGAGAAGGGCACGCCCTGGCCGAGCGTACGGACGCTGAACGCCCGACTCTGCGTGGAGTCCGCCGGCATCGGCTCCTCCTCGGGCAGCGGCTGGGCGGGGGGCAACGGCTGTGCGGCGCGGGGGTCCCGGGGGGTGGCGCCGGTCCCGTCGCCGTTCGCCCCGGCGGTGTCGTCGGGGCCGGGGTTACCGGCGCTCCCTGTGGCGTCGGTGCCTGCGGTGCCGTCGGTGTCGTCGTCCGAGTGCGTGTGCTGCTCGGGCGGCGGTACGGCTCCGGGGACCGGCCACGAGGGCTGACCGGGAGTGCCTTGGCCGGGTGCTGCCGAGCCGGGCGCGCCGGGCATCACGCCGACGCCCGACGCGGTGGGCATCGCGGGCGCCCAGCTGTTGGGGTCCGCGGCCGGCGCGCCGTTGTCGCCGGGCTCCGGCGCGAGCGCCCGGCGCGGGTCCTTCGTACGTTGGTCCTTCGTACGCGGGTCCGTCCTGCGCGGGTCGTTGGGGCGTGCGGGGGCATCCGTGAGCCCCCCGCGCCGCGGGCCCGCCTGGGACGCGACGGGGTGCGGCCTCAGCGGTGTGTGGTCCGCGCGGGGGTCCGCCCCTACCGCGTCGTGGCGCCCCGGCATCGAGGCGTCGGGCGCGCCCTGGGAGGGCGCCGGCGCGCGGTCGGCGTCGGCCGGGGGGAGCGCGAACTGCGCGCGGGCGGGCGCGGCGTCGCCGCCGGGCGCCGGCGCGGGCTCGGGCCGCTGCTGCGTGGGCGCCAGCGCGCGCCGGGGACGCCGGACAGCCGGTTGCTGCTGAGCGGGCACGGGGTGCGGCGCCTGCTGCTGTGCCGGAACCGGTCTCGGGGTCTGCTGCGGGGTCTGTTGCGGGGTCTGCTGCGGTGCCGGGCGTGGAGTCTGCCGCGACGCCTGTCGGGGTGCCTGTTCCGGTGCCGTCGACGGACCCGAGGGGAGGGCCGGGAGGGCGTTCTGGCCACCGTGCCGGGCACGGCGCGCCGTACCGGCCGCCGCGGCCCGTTGCTGTGCGCCGTGCGGTACGCCCTGCGGCGGAACGGCCTGACCGAAGGCCGCGCGCCCGTTCGGATGCGCCCCCTCGGCGGCCGTCACGACCGATCCTTCGGAAGCGGCGGCCGACAGGGCGGGGGGAGCGGGCGGAGCCGGTGAAGCGGGAGGCGTGGAAGGCGTGGGAGGAGCCGGACGGGCCGACAGCGCGAGTTCGGCGCCAGGTGCGGCCCCGGCCGCGTTCTCCGCCGGGCTGGGTCGGCCGCGCCTGCGGCCCGTACCCCCGCCGCCGCTCTCCCCGGAGTCCTGCGCCGGTACCGACGCCGGCCCCGGCTGCGAGTCCGTGCTCGGGGCCGCTTCCGTACGAGCCCTGCGCCGCCCCGTGGGCTCGCCTGCGGGCTCCTCGCCCGAAGCCCCGAGGAACGCGTCCGTCGAAGCCCGCCGCGCACGCCGCCGCCCACCGCCGCCGGGCCGGCCGGAGCCACCCGTCGACCCGGGCGCCGCCTCCTGCTGAATCGGCTGTGCCGGCGCCTGGCTCTCCTCGGGCGCGGGCGGGTGGTACGTCCCCGACCCCTCCCCCAGCGGCACTTCGAGCACGTACGCGCTGCCGCCCATGCCCGGCATATCGTGCGTCTGCAACACCCCGCCGTGCGCCTGCACGATCCCGCGCACGATCGGCTCGTGCACCGGATCGCCGCCCGCGAACGGTCCGCGTACCTCGATCCGTACGACATCCCCGCGCTGCGCCGCCGCCACCACGATCGTGGAGTCGACGTAACCGCCGCCCGGCACCACCCGCGTACGCCCGGTGGAGTCGACCCCGGCCACGTCCGCCGTGAGATGCGCGAGCGCCGTCGCGAGCCGTACCGGATCGACCTCCGCCTCGATCGGCGGCGCGTGCACGGCGAACTGCGCCCGGCCCGGACCGATCAGCTCGATCGCGCCCTCGACACCGGCCGCTACGACTCCGTCGAGCAGCACGTTGACCTTGGTCAGCCGCTCCAGGCCCTCGTCGAGCCGCTGGTAGCCGAGAACGTTGTCCACCAGCGTCGTCATCCGCGCGTAGCCGGCCGACAGATGGTGCAGCATCTGGTTGGCCTCGGGCCACAGTTGCCCGGCCGGGTCGGCGGCGAGCGTCGCCAGCTCACCGCGCAGCTCCTCCAGCGGACCGCGGAGGGCGCCGCCCAGGACGGCCGTCAGCTGGTGGTGCCGGCGAGCCGTGTTGTCGTACCGCTCCGCCAGCTCCTCGATCTCGGCCGCGTACCGGTCGCTGCGGTCGGCGAGTTCGGCGGTGTGCCGCTCGATCGCCTCGTCGAGTTCGGCCGTATGGCGCTCGATGGTCTCCGCGAGCTCCGCCGCGTGCCGCTCGGCCGCCTCGGTGGCCTCGTTCGCGTGGGCCTCGACCAGTTCCTCGTAGGGACGCCGGTCGGTGAACGTCATCACCGCGCCGACGAGCTGCTCCCCGTCCCGTACGGGCGCGGTGGTCAGGTCGACGGGCACCTGCTTGCCGTTCTTCGCCCACAGCACCTGCCCGCGCACCCGGTGCTTGCGCCCCGACTTGAGGGTGTCGGCGAGGGGCGAGTCCTCGTACGGGAACGGCTCCCCGTCCCCGCGCGAGTGCAGGATCAGCGGGTGCAGCTCCTGACCGCCCAGATCGCTGGCCCGGAAGCCGAGGATCTGCGCGGCGGCGGGGTTGACGAGGACGACGCGGCCGTCGGTGTCCGTACCGACCACGCCCTCGGCGGCGGCCCGCAGGATCATCTCGGTCTGGCGCTGCGAACGCGCCAGCTCCGCCTCGGTGTCGACGGTCCCGGAGAGATCGCGGACGACGAGCATCAGCAACTCGTCGCCGGTGTAGTTGTGGAGGTCGTTGTAGGCCTGCTGGCCGTCCTCCAGATTGGCGCTGGTGACCTCGACGGGGAACTCGCTGCCATCCGTACGGCGGGCGATCATCCGGGTCGGCTTCGTACGGCCCCGCTCGTCGGAAGCCTCGGGGCGGCGCATCGAACCGGGGATCAGGCGCGGGTCGAACTGCGGCAGGAGATCGAGCAGACCTCGCCCGACCAGGGCCGTACCAGGGGTTTCGAAGGTTTCGAGGGCGATGGTGTTCGCGTTGACGACGGTGCCGTTGCTGTTGACGAGCACCAGTCCGTCGGGAAGCGCGTCAAGTATCGCCGCGAGGCGAGCAGCGCCTCGGGATGGCCTGCTGCTCACGACGACGCTTCCTCCCTGACCCACTGCACCTTGCGGACGGCCGGTCCCATCTTGCCCCTCGGAGTCTCAGCCTGTCACTGGAGGGAGTCTAAGGGCTGGGGGCGGGGCGGGGCGGCGGATGAGGGGGAGCTCTCACCAAGGTTGTGTGCGGACCCGGTACATACGCCGTCCCCGCGCTCCCCCGCACGCCCCACCCGCGCCCGCGTGCGCGCGTTCCGCTCAGCCCCGGGCGGCGGGAAGGACAGGGACGAGGTTCTGCCAGCGGGAGATCTCGCAGCCGTTCTTACGGCTGAACGTCGCGTCGACGCTGCGGCCCTGCCACGTCCCGGTGACCCGCGCGGTGGCGGGCCCGCCCATCTGCATGGTGCACATCTGACCCTTGGGCACCGGAGTGAACGGGTCCTTGTTCTCGGCGGCGAGCTCGTCCAGCCGCGCGCACGCGGAGGCGGCCTCGGGGTGCGTACCGCCGGCGGGCCCGCAGCGCAGCTCGTACGTACCGTCGGCACGGGTGATGTTGGTGTCGACGACGGTCACGGTGAGCCGGTCCTGCTCCTGCTTCCGCTCCTGGAACAGCGAGTGGAGCGGCAGCGGCGCGAGGTCGAACGGGCCGACGGCGGCCGCGGTGGGCGCGAAGGCGCCCACGGCGGCGAGCGAGGCGGCGAAGGCAGCGGTGACGGTGGCGGTGCGGGAGAAACGACGCGACACGGGAACTCCTGACGGCAGACGATTCCGAAGGGCCCGACGGCGCGCGCCCGGCATCACTAACGCGCGTGGGGCCCAGTCGTTGCGCCCGGACCGGGGGCGCGAAGAAGTGCTTTGCCCTGCGGGGTTCCCGCCTAGTACCGTGGGCGGCGATTGGTGACACCGCGCTCGGCTGTGTCATCATCTGACACGCACCATCCGCGCCCGCGCGGGTGTGCTGGAGGCGTCGCCTAGTCCGGTCTATGGCGCCGCACTGCTAATGCGGTTTGGGTCTTAAAGCCCATCGAGGGTTCAAATCCCTCCGCCTCCGCGCATCGATCACCGAAGCCCCGTCCACCAGGCCGGGGCTTCGGCCGTTCGGGGCGTCTGTTTCGGGACGTTTCCGCAGCTCAGGCGGGGTGCGGCTAATGGATTTCACGTGACGCCGCAGGTCATGTAATGTTGTTCTCGCAACGCGGACGGGCCCAAAAAGCCCAGCACGGCAAGCACTCGTAGCTTAACGGATAGAGCATCTGACTACGGATCAGAAGGTTGCAGGTTCGAATCCTGCCGAGTGCACAGCAGGCGAGAGGCCCCGGACGACAAGTCCGGGGCCTCTGGCGTGGAGCCGTACGGCAGCGAAGTACGGCAACTACGCGGCCTGCGCGCAGCCGCGTGACCCGGTGCGGGAAGGCCGATGAGGGCACCAACCGCGATCAGACGAGCAGGAATCAGGCGGTAGGTCCAAGGGCGCTCATCGTGGACCCCATCCGATCACGTCGCGGAGTTCGCGAACGTTCGAGAGAAGCACGGAGGCGACGCCGCAGTACGCGTGGGCCGTTGCGCAGGCGCCGCACTTCCGGGAGTGAACGAGATAGGCGTTCCAGACAGTCACTTCCTGGTCTTCGAGCTCCTGGGCAGCCGTCAGACGAGCCCCAGTGCCTGGCATCCGCGTTCGTCGCGGCGAAGTTGGCGCCCGTACCGCAGACCACACCGGGCGTACGACACGGGTCTCCAGATCACGGTCCGACCGCTCCACGACCTCCCGGAGAGCGGTCCTCTCCTCCGGTCCAAGCTCGGGGGCGCTCATGTGTCTGCCTCCGCCGGCTCGCGGGCTTCGCGCCACTCCATGGCCAGCTCGTCACCGCGTTCGCAGAAGATAGAGGTCGCGCACGATGGCGACCGCGAGGGTGTGGTGGCGTATCCACTCAGGGGCAACGCGCTTCAGGGACTCCAGGGTCTTCACCGCGCCGGCGGCCTCCCCGATGTCCGTGTGCGCCCGCGCTACGTCGAGCAGCAGCCACGTCCGCCATGACGGTGGTGTGTCCTTGCTCAGACGCATGCCCTTGGCCAGGGCAAGGGCGTCTTCGGGGTGCCCGTACTGGACGGCCAGGCGGACGCGCTCGATACGGACCGACGACGGGCCGAAGACGCTGATCATGCGGTTGTCGTCACCCGCGGGGAGCTTGGAGACGCGTGCGGCTTCCTTCTCCGCCGTCTCCATCATCGATGCCGCGCGGTCGTAGTCGCGGCTCCGTGCCGCTGATGTTGCGGCGGTCATGATGAGGGCGCCCCACACCTTCAGTCCGTCAGCGGTGTCGGTCTGGCCCGCCGCCTTCATGTCGTCGGCGGCACGGTTGGCGACGTACAGGGCGTCGTCCAGGCGTCCTTGGCGCTGGTACGCCCACGCCGTGGAGTTGACGATCATCGGCAGAAGCAGCGGGTCGGAGGACTGTCCCGCCGCTTCTATCGCCCGCTCCAGGCTCGTCAGGGCGAGGTCGGTGGTGCCCAGCGGTCGTCGTCGGTGCCGGAGACCGACGCGGAACGTGCCTCCGAGATCAGGTCGGGAAGTGCTTTCATCACGACGTCGAACTCAGCCGCGTGGTACTGCGACCATCCGTCGGCGATTTGCTCGCGCAGGCGTTCCAGGGAGAAGTCCGGGCCGACCGGTGGCGGTGGTGGGCCCCAGAGTGGGGGCATGATCGCCCGGCGCACCGCGACAAGACGTGGGCCGTTGGCCTCACCGGTCTTGGCGACTGCGGGAGGGTCCCCCAGGAGCGTGGTCAGCTCCACACCAAGCCCGTTCGCGAGAGCGTGCAGCGTGGGGAGTCGGGCCGAGTGCTTCCGCCCCTGTTCGAGCTGACGGACCACGTCCACGGAGACACCGGAACGCTCCGCAAGGTCCTCCTGCGTGAGGTCGGCCTCCTTCCCTCGAAGGGAAGGAGGGGGCGTGGCGCTGTTCAGGAGCCGATTGCCATCATGGCCGCCGGCCCAACCGAGGGTCGGCAGCCGGCCGTGGTGATGAGCGGCGTACGTGAGACCGGTTGACGGGGCCGCGCGGAGTCCATCAGGCGGAGGCGCGGGGGTGGTTCTGTTCGCGCCAGTCCCGTGGTGTGATTCCGTATGCCTGTTTGAATACTTTGCTGAAGTGGGTCGCGTCGGGGAAGCCCCAGCTTCGTCCTATGGTGGCGATGGTCCGCAGGCGGCCGT
>NZ_JBITEV010000014.1:0-287719 GCF_044455465.1 Streptomyces sp. NPDC051217
CCGATGGTACTGCAGGGGGGACCCTGTGGGAGAGTAGGACGCCGCCGAACAATTTTTGTGGGAGTGCCCCGCACCGTTTATGGTGCGGGGCATTTTTGCGTTCAAGTCCCCTATGTCGACGGTTTCCAGCGCCCGGCGCTTCGGGTATGATCTCTCTCGTTGCCGCGCCCCAATAGCTCAGTCGGTAGAGCGTCTCCATGGTAAGGAGAAGGTCTACGGTTCGATTCCGTATTGGGGCTCCAGCACAAAAGAAGGGCCCCGCCTGATGGCGGGGCCCTTCTTTCGTTCAGTTCTTCTGCGGCTCGGGCACGCGCATCGCCAGGATCGCCATGTCGTCCGACGCCGGCTCCGCAGCGAACCTTTCCACGGCTCGAAGCACCCGAGACGCCACAGCCCCGGCCGTGAGGCCCGTACAGCCCGTCAGAACGTCGACGAGGCCGTCGTCGCCCAACATCCGTGTTCCCTCCCGGCGTTCGGTGACGCCGTCGGTGACACAGAGGAGGACGTCACCCGGGTCGAGGGTGACCATCTGCTCGTACAGCTCCAGGTCGTCCATCACGCCGAGCAGCGGCTGCGGGTCCGCCGCGGCCTCCACCGTGCCGTCCTGGCGTAGACGCAGCGGCAGTGGGTGTCCGGCGCAGACGACCTTGAGGACGGCACTGCCGTCCTCCTGAGGCCACAACTCCCCGTACAGGAGCGTCAGGAAGCGGCTGCGGGCGCCCTCGTCGAGGATCGCCGCGTTCAGGCGCTCCAGCACCGCCGGGCCGCTGAAGCCCTCGCGGGCGAGGAGGCGGAGCGCGTGCCGGGCGAGTCCCGTCACGGCCGCGGCTTCCGGGCCCGTGCCGCAGACGTCGCCGATGGCGAAGCCGTACGCGCCGTCGCGGATCGGGAAGAGGTCGTAGAAGTCGCCGCCCACCTCGTTGCCTTCGCCGGCCGCGCGGTAGATGACCTCGACCTCGACGTTGGGCACCTGAGGCAGTTCCGGCGGCAGCAGGCTGCGCTGGAGGGACTGACTGATCGCCATGCGCTCCGAGTAGAGGCGCGCGTTGTCGAGGGCGAGCGCCGCCCGGCGGGACAGGTCCTCGGCCAACTCCAGGATCTCCTGGCGGAAGTGGTCGTCCGACGGCTTGCCGAGGGTGAGCATCCCGATCACGCGGTTACGGGCGACCAGAGGCAGTACGACGGTCTCTCCGCCCACGGCGGCGGCCGTGGCAAGCGTTGTGCCGATTCCGGAGGAGACGGGCGTGGAGGCCCCTCCCAGCTCCCTCATGGACGTACGGAGCGCCGCCTGGTGCGCGGCGTCCGCCGGGCCGGTCCAGACACGGGCGCCCGGGGTCGGGACCGGGTCGGGCGGATCGATCTTGGAGAGCAGGGCCTTCAGACCGTCGATGCGCTCCTCGTCCTCGTGCAGCACGTAGGAGAGGTACGGGTCCGACGTCTGGTCGGCGATGGTGTAGACGGCGCACCAGGTGGCGAGCGTCGGCACCGTCATCTGTGCCATGAGCGCGAGCGTCTGGTCCCGGTCGAGGGTGCCGGCCAGCAGGTCGGAGGCTTCGACGAGGAAGGAGAGCGAGCCGCGCCGGAGGCGTTCGAGCTCGCCGAGCCGTGCCGACTCGACGGCCAGCGCGATGCGGTCGGCGGCGAACTGGAGGCGCAGCGCCTCCTCGTTGGAATACCGGCCCGCCGACTCGGCGGCGACGCCGAGCGAGCCGGTCAGCCGGCCCTCGACCTTGAGCGGGACGGTGACGACCGAGCGCATACCGGTGCCGTTGAGCAGCGGGACGGCGCCGGGGACGATGGCCAGGTCTTCGTGGACGGCCGGCATACGGGCGGAGCCGTAGCGCCCCGTGCCGGCCTCCACCGGGACGCGGGCGAAGCGCTGCCGGGCCGAGGGGAGGCCAGTGGTGGCCCGTACCTCCAGCTCCGTCTCGTCATCGGTGGCGAGCAGGAGGAACGCGGAGTCGCCTTCGAGCATGTCGCGGGCGCGCTCCACGGTGCGCTGGAGCAGGCTGTCGAGGTCCTCGGGGGCCGGTGAGCCGATGAAGACCTCGAAGGGGTCCACGGTTCGGCTCTCGGCGCCGGCCTCGGTCACGGGGGCGCGCTGCGGGGTCTGGATCACGGCGCGTTCGTCGTCACGTACGAGAAGGCACACGGTGGACGGTTCGCCGTTGGTGTCCCGTACGCGGAGGTGGGACGCGTACACGGGGATGACCCGGCCGTCGCTGCCCCGGATCCCGTAGCTCCCCTCCCAGCGCGACAGCAGCAGCGCCTCGACGATGCCGGTGCCGATGCCCGGGGTGTGCGGCCAGGCGGCGAAGTCGGTGAGGGGCTTGCCGATGACCTGGTCGGCCGGGTAGCCGAAGAGGTGCTCCGCGTCCTCGTTCCACGTCGAGACCGCGCCGGATCTGTCGATCTGTACGACGGCGACCCTGACGCGTTCGTCGGTGACGGGAAGGAGCGCGTTCGGGATGACGGGGCCGGCGGACCGGGCGCCCACGGGGCGGTCGGGAAGGTCGAGCTGGAACCAGACCTGCTTGTGCGTCGGTGTGTAGTCGACGCCCCAGCGCGAAGCCAGGGCCGCGCAGAGGAGCAGTCCGCGGCCGTTCTCCCGGTCGGGGCTGCCCAGCGACAGTCCCGTGCCCTGCATGGGGATCTCACGCTCGGGATAGCGGTCGGAGACCTCGACGCGGACGCCGCCCTCCGTACGGAGGCAGAGGACGTCCGCCGATGTGCCCGCGTGGATCACGGCATTGGTGACGAGTTCGCTGGTGAGGACCACGGCGTCGTCGACGACGTCGGAGTAGCCCCAGCCCTGGAGCGTGTCACGGACAAAGGCGCGGGCGGTCGCGACGGACCGCCCGACAGGGTCGAAGCTGGCAGCCGCCCGCGCGGTGATCACAGAACTCCTCGTACGCGTTTCGACGCCCGGCTCTGCCATGATGCGGCCCCGCCCTCCAGGTGCCCGGTGGTAGTACGTTCGCCACACCGCCCCTGCCGGGCAGACCGGGACGGTTGGACAGCCGGATGCCAGGTTACTTACCTTCGCTGCGCGGGCGGATGCCGGTCACCACTGTTTCCGCCTACCGGGGGTGGGGACGCTATGCGAAGCTGCCGAACTGTTATCGCCAGGTTCAGCCGTGGTGAAACACTGGGCAGGATTCCAGAGACAGTCTGAGTAACGTCTGAGCAGTACGGTCAACCCCTGCGGGAGGGACACGGTGGAGTCTGGCGTGGCGGCGCGTGGCAACAGCACGCGCGCAAAGGGCGGACGGTCCCGGAACAACGGGGCCACCGAGGTCGATGCGGCGGCTCTGAGCAGACTGCTGACGGCCCTGGTGGCGATGCGGGACGGTAACTTCCGTAAACGCCTGACCGTCTCCGGTGACGATGTGATGGCGGAGATCGCCGCCGTGTTCAACGAGGTGGCGGACCGGAATCTGCACCTCACGGGCGAGCTGGCCCGCGTACGGCGCATGGTCGGGCGCGAGGGAAAGCTCACGGAGCGGCTGGAGACGGGCGCCTGCGAGGGGTCCTGGGCCGCCGCCATCGACGCGTCGAACGCGCTGGTGGACGACCTGGCGCGCCCCGTGTCCGAGGTGGGACGGGTGCTGTCGGCGGTCGCCGAGGGTGACCTGGAGCAGCGGATGGAGCTGCGTTCGCACTTCACCGAGGGTTCGGCGGGGACGGAGCGCCCGCTGCGCGGCGAGTTCCTGAAGGTCGCGAGGACCGTCAACAACCTGGTCGACCAGCTGTCCGCGTTCACCGACGAGGTGACGCGTGTGGCGCTGGAGGTCGGTACCGAGGGCAAGCTCGGCGGCCAGGCCAAAGTGCGTGGAATGTCGGGTTCGTGGAAGGATCTCACGGATTCCGTCAACACGATGGCGTACCGGCTCACGGCTCAGGTACGTGACATTGCTCTCGTTACGACGGCCGTCGCCAAGGGCGATCTGTCGCGCAAGGTCACTGTGCATGTCGCCGGCGAGATGCTTCAGCTGAAGAACACCGTGAACACGATGGTGGACCAGTTGTCGTCCTTCTCGTCAGAGGTGACGAGGGTGGCCCGCGAGGTCGGCACCGAGGGTGAGCTCGGCGGCCAGGCGACCGTGCCGGGCGTGGCCGGTGTGTGGAAGGACCTCACCGACTCGGTGAACACGATGGCCGGCAACCTGACCAGTCAGGTGCGTGGCATCGCGGAGGTCACCACGGCCGTCGCGAACGGCGATCTTTCCCAGAAGGTCACGGTGAGCGCGCGCGGCGAGGTCGCGCAGCTCGCCGAGACGATCAACCAGATGACCGAGACGCTGCGTACGTTCGCCGACGAGGTCACGCGTGTGGCGAGCGAGGTCGGCGGCTCGGGTGTGCTGGGCGGCCAGGCCCAGGTGCCGGGCGCCGCGGGCACCTGGAAGGACCTGACGGACTCGGTCAACACCGTCTTCCGCAATCTGACCACCCAGGTGCGGGACATCGCGCAGGTGACGACGGCCGTCGCGAACGGTGACCTCTCTCAGAAGGTCACCGTCGACGTGGCCGGCGAGATGCTCGAACTGAAGAACACCGTCAACACGATGGTGCGGCAGCTCAATTCGTTCGGCTCCGAGGTGACGCGTGTCGCCCGCGAGGTCGGCGTCGAGGGTCAACTGGGCGGTCAGGCCGAGGTGCCGGGCGCCGCGGGTACGTGGAAGGACCTGACGGACTCGGTCAACACCGCGTTCCGTAACCTCACCGGTCAGGTGCGGGACATCGCGCAGGTGACGACGGCGGTCGCGAACGGCGATCTTTCCCAGAAGGTCACCGTCGACGTCGCGGGCGAGATGCTCGAACTGAAGAACACCGTGAACACGATGGTGGCGCAGCTGTCGTCGTTCGCCGACCAGGTGACGCGGATGGCGCGTGACGTGGGTACGGAGGGCAGGCTGGGCGGCCAGGCGCGGGTCGACGGCGTCTCCGGTACATGGAAGGAACTGACCGACTCCGTCAACTTCATGGCCGGCAACCTGACGGACCAGGTGCGGCAGATCGCCCAGGTGACCACGGCTGTGGCGCGCGGTGACCTGTCGCAGAAGATCGACGTGGACGCCCGCGGCGAGATCCTGGAACTGAAGAACACCATCAACACGATGGTCGACCAGCTCTCGGCCTTCGCGGAGCAGGTGACGCGGGTCGCCCGCGAGGTGGGCACGGACGGCAGGCTCGGCGGTCAGGCCCAGGTGCCGGGCGTCGCCGGTGTCTGGCGCGATCTGACCGACTCTGTGAACGGCATGGCGGGGAACCTGACCTCTCAGGTCCGTAACATCGCCCAGGTCGCCACGGCTGTGGCGCGCGGTGACCTGTCGCAGAAGATCGACGTGGACGCGCGCGGCGAGATCCTGGAGCTGAAGAACACCCTCAACACGATGGTGGACCAGCTGTCGAACTTCGCGGAGCAGGTGACCCGGGTCGCCCGCGAGGTCGGTACGGAGGGCATGCTCGGCGGTCAGGCCGAGGTGCAGGGTGTCTCCGGTACGTGGAAGGACCTCACCCAGTCCGTCAACTTCATGGCGAACAATCTGACCTCCCAGGTGCGCAACATCGCCGAGGTCACGACCGCCGTCGCCAAGGGCGATCTGTCGAAGAAGATCACCGTCGACGCCAAGGGCGAGATCCTCGACCTCGTCACGACCGTCAACACGATGGTGGACCAGCTGTCGAACTTCGCCGACGAGGTGACCCGTGTGGCCCGCGAGGTGGGCACCGAGGGCATCCTCGGCGGCCAGGCGCGGGTGCGTGGCGTCACCGGCATCTGGAAGGACCTCAGCGACAACGTCAACACGATGGCCAACAACCTCACCAGTCAGGTGCGGAACATCTCCCGGGTCTCGTCGGCCGTCGCCAACGGCGACCTGACGAAGAAGGTCACGGTCGAGGCGCGCGGTGAGGTCGCCGAGCTGGCCGACACGGTCAACATCATGGTGACGACGCTGTCTTCGTTCGCCGACGAGGTGACTCGGGTCGCCCGCGAGGTGGGCACCGAGGGCGAGTTGGGCGGCCAGGCGCGTGTCCCGGGGGTCTCCGGTACGTGGAAGGACCTCACCGAGTCGGTGAACTCGATGGCGTCCAACCTGACCGGTCAGGTGCGCCAGATCGCCACGGTCACCACCGCGATCGCCAAGGGCGATCTCACCAAGAAGATCGACATCGACGCCCGCGGTGAGATCCAGGAACTCAAGAACACCATCAACACGATGGTCGACCAGCTCTCCTCGTTCGCCGAGCAGGTCACGCGAGTGGCCCGTGAGGTGGGCACGGACGGGCAGCTGGGCGGTCAGGCGCGGGTCAGGGACGTCGACGGCACCTGGCGCGACCTTACCGAGTCGGTGAACGAGATGGCCGGCAACCTGACCCGTCAGGTGCGGGCGATCGCCGCCGTCGCCACCGCGGTGACCCGCGGCGATCTGAACCTCAAGATCGACGTCGACGCCGCGGGCGAGATCCAGGTCCTCCAGGACAACATCAACACCATGATCGCCAACCTGCGCGACACCACCCTCGCCAACGAGGAGCAGGACTGGCTCAAGGGCAACCTGGCCCGAATCTCCGGTCTGATGCAGGGCCGCCGCGATCTGGACGACGTGGCCTCGCTGATCATGAGCGAGCTCACGCCGGTGGTCTCGGCCCAGCACGGCGCGTTCTTCCTCGCGATGCCGACCGGCACCGTCTCCGAACTGGGGACGGCCGGCGGGCGCGACGGCTCGTACGAGCTGTGTATGCGGGGCAGTTACGGGTACTCGGCGGGCTCGATGCCGACCTCCTTCCGGCCCGGTGAGACCCTCATCGGTACGGCCGCCGAGGAGAAGCGCACGATCCAGGTCAATGTGCCGCCGGGTTATCTGAAGATCTCTTCGGGGCTCGGCGAGGCGTCACCGGCGTACGTGATCGTGCTGCCGGTGCTGTTCGAGGGCAAGGTCCTCGGTGTGATCGAGCTGGCGTCGTTCCAGCCCTTCACCCAGATCCAGCGGGACTTCCTCAATCAGATCGCCGAGATGATCGCGACGAGCGTCAACACGATCAGCGTCAACACCAAGACCGAGGTGCTGCTCAAACAGTCGCAGGAGTTGACGGAACAGCTGCGGGAGCGCTCGGCGGAGCTGGAGAACCGGCAGAAGGCCCTTCAGTCCTCCAACGCGGAGCTGGAGGAGAAGGCGGAGCTGCTGGCCCGTCAGAACCGCGACATCGAGGTGAAGAACACCGAGATCGAAGAGGCACGGCAGGTACTGGAGGAGCGCGCCGAGCAGCTCGCGGTGTCGATGCGCTACAAGTCCGAGTTCCTGGCGAACATGTCGCACGAGTTGCGTACGCCGCTGAACTCGCTGCTCATCCTGGCGAAGCTGCTCGCGGACAACGCGGAGATGAATCTCTCGCCGAAGCAGGTGGAGTTCGCCGAGACGATCCACGGTGCGGGCTCCGATCTGCTCCAGCTCATCAACGACATCCTCGACCTGTCGAAGGTCGAGGCGGGCAAGATGGACGTCAGCCCGACGCGCATCGCCCTCGTACAGCTCGTCGACTACGTCGAGGCGACGTTCCGGCCGCTGACGGCGGAGAAGGGGCTCGACTTCTCCGTACGGGTCTCCCCGGAGCTCCCGGCGACGCTGCACACCGACGAGCAACGGCTGCTCCAGGTGCTGCGCAACCTGCTGTCCAACGCGGTGAAGTTCACCGACACGGGCGCCGTGGAGCTGGTGATCCGGCCGGCCGGGGCGGATGTGCCCAACGCGATCAGGGAGCAGCTTCTGGAGGCCGGTTCGCTGCGCGACGCGGACGGCGATCTGATCGCCTTCTCGGTCACCGACACCGGCATCGGGATCGCGGCGAGCAAGATGCGGGTGATCTTCGAGGCGTTCAAACAGGCGGACGGTACGACGAGCCGTAAGTACGGAGGTACGGGTCTGGGCCTGTCCATCAGCCGGGAGATCGCCCGGCTGCTCGGCGGTGAGATCCACGCGGCCAGCGAGCCGGGCCGCGGCTCGACGTTCACGCTGTACCTGCCGCTGCACGCCAGCGAACTGCCCCCGCAGGGCTATCCGCAGCTGACTCCGGGCATCGAGCCGCAGCGCTCCGGCAGCGGCTCCGCGGGGCTGTCGTCGGAGCAGGCGCGGCGGGACCGGTCCGTGGCCTCGTCGGAGGCCCGTACGGGGCCCGCGGCGCTCTTCCGGCGCCGTCGCAAGGCCTTGGGCGGCCCCGAGCAGATGAACCCGCTGTCCGGGCGCACCGGTGGCCCGGCGGGCCCGTCCGCGGGGACGCCGGCGAACGGGAACGGCTCCGCGGGCGCGGCCAACGGCTCGCGGTCGCCGGGTGGTTCGGGGGCCGAGGAGTCCTGGACGGGGGAGGCGCCCGAGGCTCCGGAGGAGCGGCGTACGTTCTCGTTCGGGGGCGAGAAGGTGCTGATCGTGGACGACGACATCCGCAACGTCTTCGCGCTGACCAGCGTCCTCGAACAGCACGGTCTGTCGGTGCTGTACGCCGAGAACGGCCGTGAGGGCATCGAGGTGCTGGAGCAGCACGACGATGTGACGCTGGTTCTGATGGACATCATGATGCCGGAGATGGACGGATACGCGACGACGACGGCGATCCGCAGGATGCCGCAGTTCGCCGGACTGCCGATCATCGCGCTCACCGCGAAGGCGATGAAGGGCGACCGGGAGAAGGCGATCGACTCCGGCGCATCTGACTATGTGACAAAGCCGGTCGATCCCGATCATCTTCTGTCGGTGATGGAGCAGTGGATGCATCAGAAGTGACATGAAAGCGACATCGGGCAGCGGCTTCAGAAGTGCCGCGCGGCTGTGCGAACCTGAAGAAGAAGGTGAGTTCCTGTGGTTGAACACGTGTGAGCCACAGGGAATCGGGGAACTTTCCGAGCTCCTGTGACGTTTTTGCTACGTGCACAGTGACATCGCGGTGACAGGGTGTGGCGACAGGCGGGGTGCGGCTACCATGACCGGCACAAGGACGGACGGCGTAAGGGAGTCGTCCCCTGGGGCGGCGCCCGGTGCACAGCCGGGGCGAGGAGGGCGGGCCATGGTGCAGAAGGCCAAGATCCTCCTGGTCGATGACCGGCCGGAGAATCTGCTGGCGCTGGAGGCCATTCTCTCCGCGCTCGATCAGACGCTGGTGCGGGCATCGTCAGGGGAGGAAGCGCTCAAGGCGCTGCTGACGGACGACTTCGCGGTCATTCTGCTGGACGTCCAGATGCCGGGGATGGACGGTTTCGAGACCGCCGCGCACATCAAGAGGCGTGAGCGGACACGGGACATCCCGATCATCTTCCTCACGGCCATCAACCACGGTCCGCACCACACCTTCCGGGGATACGCCGCCGGCGCTGTGGACTACATCTCCAAGCCGTTCGACCCCTGGGTGCTGCGTGCGAAGGTCTCGGTCTTCGTCGAGCTGTACATGAAGAACTGTCAGTTGAAGGAGCAGGCCGAGCTGCTCAGACTGCAACTGGCGGGAGCGGGCGAGGTGAAGGAGCCGACCGGTCTCCTGGCCGAGCTGTCCGCGAGGCTCGCCGCGGTCGAGGAGCAGGCCGAAGCGCTCTCCAAACAGCTGGACGACGAGTCCGCGGACGCTGTGGCGGTCGCCACGGCCGCACATCTGGAGCGCAAACTGACCGGGCTCCGCAGGGCGCTGGACGCTCTGGAACCGGGCAGTGGAGGCGGCTCCCCGCTTCCCTCACCGAACTGACGGGCACGCCCCGGGCTCCAACAGGCCCGTGGGCGGCCCGTATCCGTCCGCCCGGCGGCCCGCCGAAAGCCCGGTGGAGAGGGCGTTGACGGTGCGTCAGTTCCGCGCCCGCGGCGGGCGACACGAACGGGTGAAGCGGTAGGCACACGTGTCCACCGCCGTTCACACCGGTAACCTCACCCCCATGGCCTCACGTACGTCCGGCAAGGGTTCCCAGGGCACGGCGGGCACCGCGAAACCGCGTGCCGGCCGTGCGAGCGGTGCCGCGAAGAAGGCGGCCCCCGCCGCCAAGGCCGCGGCGAAGAAGACTGCACCCACGAAGAAGGCACCGGCCAAGAAGGCCGCCGCGAAGAAGTCCGCGGCCAAACCGGCCCCCAAGCCCGCACCGTCGCCGACGAACGGCGTCTACCGCCTCGTACGCCTCGTCTGGCTGGGACTCGCACACGCGGTCGGCGCGATGTTCCGCGGCATAGGACGGGGCGCGAAGGGGCTCGACCCGGCGCATCGCAAGGACGGCGTCGCTCTCCTGCTGCTCGCCCTCGGCCTGATCGTCGCCGCCGGTACGTGGTCGAATCTGCGGGGCCCCGTCGGCGATCTCGTCGAGATGCTCATCACCGGCGCCTTCGGCCGGCTCGACCTGCTCGTCCCGATACTGCTGGCCGTCATCGCCGTCCGGCTGATCCTCTATCCGCAGCGCCCCGAGGCCAACGGACGCATCGTCATCGGCCTCTCGGCGCTGGTGATCGGTGTCCTCGGGCTCGTACACATCGCGTGCGGCTCCCCGGGCAGGGACGCGGGCACCGAGGCCATGCAGGACGCCGGCGGGCTCATCGGCTGGGCCGCGTCCAAGCCGCTGATCTTCACCATGGGTGAGGTCCTCGCCGTACCGCTGCTGGTCCTGCTCACCGTCTTCGGGCTGCTCGTCGTCACGGCGACGCCCGTCAACGCCATCCCGCAGCGGCTGCGGCAGCTCGGTGTCCGGCTCGGCATCCTCGACCCGGCCCCGGCGGAACGCGATGACGAGGACGGGGAGCAGGAGTACGACAGCGACGACGAGCGGTACGACGACCAGTGGCGTGAGGCACTGCCCGCGCGGGGGCGCCGCTCGTCCCCGCGGCGCGGTGAGGCGCCCGCCGACTACGACCCCGACCAGGCCGAGGTCGAGGCACTGGCCCACCGGCGGCGCCCGCGCCGGCGGTCGGTACAGCCCGCGGCCGACCGGCCCATGGACGCCGTCGACGTGGCCGCCGCCGCTGCCGCCGCGCTGGACGGAGCCGTACTCAACGGGATGCCGCCCTCGCCGATCGTCGCCGACCTCACCCAGGGCGTCTCGGCGGACCGTACGCGGGACGCGGCGAGGGCACGGCCGGGGGAGCGTACGCGAGGGGCGTCCGGCGGCCGGTCCGGGACCGGGTCGGGGGAGCGTTCCCTACCACCGGCGCGCGAGCCCGAGCCGCGTGGCACCGCTGCCGCGCAGTCCCCGTCCGGGGCCGTGGCCGACCTGACCAAGCCGCCGCCCGCGCAGGACCGCCCGCTGCCCCCGCGCGCCGAGCAGCTTCAGCTCTCCGGCGACATTACCTACTCCCTGCCGTCGCTGGACCTGCTGGAGCGGGGCGGCCCCGGCAAGACCCGCAGCGCCGCCAACGACGCGGTCGTCGACTCGCTGACCAACGTCTTCATGGAGTTCAAGGTCGACGCGACCGTCACCGGGTTCACCCGGGGGCCGACCGTCACCCGCTACGAGGTCCAGCTCGGCCCCGCCGTGAAGGTCGAGCGCATCACCGCGCTCACCAAGAACATCGCCTACGCCGTGGCCAGCCCCGACGTCCGGATCATCAGCCCCATCCCCGGCAAGTCCGCCGTCGGCATCGAGATCCCGAACTCCGACCGGGAGATGGTCGTCCTCGGGGACGTCCTGCGGCTGGCCGACGCCGCCGAGGACGACCACCCGATGCTGGTCGCACTCGGCAAGAACGTCGAGGGCGGCTACGAAATGGCCAACCTCGCCAAGATGCCGCACCTGCTGGTCGCCGGCGCCACCGGATCCGGCAAGTCCTCCTGCATCAACTGTCTGATCACGTCGGTGATGGTCAGGGCGACCCCGGAGGACGTCCGGATGGTCCTCGTCGACCCCAAGCGGGTCGAGCTCACGGCGTACGAGGGCATCCCGCACCTGATCACGCCCATCATCACCAACCCCAAGCGGGCCGCCGAGGCGCTCCAGTGGGTCGTGCGGGAGATGGACCTGCGCTACGACGACCTCGCGGCGTACGGCTACCGCCACATCGACGACTTCAACCAGGCCGTACGCAAGGGCAAGGTCAAGGCCCCCGAGGGCAGCGAGCGCGAGCTGACGCCCTATCCGTACCTGCTCGTGATCGTCGACGAGCTGGCCGACCTGATGATGGTCGCGCCGCGCGACGTCGAGGACGCGATCGTCCGCATCACCCAGTTGGCCCGCGCCGCCGGTATCCATCTGGTGCTCGCCACCCAGCGCCCGTCGGTCGACGTCGTCACCGGTCTCATCAAGGCGAACGTGCCCTCCCGGCTCGCCTTCGCGACCTCCTCGCTCGCCGACAGCCGGGTCATCCTCGACCAGCCCGGCGCCGAGAAGCTGATCGGCAAGGGCGACGGACTCTTCCTGCCGATGGGAGCCAGCAAGCCGACCCGTATGCAGGGCGCCTTCGTCACGGAGGAGGAGGTCGCGGCCGTCGTCCAGCACTGCAAGGATCAGATGGCGCCGGTCTTCCGGGAGGACGTCGTCGTCGGTACGGCCAAGAAGAAAGAGATCGACGAGGACATCGGCGACGATCTCGATCTCCTGTGCCAGGCGGCCGAGTTGGTGGTCTCCACGCAATTCGGCTCGACATCCATGCTTCAACGGAAGTTGCGCGTGGGTTTCGCCAAAGCGGGCAGGCTTATGGACCTGATGGAATCACGGAACATCGTCGGTCCGAGCGAGGGTTCCAAGGCGCGTGATGTGCTGGTGAAGGCAGACGAGCTGGACGGAGTGCTCGCTGTGATCCGCGGTGTGCCCGCTCCCGAAGGAGCTGACGGAAATTGACGGAGCTTGAGGCGATCCGACGGATACCCGGAGCAACTTTTTCCCTCGGTCGGGCGTCAACGTGGAAGGGGAGACACGCCGTGTCCCGCCGACACGCCGTCCGGCCATTCTGATGGCGTACAAAGTCCATCCGCCCGGTTGCCCCACCCTTTCGTACCACCCATAGACTGAACGTCCAGCAGGTGGCTACACGCTCGAAAGGCACTCCCGTGTCCATCGGCAACTCCCCCGAAGACGACCAGCCTTCCGCCGTCGAACCCGCTGAGGACGAACGGCCCGCGCCCGAAGAGGACAAGCCTTCGGTCGGCCACGTCCTCCAGCAAGCACGCTCCGCCGCAGGTCTTACGCTCGAAGACGTCAGTGCGTCCACTCGGGTGCGTGTTCCCATCGTGCAAGCGATCGAGGAGGACGATTTCTCGCGCTCCGGCGGCGACGTCTACGCCCGCGGCCATATCCGTATGATCGCGCGCGTCGTCGGCATCGACCCCGAACCGCTTGTCACGCAGTACGACTCCGAGCACGGCGGGCGCCCGTCGCCGACGCCCGCGGCCCCGCTGTTCGAGGCCGAACGGATCCGCCCGGAGCGTCGCCGTCCCAACTGGACGGCGGCCATGGTCGCCGCGATCGTCGCGGTGATCGGCTTCGTCGGCTTCACCATGTTCAACGGTGGTGACGAGGACGGTCCGGGCAAGCAGGTCGCCGAGGGCCCGGCGCCGGAGAAGACGACCTCCGAGCCGAGCACCACCAAGCCGGCCGACCCGAAGCCCGACCCCTCGGACAGCGCCATCGCCGCGGCCCCGGCCGACAAAGTGACGGTCAAGCTCTCCGCGGTCGAGGACAAGAGCTGGATCTCCGCCAAGTCCCCCAACGGTGAACTGATCTTCGACGGACTGCTCCTCAAGGGGGAGTCCAAGACCTTCCAGGACGACGAGCAGATCGACTTCATCCTCGGCAACGCCGGAGTGATCGACATCTTCGTCAACGGCAAGCAGGTCGACGAGGACTTCAAGCCGGGCCAGGTCGAGCGGCCTTCGTACACGAAGGGCGACCCCGAGGCGGGCTGATACCGCGCCGGCGTCCAGGGCCTGATCCAAGAGGCGGAGCCCGGGGGCGTCGGCGGTATCGGGGAGAGCGACCGGGCGGTGTGCTGGAGCCGCCCGGGGAGTGGACCGTACTCACCTGACCGGCCGGACAGCCCTGCACGGCGGGAGGGCGGCCAGGACAAAGTAGTCTTGAGCCCATGCCCGAACGCCGTACCGTCGCCCTTGTCACGCTTGGCTGCGCCCGTAACGAGGTGGACTCGGAGGAGCTTGCAGGCCGCTTGGCAGCGGACGGCTGGGAGCTCGTCGAGGAAGCCGCCGACGCGGACGTCGCCGTCGTCAACACCTGTGGCTTCGTCGAAGCCGCCAAGAAGGACTCCGTCGACGCCCTGCTGGAAGCCAACGATCTGAAGGATCACGGCCGGACGCAGGCCGTCGTCGCCGTCGGCTGCATGGCCGAGCGCTACGGCAAGGAACTCGCGGAATCCCTCCCCGAAGCGGACGGTGTGCTCGGGTTCGACGACTACGCCGACATCTCCGACCGCCTTCAGACCATCCTCAACGGCGGTATCCACGCCTCGCACACGCCCCGCGACCGGCGCAAGCTGCTCCCGCTCAGTCCCGCGGACCGGCAGGGCGCCACCGGTGTGGCCCTGCCCGGACACGGCTCCGACGCCACGTCGGCGCACTCTCCTACAGAGGCGGTCATTCCCGCCCCCGCGGACCTGCCGCAGGGACTCGCGCCGGCGTCCGGTCCGCGCGCTCCGCTGCGCCGGCGTCTCGACAACAGCCCCGTCGCCTCGGTGAAGCTGGCCTCCGGCTGCGACCGGCGCTGCTCCTTCTGCGCCATCCCCTCCTTCAGAGGCTCCTTCATCTCGCGCCGTCCCTCGGACGTGCTCGGTGAGACGCGCTGGCTGGCCGAGCAGGGCGTCAAGGAGGTCATGCTCGTCTCCGAGAACAACACCTCCTACGGCAAGGACCTCGGCGACATCCGCCTTCTGGAGACGCTGCTGCCCGAACTCGCGGCGGTCGACGGGATCGAGCGCGTACGGGTCAGCTATCTCCAGCCCGCCGAGATGCGCCCCGGGCTCATCGACGTACTGACGTCCACGCCGGGCGTCGCCCCGTACTTCGATCTGTCCTTCCAGCACTCCGCACCGTCCGTGCTACGCGCGATGCGCCGCTTCGGGGACACCGACCGCTTCCTCGAACTGCTGGAGACGGTCCGGGGCAAGGCCCCGCAGGCCGGTGTGCGCTCCAACTTCATCGTGGGCTTCCCGGGCGAGACGGAGGCCGACTTCGCCGAGCTGGAACGCTTCCTCACGAGCGCGCGGCTCGACGCCATCGGTGTCTTCGGCTACTCGGACGAGGACGGCACCGAGGCGGCGACGTACGAGCACAAGCTGCACGAGGACGTCGTGGCCGAGCGCCTGGCCCATCTGTCGCGGCTGGCCGACGAACTGACGGCGCAGCGGGCCGAGGAGCGCCTGGGGGAGACCCTGACGGTGCTCGTGGAGTCCCTTGAGTCGGAGGACGCCGAGGAGGGCGCGGAGGAGGGTGCCGTGGGCCGGGCGGCACACCAGGCGCCCGAGACCGACGGCCAGGTGATCTTCACATCGGGCGAGGGCCTGCGTCCCGGCCGTATGGTCGAGGCAAAGGTGGTCGGTACGCAGGGTGTCGACCTGGTGGCCGAGTACTGCGGCTTCACCGGGGACCAGCCCCGGAGCCCCGGCGAGGAGGCAGCCAGATGACCGGAGTCCCGGCATCGGCCGAGGGCGGCCAGGGTAGGCCGGCGCCCGGTGGCAAGCTGGGGGCTGCGGCCGTCAATCAGGCCAGCGTGTGGAACATCGCCAACATCCTCACCATGATGCGGCTGGTGCTCGTGCCGGCCTTCGTGGCGCTGCTGTTCCAGGACGGCGGGTACGACCCGGCCTGGCGCGCCTGGGCGTGGGCCGCGTTCGCCGTGGCCATGATCACCGACATCTTCGACGGGCATCTGGCCCGTACGTACAACCTGGTCACCGATTTCGGGAAGATCGCCGACCCGATCGCCGACAAGGCGATCATGGCGGCGGGGCTGATCAGCCTCTCCGTGCTCGGGGACCTGCCGTGGTGGGTGACCGGGGTCATTCTCTTCCGTGAACTCGGGATCACGCTGATGCGCTTCTGGGTGATCCGGCACGGGGTCATTCCGGCCAGCCGCGGCGGCAAGATGAAGACGCTGGCGCAGGGGGTGGCGGTCGGCATGTACGTGCTGGCGCTGACGGGGCCGCTCGCGACGCTGCGGTTCTGGGTGATGGCGGTCGCGGTCGCGCTGACCGTGCTGACCGGCCTGGACTACGTACGCCAGGCGATCGTCCTGCGCAGGGCGGGGCTCACGGCGGAGCGTGAGCGCGCGGTGAGCGCTCCGTGACGGCCGCGGGGAAGGATGTGGCGGCCGGAGACGTTGTGGATGGTGATCTTCTCCTGAGGGATGTCGCGGTCCGGGTGCTGGACCTGCTTGTGCGGGACGGTGCGACGCTGGCTGTCGCCGAGTCCCTGACCGGCGGTCTCGTGGCCGCGGAACTCACTTCGGTCCCCGGCGCCTCCCGGGTGCTCCGCGGGGGCGTGACGGCCTACGCGACGGACGTCAAGCGCGATGTCCTGGGCGTGGACGGAACACTTCTGGCCGAGCGGGGCGCGGTGGATCCCGAGGTCGCACGGCAGATGGCCGTCGGCATACGGGCCGTACTGGCCGCGGGCTGGGGCATCGCGACCACGGGGGTCGCGGGTCCGGATCCGCAGGACGGACAGCCCGTGGGCACGGTCTACATGGCGGTGAGCGGTCCGCACGGTGCCGAGAAAGTGGCCGCACTGCGGTTGAACGGTGACCGGGAGGAAATCCGTAGAGAGAGTGTACGGAGCGTGCTGGAACTGCTCTCCGGCGAACTGACCGGGAACGGGCGGACACAGGATACGGAACGGAACGGGGGGACTTGATGTTTGCAGCCCTGAGTGAACACGACATCGCTCCCCGCACGGCCGCAGTGCGAGGCGGTACGGTGGGGCGAGAAGGATGCGGCTACGCGGTCCGAGGAGGGAGCCACCGATGATTCTGCTCCGTCGCCTGCTTGGTGACGTGCTGCGTCGGCAGCGCCAACGCCAGGGCCGTACTCTGCGCGAAGTCTCCTCGTCCGCCCGAGTCTCGCTCGGCTATCTTTCCGAGGTGGAGCGGGGGCAGAAGGAGGCTTCTTCCGAGCTGCTCTCCGCTATCTGCGACGCGCTTGACGTACGGATGTCCGAGCTCATGCGCGAAGTGAGCGACGAACTGTCGCTGGCCGAGCTGGCTGCGTCCGCAGCGGCGAGCGAGCCTGTGCCCGCAGCGGTACGTCCGATGCTCAATTCCGTCTCCGTGACGTCGGTGGCAGGCGTGCCGACGGAGCGGGTGACCATCAAGGCGCCAACGGAAGCGGTGGATGTCGTCGCCGCCTGATCTGTACGGCGTGACCGAGGCCTGAGCCCCGGACGGTCCCAAGGGCCGGCCGGGGCTTCTGCTTTGCCGTCCCGGGTGGAGAGAGTGTCGGGCTCAGGACGCCCATTTTTCCGAAATGACCCTTTTGGGGTCTTGTGCCATGGTGGGCATACGTGTGAATGAGAATCTGTACATACGTGTGAACCGGAACTGGAGAACCGCCATGGCTGTCGTCAAGAGCTCACTGCCCGAGGCGGATCTGAAGCTGGTCGGCGAGGCCCTGCAGGGCGCGCTCGTCGATCTGCTCGATCTCTCGCTGGTGGCCAAGCAGGTGCACTGGAACATCGTCGGGCCGCGCTTCCGGTCCGTACACCTCCAGCTCGACGAGGTCGTCTCCACCGCCCGGAAGCACTCGGACACGGTGGCGGAACGGGCCTCGGCGCTCGGCGTGACCCCGGACGGTCGTGCGGCGACAGTGGCGACGCAGAGCGCGATCGCCAATGTCCCCGAGGGCTGGATCAAGGACACGGACGCCGTACGGACGCTGGTGGACGCCCTCGGTGTGGTGATCGTCCGTATGCGGGAGCGGATCATCGCGACCGATGAACCCGACCCGATCACGCAGGACATTCTGATCGGACTGACGGCCGAGCTCGAAAAGCATTCATGGATGTTCCAGGCGGAGAGCGCGTAGGGCGCGCCGGTGAGCCAGGTGCGGGTGCTTCGGGTCGTGTGCCTCCTTGGAGGTCGGCCGTGCGCCTCGCACGCCTCCGATGCGCCCTTTTGCCGGATACGCGGGCCGGTCTAGTTTCGGTCTGAGGAGGCGGCCATGGCACGGCGGTGGATCCTTCTGCCGGTTCTCGCTCTGGGCGGGCTCTGGTGGTGGGCCGTACTGCGGCTCGCCTTGGCGCCCGAGCACGCCGGGGTCATCGAGGGGGCGGTGGCCGCGGGCGGCTGGGGGCTGAGCCTGCTGCCGGTCCATGCGGCGGCCCGTCCGTCCGCGGCCCGGGAAGGGCGCCGTCGTGGCCGTGGAGGCGGAGGGGCCGGTGGGGGGTCACTGGCCGGTGGCAGGCCACTCGCACCCCCGTGAGGGGTGGGATGACGGGGGCGAGGGTGGCGGGCGGGGTTACCCGGGCCGCTGGGACGGGCCGGACGGTTCTCAGGGGACCGGGCCGAGCTGGCAGCGGGGACACCAGTAGACGGGGCGTTCGTCGTCGGTCGTCTTGCTGATGGGGGTGCCGCAGCGCCGGCAGGGTAGGTCGGCGCGGCCGTATACGTACAGATGCCGGCGCGAGCGCTCCCGGTTGGCCTCCAGCAGCTTCTTCGCGGCCGTCACGAGCCGCTCGGGGGCCGGAAGGTCCCCGATGGGCAGCCAGGAGGTGGTGCGGGTGAGGAAACAGATCTCGCACCGGAAGACGTTGCCGACACCCGCGAGATTCCGCTGGTCCAGCAGCGCCTCCCCGACGGTGCGCGACGGGTCGGCGAGCAGATTGCGCAGGGCGGTGTCCGGGTCCCAGCCGGGTCCGAGGATGTCCGGACCCAGGTGGCCCACCACGCTGTCCTCGTCGGCGGTGCGGATGAGTTCGAGTACGGGGAGGCGGTAGCCGACGGCGGTGCGCCGAGCGTTTCCGAGGATCGCCCGGATCTGGTGGCCGGGGCCGCCGCGCCAGCGCTCGTCGGCGCCGTACACCCGCCAGGCTCCGTCCATCCGCAGATGCGAGTGGAGGGTGAGGCCGCCCTCGATGCGGGTCAGGAGATGCTTGCCGCGCGGGGTGACGTCGAGGACCGTCCGGCCGGTGAGGTCGGAGGTCGCGAACCGGGGGACGCGGAGGTCGGACCGGGTCAGGAGCCGCCCGGCAAGGGCGGTGTGCAGACGCCGGGCGGTCTGCAGGACGGTGTCACCTTCGGGCATGTCTCCATCATGCGCGAGAGGGCCGCGTGACGGGCGGCGCACGGGGTGTGGCGTGCGGAGATGTACGGCGGCGGGATCCGGGGGCGGCCTGAGGCGCGGGCGGCGGTGTCTCGGGCCGATGGCGGGTGGGTCGCGGGCCCCGGGGCAGGCGGCGGCTCAGGCTCGCAGGCGTAGCCCCCTCGGGGTGGCGTGGAAGCCCGCCGACTCAAGGACGCGGCCCACGGGTGAGGTCAGCGCCTGCTCCCCGTTGGCCCGCTCCACGGTCACTGTGCCGAGCGCGCCCGCGCGGGCGGCGGCCGCAAGGGCCTCGGCCGCCGCCCGCAGCTGAATGTCGTCGGCGGTGTCCGGATGCGCCGGGTCGGACTGGGCGGCCGGGTCGCCGGGCCAGGCGAGGAGGGTCTTGCCACCGCGTTCCATGTAGAGCGTCAGCGCGCCGTCGACCAGGACGACCAGGGAGCCCGCCTTGCGGCCCGGCTTGTGGCCGGCGCCGGTCGGCGGGTCCGGCCAGGGGAGGGCCGCCCCATAGGCGTTGGCGGGGTCGGCGGCGGCCAGGACCACGGCGCGGGGCGAGGGGTCGGACGCGGCGCGGTCGCGGGCTGTGGAGGCCGCGCGGAGGCGGTCCACCGCCCCGTCCATGGCGAACTGGGCCGCGCCGAGGCCCTCGACGACATAGCCGCGGCGTGCCTGCCCGCTGTCCTCGAAGGCCGACAGCACCCGGTAGACGGCCGAGAAGCCGCCCTCGATGCCTTCGGACGCGACGGCGCCGCGGGTCACCACTCCGTGCCGGTCGAGGAGGGTGCGGGCCAGGGCGTGGGCGCGGCGCGTGGTGTCCGGGTCTGGGGCCGGGAGCAGGGACCAGCGTCCGCTCACGGTCGGCGGCCCCGTACGGGAGGTGGGCCGGGCGGCGGCGGTCAGGGTGCCGTAACGCCCGCGTGGCACGGCCCGTTTGGCGCGGTGGGCCGTCGAGCCCGCCGTGCGCCCGGAGCCGAGGAGGGAGCGCAGCGGTGCCAGGGTGTCGTTGGTCAGCCGCCCCGACCAGGCCAGATCCCAGACGGCGTCGGCCAGTTGGGGATCGGTGACGTCGGGGTGGGTAGTGGCCCGTACCTGGTCGGCGATCTGACGGAAGAACAGGCCGTACCCGCCCGAGAGGGTGGTGAGCACCGATTCGTGCAGCGCCGTCAGCTCCAGGGGATGCGGCGGCGGGAGCAACAGCGGTGCGGAGTCGGCGGGATAGAGCGAGATCCAGCCGTCCTTGCCGGGGAGGGCGCCCGCGCCGGCCCAGAGGACCTCGCCGGTGGTGGTCAGTTCGTCCAGGAGCGTCGGGGCGTACCCGGTGACCCGGGAGGGGAGTGCCAGCTTCTCCAAGGCGGAGGCGGGGATGGGCGCGCCCTGCAACTGCTCGATCGCGCGGGCCAGTCCGTCGATGCCGCGCAGGCTGTGGTTGCCCAGATGCTGCCACTGGGGCAGGAACGTGGCGAGCGCGGCGGGCGGTACGGGCTCCAGCTCGTGGCGCAGCGCGGCGAGCGACCTGCGGCGCAGTCGGCGAAGGACCGTGGCGTCGCACCACTCCTGGCCGATCCCGGACGGATGGAACTCGCCCTGGACGACGCGGCCGCTCGCGGCGAGGCGTTGCAGCGCGCCGTCGGTGACGGCGGGGCCGAGACCGAATCGCTCGGCCGCCGCGGAGGAGGTGAACGGGCCGTGCGTGCGCGCGTAACGCGCCAGGAGATCCCCGAGGGGGTCCTTGACGGGCTCGGTGAACGCCTCGGGGACACCGACGGGCAGGGCTGTGCCGAGCGCGTCACGCAACCGCCCCGCGTCCTCGATCGCGGCCCAGTACTCCGCGCCGCCGATCCGTACCTGGATGGCGCGGCGGGACGCGGCGAGGTCGGCCGGCCACCGCGGCTCGGACCCACGCTCCGCCAACTCGGTGCCGGTGAGCGGTCCGAGGACCCGCAGCAGGTCGGCGACGCCCTCCACGTCCTTGATGCGGCGGTCGTCGGTGAGCCACTGGAGCTCGCGCTCCAGCTCCTCAAGGACGTCGGCGTCCAGCAGCTCGCGCAGCTCCGCCTGGCCGAGCAGCTCGGCCAGCAGCCGGGAGTCGAGGGAGAGGGCGGCGGCGCGCCGCTCGGCGAGCGGGGAGTCGCCCTCGTACAGAAATTGCGCGACATACCCGAAGAGGAGCGAGCGGGCGAACGGGGACGGCTCGGTGGTCGTGACCTCGACCAGCCGGACCCGGCGGGATTCGATGTCGCCCATCAGCTCGGTGAGACCGGGCACGTCGAAGACGTCCTGAAGGCACTCCCTCACGGCCTCCAGGACGATGGGGAAGGAGCCGAACTCGCTGGCCACCTGGAGCAGTTGGGAGGCCCGCTGGCGCTGCTGCCAGAGCGGTGTGCGCTTGCCCGGACTGCGCCGGGGCAGCAGCAGGGCGCGCGCCGCGCACTCGCGGAAACGGGCGGCGAACAGCGCGGAGCCGCCCACCTGGTCGGTGACGATCTGTCCGATCTCGCCCCGGTCGAAGGCGACATCAGCGGCGCCGACCGGTGCCTGCTCGCTGTCGTAGGTCGTGTCGAGTGACATCGGGTCCTGGTCGAGGAGGTCCAGGCTCATCAGATCGGCGTCGGGCAGCCGGAGGACTATGCCGTCGTCGGCGTGCATGACCTGGGCGTCCATGCCGTACCGCTCGGAGAGCCGGGCGCCGAGGGCCAGCGCCCACGGTGCGTGCACCTGGGCGCCGAACGGGGAGTGGATGACGACCCGCCAGTCGCCCAGCTCGTCCCGGAACCTCTCCACGAGGATCGTCCGGTCGTCGGGGACATGACCGCACGCGCGGCGCTGCTCGTCCAGATACGCCAGGACGTTGTTCGCCGCCCAGGCGTCGAGCCCCGCTGCCACCAGCCGCAGCCGGCCGTCCTCCGGGGACAGGGCGCCCACCTCGCGCAGGAACGCCCCCACAGCGCGGCCCAGTTCGAGCGGACGGCCCAGTTGGTCGCCTTTCCAGAAGGGGAGCCGGCCGGGCACTCCGGGGGCGGGGGAGACGAGGACCTGGTCGCGGGTGATGTCCTCGATACGCCACGAGGTCGTGCCGAGCGTGAAGACGTCGCCGACCCGCGACTCGTACACCATCTCCTCGTCCAGCTCGCCCACCCGGCCGCCGCCTCTGCGGCCCTTGCCCTCGTCGGAGCCCGCACCGGAGGACCCGGCGAGGAACACACCGAAGAGGCCGCGGTCGGGGATCGTGCCGCCCGAGGTGACAGCGAGACGCTGCGCGCCGGGGCGGCCCGTGACCGTACCCGTCACGCGGTCCCACACCACCCGGGGGCGCAGCTCGGCGAACGCGTCGGACGGATAGCGGCCCGCGAGCATGTCGAGGACGGCGGTGAAGGCGGACTCGGGGAGCGAGGCGAACGGCGCCGCGCGGCGGGCCAGGGCGAGCAGGTCGTCCGCCTGCCAGGTGTCGAGCGCGACCGTCGCGACAAGTTGCTGGGCGAGGACGTCCAAGGGATTGGCGGGGATCCGCAGGGCCTCGATGGAGCCGGAGCGCATCCGCTCCGTGACGACGGCGGCCTGCACCAGATCGCCCCGGTACTTGGGGAACACGACGCCTGTGGAGACCGCGCCCACCTGGTGGCCGGCCCGGCCCACGCGCTGGAGGCCGGAGGCCACCGACGGGGGTGACTCGACCTGGATGACGAGATCCACCGCGCCCATGTCGATGCCCAGCTCCAGGCTGGAGGTGGCCACGACGGCAGGCAGGCGGCCCGCCTTGAGGTCCTCCTCGACCCGGGCGCGCTGCTCCTTGGAGACCGAACCGTGGTGGGCACGGGCAAGCAGGGGCGGGGCGCCCTTGGCGGCGCCCGACTCGGCCATGATCTCGGCCGGGGAGTGGGCGTCGGGCATGGCCTCGCCCGTGGCCCGCTCGTACGCGATCTCGTTCAGCCTGTTGCACAGGCGCTCGGCGAGGCGGCGGGAGTTGGCGAAGACGATCGTCGAACGGTGCGCCTGGACGAGATCGGCGATCCGCTCCTCGACGTGCGGCCAGATGGACGGCCTGTCCCCGTCGCCGGCGTCGCTCCCGGTGCCGGCCGCCGGGGAGCCTCCCAGCTCGCCCAGATCCTCGACGGGGACGACGACGGAGAGATCGAACTCCTTCCCGGAGGGAGGCTGCACGATCTCGACCCTGCGCTGGGGGGAGAGATAGCGGGCGACCTCGTCCACCGGACGCACCGTCGCCGACAGGCCGATACGGCGGGCCGGACGCGGCAGCAGCTCGTCGAGCCGTTCCAGGGAGACCGCGAGGTGGGCACCGCGCTTTGTCCCAGCGACGGCGTGCACCTCGTCCAGGATCACCGTCTCGACCCCGGCCAGCGCGTCGCGCGCCGAAGACGTGAGCATCAGGAAGAGGGACTCGGGGGTGGTGATCAGGATGTCCGGCGGTTTGGTCGACATCGAGCGGCGCTCGGCGGCCGGGGTGTCGCCGGAACGGATGCCGACCCGGATCTCCGGCTCGGGCTGTCCGAGGCGTACGGACTCCTGCCGGATGCCCGTGAGCGGGCTGCGCAGATTGCGCTCCACGTCCACCGCCAGGGCCTTGAGCGGGGACACGTACAGCACCCGGCAGCGCTTCCTCGCCTCGGCCGGCGGGGGCACGGAGGCCAGCCGGTCGAGGGCGGCGAGAAAGGCGGCCAGGGTCTTGCCGGAGCCGGTCGGGGCCACGACCAGCACGTCCGAGCCCTTGGCGATGGCGCCCCAGGCTCCCTCCTGCGCGGCGGTGGGCGCGGAGAAGGCCCCGGAGAACCAGCTGCGGGTCGCGGGGGAGAACGAGTCGAGTGCACTGCCGGACATCTCCCCATCGTGCACCCCGCCACTGACAATCGCCCGGACCTGCGGAAACGGGTGAGCCGAAGTGGCGGGGAAGCAGCTGGTGGGCCGGGGTGCCGGGCGGTGCCCGGGGAGGAAATGGGAGGTGGGGCGCTGCGCGGGCGGTGCAGACTGAAGGCATGGCGGCTCGGGAGCAGGCACGGCACTGGCGCTACGCGGAGCTGCCCGGCGTCGATCTCCTGCGGGCCCGGTACATCAGCAAGACGTTCATCAGGCACACCCACGAGACGTTCGTCATCGCCGCGATCACCCACGGTGTGGAGGTTTTCCACCACGGCGGCAGTGACCAGTACGCGGGCCCCGGCTCCCTCGCACTGGTCAACCCCGACACCCCGCACACCGGCCACGCGCAGGGCCCCGAGGGCTGGCGGTACGGGGCCGTCTATCCGTCGCCCGGCCTCGTCGCGGAGATCGCGGCCGAGACGACGCGGATCAGCGGTACGCCGGGCTTCGTCGCGCCCGTCGTCGACGACCCGTACGCGGTCCGCCTCGTCCACCAGGTCCTGCGCGCCGCCGACGAGGGGAACGCCCTCGCCGCGGACACGCTGCTGCGGGTCGCCATCACCCGCCTCCTGCGGCTGAACGGGGGCGCCCTGCCGCGACGTACGGCGCGGGGCGCAGGGGCCAGGACGGCGGCACGCGCGCGTGCCGTGCTGGAGCGACGACTGGCCGACCCACCGTCGCTGGAGCGGCTCGCGGCCGAACTGGGCACCAGCCCCTTCGCTCTGCTGCGGGCTTTCAAGGACGCGTATGGCATGCCCCCGCACACCTGGCTCACCGACGCGCGCGTGCGCAGGGCCCGCCATCTGCTGGACGCCGGGACGGCCCCCGCCGAGGTGGCCGGCCTCGTCGGTTTCACCGACCAGCCGCACCTGAACCGGCATTTCACCCGGATCGTGGGGGTGCCGCCCGGCGCGTACCGCAAGGAGCGGGCGCCGGGCGGCAGCTGAGTGCGAGGGAGAGGCGCGGGGACGTTACGAGGGCCACCACGGGCTGCGCCTGCGCAGTTTCTCCTGGGCCGTGCTGATGACGCCCGGGTAGTTCTTGCCGGGGTACCACGGCACCGTGGCGATCCGCCCGAAGGCGGGGATCGTCTCCATGTGGCGCACCATCCGCTCACGGGTGTCCGGGTCGGGCAGCGGTCCGCGCATGGCCGCGTGGTTCTCCAGGACATGCTGACGGTTGGACGTCGCGGGGAGCGCGACGGTGACGGCGGGGTGCGAGATGACCCACTTCAGGAAGAAGGCCGACCAGGTCTCGATCCCGAATTCCGCGGCGAACGCGGGCAGTCGGTGCCCCTCCACCGCATGGTGCAGCCGGGCCTTCTCAAGAGGCATGTTCACCAGGACCGCCACGCCGCGTTCGGCGGCGGCCCTCAGGACGGTGTTCTCGGCAGCCCTGGTGTGGATCGAGTAGTGCACCTGGACGAAGTCCAGTTCGCCGCGCTCCACCCAGCTCGTCATGAGGTCGTAGTAGCCGGGGTCGTGGTGCGAGATCCCGAGATGGCGGATCTTGCCCTCCTTCTTCAGGGCGTGCAGGAGGGGCAGCGCGACATCGATGTTGACCAGGCTGTGACACTGGACGACGTCGATCGGCCGGTCGCGGCGCAGGCGCCGCTGGGATCGCTTGAGGATGTCCTCGGCCTGTTGGGTCTCCCACAGGTACTCGCCCGTCGTCCAGATCTTGTCCGTGATGAACATCCGCTCGCCGATACCGAGCGCCTCCGTGGCGCCGCCGAGGGTCGACTCGGCCATGCCGTACAGCGGTGAGCAGTCGAAGACCCGGCCGCCGCCCTCCCAGTGCGTACGGACGACGTCGCGCACCGCGCGGGGCGTGTGCGGCGTATGGGAGTCGAACGTCAGGAAGGAGCCCAGCCCGATCGCCGGCAGCCGCTCACCCGTGCGGGGCACCGTCTTGAGAATGAGGTCGCTGGGGGACGCACCGGGCGCCGTACCGGCGGCTGTGCCCGGCGACGTACCGGCGCCCTCGCCGCGTCCGTGCGCGGCGGCGGTGGCCGACAGTCCGGTCGCCGACAGGAGGCCGGCCGCGCCGACCACGGCCCCCGCGGCGCCCGCGACGACGGTGCGGCGGCTCGGTGCCGGTGGTGAGCCCTGCGAGTGCTGATGGTCCATGGAGAACTCCGTCCTGCTCGGCGCGTGCCTCTTCGGCCGCGCTTCTTTACGGATGCGGTCTTTCCGGTTCATTTCGGGCGGGTCGATGAGTCGTCGGCAGGCGCGGCGGCGCGCGTTGCGCCGACGCGTACGTCTGTCCATGGGGGTGTGGGGGCGAGTGAGCCGTAGCTGGTGCGAGACCGGCCCGGGGCCCTTGATCACAGCCTGACAGCCGGGCCTCGGGGATGTCGACGGACTGCGCTGACCCGTTGGGAATGCTCGGATACTCTCCGGGTATGTCCGTCGACCTGCGGCTCATGCGGTACGTGATCGCGATCGCCGACGCGGGGGGTTTCGAGGGCGCGGCCGAGGTGCTCCATATGACGCAGCCGCCGTTGAGCCGTCAGATCGGCTCCCTCGAAAGGGAGTTGGGGGTTCAGCTGTTCCACCGGCGGCCCACCAGGCCGACCGAGGCGGGCCTGGTGTTCGTCGAGTCGTGCCGCCGAATCCTGCGGGAGACGGAGCAGGCCGTCGAGCGGGTACGGCTCATCGGTGGCGTCGGCAAGGGCACCGTAAGGATCGGCTACACGGTCACGACGGCGTTCGACGAGATGCCCAAGCTCTTCGCCGCGATGCGCGAGCACCATCCCGGGATCAACGTCGAGGCCAGAGAAGCCTGGGACACCGAGCTCACCGCCGCCCTGCGCGACCGCGAGATCGATGTGCTCCTCGGCCGACTGGTGCAGATACCGTCCGGTCACCGCACTGCCACGATCCGGCGCGATCCGCTGACCGCCGTGCTCGACGTCGGACATCCGCTCGCGGGGCGACCCGCGGTGGCCCTCCGGGAGCTACGGGGCGAGACGCTCCGGTTCTTCCCACGCGCCGTCGCGCCGCGCTACTACGACGGGGTCCTGGCCGCCCTGGGCGCGTCGGGGGAGACCTTCGACGTCTGGGAGAACCGGCTGCCGGGGCTGCGCAATCTGGGGTCGGCGCTCAGCGGACGGGACTTCATGATCCTTCCGAGCCCGCTACGTGAGCATCTGCCCGCGAGCATGGTCGCCGTTCCGCTGCTCGACGAGCTGCCGGCCGTCGAACTCCAACTGGCCTGGCCGCGCGACGCCCCGGAGGCGGTGGCCGCGCTCGTACACACGGCGCGTCGGCTCGCCCGTGAGGAAGGCTGGCTGCCGGCGCGTGGAACGGGGCGCGCAAGAACGTACAAGACGGGGCCCGCGCCCGCCCCGTAGCGTCCCTGACGTGGCAGAAGACGTGGCAGAACAGACAGCATCGGCGGTGGGGCCGGAACCGGCGGGGATATCCGCCGGGTCGGGCGCGGGGGCGAGTGGGGGAGCCGGGAACGACGGCGGGAGCGGTACGGGCGTGGGTGTCGCCGGCGCTGTGGTCGGCGCGGCTGCCCCTACCGGGTCGGGAGCCGGGCTCCGCGGTGAGCCGAAAACGGATTCGGCCGTCGTCCGCGACGCGCTCGGCGTCGGCATCGCCGTCGGCCTCTCCGGCTTCGCCTTCGGCGTGACCTCCGCCGGGGCGGGCCTCACCCTCCTACAGAGCTGCGCGCTCAGCCTGCTGGTGTTCACCGGCGCCTCGCAGTTCGCGCTCGTCGGCGCGCTGGCGGCGGGCGGCAACCCCCTGACCGCCGCTGCCGGTGCCTTCTTCCTCGGCGTACGTAACACCTTCTACGGACTGCGCCTGTCCCAACTGCTGGCGCTGCCACGCTTCGTACGCCCCTTCGCAGCCCAGTGGGTCATCGACGAGACGACGGCCGTCGCGCTCGCGCAGCCCACGCGGCGCGGCGCGCGCCTCGGCTTCACCGTCACCGGACTCACCCTGTATGTGCTGTGGAACCTCACCACGCTGCTCGGGGCGCTCGGCGCCGAGGCCATCGGCGACACCGACGCGTGGGGGCTCGACGCGGCCGGGCCCGCCGTCTTCCTTGCCCTGCTCGCCCCCATGCTGCGGACGACGCCGGAGCGCGCCGTCGCGGCCATTGCCGTCGTCCTCGGGCTCGGCTTCCTGCCGCTGCTCCCCGCCGGCGTGCCGGTGCTCGTCGCCGCGCTCGCCGCCCCCGCCGTGCTCTGGTTCGAGGGCCACAGGGCCACCGACCGGAAGGGGACGGACCGTTGAGTATCTGGATCGCCATCGGACTGACCGCGGTCGGCTGCTACCTCGTCAAGCTGCTCGGGCTGCTCGTACCGGCGGGCGTCCTGGAACGCCCTCTCGTCCAGCGGCTGTCCGCACTGCTGCCTGTGGCGCTTCTGGCTGCTCTCACGGCGCAGCAGGCTTTCGGCGGCACCGACGGCGCGCTGATCGTGGACGCACGGGTGGCCGGGCTCGCGGCGGCGGGGCTCGCGCTGGTGCTGCGCGCCCCGTTCCTGGTCGTCATCGCGGCGGCAGTCGCGGTGACGGCCGGAGTACGCGCTCTCGGCGGCTGACAGGGTGCGCGCGGCCACCGTGCGCGCGGTTCGGCCGACGGTTCGCCCGTGCATGCGCAGCGTCGGCGAACCGCCACCGTCCGAGAGCCCGCGCCGTCAGCCGTAGGAAGCGCCCCGGGCGGGGCGCACCGCCCCGAGCCGCACTCTCAGGAGCTGGATACTGGAGTCATGCGGTTGACGATTTTCTGGGAACGGATGGCGGACCACTTCGGCCCCGCGTACGCGGACTCCTTCGCCCGCGACCATGTGATGGCGGAGCTGGGCGGCCGTACGGTGCACGAGGCCCTCGACGCGGGCTGGGAGGCCAAGGACGTCTGGAGGGCGGTCTGCACCGCCATGGGAGTGCCCGCCGACAAACGGTGAGGTACGCGTACGCGACACTGGCCCTGTGCCGCTGACCGACGAAACAGCCCAGGACCCCCAGCCGTCATCTCCCCCGCCGCCCCCTCCCGCGGCGGGGGGCGGGGACGGGGCGGCCCGCATGCCCCGCTGGCTGCCTCGTGCCATGGTGCTCGCGCTGACACTGGTCGCCTGCTTCCAGCTCGGCAGTTGGGCCTTCCACCAGCTCCTCTCGCTGCTGATCAACATCCTGATCGCCTTCTTCCTGGCCCTGGCGGTCGAGCCGGCCGTCAGCCGGATGGCGTCGCACGGCGTACGGCGCGGACTCGCCACCTTCCTGGTCTTCTTCGCCGTACTGATCGCGAGCGTCGGTTTCGTCGTCCTGCTCGGCTCGATGCTCGCGGGGCAGATCATCGAGATCGTCGAGGACTTCCCCAAATACCTCGACTCCCTCATCAACTGGACCAACCAGAACTTCCGCACCGAGCTGTCGCGCGTGGCCGTCCAGGACAGCCTGCTCCACTCCGACTGGCTCCAGAGATACGTCCAGAACAGCGCGAGCGGCGTGCTCGACATCTCGACCACCGTGCTCGGCGGCCTCTTCCGGCTCCTGACGATCTTCCTGTTCTCGTTCTACTTCGCCGCCGACGGGCCGCGGCTGCGCCGCACCGTGTGCTCCGTCCTGCCGCCGGCCAAGCAGGCCGAGGTGCTGCGCGCCTGGGAGATCGCGGTCGACAAGACCGGCGGCTACATCTACTCGCGCGGGCTGATGGCCCTCATCTCCGGCGTCGCGCACTACATCCTCCTGGAGATCCTCGGGATCCCCTACGCGCCGGTGCTCGCGGTCTGGGTGGGTCTCGTCTCGCAGTTCCTGCCGACCATCGGCACCTATCTGGCCGGCGCCCTTCCGTTCCTGATCGCCTTCACGGTGGCCCCGTGGTACGCGCTGTGGGTGCTCGGATTCGTCGTGATCTACCAGCAGTTCGAGAACTACGTCCTCCAGCCCAAACTCACCGCCAGGACGGTCGACATCCACCCCGCCGTGGCCTTCGGCTCGGTCGTCGCCGGTACGGCGCTGCTCGGCGCCGTCGGCGCGCTGATCGCCATCCCCGCGGTGGCGACGCTCCAGGCCTTCCTCGGGGCGTACGTGAAGCGTTACGACGTGACGGACGACCCGCGCGTGCACGGGCACCGGCGCCGTGGCAGCGGGCGCACGCTGGCGCGGATGCGGCGGGCACTGCGTCGCAGCCCGCTGCGACGCGTCAGCCCGCGCGTGCCGCCGCCCCGCGCGGACGGCGGCGCCCGACGTCCCTGAAGGGCCTTTCCGGCGGGACTCAGCCGCGCAGGTAGGCGAGCACGGCCAGGACGCGGCGGTTCGTCGCGTCCGTCAGTGAGAGGTCGAGTTTGGTGAGGATGCTGCCGAAGTGCTTGCTCACCGTCCCTTCGCTGACGTGCAGCGCCGCGCCGACGGCCGCGTTGGACCTGCCCTCCGCCATCAGCGCCAGTACTTCCTGTTCGCGCGGCGTCAGCCTCGACAGAGGATCCCGCCGGTGCCTGAGCAGCTGCCGTACGACCTCGGGGTCCACCACCGTGGCTCCCTCGGCGACGCGGCGGACGGCGTCGACGAACTCCTCGACGTGCCCGATCCGTTCCTTGAGCAGATAGCCGACACTGGTGCCGTCCGAGGAGTCGAGCAGTTCCTCGGCGTACGCGCGCTGCACGTACTGGCTCAGTACGAGGATGGGCAGCTCCGGCTGCCGCTCACGCAACTCCAGCGCGGCGCGCAGCCCTTCGTCGGAGAACCCCGGCGGCATGCGTACGTCCGTCACCACGATGTCGGGCCGGTGCTCCGCCACCGCGGCGGTCAGTTCGTCGGCGGTCCCGGCCTCGGCGACGACCTGGTGCCCGAAGCGTTCGAGGAGGCCCCGGAGGCCGTCCCGCAGGAGCACGCTGTCCTCGGCCAGCACGATGCGCGACATCAGGTCCTCGTCCGGGTGGGAGTGGCGGCGGGGGTGGGTGGTTCGGCGGTCGCGGCGGTGCCGGCGAGCGGGCCACCGGGCGGGCAGGGGATCCGTACACGGAACACGGTGGGCCCGCCGGCGGGGCTGGAGACCCGCAGGTGGCCGTCGAGCACCGAGATTCGGTCCGCGACCCCCTGGAGGCCGCTGCCACCTGAGAAGTCCGCACCGCCCGCCCCGTCGTCCCTGACCTCCACGACCAGCTCGCCGCCGGCGATTTCACCACGTACCTCCGCGCGGTCGGCCCCGCTGTGCTTCGCGACGTTCGCGAGCGCCTCGGAGACCGCGAAGTACGCCGCCGTCTCGACCGGTTCGGGCAGCCGCCCCGACAGCTCGAACCGTACGTCGACCGGCACCGTCGACCGGTCGGCGACGTCCTCCACGGCGTCCTTCAGCCCCCGGTCGGTGAGCACCTGCGGGTGGATGCCCCGGATCAGCTCCCTGATCTCCACCAGCGCGGTGCCCGCCTCGTCGTGTGCTTTGGCCAGGAGGCCGCCCAGAGGCTCACCGGGGTTCTCCAGCCTCGCCAGGCCGAGCGTCATCGACAGGGCCACCAGGCGCTGCTGCGCACCGTCGTGGAGATCGCGCTCGATCCGGCGGCGTTCCGCCTCGAAGGCATCCACCAGCCGCATCCGGGAACGGCCCAGCTCCTGGATCCGGGAATCGACGGCGGCCTCACGGGACAACAGCAGCTGTCTGGTCAGCGCCGCACGCCCGGCGGCCACCACCCCCAGCGGATAGGCGAGCACGGGCAGCAGGAGCGCACCGGCAAGCGCCGCCGCGAAAGCCTGCGGATACGAGTGGGCCAGCCAGATCTTCAGTACGCGGACTTCCTCGCCCCCGCCGACCGTGGCCAGGACGACGGGCGTGGCCAGCAGGCCGCCGCAGACGACCAGCACCGTCCCGACGACCAGCGCCTCCAGCGGCCACAGCACGAACGCGAACAGCAGCGCGTAGCCCAACTCCCGCCACGTGGCGGGCTCCTTGAGACGGACCCGTACCCACGCGGCGAGGCCGGTACCGTCCGGCTCGCGGTGCGGATCGGACAGTACGGCGGGACCGATCAGCCGCAGCCGGCGACGCTCCAGCGCGGCCAGCGGGATACCCGCGAGGACGAACATCAACAGCAGCGGAAGTCCGATGAGGACCACCGCCAGCGCGCCGCCCGCGACCGCCAGCAGGAGCAGCGAGACCAGGGTCGCGGCGCCGACGAGCACGCCGCTCAACAGGTACGCCGCGGAGCGCCACGGCCATCTGCCGAGGAGGTAACGGGGCGCCCGGAGCGCCTGCCAGAGGCTGGGGGAGTGCATGGACGCACGGTAGGCGGGCGCCGTACGGGGCGACCACCCAGCTGGCTCCACCTTTCGCCCCGTACGTAGCCCCCACCTGCCCCGTGGCACCTCGCGGGGGTGTCCTGAGGGGTGGAGACAGCTCCACCACGGGCATGGCGTCCTGCTGTGATGTGCGCGGCGTCCGGCGGGGCTTGAGTGATCGTCATGAAGGACATGACCAATATCGCCGCCCACGACAACGCCCGGGACGGCATCCTTACGAAGGATGTCGCGGTCCGGCTCACTTCGGTCACCCGGTCCTACGGGAAGGGCGCGGCGGCGGTGACCGCACTCGACCGGGTCACCCTCGACATACCCAAGGGCACTTTCACCGCCGTCATGGGGCCCTCCGGCTCCGGCAAGTCCACCCTGCTCCAGTGCGCGGCCGGACTGGACCGGCCCACCAGCGGGACCGTGATGCTCGGGGACCGCGACCTGACCTCGCTCAGCGAGAAGAGACTGACCCTGCTGCGGCGCGAACGCATCGGCTTCGTCTTCCAGGCGTTCAACCTGCTCCCCTCGCTCAGCGCCGAACAGAATGTGGCGCTCCCGCTGCGCCTGGCCGGCCGGCGACCGAGACGGGGCGCCGTTCTCGACGTGCTGGAGCGGGTGGGGCTGCGCGACCGCGCGGGGCACCGGCCGAGCGAGCTCTCCGGCGGCCAGCAGCAGCGTGTGGCGCTCGCCAGGGCGCTCGTCACCCGCCCCGACGTGCTCTTCGGCGACGAACCGACGGGGGCGCTGGACTCCCGGACGGGCCAGGAGGTCCTGACCCTGCTGCGCGGCATGGTCGACGGGGGCCAGACAGTGATCATGGTGACGCACGACCCGATGGCGGCGTCGTACGCGGACCGGGTGCTCTTCCTGGCGGACGGCAGCGTACGGGGCGCTCTCGACTCCCCGACCGCGGAGCGGGTCGCCGAGCGGATGACCGCCCTGGCGGTGGCCCCGTGCTGAGGCTGACGCTCCAGGGCATGCGGGCCCGCTGGATCACCTTCACCGGGTCGTTCGTCGCACTCGCCCTGGGCGTGGGACTCATCGCCGCCACCGGGCTCGCGCTGGCGGCCACGTTCCACGCCCCGCACCGGGGACCGGAGCGCTTCGCCGCGGCCCCGGTGGTGGTCAGGGCATCCGACACCCTGCGGGTCTCCACGCCGATCGGCGAGCGTACGCAGCGGCTCGCCGATCCGCGGGCGGTGCCGGACGGCCTGGCCGCCGAACTCGCACGGCTCGGCCGTACGGTCGAGGACCGGACGTTCCCGGTGTCGTTCGCCGACGCCTCCTTGGGAGGTGGCGGTGGTGGGGACGGGGCGGGCGCGGTCGGGCATCCGTGGTCGGTCGCGGCGGCCACGCCGTACCGGCTCACGGACGGTCGCGCGCCCGCGACGTCCGAGGAGGTCGTCGTCGCCGCTGAGCCCGGCACGCAGGTCCGGTCCGGCGGTGGCGTGGAGGTCGGCGACCGGGTGGAGGTCGTGACCTCGCCCGGGGCCGGCAGCCGCACCGTGGTCGGCACCGTCGGCGCGACGGACTTCGAGAACCCCGTGTTCTTCACCGACGCCGAAGCCGCCCAACTCTCGCCCCGTATCGACGCGTTGGTGGTGCACGCGGACGCGGCGGCCGTACGGAAGGCCGTACGGGCGAACGCCGCCCAGGCCACCGACGCCAAGGCAGGCAGCGGGTCCGAGTTCGATGTCCTGACCGGTGACGAACGGCGCAAGGCCGATCCCGACCCGGACCGCGACCGCGAGGCACTGGTCGCGGTCAACGCGCTGCTGGGCACGGCGGCGGGCATCACCTGCTTCGTCTCCGTCTTCGTGGTGGCGTCGACTTTCGCCTTCGCCGTGGCCCAGCGCAGACGCGAGTTCGGTCTGCTCCGTACGGCGGGCGCCACTCCCCGACAGATACGGCGGACGGTGTTCGCCGAGGCGGTCATCGTCGCCGTACCGGCCGCGGCCGCGGGCTGCCTGCTCGGCGACGTGGGCGCGCCGCCGCTCGCCGCGTGGCTGGTCGACAACGGCATCGCACCGGCCTGGTTCGCGATCGGCGACCAGACCTGGCCGCTGCACGCCGCCTTCTGGACGGGCTTGTGCGTGGCGATGGCCGGCGTGCTGACGTCCTCCTGGCGGGCGGGACGGATCAAGCCCACCGAGGCGCTCCGTGAGGCCGCGGTCGACAGCGGAGCGATGCCCCCGAGCCGCCGGCTGCTCGGAGCCCTCGTCCTGCTGGCGGGCCTGGGACTGCTCGTATGGTCGCTGGCCACCGATCCCGGCGAAGCCCTCAAGAGGAAGACCTACATCACCCGGCCGATGCTGCTGATCGTCGGCTTCGCCCTGTACGCGCCCGTGCTCGTGCCGCCGCTGGTCAGGCTCGTCACGTGGCTCCCGGCCCGGCTGCCGGGCGCCACCGGTCTGCTGGCGCGGGAGAACGCGGCCTCCGGGGTGCGCCGTACGGCGGCCGTCGCCGCTCCCGTACTGATCACTGTCGCGCTCGCCGCCTCACTCCTGGGTACGACGGCGACGATCAGCGAGGCCAAGTCCAGCGAGGCCGCGGCGCAGACGAGCGCCGACTACGTGGCGGCGCCGCCGGGCGAGGAGGGCGCGCTGCCCGACGCGTTCGTGACGCGGGCGCGGAGCATCCCCGGCACGGCCGTGAGTGCCTCCCGCTCCACCGCCGTCACCGTCCTCGAAGAGGACGTGGCCCTCGTGACGTCCGAGGCCAGAGCCGTGGACCGGGCCGGTCTCGCGGCGGTGTCCCGGCTCCCCGTGGCATCCGGCCGGGTGGCCGATCTCGACGACGGCGGCATCGTCGTCAACGAGGAGTGGCGGGAACGGACGGTCGGGCAGCGGGTGAAGGTCTGGCTGGGCGACGGCCGGGAGGTGACTCTGCGGGTCGTGGCGGTGCTCCGGACCGGCACCGGCGACAACGGTGTGTACGTGACCCCGCGCAACGCCCCGGGCGCCACAGTCGACCGCGTCGACATCAAGCTCCGGGACGGCGCGGACGCCGCCGCGGTCGACGCCGCACTGCGCGAGGCGGGCCGGGCGACGGGAACGGCTGTCCTCACGAAGGACGCGTGGCTGGAGCGGAGCCACCCCCGCTCCAGCGAGAGCACCCGTCTGGGAATGCTGCTGATTCTGGGGATCGCCCTGCTCTACACCGGGATCGCGCTGGTGAACACCCTGGTCATGGCGGCCTCCGACCGGGTGGGAGACCTCGCGGTGCTCCGGCTGACCGGCGCGACCAAGCCCCAGGTGCTCCGCCTCGTCGCAGCCGAGGCCCTGGTGGTCGTGGCCGTGGGCTCTCTCCTCGGCGCCGCCGTGGCCGGCCTGAATCTCCTCGGTCTGCGAGGCGCCCTCGCGCTGCTCTCCGTCCGGTCGCCCCTGGTCGTGCCCTGGGGGAATCTGGGAGCGATGGTGGCGGCGAGCGCCGTACTGGCGGTGGTGGCCGCCGTCCTACCGGCACTGGCGGCGCTGCGCACAAGGCCGGTCGAGGTCGCGGGGACGCGCGAGTAACCGCGCCGCCGCGATGAGTTCGGCCGGGCGCGGGGGTCGTCAGTGACGGACGACGACAACCGACCGGGCAGAGCCATCGTGACCACGGGGAGTGTGACGCCGGCCCGGGAACTCGTCGCGGCCGGACTGGTCGACGAGCACCGGCTGTTCGTGTATCCGGTGGTCCTCGGGCACGGCCGGCGGCTGTTCGCCGACGCCGCCGACGTGCCGAGGCTGCGGCTGGTCCAGAGCCTGCCGTTCACCTCGGGTGTCGTGCTGCTGCGCTACCGGACGGCGTAGCCCCGCGGGCCGCTCGGCGACACGCCCGCGAGAGGTGCTTGACACCAAAATCGAACAGGCGTTCTTATGGGGTGCGGCCGGTTGGTCGGGGTTCCGGGAGCCGGGAGTTATCCACAGGCCGGGAGGACGTCGAGGCCCATTGTCAGTGGCAGGGGATAGCGTCTTCGATGTGAAGCGATCGACACAAGCAAATCGGGTGGAACCCATGGCAGGATCCGACCGCGAGAAGGCGCTGGACGCCGCTCTCGCCCAAATTGAACGGCAATTCGGCAAGGGCGCGGTGATGCGCCTCGGCGAGCGGCCGAACGAGCCCATCGAGGTCATCCCCACCGGATCGACCGCACTCGACGTCGCGCTCGGAGTCGGCGGCATCCCGCGTGGCCGCGTGGTGGAGGTGTACGGGCCGGAGTCCTCCGGCAAGACGACGCTGACGCTGCACGCGGTGGCGAACGCCCAGCGGGCGGGCGGCACGGTTGCCTTCGTGGACGCCGAGCACGCCCTCGACCCGGAGTACGCGAAGAAGCTCGGCGTCGACATCGACAACCTGCTGCTGTCCCAGCCGGACAACGGCGAGCAGGCCCTGGAGATCGTGGACATGCTGGTCCGCTCCGGGGCGCTCGATCTCATCGTCATCGACTCCGTCGCGGCCCTGGTGCCGCGCGCGGAGATCGAGGGCGAGATGGGCGACTCGCACGTGGGTCTTCAGGCGCGGCTGATGAGCCAGGCGCTCCGGAAGATCACCAGTGCGCTCAACCAGTCCAAGACCACGGCCATCTTCATCAACCAGCTCCGCGAGAAGATCGGCGTGATGTTCGGCTCGCCGGAGACCACGACCGGTGGCCGGGCGCTCAAGTTCTACGCCTCGGTGCGGCTCGACATCCGTCGTATCGAGACGCTGAAGGACGGCACCGACGCAGTCGGCAACCGCACCCGCGTCAAGGTCGTCAAGAACAAGGTCGCTCCGCCCTTCAAACAGGCCGAGTTCGACATCCTCTACGGCCATGGGATCAGCCGCGAGGGCGGTCTGATCGACATGGGCGTGGATGAGGGCTTCGTCCGCAAGGCCGGTGCCTGGTACACGTACGAGGGCGACCAGCTCGGCCAGGGCAAGGAGAACGCCCGCAACTTCCTCAAGGACAACCCCGATCTCGCCGACGAGATCGAGAAGAAGATCCTGGAGAAGCTGGGTGTCGGCGTCAAGCCGGAGGTGCCTGCGGCCGAGCCCGGAGCGGCTGCGGCCGGTGGCCCTGCCGCCGCCGGCGCCCCGGCCGGTGACACGGCCAAGACGGTGCCCGCTCCCGCCACCAAGGCCAAGTCGGCCAAGGCGGCGGCGGTAAAGAGCTAGTTCGGCGCCGTGCCTTATGCGAAGAGGCGGCGAACTGAACAGCCGGGCGGCAGCCCCGACTCGTCGAGGGCCGAGAAGGAGCTGCCGCCCCAGGATCCGGCGGAGCGGGCGCGGGGGATCTGTCTGCGCCTGCTCACCGGGACCCCTCGCACCCGGAAACAGCTGGCGGACGTGTTGGAGAAGCGCGAGATCCCCGCAGATGTCGCGGCGGAAGTCCTCTCCCGCTTCGAAGACGTGGGACTGATCAACGACGCGGCGTTCGCCGACGCGTGGGTGGAGTCCCGGCACCACGGCCGGGGCCTGGCCCGGCGTGCCCTGGCGCGTGAACTGCGCACCAAGGGGGTGGACTCCGACCTGATCGACGAGGCGGTGGGGCAGCTCGACTCCGATCAGGAGGAGGCGACCGCACGGGAGTTGGTCGCCCGCAGACTCCGCTCCACCCGCGGCATGGAGCGGGACAGGAGGGTGCGCAGACTCGCGGGCATGCTGGCCCGCAAGGGATACCCGCAGGGCCTGGCCATGCGGGTGGTCAAACAGGCGCTGGAGGCGGAGGGCGAGGACACGGAGGGACTGGACGAAGAGGGCATCTACTGAGGTCCGGGGAGCCGCCCGGCCCGCGCGGGGGCGGCCGGGCTCGGGGCTCGGGGGCGGCCTGACAGACCGGCTCTGGCAGACCGGCAGCGGGTGCCACGGGGGATACAAGGGCACGGCTGACCGGACCGTACGGAGCCCGCCGTATGCGACGGATCGTCAACGGCGCGGGCCAAAGCCTGTCCGGCCGAGCAGGCCCGTCCGGTCGGCCGACCGGCTCAGTGCGAGACCGGCAGGCCTTCCGTCTTCCACGCCTGGAAGCCGCCGACGAGGTCCGTCGCGCGGTGCAGCCCCAACTGGCGCAAGGAGACCGCCGCGAGACTCGACGCGTAGCCCTCGTTGCAGATCACCACGACGCGCAGATCGTGGCTGGTGGCCTGCGCCGCCCGGTGACTGCCCTGCGGGTCCAGGCGCCACTCCAGCTCGTTGCGCTCCACCACCAGCGCTCCGGGGATCAGCCCGTCGCGCTCCCGCAGCTCCGCGTACCGGATGTCGACCAGCAGCGCGCCGTCCTCGGCGGCGGCGAAGGCCTCGCGCGGTTCGACCCGGTCGAGCCCCTCGCGTACCCGGTCGAGCAGTTCGTCGATCCCCACCGGCGCCGCAGGTATGCCGGCCGGGCCCCGCGCCGGCTGCTCGCCCGGCCCGCCGCTCACTGCCACTCCTGCGGACGCTCGACCTGCTCAAGGCGGAGGACCGCGCCGGTGCGGCTGTAGCGGCGCATCAGCGGCAGCGGAGGGTAGTAGGCGTGCACCGAGACGGCGTGCTCCGAGCCCGACTCGTTGCGCACCTCGTGCACATGGTGGCTGCCGAACGCCCGGGCGTCGCCCTTCGTCAACTTCCGCGCCCGGTCGACCCCTTCGGCCAGCTCCAGCGTCTTCCAGCCCTCGGTCGGCAGCCGGGCGGCCAGCGAGTCCTCCTGGAGGGCTCCTCCCGCCGTGGCGAAGGCGCCGTACGAGCCACCGTGGTCGTGCCAGCCGGTCCCCGTGCCGGGCGGCCAGCCGATGATCCACGCTTCGCTGCCGGCGGGGCCTTCGAGGCGGATCCAGGTACGGCCCTCGGGGTCGAGGGGGAGGGTGGAGACAAGCTCGGCGTCGGCCGCCGTACGCCGGACGAAGGCCAGCAGTTCGGCCTGGGTGGGAGCGCCCGAGGCCGCGGGTGCCGGACCGGGGGAGTCAACAGCCCCGGGAGCAACGGCAGTTGACGACGGAGAAGCGGGCGCGGGGGTGTCGAGAGAGGGAGACATGAAGACCGTCCTGGAAGTTCGCGGAGGTGCGCCGTCATGTACCGACACGACGAGCGCTACGAGAGGGGGCGAATTCAGCAGGACGGACGACACACGCAGCCCGCATAGCGGACCAGGTCCATATGGACCCTCCGCCACAGGCGCACATCCGTGTCAGTCACGCTCCGGAGTACACCATGTGATCACCGCGACGGTCAATTGATGTTCGCGGTCCGATCCGCACGGTCGGAGTGATCTTTAGCCGGAGAGGGCTCAGGCGCACCCCCACGTGCGGCGTCGGCCGCCGCGTACAGCTCGTCGGGACGCACTCCGCCGAAGGCCGCGACCAGATGCCCGTCGGGCCGTACGAGCAGCACCGAGTGCGCGGACGCCCCGGGATAGCTCTCGGTGACCAGCAGCTCGGCCGGTGTCGGCAGCGCCGCCACGGCCTCGGCGAGCCGAGGCATCACGCCCGCGGTCAGCCAGTGCCGCCGGTCCCACACGCCCGTCCCCGGCGCGACCAGCACCACCAGCATGCTGCCCCTGCCGAGCCGGTCCCGCAGCCGTACCGTCATGCCGTCGGGCGCCGTCACGAGCACGTCGTCGACGGGCGCCCCCGTCCGGGTGTCGACCGTCGTGTGCGCCTCGGTGTACGGAGGCGCCAGGGGGGAGTGCGGGTACGCGGGGGGCGCGCCCAGCGGCCCGTGCCCCAGATGCCCGTCGGCGAGCAGCGCGTCGTGGCCGCGCGAGCTGCCCAGATACGTACGCAACCCCCCACCGCTGCGAAGTATCGTCAGCGACTGGTCCGCCGCGCGCAGCCGGGCGGCGACCGCGGTCCGGCGTTCCGCCTGGTAGCTGTCCAGCAGCGTCTCCGACGCCCCGTGGTGCCAGGCGTGCGCCAGCTTCCAGCCCAGGTTGTCGGCGTCCCGCAGCCCCTCGTCCAGGCCCTGCGTGCCGAGCGCGCCCAGCAGATGCGCGGCGTCACCCGCGAGGAAGGCCCTCCCGACGCGCCAGCGCCGCGCGAGCCGGTGGTGCAGCGTGTACACACCGGTGTCGAGCAGGTCGTACGGCGGTGTCTCGCCGCACCACCCGGCCAGGGTGTCCCGTACCCGCGTCAGCAGCGCCTCCGGCGTGACCAGCTCGCCCCGGGCGGGCAGCAGCCAGTCCAGCCGCCACACACCACCGGCGAGCGGCCTGGCGGCCACCTCCTGGCCGCCGCCCCGCCAGGGCGGCTGACGGTGCAGCACGGCCTCGCCGGGCCAGGGCAGTTCGACGCGGAGCGCGGCGACCGCGTGCCGCTCCACCGCGGTACGGCCCGGGAAACGGACGCCCAGGAGCTTGCGGACGGTCGACCTGGCGCCGTCGCAGCCCACCACATGGCTTCCCCGCCACCAGGTCGCCCCGGGGCCGCGCGTGTGCACCGTGACGCCCCGCGCGTCCTGCTCCAGCGAGTCGAGCCGGCTGTCCGTCACCAGCCGTACGAGGTCGTGGCGCGCCACGGCGTCCCTGAGGCCGCGGGTGAGGGCGTGCTGGGGGAGGTGTAACGGTGAGGGGAACACCGCCTCGGCACGGTCTCCGTCGCCGGCGCCGCCCGAACCGGCACCCCCCGGGCCGGCACCCGCACCACCCGCCCCGCTCGCGCCGCCCACCTCGTCGGCATCACCGAGCGGCAGCTGCCGCATCTGCTGCTTGCGCCTCAACTGGCGCCAACCGACCCACCAGGCGCCTTCGTCACGGAGCGTGGAGCAGCCCAGCCGCGCCATCAGAGCGGCGGTGTCGGGCCGCAGCACCGCCGTACGGGCCGGGCGCGGATCGTCCTTGCCCACCCCCTCGTCCAGCACGACGACGGGAACGCCCTGGGTGGCGAGACAGAGCGAGAGCGCGAGCCCCACGGGGCCCGCGCCGACGACGATCACCGGGTCCACGGCGCGACCCCTCCGGCCCGTACGGTCAGGTGGCGATTGGCGGTTGGAACCCGGAGAGCGATCACAGAACGTATGCAACCTACTGCGGGTGCTTGCGTCAAGTGACGGAGGCAGCGACGCCGCGCGCCGCTGCCTCCGTCGAGTCCATCGGCCCCGTTTCCGGGACCGTCACGGCTAGGGAACCGCGCCGCTCCCGCCACCCCGGCCGCTCCCGCCGTCCGTCTTGCGGACGTCCGAGAGCCTTTCCGGCGTACCCGTGGCGGTCAGGTCCTCCATGGCCTCGCCGGTCAGCACCGCACCGGTGCTCCTCTTGGCCCGCCGCAGCCGCTTCTCCAGCCAGGACGCGAACGTCGTGAGCAGGAGGTTCAGCACGATGAAGATCACCGCGACGACGATGAAGCTCGGGATGACGTTCGAGTAGTTCGCGGCGAGCGTCTTCCGGGCGTTGAGCAGCTCGGTGAAGCTGAGCAGCGCGCCGCCGAGCGCGGTGTCCTTCACGATCACGACGAGCTGGCTCACGAGCGCGGGCAGCATCGCGGTCACCGACTGCGGCAGCAGGATGCTCCGCATCGTCTGGCCCTTGCGCAGACCGATCGCCTTGGCCGCCTCCGTCTGCCCCCTGGGCAGCGACAGGATGCCCGCGCGGACTACCTCGGCCAGCACGGACGCGTTGTAGAGCACGAGGCCGGTGACGACCGCGTACAGCGGACGCATCTCCGTACTGATGTCGGTGGACGTCGCGTAGAACTGGTTCGCGAACACCATGAGGATCAGCACCGGGATCGCGCGGAAGAACTCGACGACCACACCGGCCGGAATCCTGACCCACCGGTGGTCGGAGAGCCGCGCGATACCGAAGAGAGCTCCGAGCGGCAGCGCGATGACCAGCGCGAGGGCCGCGGCCTTGACGGTGTTGGCGAGGCCCGGCAGCAGATACGTCGTCCACGCCTGCGACTCGGTGAAGGGGCTCCACTTCGCCCACTCCAGTTGTCCCTTGTCGTCCATGGCGGAGTAGACCCACCACACGCCGAGGCCGAGGACTATCAGGAACAGCACCGTGTACACGATGTTGCGCCGCTTGGCGCCGGGGCCCGGCGCGTCGTACAGAACGGAAGTCATCGCTTCACCGCCACTCGCTTGGCGACCCAGCCGAGGATGAGACCGGTCGGCAGAGTCAGGACCACGAACCCGAAGGCGAAGATCGCCGAGATGAGGATGAGTTGCGACTCGTTCTCGATCATCTCCTTCATCAGGAGGGCCGCTTCGGCCACACCGATGGCCGCGGCCACCGTCGTGTTCTTCGTCAGGGCGATCAGTACGTTCGTGAGGGGTCCGATGACGGAGCGGAACGCCTGGGGAAGGACTATGAGCCACAGGACCTGGGTGAAGTTCAGTCCGATGGCCCGCGCGGCCTCCGCCTGCCCGACGGGCACCGTGTTGATGCCGGACCGGATGGCCTCACAGACGAACGCGGCCGTATAGACGGTCAGTCCGAGAATGGCCAGCCGGAAACTCAGGGCGTCGAAGTCGTCGGCCGCCCCCAGCGTGATGCCGAAGATGTCGGCGAGACCGAGGGAGGAGAAGACGATGATGACGGTGAGCGGAATGTTCCGGACGACGTTGACGTACACCGTGCCGAATCCGCGCATCAGCGGAACCGGGCTCACCCGCATCGCGGCAAGTATGGTGCCCAGGATGAGGGAGCCGATTCCGGAGAAGACGGCGAGCTGCACCGTTACCCAGAACGCCCCGAGCAGGTCGTAACCTTCAAGAAAGTCGAACACGATCTCCCGCGCTCTCGCGTTTGTTGATGGCGTGGCGCGCCACCCTCAGGGGGCGGCGCGCCACATCTGCGCCGTACGAGCTGACGGCCGTGCCGATTCAGCTGACGATGTTGCCGATCTTCGGGGCGGGCTCGTTCTTGTACTCGGCCGGACCGAAGTTGTCCGTCACGGCCTTGTCCCAGGCCTTGTCGGTGACCATCTTCTCGAGGGCGGCGTTGATGTCGTCGACCATCTTGGTGTCGCCCTTCTTGACACCGATGCCGTAGTTCTCGTTGCTCAGGCTGAGGCCGGCGAGCTTGAACTTGCCCTTGTTCTGGTCCTGCGAGGCGTAGCCGGCGAGGATCGAGTCGTCCGTGGTCAGCGCGTCGACGGCGCCGCTGGCGAGTGCGTCGATGCACTCCGAGTACGTGCCGTACTCCTTCAGCTGAGCCTTGGGAGCCAGTTCGTCACTCACGTTCTGCGCCGAGGTGGAGCCCGCGACGGAGCAGAGCTTCTTGCCGTTCAGGTCCGCGCCCTTGGCGATGTTGTCGTCGGCGCGGATCAGCAGGTCCTGGTGGGCCAGCAGATACGGCCCGGCGAAGTCGACCTTCGCCTTGCGCTCGTCGGTGATCGAGTAGGAAGCCGCGATGAAGTCGACGTCGCCGCGCTCAAGAGCGGTCTCACGGTCGGCGCTCGGGGTTTCCTTCCACGTGATGTCCTTCTCGGCGTAACCGAGTTCCTTCGCGACGTACGTCGCGACATCGACGTCGAAGCCGGTGTAGGAGCCGTCCGGGGTCTTCAGACCGATACCGGGCTGGTCGAACTTGATACCGACGGTGATCTTCTTGCCACCACTGTCGCCCTCGCTCGACGAATCGCTGTCGTCGGAACCGCAGGCGGTCGCGGTCAGGGAAAGGGCCAGTACGGCGGCGGCAGCAGCGCTTGCTTTACGGAGATTCATGGTCAACATCCTTCGTTGTCTCGAAAGTTACGGGCAGCTCAGTGGTGCAGGATCTTCGACAGGAAGTCCTTGGCCCGGTCGCTGCGAGGGTTGGTGAAGAACTGCTCCGGCGTCGCCTCTTCGACGATCTGGCCGTCCGCCATGAAGACGACCCGATTCGCGGCGGACCGCGCGAAGCCCATCTCGTGGGTGACTACGACCATGGTCATGCCGTCACGTGCGAGCTGCTGCATGACTTCGAGCACCTCGTTGATCATTTCCGGGTCGAGCGCCGAGGTCGGCTCGTCGAAGAGCATGACCTTGGGCTCCATGGCCAGCGCGCGGGCGATCGCGACGCGCTGCTGCTGACCACCGGAGAGCTGCGCGGGGTACTTGTCCGCCTGGTTGGCGACTCCGACGCGGTCAAGCAGGGTCCGTGCGAACTCGTCCGCGGCCCGCTTGTCCTTCTTGCGGACCTTGATCTGCCCCAGAGTGACGTTCTCCAGGACGGTCTTGTGCGCGAAGAGGTTGAAGGACTGGAAGACCATGCCGACGTCGGCGCGCAGTCGGGCCAGCTCCTTGCCTTCGGCGGGCAGCGGCTTCCCGTCGAGCGAAATGCTGCCGGAGTCGATCGGCTCCAGACGGTTGATGGCGCGGCACAGTGTGGACTTGCCGGACCCCGAGGGCCCGATCACGACGACGACCTCGCCACGGGCGATGGTCAGGTCGATGTCCTGGAGCACATGCAGCGCGCCGAAGTGCTTGTTGACGTTGCTCAGCACGACCAGGTCGCCCGACGCCGACCCGGCGCCCTCGGTTTCCTTGGTCACTGAAACTCCGCTCATCGGCTTCTTGCTCCGTCCTCCTCGGTTGGGAGGACCTTAGTCACGCACTGCGACCAGCGTCATTACATCTGAGGGGAAATTGAGCATAACGATCCGGCCGCAACCGGACACACCGTGTGAAGCTGGCCGGTTCGGAGTACCGGGTGGGTAACGGAAACTGCCCCTGAACGGGAAGTGGCTTGACTGGTACGGCAGCCATGGGCGTGGATGCCCTGGTACGTACTGTGACGGACACACCACGGAGGAGGGCCATGAGGCTGCTGCTCGTCGAGGACGACGATCATGTCGCGGCGGCCCTCGCCGCGGTGCTGGCGAGGCACGGCTTCGATGTCACGCACGCGCGCAGCGGCGAAGAGGCGTTGCAGGCACTGCTCCCGGTGACCGACGGGACGAAGTCTCCTTACGGAGTCGTCCTCCTCGACCTGGGCCTGCCCGACCAGGACGGCTACGCGGTCTGCGGCAAGATCCGCAAGCTCTGCTCAACCCCGGTGATCATGGTGACGGCGCGTGCCGATGTCCGTTCCCGGATCCACGGGCTGAACCTCGGTGCGGACGACTACGTCACCAAGCCGTACGACACCGGGGAGTTGCTCGCCCGGATCCACGCTGTCAGCCGGCGCAGCGTCGGCGGCGAGGAGGCCGGAACGGGCGGCGGGGACTCGCTGCGTCTCGGACCGGTCACCATCGAACTGTCCACGCGCCGCGTCACCGTGGACGACGCCCCCGTCCAGCTGACCCGCAAGGAGTTCGACCTCCTCGCGCTCCTCGCGCAACGTCCCGGCGTCGTCTTCCGGCGGGAACAGATCATCAGCGAGGTGTGGCGCACCAGCTGGGAGGGGACCGGTCGCACCCTCGAAGTGCATGTGGCGTCCCTGCGCTCCAAGCTCCGGATGCCGGCACTGATCGAGACCGTGCGCGGCGTCGGCTACCGCCTCGTCGCCCCCGCCGCTCATCAAGGACCGTAATACCAGGTGAGTACCAGACTTCTCCCCCTGCTGATCGTCCTCATGGCGGGCGTGCTCCTCGCGCTCGGCTTCCCGCTCGCCGTGAGTCTGGCGTCGGCGCAGCAACAGGACGTCGTCGTCGACCGGATCGACGACACCGCGCGCGTCGCGGCCCTCGCGCAGTTCGTCAGCGAGGGCGAGGTGGGGGTCGCGGGATCCGGCGCGGCCACCGGGTCCGACGAGCGCGGCACGATGCTGGAGGAGGAGCTCAAGCGCTACTTCGAGGTGTACGGCATCCGGGCGGGCGTCTTCTACCGCGACAGAGAGGCCATGGCGCGGGCTCCTGAGGGCTGGACGGTACCCCGGACGGGGGAGGGCCGCCTGGCCTTCCAGGAGGCCCTCCTGGGGCGACGCAGCGATGATCCGCAGCAGGTCTGGCCCTGGCAGCGGCACGGCCGGCTGATAGTCGCCTCGCCGGTCGTGCGGGACGGGGACGTCGTCGCCGTGGTGGTGACCGATTCGCCCACCGGCCAGATGCGGTCGCGGATCCTCGAAGGCTGGACGTACATCGCCGCCGGCGAGGCCGCCGCCATGCTGCTCGCAGTGGGGGCGGCGTTCCGGCTGACGGGCTGGGTGCTGCGTCCGGTACGTGTCCTGGACGCCGCCACGCACGACATCGCCACCGGGCGGATGAAATCCCGCGTCGCCGCCGCGGGTGGGCCCCCGGAACTCCGACGGCTCGCCCATTCCTTCAACGAGATGGCCGACAACGTCGAGGACGTGCTCGAACAGCAGCGCGCCTTCGTCGCCGACGCTTCCCACCAGTTGCGCAACCCGCTGGCCGCGCTGCTGCTGAGAATCGAGCTGCTCGCCCTCGAACTGCCCGCCGGGAACGAGGAGATCGCCTCCGTCCGTACGGAGGGCAAGCGGCTCGGACAGGTCTTGGACGACCTGCTGGACCTGGCGCTCGCCGAACACGCCCCGGCCGATCTTCGGCTCACCGATGTCGGGGCGCTGGCGTCCGAGCGCGTGGCGGCGTGGCGGGCGTACGCGGAGGAGAAGGGCGTACGGCTGACCGAGAGCACCGGCGCCCTCACAGGCTGGGCGGATCCGGTCGCGCTCTCCAGCGCGCTCGACGCGGTCGTGGACAATGCCCTGAAGTTCACGCCGGAGGGCGGCGAGGTGGACGTACGGGTGGCGCGCGCGGGCACCGACCGCACCACCATCACCGTCACCGACGGCGGGCCCGGACTGTCCGACGACGAGATGGACCGGATCGGCGACCGCTTCTGGCGCAGCAACCGGCACCAGAACGTGAAGGGGTCGGGGCTCGGGCTGTCCATCTCGCGGGCGCTGCTCGCGGCGGGCGGCGGGACGATCGCGTACGAGCACGCGGAGCCGCGCGGACTGCGGGTGACGCTCACGGTGCCGAGGCTGTCGCCGGGCTCTTCCTGATCTCTCTCCCGTGGGTGGCTTCTCGGTGACGACGTGAAGATGTGGCCACGCGACGACCCTCGCCCGTGACTACGGCTTCACCGACCGGTAGTAGCGCAGCGCGCCGTCGTGCAGCCGCAGCGGATCGGTGTAGATCGCTGTCCGCAGATCCACGAGCTGGGCGGGGTGGACCTTCTTGCCGATCCGGTCGCGGCTCTTGATCACGGTGCGAGTGAAGCCCTCGGTCAGCCCGGCATCGATCCGGTCCGTGGTGACCAGCAGATTCGCCACGGCCACCGTCGGCACCGCCGTACCGTCCTGCGCCTCCTTGTACGCGTCGGCCGGCATCATCGCCGAGCGGTAGTAGCGGGTGTCCACCGGCGCCGTGTCGTGCAACTTGTCGACGAGGGGGTCGTCGAGGGGCACCAGCTTGATGTCGAAGCGCTCCGAGAGCTGCTGTACGGCCGCGGTGGGCAGCCCGCCGGACCAGAAGAAGGCGTCGAGTTTCCCCGACTCCAGAAGGCCGGGCATGGTGTCGATGCCGGCCGAGACCGGTGTGACGTCCTTCTTGGGATGCAGCCCGGCGGCGTCCAGCAGGCGGTCGGCGATCAGCCGCACGCCCGAGCCCTCCTGCCCAACGCCGACCCGCCTGCCGCGCAGGTCCTGGGCCGACCCGATGCCTGAACTCTTCGCCGCGATCAGCTGTACGTAGTCGTCGTAGAGCCGTGCGCAACCGCGCAGCCGGTCGGCGCCGGGTCCGTTGTCCCGCCGGTACTTCGCCACCGCGTCGGCCGTGGCGATCGTGAAGTCGGCCTTCCCAGTGGCCACACGTGAGATGTTCTCCTGCGAGCCCTGGCTGGTCAGCAGCCCTATGGACACGTTGGGCAGATCTTTGGCGAGATCCTCTTTGAGGAGGTACCCGTAGCGTTCGTAGACGCCGCTCGTCACACCCGTACTGAACTTGACGGAGCCGCTCGGCGCCTTCTCCCCGAGCGGCACGAGCCACCACGCCAACAGCCCGGCCACCACCAGCGCGGCCACGCCTCCTACGAAGGCGGTGCGACGGCTCATACGGGGCGGAAGGGGGAACATGCGGCGATCCTGCCAGCTCACTCGCCGTAAAGGCCAGGCCTGATGTCCCGGCTTGATTACGGCCTGACGAGGAGCCGACGAGGAGCCGACGAGGAAACGGTCCGGATGGACTGCGCCCCGGTCCACGCCCTTCGCAGATCCGAGGACCGGGTTGACCAGCGCCTCAGACCTCCCCAGGCCCGGCGCCGGGCGCAGCCCAGGGCCGCTACCCACGACTTCGGCGGTCAAACAACCCCGGGGTCGGCAAGTGCCGTTGGGGACTGACCTGATTCATCAGGCCCACCCGGTCACCGGTCACCGGTCCTGGGAGAGCGCGAGGAGTTCGGCGAAGATGCCGCCCGCGTGAACGAGGTCGTCGTAACAGCCCTGTTCGGTGATGCGGCCCCCGTCCATCACCACGATGTGATCGGCGACCTTCGTGTTCTCCAGACGGTGTGTCACCACGATCGTGATGCGGTCCGCGGCGATCGCTTTGATCTCCTCGAAGATCTGGTGCTCGCCCCGCGGATCCATCTGCGAGGTGGGCTCGTCCAGGATGAGCAGCGACGGCCGCCGGTACAGAGCCCTGGAACAGGCCAGGCGCTGCCACTGCCCACCGGACAGCTCCGCCCCGCCGAACACCTCCTTCGCGAGGAGGGTGTCGAGACCGTTCGACAGATCCTCGACCGCCTCCCGCATGCCGACCGCGTCGACCGCCTCCCACACCGGCCCGTCGTCGAAGGTCCGGGGCTGCCCCAACGTCACGTTCTCGCGCACCCGCAGTGGCCACTGCGCGAAGATCTGCGGCACCAGCCCGGTGCACCGCCAGACGGTGGCCCGGTCCACGGAGGCGAGGTCAGAGCCGTTCCAGAGCACCCGACCCTTGTCGGCCAGATAGATTCCGGTGATCAAACGGGTCAGGGTCGACTTGCCGGAGCCGTTCACGCCGACGATCGCCAGGATCTCCCCGCGCCGCATGGTCAAGGAGAGGGCGTCGACAGCCGGCTTCTCCTTGCCCGGGTACTGATAGCTGACCTCCTCCAGCCGGATCTCGTCCACCGGAGCACTCACCGCCAGCCCGCCGCGCTCCGGCGCCCGCTTCTCCGCGTCGTCGAGGAACGCCTGCATGTCGCTCAGGTAGAGGCTCGTGTGGAACACTGCCGCGCCGTTGACGATCACCTGTGACAGGGCCGCCAGCGTGGTCTGTACGGCGACGACGGCCGTGGCCGCGATGGCGAGCGCGATCCGGCCCGTCCCCGCCAGCCAGGCGAGGGCGGCCCAGGTGCCGATCAGGAACAGCCCGCCCACGAGTGAGGACAGCAGCGCGATGCGCAGCGTTCGCGGGGCGGCGGCGAGCGTGCGCCGGTCGACCCTTTCCGAGAGGGAGCGGTACCAGAACAGCAGGTAGTCCGTCATGCCGTTGGCGCGCACCTCGTCGCCGTACTTGGGCGTCGTCGACCACCACCGCATCATGCCGCGCACGTTGCGGTCGGCGACGTTCGCGTAGTGGATCTCGTAGTCGACGCGGGCGGTGAGCACCGCGCCGACGCCCGCCGGGAGCACCGCGAGGAGCAGCAGCGGCAGCATCAGTACGTTCAGCAGGGACAGGGCAGCGGTCGCGGTGACCATCCTTACGAGGGCCGACATGAACCGCTGGGCGTCGGTGACCATCACATGCGTACGCGCCACGCCCATCTCCGCGGCCTCCTGCCGGTCCGCGAAGCCGTCCACCGCGTACGCCGCCGCCTCGACGCGGCAGACCGCCTCCACCAGGGAGGTGTCCGTCGCGGTCGTCAGCCTGGGTGTGAGGCGCCGCGACGCGTACATGGCCACGGAGGACGCACCACGGGTCAGCGCCGTCGCGGTGCCCACGACGAGCAGGGCCGGCAGAGCCTGCTCCAGGCGCTCGGCGACGGCGCCGCCACCGAGGATCGGGCGCATGGCACTGGCCGTCGCGGTCAGCAGGACCGCCGCGGCCGCACCCGTCACCAGCTGACAGGCCAGAAGCAGTACGACGGCCCGGCGGTCCATGGCCCAGGACATCGCGGCGATGCGCCGCAGTACCGAGGGGAGCTGCGCGCACAGCTTGCGGAAGGAGACTTCACCGAGCGGATTCACGGAGTACTCGCCCGAGTAGACGATCTCGGCGGGAGGTGGCGGCGGAGGTGTCACGGATCGCTTGTACCGGCTGTCTGTCGAGGTCAACTGGTCTCCCCCTGCGTGTGCGTCGCGTACGTCCCGGTGTCATCCGGTCGATGTCGTCCGGGTCAACGACGGCCGCCGCCATATCGAACACACGTGTTTGAGACGGAGCGGATTCCGTGCCGGGCGCCGTGGGCGCGGGGTGCGGAACTCGTCCGCCCTTGGGGCGCGCGGACAGGCCCCGGGCCCGGCGGTGTCCGAAACGCCGAGGGCGATACGCCAGTGACGGACGGGATTTGCCTGGCTCAGGGCTCCAGAGGGCTCCGCAGGGCCCACGGGATGCCACTGGCGGGGCGACCTCGGGCGCCCCCTTACCCTTGACGGGTGACCATCAGCAGTGACCGGGCCGGAGCAGTGGGCGAAGTGGGCGTCGAGCGGACGTACGAGGTACGCACCTATGGGTGTCAGATGAACGTCCACGATTCCGAACGATTGTCCGGTCTGCTGGAGGGCGCGGGCTACGTCCGGGCCCCCGAGGGCGCCGACGGCGACGCCGACGTCGTCGTCTTCAACACCTGCGCCGTGCGCGAGAACGCCGACAACAAGCTGTACGGGAACCTCGGTCGGCTCGCCCCGATGAAGACCCGGCGCCCCGGCATGCAGATCGCCGTCGGCGGCTGCCTGGCCCAGAAGGACCGCGACACCATCGTCAAGAAGGCGCCCTGGGTCGACGTCGTCTTCGGTACGCACAACATCGGCAAGCTCCCCGTACTGCTGGAGCGTGCCCGCGTACAGGAAGAGGCGCAGGTCGAGATCGCCGAGTCGCTGGAGGCGTTCCCCTCCACACTGCCGACGCGCCGCGAGTCCGCCTACGCCGCGTGGGTCTCCATCTCCGTGGGCTGCAACAACACCTGCACCTTCTGCATCGTCCCGGCCCTGCGCGGCAAGGAGAAGGACCGCCGGCCCGGCGACGTACTCGCCGAGGTCGAGGCGCTCGTCGCGGAAGGCGTCTCGGAGATCACACTGCTCGGCCAGAACGTCAACGCGTACGGCTCCGACATCGGCGACCGCGAGGCCTTCTCCAAGCTTCTGCGGGCCTGCGGAAAGATCGAGGGCCTGGAGCGCGTCCGCTTCACCTCGCCGCACCCGCGAGACTTCACCGACGACGTCATCGCCGCGATGGCCGAGACGCCCAACGTCATGCCGCAGTTGCACATGCCCCTTCAGTCCGGCTCGGACACCGTCCTCAAGGCGATGCGCCGCTCGTACCGGCAGGAGCGATTCCTCGGAATCATCGACAAGGTCCGGGCAGCCATCCCGCACGCCGCCATCTCAACCGACATCATCGTGGGCTTCCCCGGCGAGACCGAGGAGGACTTCCAGCAGACGCTGCACACGGTGCGTGAGGCGCGCTTCGCGAACGCCTTCACCTTCCAGTACTCCAAGCGCCCCGGAACGCCCGCCGCCGACATGGACGGGCAGATTCCCAAGGAGGTCGTGCAGGAGCGCTACCTGCGCCTCGTCGCCCTTCAGGAGGAGATCTCCTGGGACGAGAACAAGACGCAGGTCGGCCGAACGCTCGATGTCATGGTCGCCGAAGGCGAGGGCCGCAAGGACGGGGCCACCCACCGGCTCTCCGGGCGCGCGCCCGACAACCGGCTGGTGCACTTCACCGCGCCGTCCGATGAGGTGCGGCCCGGCGACGTGGTGACCGTCGACATCACGTACGCGGCTCCGCACCATCTGCTCGCCGAAGGACCCACGACGCGGATACGGCGTACCCGCGCGGGCGACGCGTGGGAGAAGCGCAACGCGGCCCCGCCCGCGCCCGCCGGTGTGCTGCTCGGCCTCCCGTCCATCGGCGTCCCGCCGCCGCTGCCGGCGCCGACGGGCGGCTGCTCGGCGCCGTGACGCGCCGCCCCTTGAGCCTGGCCAGGCCCTAGTCTGCGCAGCATGCTCGTATCCGCTGCCGTGTGCCCCTGTCCGCCCCTGCTCGTCCCCGCCGTGGCCGCCGGTGCCGCGGCGGAACTCGACGCCGCGCGGGACGCGTGCGCCGACGCTCTCGGCGTGCTCGCCGCCTCCCGGCCCGACCGGCTGATCGTCGTCGGCCCCGCGCCGGGCCCGCGGGACGTGCGTGCGTACCCGCAGGGCGCGTACGGCTCCTTCCGGGGTTACGGGGTCGATCTCGACGTGACGCTCGACGGGACACCGGCTGGGCCCGGCGACCGCGACGCGCGATCCCCGGGCGACGAACTGCCCACCTCGCTGGCCGTCGCCGCCTGGCTCCTGGCACAGGTCGCCTGGTCCGCCTCCCCGATCCAGGCTCTCGGCGTACGGGAACCACTCGACGCCGAGCGGTGTATCAAAACCGGTAGGGACGTCACGACGGGCGACGACCGGGTGGCACTGCTGGTGATGGGCGACGCCAGCGCGTGCCGCACGCTCAAGGCCCCCGGCTACCTCGACGAGCGCGCCGCCGCGTTCGACGCCGAGGTCGCACGGGCGCTCGCCACGGCGGACGTCGCGGCGCTCGCGGGCCTGGACGAGACGCTGGCGACCGACCTGAAGGCAGCGGGCCGCCCCTGCTGGCAGGTGCTCGCGGGAGCGGCTGAGGGAGCAGGTCTGAACGGCGCCCTGCTCTACGAGGACGCCCCGTACGGAGTGGGCTACCTGGTGGCGGCCTGGTCATAGCAGGACAGAGGGGGGGTGGGCGGGGAGGGGAGGGAGAGGGGCCCCACACACTCACGGACAGCGACAGCCGCGAAGCGCCCTCCGGCGCCCTCGCGGCCATCGCCGCCACCCTCGCGTCCAGTCCGTCGCTCGCTCGTCGTGCCTCAGGCCCTACGCCGGCCGTCGCCGCGGGCATCCTGCCTCAGGAGGCCGCCGGCGGCTGCGGGGGCGTGGGAGGGGCGGAAGGCGGGGTGCCCGTGTCGTCGCCGTCCTTGTGGGAGAGGCGATCCAGAGCGTTCTTGGCCTTGCCCGTCCCGGACTCGATCTTGTCGCTGTACTTGCCCTTGGTCCTCTGATCGACCTTTTTCGCGGCCTTGTCCAGGCCGTCCCCGATCTTTCCCCCGTGCTGCTGCGCGAGGTCGGAGACTTTGTCCTTGGCCGGGGAGAGCTTGGCCTTCAGTGAGTCACGGAAGCTCATGGGTCACCTTCCCTCGGGGCCCCAGTGGGGGCGATCGGCTGTGTGCCGCGTTTACTTGTGGGCGCCTTCGCCGGCTTCTTTGTCGGCCGCTTCGTCGGCGGTCTGCTGCTTCGGGATGTCAACGCCCTTCGCGGTGGTCGTACCACCCTCGGCGTCGCCCTCGCCGCCCTCGGCGCTATCCGCACCCACACAACCTCCGGGCGCGGCCTCAACCGCACTCCGAGTGCCGTCCGCCGTGACAACGGCCTCCGAAGAAGCCGACCCGGCCTCCTCGGCAATCCGCTGGGACTTCCGACGAAGCCGTTCAAAAACACCCATATCCACTCCATATGCTACTCGTGCGGGCGAAATCCCGCGTCGACCGGAGCGACCCGTTGCGCCGCCCCCTGGCACCGGCCCGAAAACCGGCAGCCGGAATCTCGCAACGGCCAACGACCCCACACCGGGGCCGTCACGTAACTCGTTCGGGAACCTGCCACCGGGTTTGCGAGACTGGGGCCGTGAGAACTGCAGCGAGCGCACCGCGGGTCATCGCCGTCGTCGGCCCCACCGCGGCCGGCAAGTCCGACCTGGGTGTCTTTCTCGCCCGGCAACTCGACGGTGAGGTCGTCAACGCCGACTCCATGCAGCTCTACCGGGGGATGGACATCGGAACCGCCAAGCTGACGACCGAGGAGCGCCGCGGAGTCCCGCACCGCCTCCTCGACATCTGGGACGTCACCGAGGCTGCCAGCGTCGCCGAGTACCAGCGGCTGGCCAGGATCGAGATCGACCGGCTGCTCGCCGAAGGCCGTACGCCCGTCCTCGTCGGCGGTTCCGGTCTCTACGTACGGGGCGCCATCGACGCCCTCGACTTCCCCGGCACCGACCCCGAGGTACGCGCCCGGCTGGAGGACGAGCTGAAGCTGCGCGGTTCCGGCGCCCTGCACGCCCGGCTCGCCGCGGCCGACCCGCCGGCCGGCCGCGCGATCCTCCCCAGCAACGGGCGCCGTATCGTCCGCGCGCTTGAGGTGTTCGAGATCACGGGGAAGCCGTTCACCGCCAATCTGCCGGGTCATGACGCCGTGTACGAGACCGTGCAGATCGGCGTTGACGTGGAGCGCCCCGAACTCGACGAGCGCATCGCGCTGCGCGTGGACCGTATGTGGGAGGCCGGCCTCGTCGACGAGGTGCGCGAGTTGGAGGAGCGCGGCCTGCGCGAGGGGCGTACGGCCTCGCGTGCGCTCGGCTACCAGCAGGTGCTCTCGGCCCTCGCCGGGGAGCGCACCGAGGAGGAGGCGCGCGCCGAGACCGTACGCGCCACGAAGCGCTTCGCGCGCCGGCAGGACTCGTGGTTCCGCCGCGACCCGCGCGTGCACTGGCTGAGCGGCGCGGCCACCGACCGGGAAGAACTCCCGCACCTCGCGCTGAGGTTGGTCGAACGAGCGGTCACAGCCTGATCACGTGATGGCATCGGGACGCTCAGGCCGTCAATCCGGTGCCCGGGGCCGTGCCATCATCGAGCATCGATCGACCAGTGGAGTCCGAGTTGGGAGGGCGCGTGGCGATGGAGGCCGGCCCTCGCAACACAGATCAGGGGACGCAAGGCCCTCAGGACGAAGCTCCGCGGTTGAGTCCTGACGGGCCCGACGAAGACGCGGTGACTCCCGAGGTGGAGGTCGAGCTGCGTCCGCAGCGACGCCTGCGGATCTGGCAGCTCGCACCCATCGTGATGCTTGCCGCTGTCGGCTCGCTGATGTTCGCCTTCCCCCTCGCCTTCGGGACGGGCGACGGCGGCGCCGTCGTCGCCATGCTGGGCCTGCTGATCAGTTGCTGCGCCGCGGGCTGGGGCATGATGGCCGCGCGCCGCGTTGGCCACACCTGGCCGGGTCTGCCGGCCCGCGGGTCGGGCGAGCGCCCGGACTGGCGGGTGCTCGCGCTGTACGTGGCCGGGGGCGCCGCCCTCGTGGCGCTCGCCGTCTGGCGCGTCGCCCGCCTCCGCTGAGCGACCCCGACCCGCCCGCCCCGCCCCGGCCCGGGTCACTCACTGCGCCCGCCCGCGCCGGTGCTCAGCGCCCGCGCCCCGGCCGCCTCCCGGTTCGCGCTGTCGGTCCCACCTCGTACGATTGACCTCGTGAGTACCTACCGGCCCGCCGCGCAGTCGTCACCGATCCCTTTCCTCAAGGGCCACGGGACCGAGAACGACTTCGTGATCATTCCCGACCCGGACAACGCCCTCGACCTGTCCGCCTCCGCCGTCGTGAAGCTCTGCGACCGCCGGGCCGGCATCGGTGGTGACGGGCTGCTGCACGTCGTCAGGTCCGCCGCGCACCCCGACGCCCGGTCCGTGGCCGACCGCGCCGAGTGGTTCATGGACTACCGCAACGCGGACGGATCCGTCGCCGAGATGTGCGGCAACGGGCTCCGGGTCTTCGCGCGGTATCTCCGCCGCGCCGGTCTCGTGGACGCGGGTGACCTCGCCGTGGCCACGCGTGGCGGCGTGAAGAGGGTGCACATCGCCAAGGACTCCGAGACCGGCGGCGGGACGGCCGGTCCGGGAGCGATCACGAGCCACATGGGACGCGCCCTCCTTCCCGAAGACGACGTCACCGTCGTTGTGGGGGAGCGCGGTTGGCCCGCGCGCAACGTCAACATGGGCAATCCGCACGCCGTCGCCTTCGTCGACGATCTCGACCACGCGGGGAATTTGTTCACCGCTCCGTCCGTCACCCCCGAGTCGGTCTATCCGGACGGTGTGAACGTCGAGTTCGTCGTCGGTCGCGGCCCGCGCCACGTCGCCATGCGCGTCCACGAGCGCGGCTCCGGCGAGACGCGGTCCTGCGGCACGGGCGCGTGCGCCGTCGCCGTCGCGGCGGCCCGCAGGGACGGCATCGACCCCTCGGTGACCGGAGAGCCCGTCACCTACACCGTCGACGTGCTCGGCGGACGGCTCGTCATCACCGAACGTCCCGACGGCGAGATCGAGATGACCGGCCCGGCCGTCATCGTCGCCGAGGGCGTGCTCGACGCCGAGTGGGCGGAGCGGCTCGACACGCTCTGAACTTCTCCGACTCCGAACTCCTCCGAACTCCTCCGAACTCCTCCGAACTCGCCCGCAGGTTCGCTCGAATGGGTGATCCGTTTCACGCTGGGGGAGAGGTGGACCGAGGCACGCGGTGGGGTCGGTAGCATCAAGCACCGGCCGGGAGGGCGCTCCTGTCCCTCCCACCGCCGGTCGAAGATGCCGGAGGTGCCCCATGAGCCCGGAGGCGAACAGCCCTGGTGCCCGGAGCCGCAGGCGCGGCCGAACCAGTATCGACCTGCGCCGGCTCGGCAGGGCCGCCCTGCTGGGGCCCGCGGGCAGGGACCGGCTGCCGGACGCGATCGGCCACGTCGCCGAAGCCCACCGCGCGCACCACCCCGACGCCGACCTGCTCGTGCTGGGCAAGGCGTACGTACTGGCCGAGATGTCGCACCGCGGCCAGTTCCGCAAGAGCGGCGAGCCGTACATCACGCATCCGCTCGCCGTCACCCTGATTCTCGCCGAACTCGGCGCCGAGACAACGACATTGACGGCCTCTCTCCTCCACGACACCGTCGAGGACACCGATGTGACGCTCGATCAGGTGCGCGCGGAGTTCGGTGACGAGGTCTGCTATCTGGTCGACGGTGTGACGAAGCTGGAGAAAGTCGACTACGGCGCCGCCGCCGAGCCCGAGACCTTCCGCAAGATGCTGGTCGCCACCGGCAACGACGTCCGGGTGATGTCGATCAAACTCGCCGACCGGCTGCACAACATGCGCACGCTCGGTGTGATGCGGCCGGAGAAGCAGGTCCGTATCGCCAAGGTCACCCACGACGTCCTCATCCCCCTCGCCGAACGGCTCGGCGTTCAGGCGCTCAAGACCGAGCTGGAGGATCTGGTCTTCGCGATCCTCCAGCCGGAGGAGTACGAGCGCACGCGCGCCGTCATCGCCGACAAGGCCGCCACGGGGCCGAGCCTGGACACCATCGCCGTGGACGTGCGGCGGACGCTCCGGGAGGCCGACATCACGGCCGAAGTCGTCACCAGGCCGCGGCACTTCGTCTCCGTGCACCGCGCCCGTCTGAAACGCGGTGAGATGCGCGGCACGGACTTCGGACGCCTGCTCGTCCTGGTCGGGGAGGACGCCGACTGCTACGCCGTACTGGGGGAGTTGCACACCTGCTTCACCCCGGTGATCTCCGAGTTCAAGGACTTCATCGCCGCCCCCAAGTACAACCTGTACCAGTCGCTGCACACGGCGGTCGCGGGCCCCGACGGGGAGGTAGTCGAAGTCCTCATCCGTACGCACCAGATGCACAAGGTCGCCGAGGCGGGGGTCGTCGCGCTGGGCAATCCGTACGCGCCCGTCGACGGGGCCGAACCGGCTGACGGCGAACGCGCCGACCCGACCAGGCCCGGCTGGCTCTCCCGCCTCCTGGAGTGGCAGGAGTCGGCCACGGACCCGGACACGTTCTGGACGACGCTGCGCGCCGATCTCGCCCAGGACCGGGAGATCAGCGTCTTCCTCGCCGACGGGGGGATGCTGGGGCTGCCCGCCGGCGCGACGTGTGTGGACGCGGCGTACGCGCAGCACGGCGACGGCGCGCACGGTTGCATCGGGGCGCGTGTCAACGGCCGTCTGGCGACGCTGAGTACGGTCCTGGTGGACGGCGACACGGTGCAACTGCTGCTGGCCGACGCCCCCGTACAGGCGAAGGGCGACGACCGTACCGGACCGGTGGCGGGCCAGACGCAGGAAGCCGCTCCGGGGCCCTCACCGGAGTGGCTGGACCACGCCCGTACGCCCGCCGCGCGGATCGCGATCGCCGGCTGGCTCGCCGCGAACCCCGAGAGCCTGAAGGTGCCGGAGTCCGAGCCCCGCGCGCCCGGCGCCGTCACGGCGGGACGACGTGGAGTCGCCAATGTGGTGGTGGACGCACCCGAGGCGACCGTACGGCTCGCGGGCTGCTGCACGCCCGTACCGCCCGACGCCGTCACCGGCTTCACGGTGCGCGGCGGCGCCGTCACGGTGCACCGTGCGGAGTGTTCCGCCGTCGGCCGGATGGCCGCGCTCGGCCGCGCGCCGGTGGCCGTGAGCTGGGGCGACGAGGCGGAGTGCCGGGTCACCCTGTACGCGGAGTCCTTCGGCCGGCCCCGGCTGCTCGCCGACCTGACCGAGGCCATCGCCACGGCGGGCGCGGCGATCGTGTCGGCCAACGTGGAGCCGCCGAGCGAGCAGCGGGTGCGTCACACGTACACGCTCCAGCTGCCCGACGCGGCGGGGCTGCCCGGTCTGATGCGCGCGATGCGGGACGTGCCGGGTGTCTTCGACGTACGCCGCGCGCAGCACGAGGCAGCCTCCTGAACGGACGCGTCGCGACGGCGCCCCGCGCCCCCTCCCCACCCGCCTCTTTCGGGTGGGCATGAAGCGCGCCGCCGCCGTACGCCCTCGCCGCGCTGGTAGCGGTGGTTCATGCTGCTCACCTCCCGCCGGCTGCGCGCCGCCCTGCTGGCCACCGCGTCGGCCACCCTCGTCGCCGCGACGCTGCCCGCCTCCGCCCCAGAACCGCTCGGTATCGGCGATCCGCTCTTCCCGCACCTGGGCAACCCCGGATACGACGTCCTCGCCTACGACATCGGCTTCACCTACCGGGGTGATAACACCAAGCCGCTCGACGCCGTCACCAAGATCGACGCGCGCACGACCCGGCGGCTGGACCGGATCAACCTCGACTTCACCCAGGGCGTGGTCCGCTCCGTCGAGGTCGACGGCGTACGCGCCGCCTTCGCGACCGCCGGTGAAGACCTTGTGGTCACGCCGCGTGAGTCCGTCGAGGCGGGCTCACCCGTCCGCGTCACCGTCACCCACACCAGCGTCCCGACAGGCGGCAAGGGCGGCTGGGTACGGACCAAGGACGGCCTCGCGATGGCCAACCAGGCCGACGCCGCGCACCGTGTCTTCCCGGGCAACGACCACCCCGCCGACAAGGCGGCCTTCACCTTCCGGGTCACCGCGCCGAGCAGGCTGACCGTCGTTGCCAACGGACTGCCGGTGGCGAAGTCCCGCGCCGGTGCCACCACGACGTGGACGTACCGCACCCACCACCCCATGGCGACCGAACTGGCGCAGGTGTCCATCGGCGACTCGGCCGTGGTGCGCCGGAAGGGGCCGCACGGCTTGCCGGTACGCGACGTGGTCCCGAAGGCCGACCGTACGAAGCTGGAGCCGTGGCTGGCGAAGACGCCGGGGCAGGTGGAGTGGATGGAGCGGCAGGTCGGGCGGTATCCGTTCGAGACGTACGGCGTCCTGATCGCCGGAGCGGAGACCGGCTTCGAGCTGGAGACGCAGACGCTGTCGCTCTTCGAGCGTTCGCTGTTCACCCGGCCGGAGTACCCCGAGTGGTACGTCGACTCGGTCATGGTCCACGAGCTGGCGCACCAGTGGTTCGGCGACAGCGTCTCGCCGCGCCTCTGGTCCGACCTGTGGCTCAGCGAGGGCCACGCGAGCTGGTACGAGGCCCTGTACGCCCACGAGCACGCCGACAAGCCGCTGGAGAAGCGGATGCGCGAGGCCTACCGGCTGTCCGACGGCTGGCGCGCGGCGGGCGGCCCGCCGGCCGCGCCGGAGCCTCCTTCGTCCGGCAAGCAGCTCAGCCTCTTCCGGCCGGTGGTGTACGACGGCAGTGCGCTGGTGCTCTACGCGCTGCGCCAGGAGATCGGCGCGGGGGAGTTCCGGCGGCTGGAGCGTGACTGGGTGCGGGACCACCGGGACGGGACGGCGGGCACGGTGGACTTCATCCGGCTGGCGTCGGCCGTGGCGGGGCGTGACCTGTCGGACTTCTTCCAGGCGTGGCTGTACGGGCGTAAGACGCCGCCCATGCCCGGTCACCCGGACTGGAAGGGCGAGGCCGCGAAGTAGCGGGGGAATACAGGCGGGGAGAACACGCGGGGAAAACGCGTCGGGACCACTGGCCGGGGAAACAGTCCGGGAAAACCGGCGGGGAAACCATATGACGGTCCCGGCGGTGACGTGCCACCATCAAGGTGTCGGCGGCGCTGTCGGGACCGGAACTCCGGACCCGGGCGCCGGGCCCGTGACGTCGGGAATCAATCCGGGCCGTCACGCGTTGTGACCGGTGTGGATGGGCGGTCTGTCCATCAGCCGAACATTCTCTTCGACGTAAGGATCCAATGACCTCCTCTTCTTCCCCTTCCCAGGACGAGCAGATCTTCGCGGACCCCCGCACGGAAAGCCTTCGGGCCGATGCCCTGATGGAAGAGGACGTCGCCTGGAGCCAAGAGATCGACGGAGCGCGGGACGGCGACCAGTTCGACCGCTCCGACCGCGCGGCGCTACGGCGCGTGGCGGGCCTCTCCACCGAGCTCGAAGACGTCACCGAGGTCGAGTACCGGCAGTTGCGCCTGGAGCGCGTGGTCCTGGTCGGCGTCTGGGTCTCGGGGACCGTGCGGGATGCCGAGAATTCGCTCGCGGAGCTCGCGGCGCTGGCCGAGACGGCCGGCGCGCTCGTGCTGGACGGCGTGATCCAGCGCCGTGACAAGCCCGACCCGGCCACATACATCGGCTCGGGCAAGGCACGCGAGTTGTACGACCTGGTGCTGGAGACCGGTGCGGACACGGTTGTCTGCGACGGTGAGCTCAGCCCCGGCCAGTTGATCCATCTTGAGGACGTCGTCAAGGTCAAGGTCGTGGACCGTACGGCCCTGATCCTCGACATCTTCGCCCAGCACGCCAAGTCCCGTGAGGGCAAGGCGCAGGTCGCGCTGGCCCAGATGCAGTACATGCTGCCGAGGCTGCGCGGCTGGGGCCAGTCGCTGTCCCGGCAGATGGGTGGCGGCGGAGGCGGCGGCATGGCCACGCGTGGTCCCGGCGAGACCAAGATCGAGACGGACCGGCGCCGCATTCGCGAGAAGATGGCGAAGATGCGCCGGGAGATCGCGGAGATGAAGACCGGCCGCGAGATCAAGCGGCAGGAACGCAGGCGCCACAGGGTGCCGTCGGTCGCGATCGCCGGGTATACGAACGCGGGGAAGTCCTCGCTGCTCAACCGCCTCACCGGCGCGGGCGTCCTGGTGGAGAACGCGCTGTTCGCCACCCTGGACCCGACCGTGCGCCGGGCCGAGACACCGAGCGGCAGGATCTACACGCTGGCGGACACCGTCGGATTCGTCCGGCATCTGCCGCACCACCTCGTGGAGGCGTTCCGCTCGACCATGGAGGAGGTCGGAGACTCCGATCTGATCCTGCATGTGGTCGACGGGTCGCACCCCGCTCCGGAGGAGCAGCTGGCCGCCGTGCGCGAGGTGATCCGAGACGTGGGCGCGGTGGACGTCCGCGAGATCGTGGTGATCAACAAGGCTGACGCGGCGGACCCGGAGGTCCTCCAGCGGCTGCTGCGGATGGACCGGCACGCGATCGCCGTGTCGGCGCGTACCGGCGCCGGTATGGCCGAGCTGCTGGCGCTCATCGACACCGAGCTGCCCAGGCCCGAGATCACGGTCGAGGCCCTGGTGCCGTACACCGACGGCGGTCTGGTCTCGCGGGTGCACGCCGAGGGCGAGGTGCTGTCCGAGGAGCACACCCCGGAGGGCACGCTGCTGAAGGCACAGGTCCACGAGGAACTGGCCGCGGCGCTCGCCGTGTACGTGCCTGTTCCCGCGGTCGGCTGACCGAGGCGCCACCGCACGCGCACCGCACCCGCACCGGCACCGCTCGCTCACCGCGGCGTGGTCGACGTCAGGTGCGGGACGTGGTTACGGCGAAGGGCCCGCCTCCTCTTCCCGAGGGGGCGGGCCTTCCTCTGTGCCGACGTAACGTGTGCCGACGTAACGCGAACGCCTACTGGCCCGCGAACTTGTCACTCATCATCGTGTAGAGCTGCTCCGCGCCCTCACCGAACCGGGGACCGGCCAGCCAGCCCGCGGTGACCGGGCCGATCGAGGTGTTGGAGACCAGTACCGACTCGCCGTCCGGACCGGCCGAGATCCAGCCGCCGCCGGAGGAACCGCCCGTCATGGTGCAGCCGATGCGCCACATCGTGGGCGTACCGGGAGCGATGGAGAGCCTGCCGGCCGCGTCCACGCACTTGTGCATGATCAGCCCGTCGTACGGCGGGGCCGCCGGGTAACCCCACGCGCCCAGATCGCCGATGCCGCTCGCCTCGGGGGCGTCGAAGTCCACGTCCAGGGCCGCGCCGACGGTCTCCTCCAGCGACTTGCCACCGTTCTCCGGGGTGACGTGCATGACCGAGTAGTCGTACGCCGCTCCGTCGCCGCCCGTCGGGCCGCCCTCGTTGATCCACTCGTTGGAGGTCGCGACCCAGTCGGCCCAGTACTGCCCGTACGGGGCGACCTCCTGCGGCTGCGCGTTCTGCAGCGCGTCGGCGGACTTGCCCGTGTTGTTGTAGGCGGGGACGAACATGATGTTCCGGTACCAGCCGCCGCCCGCGCCCGCGTGCACACAGTGGCCCGCGGTCCACACCAGGTTGGACTTGCCGGGATTCTTCGGGTCCTTGACGACGGTGGCCGAGCAGACCATGGAGCCCTCGGGGGAGTCGAAGAAGACCTTGCCGACCGGCGCCGCGTGGTCGGTGTACGGGGTCTTCTCCGGCTCGGCCCGGACCGGCTGCGGCTCGGGATCGGTGACGTCCTGGTCACCGGAGATGTCACCGGCGGCGAGGGTCTTCGTCGGCGACTTCGCCGTCTTCATCCGCTCGGGCTTCCACAGGTCCTTGATGACCGGGTTGACGAAGTCCTTCGCGTTGCGCAGCCACTTGTCCTTGTCCCAGTTCTTCCACTCACCGTCCTTCCACTTCTCCGGGTCGACACCGTGCTCCTTGAGCCGGTCGGCCAGATCCGCGGGAATCCCGCCGCCCGCCCCGTCGGCGGCTGATGTCGAAGTGGCGGCCTTGTCGGACGCGTTGTCCTCGCTGTCACCGCCGCAGGCCGTCGCCGTCAGCGCGAGGGCCGCGACGAGGCTGGTGGCGGCCAGCAGCGGACGTATCGATCGCATGAAAAACGTTCCCCCTGAAAGTACTTGAGTCACTTGCCATGAACGTGTCACGCAAAAAGGTGGCCCTCAGGCGGACCACCTTGCGGTGACCTCACTCTATGCGGCCCGTTCCCGGGCTCGCCAAGCAGGGATTACCGGCAGGCGGTCCGCGTGCACGAAAAGACACGGCGGACCGCCGCCGGATCCCGCTTACCGGCCGGCGTACTTCTTGCTGACCGCTTCGTAAATGCCCTTGGCCTCGTCACCGAGACGCGGGCCCGCGAGCCAGCCCGCGGTCACCGGACCGATCGACGTGTTCGACACCAGTGCGGGCCGACCGTCCTGGCCTTCCGCGATCCAGCCGCCCCCGGACGAACCGCCGGTCATCGTGCACCCGATGCGGTGCATCGTCGGATCCTGGGCGTTGATGGACAGCCGGCCCGGCTTGTCCTCGCACCGGAAGAGCCTCTGGCCGTCGAACGGCGGCGCCGCCGGATAACCGGTCGCCGTCATCGAATCGATCTCCGGCGTGGCCGGTGCGTTGAACTCGACCGGCAGCGCGGCACCGACGGTCTCCTCCAGCGACTTGCCGTCACTGCCCTTCTCGGGCGTCACATGGATCACCGCGAAGTCGAAGGGGGCACCCAGACCGCCCGTCGGCGCTCCCTCCGAGATCCACTCCTCGGAGGTCTGTGCCCACTCGCCCCACCAGATGCCGTGCGGTGCGATCTCCTCCTTGGGGGCGGTCTCCAACTCCGAGATCGGCATGGCGCCGTTGTTGTACGACGGGACGAAGGCGATGTTCCGGTACCAGCCGCCGCTCTTGCCGGCGTGCACACAATGGCCCGCCGTCCACACCATGTTGGACTTGCCGGGGTTGGCGGAGTCCTGCACCACCGTGGCCGAGCAGACCATCGAACCTTCCGGTCCGTCGAAGAACAGCTTGCCCGCCTCGGGCGCGTCCCCGTCGTACGGCGCGTTCACCGCCGCCGCCTCGACCGGCCCCGGAGTAGGGTCGGTGACACCCGCGTCGCCGGAGATGTCCTCCTCCTCGACCGGCTTGTCGGGCTGTTCGGCGTCCCGCATGCGGTCCGGGTCCCAGAGGTCCTCGATGATCGGGTTGACGTAGTCCCGTGCCTCACGGAGCCACTTGTCCTTGTCCCAGTTCTTCCACTCGCCGTTCTTCCACTTGTCCAGGTCGATCCCGCGCTCCTTGAGGCGGTCCTGGAGATCGGCCGGAATGGTGATCTTTTCGTCGGAGGACTCACTGGCCGAACCGCTCGGCTTGTCCGCCGAATTCGTCTCCTCGGTGGGCCCGCAGGCGGTGGCCGTGAGTGCCAGAACCGCCGCGAACGAGGCGACCGCGACCGCGGAAGAGCTTCTACGCCGCGCGCCCCTCCCACGGCGAGTGGTGAACGGTGGGCGAATGGCTCGCATGTCGGGATCCCCCTGGAACTTCGGAACTGTTCTGCACTGACGAATCAACTGGACCGAACCGGATGAATCGACCCGGTCCTGGGGACCTGAGCCGGAATTCGGCCCCCACTATGCCGGTGCCGTTGGGGACGGCGCACGGCAGGGCTGTGGTTCCGCCGCCGAAGGATCTTCCGATCGGCCGTGCTCCCGGACGCCTCCCGTCGTTGGTACCTTCGGGGGACTCGACGCCGGCGTTCACCACTCGCACCGCGGCGCTCGACCCGCCGCGTCGACGCGTGACGTAACCGTTCCGGCGGGAGGACCGACAACTGTGGCCGTGACCGAACTCCTTGCACCGATGCCGCTCGTCGCACACGCCGACGACGCCTCCATCCGGTCCGGGGACCACCGCTGTGACGACCAGCGGAAAGACCACCGACACCACCGGCCGGCAACCGCACCGGTCCGCTGACCCGGCCCCCTCACAAGGAAGTCCTCCCGTGAACTCCACCCCCACGCCCGACGCCCCCGAGATCGTCGGCCGCCCCGCCACCCAGGACCCCCGACCGGGCGATCCGAATCACGCGGTGACCGCCGCGCCCGTGAAGATCGTCTCCGCCACGGTGCCCCGCCAAGTGCCCGCCGCCGAAGGGTCGGACACCGATTTCCGTACACCGGCCGCACCCGCCGCGGACCCGGCCACCCGGACAGCGGCGGCCGACCACCCGGACCACCTCGACGACCCCGACGCGGGGAAGGCCGCCGACGCAGCGTCCGTGGAGAACCTGTTGCGGTGCTGGGTCCGGGAGAGCGACGTCCCCCGGCCGGACGGAGACACCCTCAGGATTCCGCTCGACGCGAGCGGCACCGCCCTGCTCGTCCCCGTGCGTTACTGGTCGGTCACCGGCTGGCACCGCTTCGGCATGCCCCTGCTGGAGAGCGCCGGACCTCACTCCACTCCCGTCGATGCCGTGACCGTCGCCGCGCTCCTCAGCCGCGAGTCGGGTCGGAGCGAGGGCGCCGAACTGGTCGCCAGGGTCGCCGACTCAGCCCGCCGCACGGCCGACTTCCTCACCGACCGACGAGGAACCCCCGGCCCCACAGGCACCGACCTCTTCCTCACCGCCGAACAGTCCCTCGTCCTCGGTCACCCCCTCCACCCCACACCCAAGAGCCGCGAAGGGCTCTCCGACACCGAACACCGCCGCTTCTCACCCGAGTTGCGTGGCTCTTTCCCCCTCCACTGGATGGCCGTCGACCGGTCCGTGCTCGCCACCGACTCTGCCTGGACCGAGCAGGGCCGCGCCGTCCACGCGGAGCAGCTCACCACCCGTCTCGCGGGGGACCTGGCACTGCCTGACCACACCGTCCCGCTGCCTCTCCACCCCTGGCAGGCAAGGGAGTTGACGCACCGCCCCGCCGTACGCGCGCTACTCGACGCCGGCCTGCTCCACGATCTCGGGCCGCACGGCGACCCCTGGCACCCCACCTCCTCGGTCCGGACGGTGCACCGGACCGGCGCACCCGCCATGCTCAAGCTGTCCCTCGGCGTACGCATCACCAACTCCCGCCGGGAGAACCTCCGCAAGGAACTCCACCGCGGAGTCGAGGTCCACCGACTGCTGCGCGGCGGCCTCGCCCAGCAGTGGCGCGCCGCGCACCCCGGCTTCGACATCGTCCGCGACCCCGCCTGGCTCGCCGTCGACACTCCCGACGGCGAACCGGTCGCCGGGCTCGACGTGATGCTGCGCCACAACCCGTTCCGCCCCGAGAACGACGCCGTGTGCGTCGCCGGACTCGTCACCCCCCGTCCCTGGCCCGGCCGCCCGGACATGCACTCCCGTCTCGCGGACACCGTGAACCGTCTGGTCACCCGCACCGGCCGGCCCACCGGCGCCGTCTCGGCGGAGTGGTTCCTGCGCTATCTCGACCAGGTCGTACGCCCGGTGCTCTGGCTCGACGGCACGGCGGGCGTCGCACTGGAAGCCCACCAGCAGAACACTCTGGTGGTCCTCGACCCCGACGGCTGGCCCGTCGGCGGTCGCTACCGCGACAACCAGGGCTACTACTTCCGCGAGTCCCACCGCGAAGCGCTCGACCGCCGCCTCCCCGACATCGGCAAGGTCAGCGACACCTTCGTCCCCGACCACATCACCGACGAGCGTTTCGCCTATTACCTGGGCATCAACAACGTCCTCGGTCTCATCGGGGCGTTCGGCTCCCAGCGACTCGCCGACGAACGCGTACTCATCGCCGCCTTCCGTCAGTTCCTCACCCGCGCCGCGACACTCGGCTCACCTCTGCCCGGCCAACTCCTGGAGGCGACGGCCCTGCGTTGCAAGGCCAACCTGCTGACCCGACTGCACGGTCTGGACGAACTCGTCGGCCCGGTCGACACCCAGTCCGTCTACGTCACCATCGCCAACCCCCTTCGCTCCTGACCGCACACACCCGTCCGAACTGCCGAGAGGAGACCGCCACCGTGCCTCCCACCGACGCGAGCACCGGCACCGGGACCAGCACCGGCACGAAGAGCAGCGCCGGAGCCGGAGCCGGTCCCGGACCGCATCTCGCCGGGGACGCCCAGGACACCCTCGACCTGCGGCTGACCGAGGACCTCGTCGCGCTTTTCGGAGAGGATGAATTGGTGCCCGCCGAGACACCGCCGTCGGCCGGTGCCGGCGAGTCCGCGCTCCTCGATTTTCCCGGCAAGTGGGGCGCGGCGGGGACCGCCGCCGGTGTTTTCCAGCTCGTCCCGGTACGGGTTGAACGCGATCTGACCATCATCAGTCGCTGGATGAACGACCCCGCCGTCGCCGCCTTCTGGGAACTGGCCGGCCCCGAAGCCGTCACCGCCGACCATCTGCGCACCCAATTGCGCGGCGACGGACGCAGCGTCCCCTGCCTGGGCGTGCTCGACGGTGTCCCCATGAGCTATTGGGAGCTCTATCGCGCCGATCTCGATCCTCTCGCCCGTCATTACCCCGCCCGTCCCCATGACACAGGAATCCACCTTCTTATCGGTGGTGTGTCCAACCGCGGCCGCGGTGTCGGCACCACCCTCCTCAGGGCCGTCTCCGACCTCGTCCTCGACCACCGCCGGCACTGCGGCCGCGTCATCGCCGAACCGGACATGCGCAACACCCCCTCCGTCTCTGCCTTTCTCACCGCCGGCTTCCGCTTCTCGGCAGAGCTCGACCTCCCCGACAAACGAGCCGCGCTCATGATTCGCGAACGAGCCCTGCGAGACCTGCTGTGAACGACCCGCTGCTTTCCATACACCGCACGACCCACATCGGTTCCGTCCCGAGGAGTCCCCTTGCCGACATCCCCGACCGCACGCGCCTCCGCGACCACCAGCAGCGGTTCCGCCACCAGCCCGATATCCGGTGACCCCGGTACGGAGATCACCAGCACCACCGGCAACTCCATCCCCTCCGCCCCCGGCGACCCCCTCACCACCACCCCGCTCTTCACCCCGCCCGAGCTGACCCCGCAGCTCTGGGCCGGGGCCGCCGCCCGCCTCCTCGCCAAGCTCCTCGGCGAATTCGCGTACGAGGAGATCATCGAGCCCGTCGCACGGGCCGGCGGCAACGGCGCAGCTCCCGACCGCTACACGCTCGCGCTCGACGACGGCACCCCCCTCACCTTCACCGCCCGGCGCGGCGCCTACGGCAGCTGGCGCGTCGACCCCCACTCCGTCGAACACGCGGGACAGCCGTTCCGGGACCCCCTCCGCTTCCTCGTCCTCGCGCGCCGCACCCTCGCGATCGACGGCGCCACCCTCGGCCATCTCGTCCGCGAACTGAACGCCACCCTCGTCGCCGACGCCAGGATCGACGGCACCGCGCTCACCACGGCCCAGCTCGCCGACCTCGACTACGCAGAACTCGAAGGCCACCAGACGGGCCACCCCTGGCTCATACTCAACAAGGGCCGCACAGGCTTCTCGGCCACCGACGCCACCCGTTGGGCACCCGAGTCCCGCACCCCCTCAAGGCTCCCCTGGATAGCGGTCAGCACCGACCTCGCCGCCTACCGGGGCGTCCCCTCGCTCGCCTCTCCCGAGCAGCTCTACGGCTCCGAACTCGACCCCGCGACACGTGACGGCTTCGCCTCCGTGCTCCGCTCACGCGGCCTCGACCCGGACACGTACCTCTATCTCCCCGTACACCCCTGGCAGTGGGACGAAGTGCTCCTGCCGCTCTACGCCGCCGAGATCGCCGACGGCGCGATCGTCCCGCTCCCCACCGACGGCGACGTCAGACTGCCGCAGCAGTCCATCCGTACGTTCCTGAACACCAGCCGGCCCGACCGGCACACGGTGAAACTGCCGCTGTCCATCCTCAACACCCTCGTCTGGCGCGGTCTGCCCACCGAACGCACACTCGCCGCTCCGGCCGTCACCGCCTGGATGCGAGGGCTGTACGAGTCGGACCCGTTCCTCCGCGACGAATGCGGAGTGATCCTGCTCGGCGAAGTGGCGTCGGTGACGGTGACCCACCCGCTCTACGACCACCTTCCCGAAGTCCCGTACCAGTACAAGGAACTCCTCGGCGCGATCTGGCGTGAACCCCTCCCCGCCCGGCTCGACACCGGCGAGCGCGCCCGGACTCTCGCGTCCCTCCTGCACACCGACCCGCAGGGCCGCGCCTTCACCGCCGAGCTCGTCGAACGGTCCGGGCTCCCCGCCGAGGTCTGGCTCCGCCGCCTCTTCGCGGCGCTCCTGCCGCCCCTGCTGCGCTTCCTCTACCGCTTCGGCACCGTCTTCTCACCGCACGGGGAGAACGCCGTCGTCGTCTTCGACGAGAGGGATGTGCCGGTGCGCCTCGCGATCAAGGACTTCGTGGACGACGTGAACGTCAGCGCCCAGCCGCTGCCGGAGCACGACGCGATGCCGCAGGAGGTGAAAGACACCCTCCTTACCGAAGAGCCGTCGTTCCTGACCCAGTTCATCCACTCCGGGCTCTTCATCGGCGTCTTCCGCTTTCTCGCACCGCTGTGCCAGGACCAACTGGACGTGCCGGAGCGGACGTTCTGGTCACTCGTACGGGCCGAGATCCTGCGCCACCAGGCCCGGTTCCCCGAACTGAAGGATCGTTTCGACACGTTCGATCTGCTGACGCCCCGTATCGCGCGGCTCTGCCTCAACCGCAACCGGTTGCACGTCGACGGATACCGGGACCGCGCGGAGCGCCCGCACGCCGCCGTGCACGGGACGGTGCCCAACCCGCTCGCCCGCCCGGCGGGCGATGCGGGCGGGACGTGATCGTCGTTGTCAGTGGCGGGCCGTAGGGTGGTCGAGCTATGACGAAGCCATCTCTCTCCGAGCTCCTCCATGCCGCCGTCACCGCTGTCGGCGGTGTGGAACGCCCAGGCCAGGTCACCATGGCCGAGGCCGTCGCGGAGGTCATCGACGACAACTCCCATCTGCTCGTGCAGGCCGGCACCGGCACCGGAAAGTCACTCGGCTATCTGGTGCCCGCGCTGGCGCACGGCGAGCGTGTCGTGGTGGCCACCGCGACCCTGGCCCTGCAGCGGCAGCTCGTGGAGCGTGACCTTCCGCGCACGGTCGACGCGCTGAGCCCCCTGCTGGGACGGCGGCCCGAGTACGCCATGCTCAAGGGCCGCTCCAACTATCTCTGTCTGCACCGCCTCAACGAGGGCGTGCCGCAGGAAGAGGAGGACGGGCTCTTCGACCAGTTCGAGGCGGCGGCGCCCACGAGCAAGCTCGGCCAGGACCTGCTGAGGATGCGGGACTGGGCGGACAAGACGGAGACGGGCGACCGGGACAATCTCACGCCGGGAGTCTCCGACCGGGCATGGGCGCAGATCTCCGTGTCCTCCCGTGAGTGCCTGGGCGCGACGAAGTGTACGTACGGCGCGGAGTGCTTCGCCGAGATGGCACGCGAGCGGGCCAAGCTCGCCGATGTCGTGATCACCAACCACGCACTCCTGGCCATCGACGCCATCGAGGGCGCCCCCGTCGTACCGCAGCACGAGGTGCTGATCGTCGACGAGGCCCACGAGCTGGTGTCGCGGGTGACCGGGGTCGCCACCGGCGAGCTCACCCCCGGCCAGGTCAACCGCGCGGTGCGCCGTGCGGCCAAGCTGGTCAACGAGAAGGCGGCCGACTCGCTCCAGACGGCCGCCGAGACCTTCGAGCGGCTGATGGAGCTGGCGCTCCCCGGCCGGCTCGAAGAGATCCCCGAAGACCTCGGTTACGCACTGATGGCGTTGCGTGACGCCGCGCGTACGGTGATCTCGGCGATGGGCGCCACCCGCGACAAGTCCGTGCAGGACGAGGACGCCGTACGCAAGCAGGCTCTCGCCTCCGTCGAGTCCGTCCACAGCGTCGCGGAGCGGATCGCCAACGGCAGCGAATGGGACGTGGTCTGGTACGAACGCCACGACCGGTTCGGGGCGTCTCTGCGGGTTGCCCCGCTCTCGGTCTCGGGCCTGCTGCGGGAGAAGCTTTTCAACGAGCGTTCGGTGGTCCTGACCTCGGCCACGCTGAAGCTCGGCGGCGACTTCAACGGCGTCGGCGCGTCGCTGGGGCTGGCCCCGGAGGGGACGGAAGGGGAAGACGTCGCGCAGTGGAAGGGCATCGATGTCGGCTCGCCCTTCGACTATCCCAAGCAGGGCATCCTCTATGTCGCGCGCCATCTCTCCCCTCCCAGCCGGGAGCCATCGCGCGGCGACATGATGGACGAGCTCGCCGAGCTGGTCGAGGCGGCCGGCGGCCGTACGCTCGGACTGTTCTCGTCCATGCGAGCCGCCCAGGCGGCCGCCGAGGAGCTGCGCGGCCGGCTCGACACGCCGATCCTTCTCCAAGGGGAGGAAACCCTGGGCGAGTTGATCAAGGCTTTCGCGGCCGACCCCGCGACGTGTCTGTTCGGCACGCTCTCGCTCTGGCAGGGCGTGGACGTCCCCGGGCCGAGTTCACAGCTGGTGGTGATGGACCGGATTCCGTTCCCGCGCCCGGACGATCCGCTGATGAGCGCGCGCCAGAAGGCGGTGGAGGAGGCCGGTGGCAACGGCTTCATGTCCGTGGCGGCCACTCATGCCGCCCTGCTGATGGCTCAGGGCGCGGGCCGCCTCGTGCGGGCCTCGGGAGACCGCGGTGTCGTGGCAGTCCTGGACTCGCGGCTGGCGAACGCGCGGTACGGCAGCTATCTACGGGCCTCGATGCCCGATTTCTGGTACACGACGGACCGCAACCAGGCCCGTCGCTCGCTGGCCGCGATCGACGCGCGGGCCAAGGCGGACGGTCAGTAGCCGGAAGGCCTGAAGGATCCAGCAGAGCCGGAGCGGGCCCGAACCAGGGAGCGGGCCCGACCCGGAACGGGCCCGGGGCGGGCACAGCGAGGCCCCGGGACCGGCGCAGTAGGTCCCGGGGCCGGCCTGAGCCGGCGAGCCCTCACACCCGCCGCAGGACCGCCACGACCTTGCCGAGGATCGTCGCCTCGTCGCCGGGAATCGGCTGGTACGCCGCGTTGTGCGGGAGCAGCCAGACGTGGCCGTCCTCGCGCCGGAAGCGCTTGACGGTGGCCTCGCCGTCCAACATCGCGGCCACGATGTCCCCGTTCTCCGCGACCGGCTGGCGGCGGACCGTCACCCAGTCGCCGTCGCAGATCGCCGCTTCGATCATCGAGTCTCCGACGACCTTGAGGACGAACAGCTCGCCGTCACCCACCAGTTGGCGGGGGAGCGGGAACACGTCCTCGACGGACTCCTCCGCCAGGATCGGCCCACCCGCCGCGATCCGGCCGATCAACGGCACGTACGACGCGGCGGGTTTGCCGGTCGTGTCCGTCTGCTGGGTGCTCGGCTGGTCCGATCCCCGGACTTCGTACGCCCTCGGCCGGTGCGGATCCCTGCGGAGGAATCCCTTGCGCTCCAGAGCCATCAACTGATGGGCGACGGATGATGTGCTGGACAGGCCGACGGCCTGGCCGATCTCCCGCATCGACGGGGGATATCCCCGCCGCTGAACGGAGTCACGGATGACTTCGATGACCCGCCGCTGCCGGTCCGTGAGACCGGAGCTGTCCGCCCGGATTCCAGGAGGTCGGCCGGGCAGCGAACGGGTGGGCTTTACGCCCTCCGGATTTGCGGCTGCGTCTTTCATGGCATGCACCGGCTCGAGTCGGCTCTGGGAGCGGTCCTGGGCGGTAATGGTGGCGCTGTCTGCTGCGGTGGTCACGTCGGCCCCTCTCGAAATGTTCTCCCTAGCTGGACAACGGTAGTTGCTTTCGAAAGGTTGCGCCAAACACACGTTCGAGTGAAAATCCCCGGAAGTGCTGACGCGGCAATTTCGGCGGTGTATGTGGCGCGTATTCGGCGCCCCTCCGCACAGGTCGTCAACGGCTCGTCTCGGAGCCGTCCACGGGTCGCCGAGGGCTCGGAGCGGTAAAGCCCGCCGTTCTCACGGCGCGGCCCGAGGGTGCCCCCAGTGTCTCATCGGGCGGCCCGGGAGCACGGCACCTTCCGGGCTCCCGTACTCTCGTGCCGGGCCTCCTCACGCCGAGCGTCAGCGGGTCGCCGATCCCTCGCCCGCCGCGACACGCGCGATCGCTCCGAAGCGTGCGCGATCCCCACATGTAGTGGTTGGATTGGCTCAGTCGCCCAGAAGTAGTGGTCCCGGGTCTTTCCTCGCGGAGGCCATCGCCTATGCTGGAGACCGCTTCGTACGGCCCGTCCAGGGCCCGTCGGGGCTTCTCAGTCGTGCTGTGAAGGAGGGTCGGAAGCCATGCACTGCCCCTTCTGCAGGCATCCCGACAGCCGTGTCGTCGACAGTCGCACCACCGACGACGGGACGTCCATCCGACGCCGCCGTCAGTGCCCCGACTGCTCGCGCCGTTTCACGACGGTGGAGACCGCCTCGCTGATGGTGATCAAGCGCAGCGGAGTCACGGAGCCTTTCAGCCGTACCAAGGTCATCTCCGGTGTGCGCAAGGCATGTCAGGGGCGACCGGTCACCGAGGACGCTCTCGCCCAACTCGGCCAGCGGGTCGAGGAGGGGCTGCGCGCCACCGGCAGCGCCGAACTGACCACCCACGATGTAGGGCTGGCCATACTCGGCCCCTTGCAGGAGCTCGACCTCGTCGCGTACCTGCGCTTCGCATCCGTATACAGGGCGTTCGACTCGCCCGAAGACTTCGAGGCCGCCGTGGCGGAGCTCCGCACGCGGCCTCCTCAAGAGAAAGGCGGGTCCGGCGCGACCCCCGGGGTCCCCGAGCCTGTCACCGCTGACGACTGACCGGACACCGGCAGCGGCACCGGTCACACCGACCTGTCGGTATGACCGATCGGTCATCGATGGATCATCGATCGGTTACCGACCTATCGCGACAGCTCAGCGACCGATCATTGTCGATCGGCGCCCGGCGGCGATGAGACCCGCCACGAGCGCCCCACGAGGCGCCCGTGGCATCGGACACATCACTGTGCCAAGGGAAGAACGTGGCACTTCAGGGCGTTTTCGCCTGTATATGGGAGGCGGCATGACAGAGACGGCGAGCGGTCCGACGGCGCGAGGTTCCCGGAGCAAGGGAGCCAAGACCGGCAAGGGCCTGCGTATCGAGCGAATCCACACGACCCCCGGCGTGCATCCGTACGACGAGGTGGTCTGGGAGCGCCGGGACGTCGTCATGACCAATTGGCGCGACGGGTCGGTCAACTTCGACCAGCGCGGCGTCGAGTTCCCCGGCTTCTGGTCGGTGAACGCGGTCAACATCGTCACCAGCAAGTACTTCCGCGGGGCTGTCGGCACGCCCCAGCGTGAGACGAGCCTCAAGCAGCTCATCGACCGGATCGTGAAGACGTACCGCAGGGCGGGCGAGGAAAACGCCTACTTCGCCTCGCCCGCGGACGGCGAGATCTTCGAGCACGAGCTGGCGTACGCCCTCCTGCACCAGATCTTCAGCTTCAACTCGCCGGTGTGGTTCAACGTCGGCACGCCCCAGCCCCAGCAGGTCTCGGCCTGCTTCATCCTGGCCGTCGACGACTCCATGGAGTCGATCCTCGACTGGTACAAGGAAGAGGGCATGATCTTCAAGGGCGGCTCCGGCGCCGGCCTGAATCTCTCGCGGATCCGTTCTTCCAAGGAGCTTCTCTCCTCCGGCGGCAACGCCTCGGGTCCCGTCTCCTTCATGCGCGGTGCCGACGCCTCCGCCGGGACGATCAAGTCCGGCGGCGCCACGCGCCGTGCGGCCAAGATGGTCATCCTCGACGTCGACCACCCCGACATCGAGAACTTCATCGAGACCAAGGTGAAGGAAGAGGAGAAGATCCGCGCCCTGCGTGACGCGGGCTTCGACATGGACCTGGGCGGCGACGACATCACGTCCGTCCAGTACCAGAACGCCAACAACTCGGTCCGGGTGAACGACGAGTTCATGAAGGCGGTCGAGGCGGGGGAGAAGTTCGGGCTGCGCGCCCGGATGACCGGCGAAGTCATCGAAGAGGTCGAGGCGAAGTCCCTCTTCCGCAAGATGGCCGAGGCCGCGTGGGCCTGCGCCGACCCCGGCATTCAGTACGACGACACGATCAACCAGTGGCACACCTGCCCGGAGTCCGGCCGGATCAACGGCTCGAATCCGTGCAGCGAGTACATGCACCTGGACAACACGTCGTGCAATCTCGCGTCGCTGAACCTCATGAAGTTCCTCAAGGACGACGACAAGGGAAACCAGTCCTTCGAGATCGACCGTTTCTCCAAGGTCGTCGAACTGGTCATCACGGCGATGGACATCTCCATCTGCTTCGCGGACTTCCCGACCCAGAAGATCGGCGAGAACACCCGCGCCTTCCGTCAGTTGGGTATCGGCTACGCCAACCTCGGCGCCCTGCTGATGGCGACCGGTCACGCGTACGACAGTGACGGCGGGCGCGCGCTCGCCGGCGCGATCACCTCCCTGATGACGAGCACGTCGTACAAGCGCTCCGCCGAACTGGCCGCGGTCGTCGGTCCGTACGACGGCTACGCGCGCAACGCCGTGCCGCACCAGCGCGTCATGAAGCAGCACGCGGACGCCAACAGCGAGGCCGTGCACGTCGACGACCTGGACGGTCCGATCTGGGCCGCGGCCACGGAGGCCTGGCAGGACGTCATCCGTCTCGGCGCCAAGAACGGCTTCCGCAACGCGCAGGCCTCGGTCATCGCGCCCACCGGCACCATCGGTCTCGCGATGTCCTGCGACACGACCGGCCTCGAGCCCGACCTCGCGCTGGTCAAGTTCAAGAAGCTCGTCGGCGGCGGCTCGATGCAGATCGTCAACGGCACGGTGCCGCAGGCCCTGCGCCGCCTGGGCTACCAGGAGGAGCAGATCGAGGCGGTCGTCGCCCACATCGCCGAGAACGGCAACGTGATCGACGCGCCCGGCCTCAAGCCCGAGCACTACTCGGTGTTCGACTGCGCGATGGGCGAGCGTTCCATCTCCGCGATGGGCCACGTCCGGATGATGGCGGCGATCCAGCCGTGGATCTCCGGCGCGCTCTCCAAGACGGTGAACCTGCCGGAGACGGCCACCGTCGAGGACGTCGAAGAGGTCTACTTCCAGGCGTGGAAGCTGGGCGTCAAGGCGCTGGCGATCTACCGTGACAACTGCAAGGTCGGCCAGCCGCTCTCCGCGAAGAAGAAGGAACAGGTCGCGGAGAAGGCCGAGGACACCATCCGCCAGGCGGTGGAGAAGGTCGTCGAGTACCGCCCTGTCCGGATGCGCCTGCCCAAGGGCCGCCCCGGCATCACCACGTCCTTCACGGTGGGCGGCGCCGAGGGCTACATGACGGCGAACTCCTACCCGGACGACGGGCTCGGCGAGGTCTTCCTGAAGATGTCCAAGCAGGGGTCGACCCTGGCGGGCATGATGGACGCCTTCTCGATCGCGGTGTCGGTGGGACTTCAGTACGGCGTCCCGCTGGAGACGTACGTCTCGAAGTTCACGAACATGCGCTTCGAGCCGGCCGGTATGACGGACGACCCGGACGTGCGGCTCGCCCAGTCGATCGTGGACTACATCTTCCGGCGGCTGGCGCTGGACTTCCTCCCGTTCGAGACGCGTTCGGCCCTCGGGATCCACTCGGCGGACGAGCGCCAGCGTCACCTGGAGACCGGCTCGTACGAGCCGTCCCTGGAGGACGAGGGACTGGACGCGGACAGCCTGGTGCAGTCCACCCCGCGTCCGGTGGAGCCGCTGAAGTCGGTGGGCCCGACGGTGAAGCCGAACGCGGCGGAGGCGCCGGCCCCCAAGCAGGCGCACACCTCGGCCGAACTGGTCGAGATGCAACTCGGCATCAGCGCCGACGCGCCGCTCTGCTTCTCCTGCGGCACGAAGATGCAGCGGGCGGGTTCCTGCTACATCTGCGAGGGCTGCGGGTCGACGAGCGGCTGCAGCTGATCTCTGGAGGTGAGGGGCGCCGGCCATGGGCCGGTGCCCCTTCCTTGTGGCGCTGGACACCGCTGCCTCCTCCGGGTGGCTGGTGCCCGAAGGCGGTGGGAGAGCCCTGCCGAGGCGGAGCCGTCAGATGCCGCCCATCTCCTCGGTGAACTCCTGTGGGTCGGCGTCGAAGGCACGGAACGCCGGATGGAAGTCCCACTTTCCCAGCTCGTCCCTGGTGAACTCGGCGATCGTCGCCGCCGTCGAGCCGGGGGCGTCGGTGAAGTCGCTCGCCGTCAGTTCCGCGAGGCCTTCGAGGACGCGGACCGTCGGGCGCGATATGTCGGCGAATGTGCGGCGGCCCTCGCGCTGTTGGATGACGACTCCCACGATCACGCGTACGTAGTCCGCGTTCAGCCGGTCCAGCTCCAGTTTCATCACCTCGTCGGCGCCGAAGCCCTGGCCCGTGCGGCTCTCCCTCTCCAGGATGATCGTCCCGTCGGGGGAGCGGCTGTCGAAGTGCACCAGATACGCCGGTCGGTTGCTCGGGGTGTCCGCCTTGTATGTCGCGGCCACGATGTCGAGGTCGTGCGGTGGCCGGCCCAGTTCGCTGGGATCCCATTTGAGGATGACCTCGATTTTCTTGACCCCCCTGTTGAGACTTCTGCTCACCGGTCATCCCTCCGTACGTCCAACATCACTGACCGCAAGGCTAGTCGGCGGGACCGACAACGCGCCGCCTGTAATGGCGAGTTGACGCCACTTGGTCATGACTCGCCATCCGGCCCCCCGCCCGGCGGTCTCAGTGCGGGATCCGGCGCGGCGCTCGCGTGCGGACCTCCTCGCGGAAGAGTTCGATGGCGCTGCTCACCTGACGGATCAGATGCGTGTTCTCGATACGGTCGAGATAGAGGCAGCGACGCGCGACGCCCTCCAGTTCGAAGGTGAAACAGAGCGACATCAGAGGATTGACGAACAGCTCGCTGCCCCGGGTGCGGTAGGTGAACTGGACGTTCCCGAAAGAGCCCTGGATCGCCGCGGCTATGGACCCGTTCACGATGCTCGGGTGGTCCGGCGTGCACTCCCGCGCGTGCGCCACCGCGTCCACGAACAGCGCGCCCTCCCGGGTCGAACGGGACACGGAGAAGGCGCCGAGATACGCGCCGTCCCGTTCGAGCGCGGCGATGTTCTCCAGTACGAGCCCGTGGCTCACCCCGTGATACGCGTCGATCCCGAAGCCCACCGAGACGATCAGCCGCTCGGGCCCGTCGATCCCGGCCAGCGCGGCGACGCTGGTCAGATCCTCCTCCGGCGTCCCCAGCCCCGATTCGTCTCCGCGCATGAGGATGTCCGTGCCGCCGTCGACCAGCACGACGGCTTCGATGTCGTACCGCTCGATCAGCGCCCGGTAGGCGGCCCGCAGTGGCTGCACGCCGACGCGGCTGAATGCGTGCACCGTGCTCGGGTACCGGTGCAGCGCCAGCCACTGAGCGAGCGTGCGCTCGGGGAAGTACAGCTGGTGCGGCGCCGTGTCCGGCGTGACGACCGCGACGTCGGGGGCGAGCCAGGAGTCCAGCGGCAGCCCTTCGACGGCGCTGAACGACAGGTTGGCCAGCTGTACCCGCTTGCCCTGGTGGAGGAGGGACAGGGCCACCGGCAGCCCCGCGTAGATGTCGAATCCGCCGCCCGCCCCCGCCACGAGCACGCTCTCGGCGGACTCCAGACGGGTGAAGAGCGGGTTGGCGTGCAGGGCTGTCATGTCGATCATTGTGCGGCTCGGGCCAGGCTCCCCGGAGCGTGACCTGGGCCACGTTCGGCCCCGTACGATGGCGCGGTGCTGGTCAAGTGGATTCGCTGCACGGTGACAGACCGACGTGGTTTCGAACGGGGGCAGCGCAAATGGGCGGGGCTGCTCGGTGAGCCCGGATTCCGGGGACAGGGCGGGGGGTGGAGCAGGGGGCGGCCGGGGGTGGCGCACGTCTTCGCCTTCTGGGAGAGCCGGGCCTTCTACGACTCCTTCATGGCGCGCTCCCACGACCGGCTGGCAGCCGCACAGTCGGGCACGTTCAGGGACGCCCAGGCCAAGCTCTTCGACTACCGCTTCGATGTGAAGACGGGTTTCGAGCCAAAGTTCACCGACGCGGACGTTGTCCGGATCGCGCACTGCAAGGTGCACGAGGACCGTGTCGAGCATTTCGCGCTGATGCAGGAAAAGGTCTGGAATCCGGCGATGGCCGGCTCGCCGGGGATGGTGCGCGGGGTGTTCGGGGACGCGCCGGGCAACGAGTTCCTGGTGCTCTCGATGTGGCACTCGGCCGCCGAACACGGCAAGTACCGGATCGAGCGCGTCGAGCGGCTGTCGCTCCGTGCGCAGACCGCCGCGGACGTCGCGGCCCTGGCGGGCGACGTCGTCCAGCTCGAACCTGGCTGGACGGTCTGACGGCCCGGCCGGTCGTGGGTCCCGCGAGCGACAGCCGGTGCCGGTACGGCGCGTACGGCGCGACGCAGGGGGCCATCGCCCCCTCCGAAACCGCGCGATCTAGGGTCGAGCCATGGTGAGACCGCGACGCATCGTCCTAGTCCGGCACGGCGAGTCGGAGGGCAACTGTGACGACACGGTGTACGAACGCGAGCCCGACCATTCCCTGAGGCTCACCGACACCGGACGGCGCCAGGCCGAAGAGGCGGGCGCACGGCTGCGCGAGGAGTTCGGCCGTGAGCGGGTGAGCGTGTACGTGTCGCCCTACCGCCGCACCCACGAGACCTTCCGCGCCTTCGGCCTTGACCCGGAGTTGGTGCGGGTACGCGAGGAGCCCCGGCTGCGCGAACAGGACTGGGGCAACTGGCAGGACCCCGAGGACGTACGGCTCCAGAAGGCCTACCGCGACGCGTACGGGCACTTCTTCTACCGATTCGCCCAGGGCGAGTCCGGCGCCGACGTGTACGACCGGGTCGACGCCTTCCTGGAGAGCCTGCACCGCAGCTTCGAGGCCGCCGACCATCCCCCCAACGTGCTGCTGATCACCCACGGCCTGACCATGCGGCTCTTCTGCATGCGCTGGTTCCACTGGTCCGTCGCCGAGTTCGAGTCGCTGTCCAATCCCGGCAACGGGGAGTCCCGGACTCTGCTGCTCGGTGAGGACGGGCGGTACACGCTGGACCGCCCTTTCGAGCGCTGGCGGACCCCGAAGCCGTACGGCGTCACCGGTTAGAGTGAGGGGGCGATGACCGCTGACACCACACTCCCTCCCCTCGACCCGCGCTTCCGGCGCGCCATGGCAAGCCTGCGCGGCCTCTCTGTAGGAGACGCGCTCGGCTCACAGTTCTTCGTCCCCGTGAACTATCCGCTGCTCAAGCGGCGCGAACTGCCGCCCGGCCCGTGGCAGTGGACGGACGACGCCGAGATGGCCACATCGGTCCTCGCCGTCCTCGCCGTCCACGGACGCGTCGACCAGGACGCGCTCGCGCACTCCTTCGCCACACACCACGACTTCGACCGCGGTTACGGCCCCGCGGTGAACCGCATGCTCCGGCTGGTCAGGGAAGGCGGCGACTGGCGGGAACTGGCCGCCGGACTCTTCAACGGCCAGGGCTCCTGGGGCAACGGCGCCGCCATGCGGATCGCGCCGCTCGGTGCCTGGTACGCCGACGACCCCGAGCAGGCCACGCACCAGGCCGAGATCTCCGCGTACACGACGCATCAGCACCGCGAGGCCGTGGCCGGTGCGATGGCGGTGGCCGCGGCGACCGCCATCGCCGCCGGGCCGGCCGGACCACCCGCGCCGGCGGACCTGCTCGACGGCGTCATCGCGCTCGTGCCCCGCAGCGCCGTGGGAGCCGGGCTGCGACGGGCGCGGGACATGCTCGACTACGACGACGCCGGTACGGTCGCCGCGGTGCTCGGCAGCGGACGGCGTACGACGGCGCACGACACCGTCCCGTTCGCGCTCTGGTCGGCGGCACGTTCGCTCGGCGACTTCGAGCAGGCCTTCTGGAACACCGCCCAGGTGGGCGGCGACGTCGACACGAACTGCGCCATCGTCGGGGGAGTGGTGGCGGCGCTGGACGCCGGCGCCCCACCGGACCTGTGGGTCGAGCAGACGGAAGCGCTGCCCGACTGGCTGCCGGCAGGGCCTCACTGACGACGTCGCCTCCCTGGGAGGGTCTCCCTCAAGAGGCCGTTCCGCACGTCTTCTCAAGAAGGCGCACTCGGCCACGTCTTCTCAAGAAGGCGCACTCTGCGCGACTGTCACGGTCCCGCCACAGACTCGCTCCGGAACGGGCGCTACCGCCGCGTGGCGCTAGCCTCGGCCCATCGCCGCCTCGTTGATCATCCACGGGCGTGCGCCTACGTGAGCCCGGGATCCACGCACCGACCTGTCGGCGTGCGCATGGCACCGGGCGGGGAGGGGGGCCAGTGTCAGACACGCCATCGAATTCGAACGAGGCACCGGAACCGGCGGCCGGTCGGGAGCCGGGGGAGCCGGGGGAGCGGCGAGAAGCGCCGCAGCCGCGGGAGGCTGCCGCGGAGCAGGACATCCAGGACGCCGTGCCGCGCGCTCGTGCCGTACCGGCGCAGACGGGTGCCCCGGCGCGGGCCGGAGCCCCGGCGCAGGCCCGCCCCGCGCCCCACCGGCCCGCCCCGACGCACACCGGACGCCGGCCGCAGGCGCCGCACCCCACCAACTGGCAGCAGTGGCAGCCCACCAGAAACGATCCTCCCGCCTGGATCGGCGAGATCCGCTCCGACGAACCGGCCCGCATCGGCGTCGCCACCCTCTGGTGCGTCGCCGTCACCGGCCTGCTCAGCGCGCTGCTGCTCGGTGAAGGTCTCGGGCTCAACCTGCTGATCGTGAGCGTGCCCGCCGCGCTCGCCGCGTACTTCGCCGCCCGGGAGGCCGGACGGCGGCTGCGCCCCTGGACCCTGGTCTGGGCCGTCGGCGGCGTCGCGCTGCTCTCCGTCCCCGCCCTGCGCGACGCCGGCTGGCCGACCTTCCTCGCCGTGACGTCCGCGCTCGCGCTCGGTTCGCTCGCCCTGCACGGCTGTCGCACCTGGCCGGGCGTCGTCCTCGGCCCCTTCGGTCTGTTCGGCTCGCTCGGCACCGGCCTGTTCTGGGGCGTCAAGGGCGTGCGCGAGCGCGCCGAGGGCTCGCGGGGCCGGTGGGCACCCGTCGTCCGTACGGCCGCGGCCGCGGTCGTACTGCTCATCGTCTTCGGCGCGCTCTTCGCGAGCGCCGACGCCGCCTTCGCCGATCTGCTCGGCGGGCTGACGCCCGATGTCTCCGTCTCCGACGGACCGTGGCGCACGCTGCTCTTCGTCCTCGGCGTCGTGGGGGCGCTGGCAGCCGCGCACACGGCGGCGGCGCCGCTGCACTGGGACCGGATCACCGTACCGCCGGGGACCGCGCGGAACCGGGTCGAGTGGGCGTTGCCGCTGATCGTCCTCAACCTGCTCTTCGCCGTCTTCATCGGCGTACAGCTCACCGTGCTCTTCGGCGGCTACGACAAGGTCCTGAGCGAGACCGGTCTGACGTACTCCGAGTACGCCACGCAGGGCTTCTGGCAACTGCTCGGCGCCACCCTGCTCACCCTGCTCGTGATAGGTCTCGCGCGGCGCTGGGCACCGCGCGACGGAGCCAGGGACCGCACGCTCGTGAGCGCCGTCCTCGGGGTTCTGTGCGTTCTCACGCTGGTCGTCGTCGCGTCCGCGCTGCGCCGCATGGACCTGTACGTGGACGCCTACGGGCTGACGCGCCTGCGTGTGTCGGTGGCCGCGATGGAGCTGTGGCTCGGGGTAGTGATCGTCCTGATCATGGCCGCCGGCGTGTTCGGCGGGCGCTGGCTGCCGCGCGCAGTGGCCGTCAGCGGTGCGGCGGGCGTTCTGATCTTCGGACTGATGTCGCCGGACGCACTTGTCGCCGAGCGGAACGTCGACCGCTACCGGACCGCCGACAAGATCGACATCGCATACTTCCAGCAGCTCTCGGCCGACGCCGTACCGGCACTCGACACGCTCCCCGAGCCGCTGCGCTCCTGCGCGCTGGAGGGCATCGCGCGAGGACTGGGTGACTCGGACGAGCCGTGGTACGCGACGAGCTGGGGCGAGTCGAAGGCGAGGGACATCCTTGACGACCGGCCGATCAAGCCTCGTTGGGAGGAGTGCTCGGCGCTGAGCGCGACGAACGATTCGGTCGGCGGGCGCGACTCGTACGTGGACGGGCACACCGGCGACGGTTACTGAGGGCGCTTCGCCCGGCGGGCCGCGCGGGCCGGCCGGGCGCCGTCACCTCCTACGTACGGGACGTCCTCCCCACGGGACGTCCCGTACGGGTCTACGCGACCGGCCCCGCGACACCCGCCTTGCCGCTGAGCGCCTCCAGGTCGCTCTTGCGTACGCGCACCACCAGCGTCGCCGTCAGCAGCGCCAGGAGCACCATGCCCACGGCGGCCATGAAGGCGGTCGAGATGCCCTGTGTCAGCACCTCGTGACCCCAGCGCCCCGGCATCTCGTGGGTCTGGGCGAACTGCGCCTTCTCGACCGGTGACGCCTCCGCCATGAAGGACGGCAGTTGCTTCTCGGCCTCGTTGCGGCTCGCCGTACCGAAGACCGTGACCAGGATGGACAGCCCCAGCGAACCGCCCACCTGCTGGCTCGCGTTGAGCAGGCCCGACGCGGCGCCGGCCTCGTGCTGCGCGACCCCGGAAACGGCGGTCAGCGTGAGGGTCACGAAGTTGAGGCCCATGCCGAAGCCGAAGAGCACCATCGGACCGAGCACACCGCTCGCGTACGAGCTCTCCGGAGTGATCAGCGTCTGCCAGAAAAGTCCGACACCCGTGATCGTCGAGCCGACGACCATGAACGGCTTCGGGCCGAGCACCGGCAGCAGCCGCTGCGAGAGTCCCGCTCCCAGGCCGATCGCGAGGGTCACCGGCAGGAACGCGAGGCCGGACTCGATCGGGCTGTAGTCGAGCACGTTCTGAACGAACAGCACGATGAAGAAGAACATCCCGAACATGGCCGCGGCCAGGCTCAGCATGATGATGTAGGTGCCCGATCTGTTCCGGTCGGCGAACATCCTCAGCGGAGTGATCGGTTCCTTCGCCCGCGACTCGACGAGGGCGAAGGCGGCGAGCAGGATGACGGCCGCCGCGAACGATCCGATGGTGAGCGAGTCGCGCCAGCCCTCTTCCGAGGCCCGGATGAATCCGTAGACGAGCGAGGCCATGCCCAGGGTGGACGTCGCGGCGCCGGAGAGATCGAAACGGCCCGGATGACGCTTGGACTCGCTGATGTACATAGGCGCCAGAACGGCGATCAGCACGCCGATCGGCACGTTGACGAAGAACACCCAGCGCCAGTCGAGCCACTCGGTGAGCATCCCGCCGGCCAGCAGGCCGAGCGCCCCACCGCCCGCCGAGACCGCGGCGAAGACACCGAAGGCCCTGTTCCGTGCGGGTCCTTCGGGGAACGTGGTGGTGATCAGAGCGAGCGAGGTGGGTGAGGCGATGGCGCCGCCGACCCCCTGGAGCGCGCGGGCGGCGAGGAGCTGCCACGGCTCCTGGGCGAAACCGCCGAGGAGCGAGGCGAAGGTGAAGACCAGGATGCCGGTCATGAAGACGCGGCGGCGGCCGAGGATGTCGCCCGCGCGGCCACCGAGAAGCAGCAGACCACCGAAGGTGAGCGTGTACGCGCTCAGGACCCAGGAGAGGTCCGTGGTGGAGAAACTGAGGGCATCCTGGATGTGCGGGAGCGCGATATTCACAATCGTCGCGTCCGGAAGCGTTCCGCCGCACGTCATCAGGTTCCGGCTTATGACGAAGTCCTGACCAGCGGAGACGGGAGAGCGCCCGCTTCGGTGGGCGCTCTCTCAGCGGAGGTAATCGCGGGCTGATCGGAGCGGAGTGGCCCCTCATGAGATACGGCGTTATGCGCACGTGAGAGACGACGTCGATGTTCCGGGCGGGGGGTCGGCCTGCGGCAGTCTCATTGTTGGGGCGCGGGGTGGCAGGGAATTGGCATGTGGATTTTTCCGTATCTGCGGGGGGAAGGGATGGTGCATGCTGGCGAAGAAGGCCCTCGACGTGCTTTGTGAAGGCACTGATGTGCGCCAGGGCCTCGTGGTTGAGAAGCAGAGGCTCCTGCTTTCGATTGATGCCGTCTTGCAGAGGGGCAGTCCGGGGCAGTTGCGGGCGGCGGCCTATCTGCGTGTCTCGACGGAGGAGCAGAAGAAGGGGTACGGGATCACGTACTCGGGCAAGCGTGTGGTGAAGCACATTGCGGAGAAGGGCTGGGCGCTGGTTGACGTCTTCGCTGACGAGGGCTTCAGCGGCAGCTTGGACCACACTCGGCGCCCGGACCTGAAGCGCCTGATGGAAATAGCGGAGCAGGAGCCGAGTACCTTCGATCTTGTTTGCGTGTATGAGGAACGGGTGATCGGTCGGCGGGACAAGGCGTTCTGGCCATGGGTGTGGAAGCTCGAAGATGACCATCGCATCTTCACTGCGGTGGTCAAGGGCGACTACGACAACACCACCGATGAGGGCCGCTCCAAGATGCGCAAGGCGCAGGACAGGGCCGAAGACGAACTCGTCACGATCCGCGACCGCACACAGGGCGGCATCCAGGAGAAGGCTGAAGACGGCGGGTATACGGGTGGCAACGTTCCTTTTGGCTGGCGGATTGAACATCAGGGCATGAGGGGGAAATCGTGCCTTGTCCTGGATGATGGAGAGGGCGGGGAGTGGCACGCTCTTGCGGAAGGCAGGCGTCTCGCGGTGAAGCACCGCGGTGATTGGCTTGAGGTTGCCCTCGGGCTCAACGCCTTGGATCTCTATACCCGTTCGGGTGTCGCCTGGTCCCGCCAGAACGCACGGTCGCGCATCATGTCCCCTGCTGTCCTGAATGCGGAAGTCGTTTTCCGTGGTACTGCCGCTGAGCGCGCTGTATCGCGCAGGGGTGCCAAGACGGGTCGTGACGGCAAGCCCCTGTACGGGGAGACGGTTGTCATTGCCATTCCGCCGGCTTTCGAGCCGGCGGAGATTCAGGAGCTGAAGGAGGTAGTGAGGCCCGGTAAAGCCGGGCGGTCGAAGGTGGCGGCCCCGCAGGTTTACCCGCTTTCCGGGAACTTCTTCGGTTTGTGTGGTGGCCACTATGTCGGACAGAAGCAGAGCCGGAGCGGGGAGCGTTGGTACAACTGCTCGGGCAAGGACGGGCGCGCCCCCGGCGCACCGGTCTGCCAGTGCAGAGGCATCCCGTCCGATCGTGTTGAGACGGAACTGTGGAGTGCGCTGGTAGAAGTGCTGTCCCATCCCAAGAAGCTTAAGAATTCCGCTACTGGGCACTTGGAGACGACGGTCGACCAGAGGGCGAGTTTCGCTTACCGTATTGGGGCCTTGGACGAGCAGATTGAGGCCCAAGGCAGGGCCGTCAGGGCGACGATGGCCGTGGCGGCGAAGCTGGCTGCTCTTGAGGGCAAGGACGACCGTGAGATTGAGAGGGAAGTAGAGGCAGTCGCAGTGCCTTTGATGCGGGAGAAGGCCGGGCTGGAAAGACTCCGTGCCGAGGTCGTCCACTGGCAGCAGGATGTAGATGCGGCACTGGGGCGCGTCAGAGACTTGGAGGCGCTGTCGGATGCGGTCCGTCAACGGCTGTATCAACTCTCTCTTGCCGAGCAGGTCGAGGTGGTGAACCTGCTGAACTTGACAGTGCGGGTCACCAAGGCGCCTCCGCAGGTGCCGAAGGGGGCCGGGTGTCCCGTTCGGAACTGGTTCGAAGAGAGGAGTCTCAAAGTCCCCGCCCGGGTTAGTGAAGAGGCGTGGCAGCGCATTGAACCTGTTGTGTCGGCTGGCGACCGCCCGTGGCGGACTGGACGGCGTTTCGACCATCGGGAAGCGTTGGAGGGCATCCTCCACAAGGCCCGCGCCGGGATCACCTGGAGGGAGGTGCCTTTGAGCCAGGGCACCGGCAAGGGGCTCAGCTCGCGCTTCCGCCGCTGGCGGGAGTCGGGGACCTTCGACAAGGTGATGGAGTTCCTGGCAGCGGAGGAGAGCGTGGAACTGCCGCCGGCTCGAGAGACCGAACTGCCGAAGATGGAGGTCGTGGGGGCTTTCGTCCTTCAGGAACTGCTCGCAAACCTGACGGCGTACGGGCTTTCGACTAGAATTCTCGCACCGCATGTCATTAGGTTCCGGTGCATGCTAGGCGCCTGACCTGGTCGGATCGAGGACGTCCCTGTTTCTGGCGACCATCAATTTTTGATGCGCTTCAAATGGGTCCTGTGTGCGGCGTAGCGATCTGAAGTCCTACGCCTTTGTTGGGACGTGTAAAGCCTGTCCCGTAAATGATCTTGCCGGCGTGTGTTGGTGGTGTGGCTGGTACACACTGCTCGACCTGCTGGAGTCCGGTGCAACCGTGGCGCGACATGGTGTTGTTGGCGGTGAGATGTCGGCGCCTCCCAAGGAGTCCTGAGGCAAGCCCCCTCGGCGTTGGCGCTGGTCGTCGGTGACCGGCTGGTTGCACAGGTAGCAGGCATCGTTGTCGTGCGTCCCCAACTCGGCGGGCCACCTGCCGCACGGTCGAACACGAAGGTCGCCCTCGTCCACCGCCCAGGAACGCCGTACTCACCTGGAACGGCAGCAAGCCGAACCGGCGCGCCGTCGTGAACCAGCTCCTCGGATTCGCCCGCGTCAAGTACGTTCCGGACGGTCGCGACATCGCCTGGTGCGCGGACCGCCTTGACGAAGGCCAGGAACTGTCGGTAGCGGTGATCCCAGGGGCGTAGCAGTAGCGGACCATGGGCGCTTCGACCTCGGTGATGGTGTCGTTGCGGTCGCGACGTCCCGGAGTGGAACTTCGTCTTCCCTTGGAGTGGCACGGAGCCTCGGACCGTGTGTAATTCCCCTTGATCTGAAGGGGAATTCGCCCACCCATGGCCATCGCTGATGCTGTGTGTTCGCGCTGCATTACATTGCGTCACCTCCCGTTCGTGGTTGCAACTTCCATGGATGCGTGATTTCGATCACTGTTGACGGGTTCTGATCATCGCTACATAGTGAGGCGACTTGTGTGCGATCTGTGAACGGGTGAGGCGGGGTTGTGACCGGTGGGGTGGGTCGGCGTGTGCGCCGAAGAGTGGGTGTGACGACCCTCGTCGCGTTGATCGCCGGTCTGCTGCCTCAGGTTGCTGCGGCCGGGGAGAGTTCGACGAGCGGCGAGCTGTCGGCGTCGGCGAGGGCCGCTCGTTCGGGGGAGGCGGTCGAGGTTGTCTCGGAGCGGACGGAGTATTCCTCGACGGCGGCCAACCCTGACGGGACGTTCACGCTGACCCGGTCGACGACTCCGCAACGGGTCAAGAAGGCTGACGGTTCATGGGGGAGTGTCGACGCGACGCTTGAGCGTCGGTCGGACGGCTCTGTCGGCCCCAAGGGCGCGGTCGTTGATCTGGCATTCTCCGGAGGCGGAAGCGGTAAGGACCTGATCCGCCTCGGGGGCGAGCGGGGATCGCTTTCGCTGAGATGGGCGGACTCGCTCCCCGCGCCGGCACTTCAGGGTGCGACGGCTACGTATGCGGAGGTGTTCCCGGGCGTCGATCTTCAGTTGACGGCTACTGCCGAGGGCTTCCGTGAGGTGCTCGTTGTTAAATCGGCCGAGGCTGCGGCGAGTGCCGAGCTGGAGCAGATCGAACTCGCCACCTCCGGGGAGGGATTGACCGTCCGTCCAGGTGCGGGTGGTGGTCTTCAGGCCCAAGATGAGGACGGCAACGTTGTCTTCAGCGGTCCCGCCGGCCAGATGTGGGACTCCGCCGGGGAAGACACCGAGGATCTGCCGGCGCAGCGCCTCTCCGCAGCTCGGGAAGCGCTGGGACCGGTCGCGGCTGAGAACGACACCGTCCATCCGGGCAAGGGCGACGCCAGTGCCATCCTGCCCGTGCGTGTGGACGAGGGCGCCGTCGCGGTCGAGCCGGATCTGGAACTGCTGCGTGGTGACGACACCGTCTATCCCGTCTACATTGATCCGCCGATCGGCTTGGGGGATTCCGAGAGGTCGGTGATCTCTTCCGACGGGGACCGGTTCTGGCAGTTCGACGGCGAGTACGGGGTCGGTCGCTGTGCGACCGCGGCACCCTATTACTGCACGCTCGGCGCGTCCTACACGAACCGGATGCTGTTCGAGTTCTCGCCGGCGAACCTGGCGGGCAAGAGGGTGCTGGACGCCACGTTCCGGGCACGCGAGACGTGGTCGTTCGACTGCAACCCCCACTGGGTCGACCTGGAGCGCACCAACAATATGTCGTCGGCGACGCGTTGGCCGGGACCCAAGCAACTGGATCAGATGGGTGACCGGAATGTGTCCGCCGGGCGTGGTACGGCGTGCGATCCCGACCAGCCTGATGCCTGGATCGAGTTCAACGACAACACCTCGGAGTCGGACGAGAACCTGACCTCGACGGTGCGTGCGTTTGCCGACGGAAAGTTCGCCCGGCTGACGCTGATGCTGCGCGCGAAGGACGAGGGTGACGCGTCCGCGTGGAAGCGGTTCGACGACAACGCCGAACTCCAGGTCATTTACGCGCCCAAGCCTGGTGTGCCGACGAGCACGGGACTGATTCCTGGTAACGGGACTCTGCAGTACTGCGCGACCTCCTCCGCGAGTCCCACGATCGCCACCCGCCTGGACCCGATGGTCCAGGCCAGGCCCCAGACGCTGGTGCAGCCCAAGGGTTCCGAATCCACCGGTTCCCTGCGGACCACGTTCGTTGTCGAGCGACAGCAGACCGACAGCACATGGGTGGGCACGTGGAGCACCGTGTCCCCGGCGACGGGGTCCCGTCCGGACGGCACCCTGGAGAAAGTGCGGATGCCTGCCCGAGCGGACGGCTTGCTGTACCGGATGAAAGCACGCACCGAGTCCTTCTGGACCATCGGCGGTGTCACGTCGAGTGCTTCCTCGCCCTACGCGCGCTACTGCTATTTCCGGATCGACTCGAAAGCTCCGAGCGCACCGCAGATCACGGCCCAGGGACCGTATATGGGATGTGTCGAGTGCGTGGGAGAAGGGACGCCGGGAAGACCGGGCATGTTCACGTTCAAGCCGGACCCGTCCGACACGGACATCAAGAACTACCAGTGGCGTCTGCTGACCATGCCCGCGGACGAGACACGCCAGGTCACCGGGGCTACGGCGGTGGTCAAGGACGTCACGCCCACGCTGGCCGGCGAACAGGTTCTCAGCGTGCGGGCCGGTGACCTGGACGCAGATGGGCGGGTGCGGTTCGGTCCGTGGGCGGAGTTCGCGTTCAAGGTCGCCGCTCCCGAGGGGCCGGTCGGTCTCTGGCACTTCGACGATGCCCAACCGGGTTCGACGGTCGTCACGGCGAAGGACAGCGCCACGGCCGGAGTCCGTCACCACGCGACGCTCCGCCCCCCGAATACGGCGGGAAAGGGTGCGTTCTGGTCGGTCAAGGGCCGGCGGGGGACAGGTGACTACTCTCTGGGCCTCAACGACGACTCCGGTGAGGCTCAGGAGACCGCCTACGCCTCGACAGCGGGCCCGGCGGTGAACACGAAGGACTCGTTCACGCTGTCCGCGTGGGCGCTGCTGACGGACACGCAGAAGAGCGGCACGGTGGCCTCGGCTCCGGGCGCCTTCGGGTCCGCCTTCCAGTTGTACTACTCGGGCACCACGAAGAAGTGGGTGTTCGCACGCGTGGCGGCCGATGTGGCCAGCCCGGTCATGGTGCAGTCGTCGGCCGTGGCCGCCAACCCGCCCGGGGAGGTCTGGACACATCTGACCGGTGTGTTCGACACGCACGACGACACGGACAAGACGAACGACACCATCCAGCTGTTCGTCAACGGGCGCCCGCAGGGCTCCCCGGTGGAACTCTCCGCAGCCAATCCTGCGTACACACCGGTCACTTCCACCAAGGACATGCTGATCGGACGCTCCCCGGCCGGGGAGTACTTCACCGGCCGGCTGGATGAACTCACCCTCTGGCAGAGCGCGCTCACCCCGGACATGGTCCGTCAGGACAGCGCCGCGCTCTCCACGGAGGGGGTGCCGGCCACCGAACTGGTCGGTTACTGGGACACGGCATCCGCAGCCGACGGACGGGTGGAGGAGTGGACGGACTACACGTCCCCGGCCATGACCATCTCGGCGACCGGCGCGGTGCCACGCCCCGAGGAGAACGAGCTCGATCTCGACGGCGTGGTCGGCTACCTGACCACCACCGGCCCTGCGGTCGATGAGACCGGCTCCTTCACCGTCACGGCGGACGTGCAGGTCGACAAGGCCCTGATGGAGACCAAACCCATCGGCTACCGAGGCCACGTCTTCAGCCAGACCACCTCCAAGGGCAGCGAATCGTCGTGGGCGCTGTGGGTCGAGAAGACCGACCCGGACGGTGACGGCATCGCGTCCTACTTCTGGAAGTTCGGACGCACCGGCACCGACGCGAACGGTGCCGTGACCGAGCAGGCACAGGTGCCGTCCGAATTCGAGGCGGAACTCGACACCTGGGTACAGGTAACCGGCGTCTACGACGCCAACGAGGCCGTGGACACCGGATTCGGCACCACCCGTCTCTACGTGAACCAGTCCGAGCAGTTGTCGGCCGATGACGCCTCCTTCGTCACTCCGGTACAGGGGGCCGGCGCACTCTCCTGGGGGCGCGGCTCGTCCGGCGGGAAGACCGGGAACTATCTGCCGGGTGTTCTGGACGAAGTCCGGGTCTGGACCGGGGCGATGACGGAAGAGCAAGTCATCTCCAAAGTCATGGGCGACCCGGGCGCCGAATAACCCTCGGACCGGGTCGGCACTTACTGCCGCTCGGCCCGGTCGTTCAACGGTCCACCGAAGTCTTCTGCAGCACCACCAAACGCCCCGGGCACGGACGGTGGCGGTCCGGAACATGTGCCGTCCTGATGAAGGCGGCTGGAATGGGGAGCGGATCCGATGAGGGGCAACCACGGCACACCTGGCGGCGGCGGACCGCGCGTCAGGATATGGCTGCGACGCGTCGCCGTGGTGACCGGATTCGCCCTGATGCCGGGCCTCCTCAGCCCAGTGGTGTTCGCGGACGACCCCGCACCTCTGGGCGCGCCGAAACTGGCCGCGCCGAAGGCAGCGGAGGTGACCCCGTTCACCGCGAAGGTGAACAAGAAGCAGGCCGCCGTGATGAAGAAGGCCGGCGACACCCACCGAAGGGACGCGGCCCGCGCGAAGAGCGACCGGGCCACGACCGTGACCTGGCCCCGAGCCGGAAGTACAACGCTGAACCCGTCGGCCGCCGCTACCGTGAAGGCGACAGCGGGTGGTCTCCCCCTTCTCCTGACCGTCAGCTCCTCCGCGGCGAAGAAGCAGAAGCCGGTCAACGGAGCGGTGAAAGTCACCATCCTGGACAAAAAGCAGACCGCGAAACTGGGAATCAAAGGCGTCGCCCTGACGCTCACCGGACCCGCCACCGGCGGAAACGCCCAACTCGGCCTCAACTACAAGAAGTTCGCCTCCGCCTATGGCGGTGACTGGGCCGGACGCCTCCAGCTCCAGCAGCTGCCCAACTGCGCGCTGACCGACCCGGCCGCATCGAAGTGCCGCACCCGCACACCGCTGGACTTCACCAACGACCGCGCCAACAGCACTGTTACAGCACCAGTCGCCTTCGCGCCCACCCCCTCACCGGGCGCGCGGACCGTGGTCCTGGCCCTCGCGGCCGGCACTGAATCCGGTGCGGGGGACTTCAAGGCCACGCCGCTCTCCGCCTCGTCGACCTGGGAAGCCGGGGGCTCGTCCGGCACCTTCACCTGGTCCTACCCGCTGCGGACCCCACCTGCCGCAGCTGGCCCCGCGCCGGACCTGTCCATCTCCTACGACTCCGGCAGCGTCGACGGCCGCACCGCCTCGACGAACAACCAGGGCACCGCGATCGGCGAGGGATTCGACATCACCTCGTCCTACATCGAACGCAAATACGGCTCGTGCGACGACGACGGGCAGGACGACAAGTTCGACCAGTGCTGGAAGTACGACAACGCCTCCGTCGTCCTGAACGGCCAGGCCAGTGAACTCGTCAAGCAGGACGGCAAGGGTGGCGCTCCGGGTGAGGCGGATGAGCCGGGTGTCTGGCGGCTAAAGAACGATCAAGCCGCGACCGTAACCCATTCCACCGGTGCCGAAAACGGCGACGACAACGGCGAGTACTGGACCATCATCACCGGCGAGGGCACCAAGTACGTCTTCGGCCTCAACAAGCTCGACGGCGCACCGGCCAACGAGCGTACCGAGTCGGTGTGGACCGTGCCGGTCTTCGGAGACGACTCTGGCGAGCCCGGATACGAGGACGGGACCAGTTTGTCCGGCCGGGACAAGAAGCAGGCGTGGCGGTGGAACCTCGACTACGTCGAGGACACCCACGCCAACGCCATGTCCTACTGGTATGACTCCGAGACCAACCATTACGACAAGCTCGGCGACGACGACACCGGGACCGCTTACACGCGCGGTGGATGGCTGGAGGAGATCCGCTACGGCCAGCGCGCCAAAGCCCTCTTCAGCGGCAGTCCCGCAGCGTCGAACAAGGTCGTCTTCTCCTACAAAGAGCGCTGCGTCGCCACCGGCACCGGCTGTGACTCGCTGACCGAGGACGCCCGCGACAACTGGCCCGACGTGCCCTTCGACGCGGTCTGCAAGGAGGGCGACAAGTGTACCGGAAACGTCGCCCCAAGCTTCTTCACCCGCAAGCGGATGACCGCCATCACCACCTACGCGTGGAACGCGGCAGCGGCCACCCCCGACTTCGTCCCGGTGGACACGTGGGATCTGAAGCAGCAGTACCTCGACCCGGGCGATACCGGTGACTCCTCCGACCAGTCACTGTGGCTGGACGAGATCCGGCATACCGGTCGGCACGGTACCGAAATAGCCCTGCCCCCGGTCACCTTCACCCACGAGTTCCTCGCCAACCGCGTCGACGGCAACAGCGACGACATCCTGCCCCTGCACAAGCCGCGTCTCTACACGATCACGTCGGAGACCGGCGCGCAGTCGGTGGTCAACTATCTGCCGGCCGAATGTAGCGCCGGACAGGCCAAACCGGCGGTCGACACCAATACCAAGCGGTGCTACCCGGTGTACTGGTCGCCGAACGGTGAGAAGACACCGGTCCTTGACTGGTTCCAGAAGTATCCGGTCGAGGCCGTGTCCACCACGGATCCGCACGGCGGATCCGAAGCCGTCGAGCACACCTACACGTACGGTGGTGGCGGGGCCTGGCATTACAACGACGACCCGATGATCAAGGAGAAGGAACGCACCTGGTCATCCTGGCGCGGCTTCGGCCAGGTCACCCACGTCACCGGCCGCCCGGGCAAGACGCAGTCCAAGTCCGTGACGGTGTATCTGCGCGGGATGAACGGCGACCGCGTCCTCGGATCCGACGGGAAGACCCCGCACGCGACCGACCGCAAGAGCGTCACGGTCACCGGTATCAAGGCGCCCGGAATCACCGACGCCGACCAGTACGCCGGGTTCACCCGCGAGTCGGTCACCTACAACGGCGCCCAGGAGGTGAGCGGCAAGATCAGTGACCCCTGGTCGGAGAAGACCGCCACCCAGCACAAGTCCTACGCCGACACCGAGGCGTACTTCGTCCGCGTCGCCGCGACACACGACCGGACCAACATCACCACCAGCGGCACCCCGCGCGACCGGGTCCGTACGACCGCGACGACCTACGACGACTACGGCATGGCCGAAACCGTCGATGACAAGGGCGACAACGCCGTCACCGGCGACGAGAAGTGCACACGCACCTGGTACGCCCGCAACGAGGCTGTCGGGATCAACAACCTCGTCGCCCGCACCCGCACGGTTACCAAACCCTGTGCCACCGCCGACACGGCACTTGACCTGCCCGCAGACTCCACACGCCCCGGCGACGTCGTCGCCGACACCGCCACCGCCTACGACACCACCACCTGGACACTGGAGCAGAAGCCCACCAAGGGTGAGCCCCGCTGGACAGGCCGGGCCAAAGCGTACGGCACCGACAACCAGCCGGCCTGGCAGAAGACAACGACGGTCACCTACGACACACTCGGCCGTCAGCTCACCGTCAAGGACGCCAACGACACCACGACCGCCACCACCGCCTACACCCCCGCGGAGACCGGCCCGCTCACCGCCACCACCGTCAGCAACGCCAAATCTCACCGCACCATCAGCCTGCTCGACTACGCGACCGCCGCCCCACTGAAGGTCACAGACCCCAACGACAAGGTCAGCGAGTCCAGGTACGACGCACTCGGGCGTATCAAACAGGTCTGGCTGCCCAACAGCCCCAGATCCGGCGGCAAGAACCCCAACTACGTCTACGACTACGGGATCACAGCCACCGATCCGCCCTGGGTGTCCACCGGAACCCTGCAAGGCGACGCAGCCGGCTACAACACCACCTACGAAATCTACGACTCCCAGCTACGCCCGCGGCAGACACAGTCACCCTCGCCGCTCGGCGGCCGGGTGATCGGCCTGACGATGTACGACGACCGCGGTCTCGCCGTCTCGTCCCAGTCAGACATCTGGGACGACAAGGCCGCGCCGACCTCGGTCATCGCGCAGACCGAAGGCGGCCAGGCACCGGTACAAAACGACACCACCTACGACGGGGCGGGCCGCGCGGTCAAGGCGGTCACGATGAACTTCGGCCGCGTGCGGTGGAGCACCGAGGCCGCGTACACCGGTGACACCGTCACCACGACCGCGCCCACCGGCGGCCAGGCCACCGCAGTAGTCACCGACGCCCTAGGCCAGACCACGCAGCGCCGCGAATACGCGGGCACCCAGCCGACCGGCACTGATTTCACCACCACGGACTTCACCTACGCGCCCGACGGACAGCAGGCATCCGTCAAGGGCCCGGACCAGGCCAAATGGACCTACGCGTATGACCTGTTCGGCCGCAAGGCCAGCTCCACCGACCCGGACACGGGCACCTCATCAACGGGTTACGACGAACTTGATCAGCCCATCTCCACCACCGATGCCCGCAGCAGGACCCTGCTCACCGAGTACGACGTTCTCGGGCGTCGGACCGGGCTGTGGGACGGCGCCAAGTCGGACACGGCGAAGCTTGCCGACTGGACCTTCGACACACTCGCCAAGGGCCAGGGCGACACCTCCGTACGCTACGAGGGCGGCCTGACCGGAAAGGCGTACACCACCAAGGTCACCTCCTACGACCCCATGTACAACGCCACCGGCACCCAGTTGACGCTGCCCGCCACAGACCCTCTGGTCGCGGCGGGAGTGCCCGCCACCCTCAACTTCTCCACCGCTTACAACCTCGATGGCACCGTCCGCAGTAACACCCATCCGGCCGTGGGCGGACTGCCCACCGAGGCGGTGTCCAACAAGTACAACGACCTGGGCCTCCAGACCACCGCAAGCGGCACCGGCGCCTACCTCAAGGACGCCACGTACTCCGAACTAGGCGATCTGCGCCAACTCACCCCCTTTACCAGCCAGAATCTCACCTTCACCTACGGGTACGAACCCGGCACGCGCCGCCTGAAGAGCTCCGTCGTCAGCGACACCTCACACCCAGGCCGCCTGCAGGACCTCAACTTCAACCAAGACGACGCCGGGAACATCACCTCCATCTTCGACGCCGCCACCCAGGGCACCGGCGGCACAACGAAGACCGACAACCAGTGCTTCACCTACGACGGCCACCGCCGCCTCATCGAAGCCTGGACCCCCAGAACCCCCGACTGCGCCACCACCGGCCGCACCACCGCCAACCTCGACGGTGAAGCCCCCTACTGGTACAGCTACACCTACACCACGGGCGGCCAGCGCAAGACCGAGACCAAACACACCACCACCGGCAACAGCAGCTCCACGTACAACTACGGCACCCCGGCCGGCCAGCCGCACCCCCTCACCAGCACTACCGGGGCAAAGACCGGCACCTACACGTACGACAAGACCGGCAGCACCACCAGCCGACCCGGTGTCCAGGCCCAGCAGGCCCTCACCTGGAGCACCGAAGGCAAACTCGCCACCACCACCGAACCCGCCGCCGGAACCAAACCGGCCACCGGCACCAGCTACCTCTACGACGCCGACGGCGAACTCCTCATCAGCCGCAACACCACCGGCGACGGCGACACCGTCCTCTACCTCGACGGCGGCAGCGAAGTCCGGCTCACCACCAAAGGCACAGCAAAAACCCTCACTGGCACCCGCTACTACACAGCCGCCGGCCAGACCATTGCCCTCCGCACCGCAATCCTCGGGACAACCGGCAGCAAACTCACCTTCCTCGCCGGCGACCACCACGGCACCTCCAGCCTCGCCATCGACGCCGCCACCCTCGCAGTCACCAAGCGCTACACCACCCCCTTCGGAGCCCCCCGCGGCAGCGCCGCCACTACCTGGCCGGACGACAAAGCCTTCCTCGGCAAGCCAGCCGACACCACGACCGGCCTCACGCACATCGAGGCCCGGGAGTACGACCCGGGTATCGGCCAGTTCATCAGCGTCGACCCCCTTCTCTCCCTCGACCAGCACCAATCCCTCAACGGCTACTCCTACGCCAACAACAGACCCCCCACCGGCAGCGACCCAACCGGCCTGAGGGACCCCGGCGGCGCCCAGTGCGGCATCATCTCGCCCTGCACGGGCGGAGGCCCGAAGTGGCAGGACGACCCCAAGCCCAGCGGTAGCGGAGGAGGCGGCGGTGGTGGCAAGGGAGGTGGCGGCGGCACCGCCTCCGCACCCAGCGGCACAAGACCGACACCATCGCCCAGCCCTGGCCCGGCGCCAGCGCCCGGACCTTATTTGAAGGGTCCTGCGGATGACCCAATGCTCAACTTCTTGGGATTGATCGCCGCGATCGTTCTGCCCGACCCCGAGGCATGGCAAAACTGTGCCAGTTCCCCCGGACTCACACTTGACTGCGGTTCAACCGTCAGTGACATTCCCACGCCGTTCACCAAGCTTCTCAAGCTTCTGAAGCTCAGAAAGGCCGACGATGTCGTAGATGCCGCCAAAAAGGCACCGCCCGGCTGTAAATGTTTCCTGGCCGGCACCGACGTACTCATGGCAGACGGAACAACCAAAGACATCGAGAGAGTCAAGCTCGGTGACAAAGTGCAAGCCACAGACCCGGAAACAGGCGAGTCAGGCACCCGAGAGGTGACCCGCCTCATCGTCACCGAGGACGACAAGCACTTCAACACCCTGTCCGTCGCCACGGACAGAGGCATTGAAAAGCTCACGGCGACGCACGAACACCCCTTCTGGTCCCCCTCGGAGAACCGCTGGGCCGAAGCGGGCGAACTACAGCCCGGTATGACCCTGCTCACCGACGACGGCACCACCGTCATCGTGACCGCCAACCACGCCTTCACCAAGCATGCGCGCACGTACAACCTGACCGTCGACGACCTCCACACGTACTATGTGCTGGCGGGGGCCACGCCGGTACTCGTTCACAACAGCAACGGCGACTTGACACCGGAGCAACTAAAGTCCATCGAGTCGTATCAGAAGCTCATCGAGGAGCATGAGGTGAAACTCCGGGATTATCTAGCGGACCCGGATGCTTATGACAACAAGGGTTTCCTCAAAAACGCGCCGAGTGAAGAGGTTCGTCAGCGAATTATCGACGGGCGCACTAGGCACTTGAACAAGGAAATACAAACCTTCCACGAGAATATCGCAAAAATCAACGGGAGTGTTTGCTGATGGTTGATATTCCAGTAGACAAGCTCAAAAGTGTGTTGGACCTGCTTGTGGAGCGGATTCGCGCTGGGGAACAGGTGTTGGAAATCAACAAAGAGGCGTTCTGGTCCGTGCCCCCAGATCAGGCTTATGAGATCTACAGTGAGCCGCGAGATCTCACGATCGGCATGCTTTCTGAGTCGTGGGGCCACCTGGAAGACATGTTGTCCGACCCCGACCGTGTCGTGGGGCAGGGCTTCGTTTGGCTTGCTGAAGTGCTTCGTGCCATCGGAGACGAAGCGACGTCCTGAGGTATTGGCAGCTCTTCACAAGGCTGACTGAGTTGCGGCCTTTGAGTTCCACCAGCAAATCCGAGGCCCCCGCCAGGCGCGTCCTGGTGGGGCCTTTGCTTGGGGTGACGGCAGTAGATGACGGCAACGTCAGCGGCCGATGGCGGTGCAGGGTGACGGGTCGCCGTTGGCCAAGCGCCTCAGCGGCCACACGCCCGAAGAGTGCACCGCCAAGGCCCAGCACCCCTGGACCGCCCGGCCGATGACAAACGTCGACGCCGACCCAGGGCCGAACGCACCGGCAGGACACGAGGTAACCCGAGATGAGCTGTTAAGAGTTTCTTTACTGGATCAAGGGCGGCCCGCTGACGTGGGCCGCCGCGCGCCGGCGGTCGGCAACCGCCGCCCGCTCCTGTCTACCGCCCCGCTGGCAACGGCCACCGGCCACTCGGCGCGCACATCCGAAAGTAGGAACCGGGCTGCCAGACGGCGAACGCTGTCGCCCAGCAGTCGCAGTGCCGGACCTCAGAGCGTCCGGAGAGCGCTCAGCCGTTGTGTGCCGTGCACCAGCTCCTGTCCGGTGAGGCGCCGAGCCCGTCTTCCCCGGCTGGGGCCGTGCCTGGCTGATGCCGTGACGGCTGAAGATAACTGGGCTGAGGCGGGTGCGGGGTTGAGCGAGACACGCATGGCGGACGGTCGGCTGACCAGCCGTCGTGGCTGGCTTTCCGTGGCTCATGCCAGAACAGTCGGCGCCGACGTGCGACGACGATGCCCCCTCCCGTTCGGGCACGGTCCTGCCGGATGTATCAGCTCTGGCCGGGGTGCACGGAGGCTGGTCAGCTCGCCAGGAGTTCGGCGACTTCGGGTACGTCTCGAAAAGCGCGCAGGCGGTCGAGGACGATCCGCGTGCGCTGTGCCGTCCGCTCGCTGCCGCTCTGCCCAAGTGCGAGCATGCGGCCCGCCGTCCCAGCCGCGGCCTCGGGCTCGTTGGCGTCGGCGTAGGCCACAGCCAGCCACGAGAGGTACAGCGCCAACTCCCGGGCGTGGCTGGCGTTGTAGCGGCCGAGTACATCGGTCAGCAGGGGAACGGCGCGCAGGGGGCGGTGCAGCTCGGTATAGATACGGGCTTCCATGACCTGCAGTTCCCCGGCGTTCATCCAGTACAGGTACGACGGCGACTCGGTGCCGGCCGAGTCCTCGGCCAGGGCCTCGGCCGCTTCTCCGAGGGCGGCCATCGCCGGGCGGTCCTGCCCGGCACGGGTGTGCGCCCAGGCCACCCGGTCCAGATACAGTGCGCGGGCTTTGGGCGGGGCGTCCAGGCCGGCATTAGCAGTGCGGCGTGAGCCAAGTGCACGGCATCGGCCGTGCGTCCGATGTTGCTCCACTGGTAGGCCAGCGAGCCCGCCACGTTCCCGGACAGCACTCCGTCCCCCGCCGCACGGGCCGCGCTCATGCCGAGCCGGTAGATCCATTCAGCTTCGGCGTGCTCACCCGCGTCGGAGGCCACCCACCCGGCGATCTGCGCCAGCTCGCCGATGATGCGTAGGAGTTCACGCCCGACCTCCTCGGTGTGGGTGGCCTCCCGATACAGCGTCATCGCCGCCCGCAGCTCACGTAGGGCGGGGCCGATCAGATCCTTGCCGTACACGACATCGTCGGCCAGCCGCAGGCCGTGGACCCGCTGGGCCAGGTCGGCCACCTGCCCCGATCCGACCCGGCGCCCCGTACGGGCCGCCAGCGGGGACAGAGGATCACCTTCGGGCAGGAAGTCGGCCACAGTCAGCACACGCGGCGCGGACTGCGGAGGCTGGACTGCCTTCGCCGCTTCCAGCATCTCGCGGGGAACCTCCAAAACCCGCGCGAGGAAAGGCAGCCACTCGCGGGGAGAACGAGCCCCGATCTCCCAGCGGGACACGTCGTTTCGCGTCGGAGGGACGCGTCCGGGAGCGACCGCGGCGAGCGCCTCGGCGAGGCGCCGCTGACTCCAACCACGCGCCAGGCGCAGCCGCCTGACCAGTTCCCCGACCGTCTCCCGCACCAGTCCAGCTTGGCAGACAGCAAGGCAGACACGCTGGCTACTCCGAAAGGTTCACGCCAGAGAGACCCTGATCGACAGACCTGAAGCGAGGAAAGGAAAAGCAGCATGGCCGAGGAGGCGACACAGCGGCGAGAGCGTCCCGCTGCCCCGCATGCACAGTACGACAGGGCCCGCAAACAGGCAGGCGCCGAGGTGTGCAGCGGACCGGCGCCGACTCACCGACGTGCGGATGATGGAGGGCCACCGGCGCCTCGATCACGGGCAGGCACGATGAACCAGAACGACAGTCGAACGGAGCACCTGCCTGACAGCAGAGCGAAGTCCGTAGCAGAGGGGCCTCGCTTACTGCCCTGGACCACCCAGGACGGGCACCCCTGCTACCTGAGCACCGACGGCCGGGGCTTCCTCTCCACCCTCGCCGATAGCATGGAGACGGTCCAGCTCGGCATGGGCCACGAACTGCTGGAGTACGCCCGCGAGATCATCGCGCCCGGCGTGAAAGGTCAGTTGGCTACCGAATACCGCTGGCTCGCCTGCCGGTTGACCGAAGCACTGGCCGACGCACTCAGGGTCGCCGACTCGCGCGGACAGCGCATCCCGGACTTGGAAGAGACGGCCGAGGATGCCTGACTCACCGAACGCCGGCCCGCCGGTCGGCAACCGCGGGCGCTACCGTTTTCGTGAGTACCACGTGACCATCGTCGCCGACTCCCTCGCGTTGCCGACCTATCAGGCGGTCTGCGTCACCGGCGAAGACAGCAACTGCGGCGCCACCTCAGGCGCACTGCTCGCTCCGGACGAACTGACGCACTGGATCGCCGAGCACTGCGCCCAGAGCGGTCACGAACTGTATGAGCAGACCCACCGCGCCGTGGTCCGTGCTGAGCCCGGTGCATGGCAGTAAAGCTCCCTGCTCCACCACCACGCGGGCCACGTTCCTGACGGCAGTAGTGACGGCAACAACCACGGATTCCCGCGCGCAACCACGGACAACAGCGGACCGCGTAACCGGCGTTGACCTGCGAATACGCAGGTAGAGAGGGGGGCGCGAGCACACGTACTATGTGCTGGCGGGGGCCACGCCGGTCCTGGTTCACAATTCGAATGGGTTGTGCGGAACTGCGGCGCTGGACAATGGAGACTGGCAGCACATCGTCGATCGCCACCGGCCTGGAGGTGCGTTGGTTGATGACGCGGCTGGCATTTTCACCGGTCAGGCTAAGCATGTTCGTCAACGAATAGCTGACACCATTAATCGAGGAACACCTCGGGCGAATACGCCGGATCCTGTTACGGGCGAAGCGCGACCTGGTCAAATCTACGAGTGGGATTTCGGATCACCTGTCGGCAGGGCCGGTTCGGCGAATGGGTGGCGGAGAACTGACGGGCGTTCGAGTGATCGTGAATGACGGCAAAGTCGTGACAGCGTTTCCGTACTAGGCGAGCAGTAATAAATGAGGAAAAGCGTGATTCATCTCTCCTTCTCTATCCCCGAGTCGAGTTCGCCCTGGCGTAAGACCTGGGATAGCGCCAGGCAGGGCGATCCGGCCGCCATCGCTGAGATTGACCTCCGCTACAAGCACTTCGGAGTGAATTTTGAACTGGCGATTGGTGACGTCGAAATCGTCTCGAAGAAAAGGTTCGTGACTCTCGTCGATCTAGCCTTGTCCCTCTCCGGTGCAGTGAAGCGCATCTCGTCAGGAGAAGACGCTGCATTCGGTTTTACTGAAAGTGAAGAAGTTATTCATCTACGCCGAGACGGCGATCTCATTTCGGTGAGTTCATCGAAGCGCCTTGCGCAGGCGTCCGTGGGGTGCGAAGAGCTCGTAGATGAGTTTGTTCGCTTTCTGCGGGAGGCGCATTCTCGACTGGTTGCAGAGGTCCCTGGGTTGTCTGCAAATCCAGTTATCCGGAGGTTTTCTCCGGAGTAAGTCGCCCTCCCGGGAAGGGGATGGGGATAACAGCGGCTAACACAATGAGTTGATCTGTCGGTGGGTGATGAGGCAGTAGGCGAGTTTGAGGAAGGCTTCGTGGATGTCGGCTCTGCGTTCCCAGCGGATGCGGAGGCGTTTGAATCCGTGGAGCCAGGCGAAGCTGCGTTCGACGACCCAGCGGTAGGTTCCCAGGCCGGTGCCGTGGAGGGTGCCGCGGCGGGCGATGGCCGGCACGATGCGGCGTTGTCGGACCTGGTCGCGGTAGATGTCGTGGTCGTATCCGCGGTCGGCGAAGAGTGAGTCCGGCTTGCGTCGCGGGTGCCCGATCCGGCCCCTGATGGGTGGGATGGCGTCGATCAGCGGCATGAGCTGGGTGACGTCGTTGCGGTTGCCGCCGGTGAGGATCACGGCGAGCGGTGTGCCGTGTCCGTCGGTGATCAGGTGGTGTTTCGATCCCGTTCGGCCACGGTCGACCGGACTCGGTCCCGTCCGGGTCCCCCTTTTATGGCTCGCACGTGGCTGAAGTCGACCACCGCACGTGACCAGTCGAGACGGGCCGCCGCGTTGAGCTCGGCCAGCAGCACTTCGTGCAGCCGCTGCCAGACGCCGGCCTCGTTCCAGTCCCGCAGTCGCCGCCAGCAGGTCATGCCCGAACCGAAGCCCAACTCCCTGGGCAGGAACTCCCACTGGATGCCGGTGTGCAGCACAAAAAGGATGCCGCACAGCACTTGCCGATCCGGCAGCGGCTTCCGTCCAGGGTGCCGGAACCGGCGTTCCTTGCGCGGCAGCAGCGGCTCTATCCGCTCCCACAGGTCATCCGACACGATCCACGGCGATGTCCCCATGCCCGGACAACGCCCAACTCCTGGCGCGGTCACGGTCACCAGGACCAATCCACCTCATTGTGTTAGCCGTTGTAAGTGCGGCCTCAACCAGTGGAAGAACGGAATATCAGACGTTTATCACGGGACCGGAGAAGTCTTTTACGGGCTGATAGGTAATGTCCCGTACGCCGCAGGAAATTTCGGCGTGCTGGTCGATTCCGACTGCTGGAACGGAGGCGCGGGCGCCCCCGGATGTGACTACGGAAGCCAGTATGACAACTGGATCAAGGGCCAAGGAATAGACACATCCAGCGACGCCTATCAGGTGCCGAGTGCCTTGCTTGCAATTTTCGGCGGTGCCCTAGCTGGAAAGAAGAAAGCCCCCAAGGCGGATAAGTGCAGCTTCAGCCCCACCACCGAAGTGCTCATGGAAGAGGGAGAAACAAAGGAAATCAACCGCTTGAGATCGGCTTCCATGTCGTTGCCGGTGACCTGGGCGACGCCCCGAAGCATCACGGAGCCCGGGGGGTGCCTCTATGTTCTTCGTCAAGCCTGGAGTGGGCTTCGGTCCAGGTTCGATGTTCTCGGTGGGGCATGAGAGTGTCTGGCTGTGTCGGAGTCGATGATTGGGCTGCAGGCAGCCTTGGATGGGGCTCTGTCCCCTTCGTCGTCGCACCGTGTTCGTGCCGGGCGTGACCTTGCTCCCTTTGCTGCTGTCCCTGTGGCAGCGAAAGTGTTGTTGGCACTGCTGCTGGACGTTGAGGACACGGCAGTGACTCGACAGACGGCAGAGGCCCTGGCCCGGGTGGGGACGCTGGCAGCGGTGCGACTCATCGCTCTGGCGCTCGCCGAGGCCGACGACAGCCATGCCGACTGGATGCAGACCGGGGTGGATGACGCCCTTGCCGGAGCGGACATCCTCCCTGACGTTGCGGCAGTCTGCGTGCAGCTCGCGGGGGACGGTGAGGCGGCTGTCCGTCGTGCGGCAGTGGAGATCTTGGCGTGGACGGGCGGCGCAGCACGCTGACGACGGGTGCTGGATTGGTGGGCTGGCAAGCCGGACTGCTGGTGGGCTGGTCATGCGACGGCTGCTTCGCGGGCTCGTGATTCGTAGAAGGTGCCGTCGCGGAGCATGGCGAACAGGACGCTGATGCGCTGGCGGGCGAGGCGGAGGAGTGCCTGGGTGTGGGTTTTGCCGCGGGCGCGGTGCCGGTCGTAGTAGGTCCGGGAGGCGGGATCGGCGTTCATGCAGGCGAAGGCGGAGAGGAACATGGCGCGTTTGAGCTGCCGGTTTCCTCCTCGGGGTGCGTGTTCGCCGTGGATTGAGGTGCCTGAGGATTTGGTGGTGGGGGCGAGGCCGGCGTAGGAGGCGAGGTGGGCGGCGCTGGGGAAGTTGGTGCAGTCGCCGACGGTGACGAGGAGCACGGCGGCGGTCCTGACGCCGACGCCCGGCATCGAGGTCAGGACCTTGGAAAGAGGGTGGGCCTCCAGCAGGGCGTTGATCTGGGCTTCCATGGCCCGGCGCTGTTCATGGACGGCCGCGAGGGAGCGGGCCAGGGAGGAGATCACGGTGTCGAGGGTGCCGGTCCCGGGCACGACGACGGTCTGCTCGTCCAGGGCGTCGAAGACGTCGTCGATCAGCCGGGTGGCCATGCGTGGGGCTTTGGGGCGGATGAGCTCGACGAGGCGGCGGCGGCCGGCTTCCGCAGAGCTGCGGGTGAGCCGTGGCGTTCCAGCAGCCAAGTGACGGCCTGGTGGTCGAGGCGTGGCCCGAGTACACGTTCCAGGCTGGGGTGGAACTGGGTGAGCAGGCCGCGTATCCGGTTGGAGGTGCGGGTGGCCTCGGCGGCGAGGTCCTGGTCGAAGCCGGTGAGCACGGTCAGTTCGGCGGTGATCTCGTCGGTCAGTTCCAGGGAGCGCAGGGTGTGCGGCATGGTGCGGGCCGCATCTGCGATCACCGCGGCGTCCTTCGCGTCGGTCTTGGCCTCGCCCGGGTAGAGGTCGGCGATGCGGCGCATAGCCAGGCCGGGCAGGTAGGCGACCTTGCAGCCCGCATCGCGGGCGACGGTCAGGGGAAGCGCTCCGATGGAGGCGGGCTGGTCGACGATCACCAGCACGGTCCCGAACTTCGCGGCCAGTTTGTCGAAAACGGCCCGGAGCTTGGGCTCTCTGTTCGGGAGCGGCTTGTCGAAGACCTTCTTCCCGGCCGGTGTGAGCCCGTGACCGTGATGAGCACTCTTGCCGACGTCCAGGCCGAGGAACACGCCCACGTCTTCTGTATCGAACATCACGCCCCTCCAGGCGAGTTGAACGTGCTGGCCTCGGCAGTGGTGTCGTACTCGCGCATCCACGTTATACAGACCTGCCGCCCGCGAACTGCCCGGCGTTGCGCCGGACCGGGCGGTGGCCGGACCTCTCATCAGCGTCTCCGACGGCACCTCCCGGGCCCGGTGACACCACCCCCCAGGTCATGCCTTCGACAGGGGGCAACAGTCATGCCGGGCCCAGAGGCCAGCGGTCCCATTGCAGGACCGCGAAGAACATAACGGGGGCTCGGCGCACCCCGCCCCAGCCTCCAAGCTCCGACCTGTCGGCGTTCCCTGAATCAGGTTCAGAGACCACTATCGGGTCCAGCCCTTCGGAGCTGGCACGCGCGGCGGCCCTTGCGGCAGAGCGGAAAGCGGTGGCTCCGGGGAGCCTGAGCCGACAGGATCCAGGTATGTCAGATGAATGGCCCCCGCCCGGGCACTCCTTCTCCTACCGGATGAGCTCCCAGCTGGACGGTGGACCGTCCGTTGACCTGGACATCACCACCCCCAGAACCCGGTTGAGCGTGGACATCTCCACGTTCAGGGTCGGGTGCCACGGAGGCCCGGACGAAGCCGACCTCGCTTTCCGTGAACGCCTCTACGGGCTGATCGGCGCTGTCGTGGTCGCCGGCGGGCATGTCGAGGCGGCCATGAAGCGGCTCATCCTGCTACAGAGAGATGAGCAGGGCGGCTTCTCGCTCGTCGATAAAACATGGTCCGACCTTCACAAACTGCTCGTGGCGCAGTCCCGAAGGAGCATTCCACAGGCCGCCGCACTCGCCGAGATCCTTGAGTGGGGCGAGGCCAACGAGCTCAAGCGTCGCCGCGACGATGCCGTTCACGCTTCCTGGTGGAACTGGGACGGCGTGGGCGTCATGCGCTCCCGCTTCTTCAGGAAGCAGGATGGCGCCAATATCGTCTGCACCCTTGAGGACCTCGAGGAGGATGCGCGGCTGCTCTTCGCGTACGCCGAGAAGCTCGACCTGCTTCTCGGGGCGGACTGGCCGCAGGCGAGACTGCCACGCCGGACCTGAGCACCTTCTCCTGCCGTTCCCCGGCGGAACGCAGACGTTGATCAGCGTACGGGCACGACACCGGGCGGGCGGCGGAGTCCGCCAGCAGGCAATGCGACGTCACCCGGTATCCCGGGATCGCCTGTTGTGGACGCTCCGTGCTGCCGCCGTGGCTCCCGCTGCTTCCGGCCGGCCTGATACGGACACCGTCGCTCGCTCGCCGCGGTGGCTGGTGCAAGTTCAGGGAAGGCCTCTTCTCATGCAACACGGAGATGACGGCTGATCAGCCTGATGCCACACGGAGGGGAAGCGCCACCACCCCGCAGGTGGGACCCTGCCGGGTCTGTGAGCCTTTCGGGCAGACGGCGGTAGCGTGCCCGGAGTATGTCGCCCCGGGTTTGCCGACTCACCGGGGGGACTCGTGTCCATGCCGGAAAGTATCCACCAGGTGCCGCCGAGCCGGCACGGAATCGCTGGTGCGTCTGCCGCCGTCCTCACCCGCCCGCCGATACCGGTCTCTTCGACGCCGCACGTCCACTCGCTCGGCTGAGTGTCTGCGCCCGGTGTCGGGGCCGAGTCCTGGACGCAAAGTCAGTTCTGCGTCTGGTTTTCGATGCCGGTCACGCGATCGGGGCCCGGGTGATCGACGCCGGGCACCATGGGGTTTTCGTAGTCGAACTCCACCTTGCCGAAAGAGTCGCTGGTGATTGGCGGAGGGTCGTTGTCGGCGATGATCAGTTGAAGGCGCTCACCGTATGCGTCGGCCATCGTCCGAAAGCGGCTGTAGATCTCTGTAGCACGTAGCCGGTCGGAGTCGTTGTTACCGAAGGCCTTGCGGGGCGAGTCGATAACAAGGAGGGATGGCACGAGGACGTCGGCGTGGTCGAGACCGAAGGCAAGAAGAGTCAGGCTGTAGGCGAGGCTGACCGAGGTGGCGATGCCGCCGCCGGAGGCCTGCAGGCTCTCGAAGGGTTGTCCGTTAACCACGGGCAGGTAGGTGTCGCGGTCGATGACGGCCGTATCGACCCACGGCAGATTCCAGCTGGTGAGCAGTCGCCCGAATTCGGTGCTGAGGTCGCCGAGCAGTGTCTGGCTGGCCTTTAGCTGTTCCGACTTTTCCTTGATGTCCTTGTTGACCTGCCGTCGCTGGGTTCTGATGTCGCGGATGTCCTTGTCGATGGCCCGGACACGGGCCCAAGAATCCCGCAGCTGGGTGATGGCATCGAGGCTGGCTTTGAGTGCGGCGACGCGCGTGCTCGCATCGGTAATTGCGTCAAAGCGTGGAGCGACCACATCGCGGGTCTGGGCGTCGAGCTGCCGGCGCAGGCTGGCGACGGCGAAGTTGAGCTGCTGCGACCGCTGCCGTGAGGCCTGCAGGTGCGCCTCGTCCGACTGCTCGATGTGCTGCGCGTCCTCAAGCTGTTGCTGCAGGACAGTGCGTGTTTCTTCGATGGCCGCCGGGTCGACATCAGCCTCGGCGGGATCGGGCTGGAGGCAGACGACGCAGTGGTCGTCTGCAACGGCCCGTGTGGTCAGGGACTGCATACAACGCGGACAGACGACGAATTCGAACGGAGACAGCTGGTCGATGGCCGTGGCCGACCGTGCGAGACGGGATAGGTCGAGCTGGACCTGAGCGACCACCGCCCGTCGTGCCTCCACGAGGTCGGCGGCCGCGGAGACTTCCTCCTCGGCCCGCCGGGCGGCGTGGATCGCAGCCTGCAGCTCCTCCCGCAGCGCGGTGTCGGCGGCCGTCTGTTCCTCCAGTTCGGTACGGAGACCCGCCAGCGCAGAATCGGCCCGTCCCAGAGTGTCGCGCAGCTGCGCGAGCTCGGCCCGCAGCTCGTCGTCACTGCGGGGATCGGAGGCCGCCAGGAACTGGCCGACGTTGTCGTGCTCGGCGGTTCGGGCCTTCAGCCTGTCCGTAAGCTGGCCCGCGGTGCGCTTGAGCTCCAGCAGCACGCTGTCGGTCAGCGCGAACATCAACCGGAAGAGTTCTTTACGCTTGGGCTCGAACCAGGAGTCTAGGTGGCCGACGACCTGGCGGTCGATCTCGCGCGCCTGGAGATAGACGTAGGCGTACACGTCGTTGAAGGTGAGGTTCTGCTGCCGTGCTACTCCCTCGCGGCGCGCGGCGATCTGTACGCGGGGAAAGCCAAGAGCGTCCAGCAGGTGGTCGGAGAGCGTTGTTCCATCGCTCTCCGTATTGCGCAGGGACAGGGTGCGCTCAAGGGCGAGGGACTGCGGGTCAAGGAGGTCGACGGTGTCACCCCCGATGGTGCGCCGCAAGACGATGCGTTCGGAACCGGCCACGACCTCTGCCTGGACGGAAAGGACGTGGTCGCGGACGGCCGGGGTGAGCATGGCGGTGCCGCCGAGGGCGTGCTTGAAGAGCATCAGCAGGCTGGACTTGCCGGTCCCGATGGGGCCGGTGATCACGGTGGCCGGGCGGTTGAAGCGGTAGGTCTTCTCCGCCTCGGCGGTGATAACCGTCAGGGAGAGAATGCGCAGGTCGACGGCCATATCAGATCTCCGTCCGCCGGGGCCGGTCCACCGCGTCGGGCAGGCGGTCATAGATGAGGTTCTTCAAAGCCGATCCTGTTTTGTTGAAATGCTTCTTGAGCAGCTTGATCCGGCTGGCGACTACTGCCCATTCCGGTGTGGCGGCCAGGGCGGCAGCAGCAGCGGCGCCCTGCTCGGTGACGCGGAATTCGGCTCGGGCCGTGTCGCCGTAGGTGATCAGACCGCGGGCGGCGAGGGAACCCAGGATGCTGTAGTAGCGCTGGTCCCAGGGTCCGTACTTGTAGCGGGTCATGCGGCTCTCCACCGCCAGACGCTCCTCCTGGGACGGGGCGGTTCCTTCGGGCCAGGAGGCATGACCGGCTGGCAGGAGACGCTCCAGCATGGCCGGGTAGCGCAGCAGGAAGTCGAGTTTGGCGAGCTTAGTCAGACCTGCGAGGCAGCTCTTGGCGGTGGTGAACTGCGCAATGAGCAGGAGAACTCGCGCTTCGTGGTACTGGCTCTCGCGCTGCTCGGCCTGCCGCTGCCGGGTGCGCATGCGGAGTGCCGCAGCCTCGAAGTCGGCGCCCGGCGTCATGACGCTGCACCGTCCGCGTCGAAGCTCTCGGAGAAGTAGAAGAGGCACTCGTCGCACAGCTGATAGGCCAGCCCCAGCAGATGCTGGCTTTTCACCAGGAACGGCGGCGGCGTGGACAGCCCGTCGACTTTGAGCCGCTGGGCGAGCAGGTCATTCATCGTGCTGCCGTACGCGCTACCGTCCTGGGTCCGCGAGCGGGCGTGGCGCTTGCACTCGAAGACGACTTCCAGTACGTCCATGGACAAATTCAGCAGATCGGTATCATCTCCGGCCAGGCCGGAGCGCCGCTCGGACCATGTGGCGTACCACGCCGAGCGGAGCCGTTCCGCGAACGCCGCCTCATCCGAAGAGACCAGGCCGCGCAGCAGCTTGCGGTTGAGCTTGGCGCCCCCCGGCGCCACCAGGGGGACCTGGCCCCGTGGGAACGTGGCTAGCTGGGCCGACGTATACGCCATCTCTGCACGGAGGACGTCGCGGGTGATGCTTCGTCGCCCAATGCGCTGCTGCATCTGCGTGCTGTAGCGGACGCGGCTCGGATCGGCGATGTAGGCGGCAAGCTGGCCGCGGTCGCTCTCGTCACGGTTGGCGCACTCGATCCGGTCCACGATGTTCCGGTAGGTGGCCTCCGTGTCGACGTGCGCCAGCTGCAGTTGCTCGACGGCGGGCGCCAGAAGACTCTGAATGTTGACGTCGGTGATGTACTCGCGTTGGGGCGGATCACATGAGATCTCCAGGACCGCGAGGAACTGTCTGACCTTGTCCGCGAAGCCTGCCGGAATCTGGATCTCTGCGAGTGGCACTTTGGGCGTCTCAGGGACGTTGTCATAGGGCTCTTCCCAGCGCACCTTCAACATCTGACGGGCGATCGTGTCGACCATGGCCGGCAGGCCGTCGGTGACCTCAGGCCCCGGCCCGCACATCCGAGCCAGGAGACCGGCATTGTCCTTGGCTGGGCTCATGGCCGCGTTGCTGGCCAGCCGGAGCCGCACGTTTGCGGCGCACTCGCAGGCGCACCAGCGGTCGAAGAGGTGGGTAAGGCCGCCGCTTTTGCACAACTTGACGAGCGTCCAAGTTCCTTGGTTCTCTTCGCGGTGCTTGACCGATACGAGTTCTACGGAGCCATCGGCGAATGCCACCACGAAGTCTTCGTGCCATTCACAGACGACAAAGTCGATCGCGTCCTGAGTGAGCATGGCCAGACAGTCCCGCGCGGCTACTTCCGCTTGGTAGCGGTAGCGGCCCAACGTGTCCGAGCCGCTGTCTTCGCCCGGGGCGAGGCTGAAGATCGCGTGTGTCGAACCGTCCGGACCTGTGGCAGATGCAGGGCGCTCGGCCCTGGTGGCTCTGCCCGACGCATCGACCATCAACGTCCCCCGCTCCGGCCCCGTATGAGAGCGCGTTCTCTTTCACGTCTGCTCCGCCAGCAGACGTGAAGGCCCCTACCCGTATCACACTCCAGGGTCAATGCGTAACTGTCCGTCGCGTGATCATGCGGGAGGAGCGGCCCGACGAGGAGTCGGTGACAACCAGGTCCTTCGAGAACGGGTGCTCGTGCAGGATCACCAAGCCCACATCGCCGGGCCGTCTTAAGGCAGTTCGCGCGAGAAGTGATGCCCGCGTCGATCTGCGTGTGATACGTGGACAAGAATGTGAGGTGGTCGCGCGGTTGCTGAGCGACCATCAGGAACATGGCGTCAGCAAGGATTCAGAACTTGACCGTTAGCGACTTTGACGAAGCGGGCTCTATCCTCTCTTCCGCCACCGACGCGGGCGCGTCCAAGGCCGCCACGGCGCCCGCAGCTCCGCCCACACCGGAAACTGACCCGGCGGCCCCGCCTCCCCGCGCGGAGCCGGCACACGTCGACTTCCCCCCAGTAGAGAACGGTGTCGACTATCTGCGCAGTGTGGTCGACCACCTGACCGATGCCGACCCGCCCACCCCGCGGGCCCTGAAGTACGCCGTGCTGCACCTCCAGGCCGCCGCCGAAGTGCTGCTCAAATCCCGCCTGCTGCATGAGCATTGGAGCCTGGTCTTCAAGGAGCCCAGCGCCGCCACCCGCAAGAAATTCGAGGTCGGCGATTTCACTAGCTGCACTACTGAGGCGGCCATCGACCGGCTGCGCAACATCGCTGGCGTCGACGTGGACAACAAGAGCGCAGTGGCCCCGCCCTCCGGCGAGACCACTGCCACATCCACAGCACTTCCTCACCCTGTTCGGCCACAACCGTCGAGGCGCTGACCTGCCCCATCTCACAGCCAACGTTCAAAAACACCTACTTCAGGAACCAGCCGACGCGACAGATCAACGCTCACGGAGCAGCATCAACCTGACGCCACATGAGACACCGTCTAAATCACTCTGCTGAATCCCAAGCACAGCATCACAGCGGCGTACAGCATTCCAAGCAATCCGCAATATTGCACTGGAATTAAGAAGAACGTGTGCTCGTTTTCTTCTCGGTTGATGCGCTCACCGATACGCCAATTCGCCGCGCTCGCAACCCCCACTCCTAACATGTGACCGCCACCTTCCGGCAGTGGTATGAGAAATCCCAGAAAGACGCCTGCCAAGATCATGGGGAAGACCAAAAGTCCATAGCCCCTCCAAATCAACAAATTGCCCCCTTTTGTGATGCCCCCCTTGGTGAGGCTCAACATACTTGACGGAGATGACGCCGACATAGCCTTCCGAGTCGTTGAGAACAGTCAAACCGGCACCATCCGACACCGGGTTAAGAAACAGGTAAGCCCGCAGTGGTGCGGTGTCAGGTCCGAGTCATCCTTCGGACCCGGGACCCGGCCTGTGCGTCGGGGTCCACCAGCAGCTCGTCTGTGCCCCTGGCCAGGTCCAGCAGAGCCCGTCGCTGTTGGACCTGAGTGACGGGGGACTGCGACCAGTCCTGCCACAGGGCCTTGTCGTCCCAAGGCAGGCGGGGAGGGCCGACGGGGTACCAGTCCATCGTGGTCAGGTGTTCCATGAACTCGCTGTACAGTCTGTCCAGCAGAGCGTCGAGTTGCTTGCGTCCGCCGACCTCGCGAAGCAACTCCTGCCTTCTGCCCTTCCATATGAGATAGTCCGGCCTGGCGGCCAGCGCCACGGTGGTGTACTCGTGCCGCATCCTGTTCAGCCGGTTGAGGGGACCAGAATCTGTTTTGCGTGTGGGCGTCCCGGCCAGTTGGGTCCGTTCGATCATGAGGTCCGACAGGTGACAGGCCAACTCCCAGAGTGTGTCGCGCAGGTCTTTGGGGTGAGGGAAGCCCAGCCACCGCTCCAGTGATTGCCTGCGGGCCAGCTGTCGGAGTCTCCATCGGTCGCCGCACCACAGCAGAACGTCTCGCAGTTCCACGACCCTCGCGTCAAGTTCCGCCATCCGCGCCGCCTGCCAGCGGGTCTGGAACTCCGGGTCCCAAAGGCGCTGCCGAGTCAGCTTTTGCAGCTCACGGTCCACGGCGGCTACGGACAAATAGACGCCGCCGCAGCCGTCGTCACTGGTGCATTGGTACCTCGCGCCGAACGGACTGGGGTTATGGTTCCCCACGGGTTGGCCCCCCGCCAGCGGCTCGTTACAGAGAGCGCATACGAGCATGCCGTCCCCGAGGAACATGGTGCCGCCCGGGACAACTTTTCCGCGAAGCGAGTCAGATACGTCTCTGTGGAGTTGGCGGAGCAGCTTGGATACCTGCCCCACTCTCAACTCGGCCCTGTCCGCCACGGGCCAGCTCACCTTGCCCTCAGGCTCGGCGATCTTCTCAGACGGCCGACAGCCCGGACACATCAACAAGCGGCCTTCGCCATACTCCCTGTCCCATCGTTCAGCATCGTCGGCAGCCGCCCACAAGGCACGGGTGCAGCGGGAGCAGTGACCCAGCGGCCGGATTCTCCGTGGCATCCCACCATGCTCTCAGTCGGGTGAGCCGCTGCGAAGGGAGCAGACCGAGGTTGACTGCCTACCACCCACTGGTTCCCGCACTCCGGGCACCCAACCTTGCCGACACCGCCCTAAGGGCTGTCCCGTAACTGCTGGTCACGGGTGAGATGATCTTGCTGTGTCTGGTGTGATCACGGCGTCGGAGCCGTCCTGGATAGGCCCGTTCACCGGGCTGAGCCCGAGTCAGTTCGGCAAGCTGATCACCGTGCTCCGGCGCAAGGGTACGGACCCGGTGCGCAAGGGCCGGCCGTGGAGCCTGCCGCTGGAGGACCGGGTACTGCTGGTCGCCGCGTACTGGCGGACGAACCTGACACTGCGCCAACCGGCGCCGCTTTTCGGGGTGTCCAAGTCCGCGGCGGACCGCATCATCGACCACCTCGGACCTGCCCTCGCGCTCCAGCAGCGCAAGCGGTTCCGCCACGACGCCGTGCTGATCGTGGACGGCACCCTGGTCCCCACCCGAGACCACAGCATCGCCGGGCAGTCGAAGAACTACCGGTACTCCACCAGTCACCAGGTCGTCATCGACGCGGACACCCGGCTGGTCGTCGCGGTCGGTCGGCCGCTGCCCGGCAACCGCAACGACCGCAAGGCATGGGAGCTGTCCGGCGCGAAGGCCGCAGTCGGCAGGACCACGGTCATCGCGGACGGCGGTTACCGGGGCACCGGCCTGATCATCCCGCACCGCAGTGAACCCGGTCAGACCGAACTCCCGGCCTGGAAAGAGGAACACAACGCTTCCCATCGCAAGGTACGTGCCCGCGTCGAGCACGCCTTCGCCCGGATGAAGACCTGGAAAATCCTCCGCGACTGCCGCCTCAAAGGCGACGGCGTCCACCACGCCATGCTCGGCATCGCCCACCTGCACAACCTCACTCTCGCCGGCTGACGAACAAGCGGGCAGCTCAACGAACACGTCGCAGATCATTTACGGGACAACGCTTAGGGCGTGTTGTGAAAGTGCTGGTCACAGCCATTCGTTGATGGCTGTGACCAGCACTGTCGCTTCGTAGCGCACGGCGGGTTTGTCGTACCGTGTGGCGGCGGCCCGGTGGCGCTTGAGGCGGTTGATGCCGCACTCGACCGCGTGCCGCTGCTTGTAGTCGTCCTTGTCGAACTTCGGCGGACGGCCGCCGCGCGAGCCGCGCCCGAGCTGGTTGCGGACCCGGTCCGCAGGCAGCGGAATCGTTGCCTTGATCCCGCGTCTGCGCAGGTAGGACCGGTTGCTCCGAGAGTCGTACGCCTTGTCGGCCCGCACCCGGTCCGGCTGCTTGCGCGGCCTGCCAGGCCCGAGCCGGGGCACCCGGATCGCCTCCAGGACCGGCTCGAACTGCGGGGAACCGCCCCGCTGCCCGGCCGTGATCACCACCGGCAGGGGCTTCTGCCCCTGCTCGACCGCGAGGTGAATCTTGCTGGTCAGTCCGCCGCGGGACCGCCCGAGGCCGTGGTCGGCCGGCTCGACGACGAGCCCGCCGGGCGGCTCCTTCTGGAGGTCCCCCTTTTCGCCGCACCGGCGGCGTGCTGATGGGCCCGGCAGACGGTGGAGTCGACGTTCACATCCCAGGTGATCAGGCCCTTCGCATCGGCCTCGGCCTGGAGCTGCGTAAGGATCCGCGCCCAGGTGCCGTCCCGCTGCCAGCGACGGAACAGGTCATAGACCCGGTCCTACGGCCCATACCGCTCGGGCACGTCCCGCCACGGGGCACCGGTCCGAGTCCGCCACCGTATGCCGTCCATCAGCTGCCGCCGCGTCCACACCTGCGGACGGCCCGGCTTGATACCCGTCGGCAGCAACGGCTCAAGCCGGGCCCACTGGCTGTTCGTCAGATCACCACGTCCCACAACAGGTGATCATCAACGAACAAGATCCACTTTCGCAACAGACCCTAGACCGCCGCCAGCCACTTGCGCAATTGTCGGTCCGCCCGCCACTGCCTGGAACGACACACCGCCGAACAGAACACCGCATCAGGCCGGGCACGCGACCCAAGTCGTTCGCCGCACGGCAGACAAATCCTCTCCCCGGCCCACCTCGCGCCCTCGGACACCACGTCAGACATCACGCCAGCCCACTACTCAAAGCCACTCGGACCCTAGGATCGGAAACAGCTTCTGACAGTTTCCTCGTAACGACCAGCGCCCTGCAAAGCGGTGCCTAGGTTGTTCCAAGCGGTGACTTCGCCGTGTTGGTCGCCCGTTTCCTGGTCGAGCGCGGGCGGCCTCGTGAGCGGTCATGGCTTCGTCGTACCGACGTACGACTTGCCCCGAATGAAGACCTCAAAGATCCCTCGTGATTGGCGCATCAAGAGCGACGGCGTCCACTAGGCAATCCTCGGCATCGCCCGCCTACACCACCTCAACCTCGCCGGATAGGTGAGCGGACCGGTTGATCCCCGACCTCGTCCACACCAGTCAGGGATCATTTACGGGACAAACCATAGGAAATGGCTTATCTGCTGACCATCGAAGACCGACCGCGATCATGAACTGGGCTGCGCAACTTCTTCTTCGTAACAGAGTTCAATTTTAGGGGCCCGCTTGACGCCTTCTCCGTCGCACGCCCAACAACTTTTCCACATCGTCTCCTAGGGCAAGCTCGGAATTGATGCCCAACCACGCATTCAAATCGTCCGCGATGTGCGCCTCAGTGACATTCTCCTGAAACTGCCGGAACTCCGGTAGCAGGACTTCTATCGTCTGGAGTTCCGAGTCTCCGTCCACGCGAACCGCGCGCATGAACTCATCTTCCTCCAGGTCTTCGTTGAGTGCATTCAGATAGCGGTCACGTCGAGCCTTCGCTACTTCCAAAGCCCTCGTGCGGGTGAGGCGGAAGCATCGCAGCGCGCGTGCCACTACAGCATCGGGAAGCAGGGAAGAGGGCACGTCGTGAGCGTTTTCCTCGATCGCCATACGGGCGATCTTCATGTAAGCGAGCGTAACGGTAGTCGGATTGGCAGCATCCAGTTCTTCGTCCACGAATCCCAGCAGCTTCGATGCGAAGATGAGGCGCACCGTGAGGCTGATATCGGGCTCTTGGTTAACTGGATAGTAATCCGTGTAGGCAATGTCGAGGAGGGCAAATATCCACTGCCCCGGCGCTTTCGGTGGAGCGCCCCTCCGCAATGACTGCGGCAGTTCAGCGGGGTCGAGTCTGATGAGGGTGGAGTACTCGGTCATCGGATTCTTCACGACTGATCACCATCCGAATTTTTCGATTGCTTCTTCGGGTACGTGTAGGCCGGCGTTCCGGAAGGCGTCGACGCCCGACTTGAGGAAGGAGCCAGTGTTGTCGTCAAGCCAGGCAAAGTAGTTGCGGCTCTGATCAGGAAAGTAGTGGCCGCTCTGATCGCTGATTTGGCTGACCCTCCCACCGCTGAACGTTACGTCGCCCGCTCCCTGTACCCGACCCCCACGGAATAGTACTGAGTGTTTTATCTTAGAGGATGCGTGGGGAATGATACGGAGTTGGCCGTCGGCACCGACGGCCCACAGGTATTTTCCTCCGCTGCTCACAGCCCGTTCGAAGGCTTGGGTGCCTGCGCCGATTGGGGCGACACCCGCTGCGGCCGCGTGGGCGAGTTCCCTGCTCAGGATGTTGGGGTCGTCTGCGTAGCGGTTGGGGAAGGTGCGCGGTTCGCTGTGGGCCGAGACGGTGACACGCGGCGCGAAGGTTCTGTTCTTGAGCCAGCCGAACGCGGGGCCGATGAGGCTGCTGGCGCTTCCGCCTGCGGCGCCGAAGAGGAGGTCCCAAGGGCCGGTGGGCCGACAGTTAGCCTCATTGACGGCCCAGGAAAAGCCTGCGCCAACACCGGCGTTGACAGCGCTGGAGGTGGCGATTCCTCGTGCTCCGGAGAGTCCGAGTCCGCGGGCGGCGGCGTTTCCGACGCCGGGCATGAGGAGACCTGCCGCTGCTCCGGTGGCTGCTCCCTTGCCTGCTGCGCCGGCAAGGCCGCCCCAGGAGAATTCGCCGTTGTTGCGATTCTGCCAGCTGTAGAGGCCGCCGTCGATGACGGCGCCGAAGGCTGCTCCGATTCCTGCGCTGATGCACAGGGGGCACCGGCCGGAGGGATCGGACTGATTGACGGGGTCGTTGTTGGCATACGCGTACGGAGAGGAGTTGGGGCTACCGGCTTGGCTGGGTACGGGGTCTGTTGTGGTGAACCTTTGGGTGGTGGGGTCGTAGGTGCGTGCCCGCAGGTGGAGTTTGCCGACGAGGTACTGGTCTTTGTACTGGCCGCCGTAGCCAAAGATGCTGGTCTGGCCGCCTTCTATGCTGGCCTTCCCGGTGGACTCACCCCAGGGTGAGTACGTGTAGCGATAGTTCTCGGTGCCCTTGGCGTCGTAGACGGTTGCGACCGAGTTCTGGCGATCGTGCTGGAAGTAGAAGCTGCCTTCAGTCCGGCTCAGACCCGCGGCACCACCGAGTGGGCTGTAGTGGTAGTCGGCGAGCAGTCCGCCCGTGCTGTTGGTGTCGGTGGCGATCTGCGGGAGGGGATTGTTTACGTCCCAGCGCGATGTACGTACGAGTGCACCATTTGTCCTTGAAGTGGTGCGGTTGCCGTCGGCGTCGTAGCCGAAGGTGAAGGTGTTCGCCCCCACGGTCGCGGACTTCACACGGGAAGCGGCGTCGTAGAGGTAGGTGCCCTTGGCATCCTTAGTCTGATTGCCGTCGGCGTCGTAGGCGAAGTCGGTGGTGGTCGTTCCTGTGACGCTCTTCGTCAGTTGGTCGGCCGCGTCGTAGGTGTTGGTCGTGGTACGGGCAGTGGTTGCCGCCTGAATCAGGTTGCCGACGGGATCGTAGGAGTAGGTACTGCCTGTCGAACCCTCCAGGCAGGAAGCGCTGGTGGTGACGTCGGCGCAAGCACGGACCATGCGTCCGGCGTCGTCGTAGGCGTAGCGGTCGGCGAGCCCGGTAGAGGCGGCGTCTTTGAAACGGTCGGTGACGACGCGTCCGGCGGCATCACGTTCAAAGTGCCTGGCCCCGGTCCTGTCCGTCACCGAGGCGAGCATCCCGGCCCGATCATAGGTTCGGGTCTCAGTCCGTGCAGTGGTGGTGGGCAGTTTCGTGGACGTGAGATTGCCAGCAGCGTCCCAGCCGTAGACGGTGGTCTTGCCCCCCACGGTCTGCCCAGTCATACGACCGTCCGCGTCGTAATCGTAGGTTGTGGCCCGGCCGTCGGGGTAAGTGCGGCTCTTGACCGTCCCGTTGTTGTTGTACGCGTAAGTGAACGGGTTGGCAGCGCCGGGCGACGTGATGGTCAGCGGCCGGTCCTCGGCGTCATAGGTCAGCGTCCGGGTACCCGTGCCGTCCGTGACAGTTCTGGGCTGGCCGCTGTCGTAGTAAGCGTAGGAGACGGTGGGAGTGCCGTCGGAGTACACCGTCTTGGTCAGCAGGCCACGACCGTCGTAGCTGCTGATGTGGGTCTGCCCTCGGGCGTTGGTGACCTGCGTACGGTTTCCGTCCGGGTCATAAGCGTAGGCCGTAGACCGGTCCAGCGGGTCAGTGACCTTGGTCAGACGGCCGGCCTCGTCGTAGCTGTAGCTCGTCACACGCTGGTTCGCATCGGTACGTGACTTGGTGTTGCCCAACTCGTCATAGGTGACGGTGGTGCCACCGTCAGGCCCGGTGATCTTGCGCGGCCGGTTGAGACCGTCGTACTCAAAACCAGTCTTCTTGCCCCGCGAGTCGGTCTGTTCGGTCACGTTGCCGACGCCGTCGTAGATCTTCTCCGACTTGTGTCCGAGAGGATTCATCTCGCTCGTGGGGTTGCCTGCGGCGTCATAGCCAATGCGCCAGGTGTACTCCGCAGGGTCGGCGCCCGTCACCGTGCCTCTAGGATCGACCCGCTGTGTCAGTCGGCCGTTGGCGTCATAAGCGTAGGTCGTCTTGTTGCCCAGCGGCGACGTCTCTGACGTCTTGTTGCCGTCTGAGTCGTACTCATAGGTGACCTTGTCACCGCCACGGTCCTCGACAAGGGTGAGCCGGTTGTTCTTGTCGTACGTGTAAGTGGTGACCTTGCCGAGCGCGTCAGTTGTCGTGCGCACATTGTTGGCGTCGTCGTAGGAGGTTTGTTTGTCCCGGCCCAGTGGATCCGTGACCTTGACGGGACGGTTCTCCTCGTCGTAGTCCGTCCTAGTGGTTTTGCTGGCGGGATCGGTGACAGTGGTCTGGTTACCGACCTCGTCGTAGCCGTATTTCCACGTATAATCGGCGGCATCTGCTCCCGCCACATTCCCCTGCGGGTTGGTCAGCGCAACCAGACGACCGGCCTTGTCATAGGTGTAAGTGGTCTTGGCACCCGTCGTATCCGTGCGGGATTCGATTCTCCCCACCGGGTCGTAGGTGAGCGTGCTGGTGTTTCCCGCCTGATCCGTGGTCTTTTTCAGGCGATTCGCTGCGTCGTATTCGTAGAGAACAGTTCCCTCGACGCCGTCCTTCACCGACACCAGGTTTCCAGCGGCGTCGTATTCGTTGGATGTTATGTTGCCTCTCGCGTCCTTCTCCTCCGTCACCCTGCCAGCATCGTCATACTTGTAGGTGTGCGTGAAGCGTGCCGGGTCAGCGCCGCTCTCCGAACCTCGCGGGTCAGTGACGGTGACGGGGCGCCCTGCGGAGTCAAACTTACGCGTCAACTGCTCCCCTCCAGGGCTGGTGACAGAAGTCTGATTACCGGAGCTGTCGTAGCCATAGATAGTTTTATTTCCGCCTGGAGACCTAACCGTCTCCATGAGCCCGGAGGGTGTGTATGTGTACGCGCTGCCACCCAAGAGGGGGTCGGTCGCAGACGTCAGTCGATCCTTGCCGTCATACAGGTACTGCGACGTGTTGAAATTACCGTCAGAGTAGGACCTGAGCGTTCCGTCTGAGAGGTAGGTCCACCGTTCGAGGGTGAGAGGACCTCTCCTCTCCTTGAGGCGGCCGTTACGGTCCACGGCAGTCTCCTGCGTGCGGCCGAGTGGGTCGGTTGTTGCTATCAGGTCAAGCTTATGACTGTAGGTGTAGGAGGTCTTGTTGCCGAGGGGGTCGTACTGGTCGGTGAGAATGTTCCCGCTATAGATGTCACTCCATATTCCTCCGTCAGGAGCTTTCACTTCCGTTTCGCCCTTGCGATAGGTGAAGGAAGTCTCCGCGTCCATGGGGTCGACCTGTTTCGAGACGCGATCTGAACTGTCATAAGTATTGGTTACCGCCAGGTTCCCTCTTTGGTCCTTGACCACCGCGAGGTTCCCCTGCGTGCTGTACTCATAGCGGATGGCCTCACGGTCAGGACCTGTCACGCTTGACAATCGTCCGGATGTGTATGCATAGCCGACTCTCCGGCCGTCGCCGAATCGGGCATCGGAAATCCGATTATCTTCGTTGTATTCGAACTCGACCCGGTCCCCGAAACTGCCTGTTATAGAGAGTATTTTTCCGGATTCTCCATAAGAATATGAGTGCGCCAACTGCTGTCTATTCTGGGATTTTGTCAGCCGCCCGGTGGAATCGAAAGTCAGCTTCCGCCCATCTAGGCTGTCGAGTACGTGGCCGGCGCCAGAGGCTTTTAGAGTAGAGTAGAAGGCGCCCGAGCTGCTGTACTCCCCAGTCGAACTTTTTTTGTATTTGTACTGCGATCCGTCCTCGGCATTGAAGGTGGCGTCACCGTTGGTCGCAAAGTTCAATGAGGCATCCCAAGGGACGGCCCATCCAACCCCCAGAGATCCCGCCTTCGGGTTTTTGGATGAATAATTTCTGTTCAAGGAGATTGGGTTACTTCCGTGCGACGCAGCATCATTCCGGTAGAGATTGAATGCGCCGGTCGCTGTGTTCACACCACCGTAACTGCTCTGACAGTGTGCGGCGCTAGCGGAGTTCGAGTCGCAGTGCGCACCAAATGTTTGCTCAACAGGAATATTCGAATAGCCGAAAGCCTGGATGCTGGGGATGTCCATGAAGTCCGGCCAATCGCCGGTCGGATCCGGAGCGACAGTCATCACACCGAAATAGGGCGCCACCTGCGGAAGAGTGGGGTGCTCCTCGGCATACTCCCTGACTCCGCGCTCGCAGAGTTCATTATCGTAAATGAACTCAAATGTGACGGGAGCACCCGTGCCCGCCTTTCCGCCAAGTTCCGGGTACCGAGGCGAATACCTTTGAGCCGGAGCGTTTACAACTTTTGTTTCCGACTGAACAAAGGCGTCTAGGCAGTTAAGTGCGAGCCTCAGTGAGACGGGCTGGGGCCCGTCGTCTTCGTCAATCACTGAAATCTCGCTCTCTTTGTCGTACCAGACCTCCGTCTTGAGCGTGTACTTCCCGCCGTCCTCCATGACAAATCCGTCCAGCTCGGATTCCGGTCTCGGGTACCGATGCTCCAGTCCGACCAATGACCCGTCAGGGCCGTACAGCTCCCACCGGGCCATTTGAGCCCGATAGTCGACAACTGGAGCGGCGCCGTTCAGCCGGTCTCCCTTGCGGGCCGCCTCCTTCTTCGAGCGGGGAGGAACCTTGATCTCGCGCCCACGCTCGGCGTCCTTCGCGATCTGGCGACGCCGTTCCGCCATCGTCATCGGCTTCTGCGAGGCTGCCGGGCGCGGCGCCTTCGACACCGTCGACTCGGAGACCTGACCAGCCGCGGCCGCCTCCGAGGCTGGAACTGCGACGCCCCCTGTGAGCATGAGGCCCAGCGCCAACGCGAGGCAAATCGCAACGCGGGCACGCAAGGAACGGACAGTTTCCATCCAGCACTCCCCAGGTCAACGGCTCCCTGCGCGCCGCGCAGCGATGCCCGTGCGTAATCGATTCCTAACCGAACGCACACGCTAGCGAGGGCAGAATGGATGTGCCCACGAAATCTCCCAACGTGACCCAGGTCACCCTCACATTTCCACCCATAAGTCTTCACCAGAGGAGTTGCGCCGGTGACCAGTCGGGAGCAGGACGCAGTGCGGATCCTGGTGCCCATCGACCAGGCCCGCGCGCCTCTTTAGACCGTGTCCTACATGGTCAGTTTGAGGAGCCGTTTGTAGCAGCAGATGGCGGATGCCAGTCCGAGAAAGGCCAGGTAGTTGCCTGGGTTTCGTTCGTAGCGGTGGTTGAGTCGTCGGTAGCCGGTCAGTCAGGACGTGGTGCGTTCGATGACCCGTCTGCGTCGGCCGAGCCGTTCGCTGGAGTCGATGCCCTTGCGGGCGATACGGACGCCGATGCGTTTGCCCCACAGCCATCGGCGCAGGTGAGGGATGTCGTACGCCTTGTCGGCATGAAGGCGCTGGGGCTTGGAATCGGCCGCGTGGGATTCGTGTCCCATGTGGAAATGGGACAGCATCGGCTTCAGTGCCTGGCTGTCGTGGGTGTTGGCCGCGGAGAGTCCGACGCGTAGAGGCAGTCCGTCCGCGTCGGACAGGACGTGCATCTTCGAACCGGGCTTGCCCCGGTCCACGGGGCTCGGACCCGTGTGTCCGCCCCCGTTACCGTGTTCGTGGCCTCGGAATGAGGCTCCCGGCCTTCGGGCCCGGCATGATTTCGCCCCCTTGTCGATGATGATCGAAAAAGTGGTGTCACCGGGACCGAAGGCATTGGCAGACCGCTGATTAGGGGCACGAGCGCCGTTCCCAGACCGGGGGAGGCAGTCTCTTCGTAACGTGGATGCCGGCATGCTGATGCCGCAGGTGAGGCCGGGAAGAACGCGAACACGGGAGCAAGCACGTGACCGGTGACGGCGGCATCGACGTCTACCTGGGCCTGGACGTCGGTAAGGGCGAACACCACGCCACGGCGCTGACTTCGGCGGGCAAGAAGGTCTTCGACAAGCGGCTGCCCAACACCGAGCCGAAGCTCCGTGAGGTGTTCGCCAAGCTCCAGGCCAAACACGGCAACGTTCTGCTGGTGGTCGACCAGCCGGCTTCCATAGGCGCACTGCCTCTGGCGGTTGCCCGTGACGCGGGCTGCCGCGTCGCCTATCTCCCGGGGCTGACGATGCGGCGGATCGCAGACCTCTACCCCGGCGAGGCCAAGACCGACGCACGCGACGCGTATGTCATCGCGGATGCCGCCCGCACGATGCCGCACACTCTGCGGGCCATCGAGGCGGCTGACGAGACCGTGGCCGAGCTGGAGATGCTCACAGGGTTCGACGATGACCTGGCCACCGAGGTGACGCGGACCAAGAACCGCCTGCGGGGCCTGCTGACACAGATCCATCCGCCACTGGAGAAGGTCCTCGGCCCCCGCCTTGACCATCCCGCCGTCCTTATCCTGCTCGAACGCTTCGGCTCTCCTGCCCAGCTGAGGAAGGCAGGACGGCGCAGACTGGTCGCACTGCTGCGGCCGAAGGCGCCGCGGATGGCCGAGCGTCTGGTTGAGGATGTTTTCAGTGCACTCGACGAGCAGACAGTGGTCGTCCCCGGCACCGACGCCGCCGCACTGATCATCCCCAGTCTCGTCTCCAGCCTCGGTTCTGTGCTGGACCAGCGCAGAATCCTCGCGGCCCGCATTGAGGAACTGCTGGAGGCCCACCCTCTTTCCGCGGTCCTGATTTCGATGCCCGGCATCGGAATCAGGACCGCCGCCCGGATCCTCATCGACGTCGGCGACGGCAGCGCCTTCGCCACGGCCGGTCACCTGGCCGCCTACGCCGGCCTGGCACCGGTCACCCGCGCCTCCGGCTCCTCCATCCGCGGCGAACACCCCGCCCGGCGAGGCAACAAACAGCTCAAACGCGCCTTCTACCTCGCCGCATTTGCCTCGCTCTCACAACCGGAGTCACGGGCCTACTACGACAGGAAACGCCGCGAGGGAAAGCATCACGTCGCAGCGCTGATCTCGCTCGCCCGACGACGCATCGACGTGCTCTTCGCCATGCTTCGAGACGGCACCTTCTACAAGGCCCCGGCCCCCACCGCAGCTTGACGAAGACCATAGGGGCACTTTTTGGCGCGCACGTGCGCGGAGTCGAGGACCGCACGGGACAGGTCGACCAAGTTCCGCTCGTCTAGGAGCTGCAAAATCCTCTGGTGCAGCCGTCCCCAGACCCCGGCACGCGACCAGATGACGAAGCGGCGGTGCACGGTCGACTTCGACGCTCCGAAGCACGGCGGCAACGCCCGCCAGGCACAGCCGCTGACCAGCACGTAGATGATCGCGGCGAAGACCGCCTCATCATCGATGTTCGCGACCCCGCCCCCCTTGCGGCCGCGCCCGCGCCGGCGGCAGCAACGGCTTCGCGATTTCCCACAAGCCGTCCGGAACGATCCATCCCCACCGTCCACTCCCCATGCCCAGCACAACCGCCAACTGACCACGTAGGACACGGTCTTAAAGCCCCGGGCTCCGGCTATTGGAGACCCTGCCGCCGCCAGGTGGCAGCCAATACGGGCTCGACAACGAGTTCTTGCTGGCCGGTGTCCACAAGGACGTTCATACGGTGCAGGCACGCCAGCAGGTGTGCAGCGTCGGGGTGTTCGAGCTGAAGCAGCTCGCTGAGGTCTTCCATGGGCAGCGGGGTGTCGAATTCGGCGATCTGGTGGAGCAGGGGATGCAGTTCGATGGCTGAGGCGAGGCCTGAGTCGTCCATGAGCGACATCCCCGCGGTGTTTTCGAGGTCGGCCTGGAGCTGAGCAAGTGTTTTAGAGGGGGTCCGGCCGCGATTGGCCGTCTCAAGGACGTGGTTGAGAAGGGTGGGCCACCCTCCGGTGGCCTTCAGGAGTGCGTCCCGCAAGGCTGTGTCGGAGTACGGTGCCATCGCGTCCTGCTCCGATGTCCAACTGCGTAGACCATCTGCGGTGGCCAGTTTCAGGAAGACCATGCTCTCCTCGTCGGCGCCGTTCAGCTCACGCATGTGGTCCGTGTTCGAGGAGTCGACCAGGGCGACGACGCAGCGGGTGACGCCTTCCTGGGGTTGGAGGGCGATGGCCTGGTCCAGTGCCAGGCGGAGGGCTTCGCGGCCGAAGGGGCGCATGTCGCTGAGGATGATGCGGTGCTGTCGTCCTGGAGCACCTGTCTGCAACTGTTTCCTGTAGCCCACCCGAGTCGTGGGCGCGATGAGGGGCGCAAGTCGGCCCGCGATGCGTTGCTGCTGGCTGTTGAGGGCACCGTGGACGTCGTCCAGGCCCAGTGCGGGGGTTCCCAGAACGATCCGTACCCCGTTGCGTCGGGTGGTGAGGTCGGCGATCTGGGCTTCGGTCAGCGGACTGATCCTGGCCTTGGGCGGCAGTGGGCGTCGTCCGTGGGTCGCGGACAGGGTCGTGACGGCGTTGCTCTCCTGGACGGAGAGTTCTTCCTCGATGCTCGTCGGGGTTCCCAAGAGGCGCAGAACGTTGGAGGACCGAAGCCGCCAGCCCGTGTCGTCGGATGTGAGTACGCCGAGGCCCGTCATTTCTTCCAGCAGGGCGCGGTATTCGTCTGGTGTGGTGGCAGCGAGGGCGTGGGGCCACCATTCGGTGCATTCCACGCGCAGTGCGCGGCCTGCGATCGGTACGTCCACGCCTTTGCGGTGGACGTGGAGTGCCACCACCAGGGCGATGAGTTTGTACCGGGGGTCGAGGTGAAGGGTGAGCCGTACGGTGTCTCGGATGTTCTTGGCGAGTGCCTCCGATCCGATGACTCGTTCCAACATGTCCTCGTCGATGGTCCATGGTGGGCTGTCGGCGGGAGTGCGGTGATGGTGGGTCTCGTGGACGAGGGCGAGTCCGATGTTCTGGATGATCTTTGGGTGGTAGTTCGCGTAGGCCAGAGCTCGGTGGATGAGCATGTCGCTGTGGAAGCGGATCCCTAGTGCCTGCATGGGCTCTTGGAGGAGGCGGTAGGCGGCGGCGGGGCTGAGCGGTCCGATGACGAGGGGTTCACCGAAGTGGGCGCTGGCGAGCGGCTGGTTCGGCAGAGCGGCGAACCGCTGGACTTGGTGCAGGCCGGCGAAGACAGGCTTGAAGCGGCGGCCACTGGCGCTCATGAGGTTGCGCAGGGCGGATGTGTGGACGAAGCCCTTGCTGGCGTCGCCGTCGAAGAACTCGTCGCATTCGTCGAACAGGATGAGGAGCTTGCGCGCCTTGTCCTGCTCGAGCCAGGCCTTGATGTCCGCCTCCACTTGGCGCATGCCGCTCGCCCGGTGCTTGCGGCGCTCGGCGATGCCGGACTGCTCCAGACTGCTGCCCAGCAGGTCCCACAGCACCTCGGGGGTCAGCCCCATGCCTGACGGGAGGGGAATGTAAAGGCTTTCCTGGTGCCTGGTCTGCCGGTAGCGGAAGGCCGCCGCTTTGAGCAGCGCTGATTTGCCGAGTCTGCGGCCGCCGTAGACGATGCTTGAGCCCTGTGGATCGAGGACTGCGGACAGCTCCTCGCGGCGGCCGTAGAACATTTCAGTGGGCAAGGTGTCGCTGGCTTCGGGGAAATAAGGTGTGACGGAGCTGAAGGGCGCGAGGATGTGCTCGGTGGTGGCGAACAGGCCGGTGCCCCGGGCTGCGAGGAAGGCCACCGCGCAGGCGTCCAGCACGAGGATCGGCTTGTCGCGGCGACTGACGCATTCGTGGGCCAGGGCTCGGCGCTGTGTTGCGCTCAAGGCCGAAGCGACGACAATCAGGACCGGCAGCTGGCTGACGTCCTGTTCGATCCAGCCCATGAGCGTCCGCGCATCTGAGACTGACCGGGTGATCATCACCCGTAGTCGGCCGTCGGCTCCTGAACCGAACTGCGGCAGTTTTGCGGGGCCGACAAGCTTGACGTCAGTGAGGTCGAACCACTGCCGGTTGGCCGGGTTGGGCAGCTCGGTCGTGCGCTCCTGGTCGTATTCAATGCCTGCCAGCCGCAGGACCGGCCGGAGGTGCTGGAATTTGGCCTTGGGGCGCAGCGTGTTCCACTGACCGTGCAGCTGCTGCAGGGCAGCAAATGCGTTCGCGGCCTGGGAACGCTGGGCGGGTGTCAGTTCGGAGAAGTCGAGGGCTTCACGCTGTACCCCGTTGCTGGCGTCCCTGATCAGTTCCGGCGTGATTCCCGACCGGAGGGCATCGTGGACAGCGGGAAAGAAGGCATCGAAGTCGGCGACCACGTTTGCCGTGGGTGGGCTGATGCCGTCGCGGGCAGCGATGAGGAACTCCTCGGCCGTGGCGAGATCTCCGCCGGCAATCAGGTTCCGGATCTCGTCTGCGAGGTCGGCACGTGCATCTGAGTGGTTCAGTTGTTGGGTTGCCGCGGCGCGGAAGGCGTTTTTGGCCTGCTCCGACAGGGTGTTGAGCTGACTGACAATGCCCTCGCACTCATGTCGAGTGGTCCCGAGGTTGTCTTCGTGGAGTGCTCGTTTGGCTGATTCCAGGCGCGCCATGACGTGGGAGCGCCCGGGTTCGGGCAGCTGGCCGAGCCGGGCAGCTGTCTCCGCGTGGTGGGTGATGTCGCGGTGCAGTGTGGTGACGTTCTTCCTGCTCTCCGGCAGCAGTCGGTGTTGCTCTTCGCTCAGCTTGCCTACTGATTCGCTACTGCCAGCATGTGATTCGAGCATTTCCAGGGTGGTTCGCGCCGTGGCGTAGTTCTCTGCGGCAGCATGCTGACGGGCTGCTGTTTCCCAGCCTGTTTGCTGTGCGATGCCTACGTCGTCGATGGTGACGCGGCGCAAGGGATTCAGCTCGAGGTCGAAATCCAGGTCCGCACAGCGCAGCAAGTCGGCGTTGAGTGCGGTGGTGACGGTGGGTTCGGCGCCGGAGAGTCTGCCGGTGCGCAGGAAGCCGAGGCTGGTCTGCATGGCTTGTGCGCATAGGGCTGCCGTGGCGGACAGCAGGGGGTCCGCTTCCTCTGAGGCGGCTGCCAGTTCCGCCTTCATTCCGGTGGCGTGGTCTTTGGCGCGCTGGGCGAGGTGGGAGAAGACCGGTGGCGGCTGGAAAGATTCCAGACTTTGGACGGATGTCAGCCAGGTGTGTGCGACGTCGAGGGATTCGTGTGCGTACTGGAGGATGCGCCGCCTGGCGGCGCCCTGGAGGCGGGCCTTGTTGTTTCTCTTCTGCTGGTCGGTGGCGGTCAGTCGCCGTTCCAGGACGTCGGGCTTGCGCAGGGCTACGAGTTCGGCTTGCACTGCGTCCAGGCGGGGGCGGTCGTCTCGTGCCACAGCGTGCAGGATGTGGCCGATGGGGCCGTGTTCGCTCCACCACTCACGGACGATGTCATTGGCGCGGGGAAAGTGCAGGCTGCGCGGTTCGGCGAGGTGCTCACGGGCGAGGGCGCAGACGGAGGTCACGTCTACGTCGGTGTCGGTGTCCGTGAAGGTGATGGAGTGAACGCCGAGTTGACCGCGGGCACACGCCTCGGCAGTGGCGGCCAGGGTGGTGCGGAAGGACGGCATCGTGTGCAGCGAATGGGTCAGCGGGCCCAGGAGTTCACCGGCTGCCGGATCTGCGGAGACGAGGCAGGCGCGGAAGAGGGAGGTAGCGAGCAGGAGGCGTTCCGGAAGGGCTTCCGGCATGGTCACACCGAGATGAGCGATCTCGGTGTGGACTGCTTCGGCGCACGGGCCGGTGGCGGTACGCATCGCGGTGGACAGGACGTGCAGCTTGAGACTGGTGGCGAGCTCGTTCTGGTCGGTGATCTGTGCGACGTGGTAGGCCAGGGCTGGTTCGTGAGCCTGGAGCAGGCGGGCGACGGTGTTGTGCGAGGGGTCCGTGTGATCCCCGGCCACGGCTGGCGCTGTCACCGCATCGGGAAGCAGCGGTTCGGGAGCGGGCGGTGTGGTGGAGGCACGCTTCTGGGTGTGGAGGGCTGTGGTTCCCGTGTGGGGGGCCTGCAGTTGCGCACCGTCGCTGGATGCTGTCTCCCTCTGGCCGGGAACAGGGATGTGGGCGGCCGCGGGCACTTCGTCGTTGGCGGGCCGCGCTACCGGTTGCGTGGCCTCGGTGCCGTCGGCGCCGGTGCTGGAAGCGTCGTCGCCGGACAGGAGGGCCTTGTCTTGCGTGGGCGTGGCGTCCCCCGGGGCGGGTGACGGTCGGGAGGAGTCCGCAGGCGGTAATGGCGCGGCAGCAGGTGTGTCCTGGGGGAAGGTGATCTTGCCGCGCAGGAGTGGCAGCAAGACGGGGCGCAGGCGATCGGAGAGGGCGTCGCGCAATCTGCTGTCGAGGTGTTCGGCACGGGGGTCGTCATCGTGTGTGACGGCTTCTGCGAGCGCGACGATGTCGGCCATCAGTGCGGCCAGTTGTGCGTCGCTGGCGTCCCACTCTTCTGTTTCGAGGAGCCGTGCCGCTTGCTGGCGCAGCTCTCCAACGGCCGCTGTCTCGTGTGATGTTGCCGCTTGGGTTGCTGCCTTGAGCGCGGGCAGCCATTTTGTGCGGCGGTCGAGTTTTCGACTGCGCTCGCGCAAGAGCGCCGCCAGGGCCTGGTGGTCTTCCGGTACGTCGCCGATTGGCTGGTCGCTGGCTCGGGCCAGCGCCGATCGCACAGCCGGCAGATACGTGAGTAGTCCTTGGGCTGCCTCCCATGCCCCAGGATCGGGTAGTGCCCCTGCCGCTACGCGCTCAGCGGCTTGTCTGAGGTCAGCGGCAGCACGGGCAGAGAGTTGTTGCAGCCGCTCCGCGATCTCGTCGCACTGCGGAACTGATTCCACCGAGACATGCTCTGCTGCTTCAGCCTCGCCTTCGCCTTCGTGGTCGGCCAGCGAGGCATTCAGGGCAGCAGTGTGGGCCAGGTGCCGTTCGGCCCATTCCTGAGCGAAGCGGTCGCAGTCATCCGCGAGGCGTGACACGTGCTCGGCGGGCCAGGACGGCAAGGCCCGGTTGCGTAGTGCCCAGGCCAGAACACGGGCCTGCCCGGGGTCTGACTCCCAGAAGGCAATTGCGGCCAAGAGCAGTTCCGCGCGGGGGGACTGCTCAAGGATGCTTTCGAGGACGCCATCGCGGTGTCCTTCCGACCACTGACGTCTCGCCTGTGAAAGGCCTTCGAAGAGAGGGCCGCCCAGGATCCTGGCTTCGAGAGGTCGGTACTTGGAGGAACGCTGGGAACGTAGCTGTGCAAGGGCATGCCGACTGATCGTGGGCGTGAGCTTGCCCATGGCCGGAACCCGCAGCATCTGCAGCAGTTGAGTGCGCTTCGTCCTTCCCACCCGGTTGAGCAGGTCGTTCAGCTGAGCTTCGTCGACGACGGCGAAGACGTCACCCAGAGGGTCACCGAGGCTGGTCAGACTGATGCCTACCTGTTCTCGTAGCGCTGCGGGCGCTTCCGCATACGGGCCGCGCTGCTTCACCGTCATCTTGGTTCGTGTCATCCGTTTCCGCTGTGCCTTTCCTGTTCGTGCTGGGTGAGGTGGCGGTGCCAGGGCTGGCCTGGGCCGGTGCCCCGCAGGTGTCCGTGGACGAACGTTGTGCCGGCTGGCAACACCGTCTCGGCGTCACGGCCTTCCACGTCGAGGCGCCAGCGTGCGTATGCGGCACGGGAATCTGGCGAGGCCCGTTGCCCGCTGGGCAGACGACGCTCGCGGGGCCTGATCCAGTGCCGGTTCATCGCGGTTTCGGGAAGGCCGTCACCACCCCATTCCGCGTTTTTACGCGCCTCCCAGGCCTCGGGAGTGTCCGGCCACCAGGTGAAGACGTCGGGCTCGCCGGCGTTGGACGCCGTCTGCGTGAGCAGGCCCAGAACGGCCATGTCCTCGCAGGTGTGGATGACCGTCCACAGCAGGGCGACAGTGCACATTTCAGGGCCGAACAGCGAGGCGGTCAGGCGACGGCCATGGAGGCTACGGCTGTCGGCCGGTCCGATGGTTCCATCTCGTCTCAGTGCCTCGACGATCAGGTGCTCCAGCGCGGCAACCGCGGGGCGCCAGGCCCCTGTGTTCACGGAGGGCTGCCACCGCTGGGGGGTGGCCGTATCCGGCGACCGGGCAGGCAGGCCTAAGCCGTAGGTGAACAGGCCCCAGTCGCACTCCCAGCGGACCGGCCCGAATCCGTCGACCAGCACAGGCTCGGCAAGCCGCATACTCGTTGCGCCAAGACGCCGTCCAGCCCTTGCTGCCGCGACGGTGAGCCGCACGCCGGGATACATGGTGGACGGCCAGGTCACACCGGTGACGCCGGAGTGTGCGGGCCGCGCGCGCTGCAGCGCTGACTCGCCCGAGAGGCGCTCGCCATCGTGGTGCAGGTGCAGGATCATCTGCCCCTCGGGCAGCAGTTTCTTCACCGGCCGTGTCAATTCCAGCCTGCCTGCGGCGAAGTCCCTGGCTCCCACGGAGACCGTGAGGACGACCAGTTCGTCGTCCACGTGCTCGACCTGGACCCGGCTCGCACCGGCATCCAGACCGCGCGCTTGCTCCCGGTCTTGTGCCGTAGGCCCTGACTCCGCGAATCCGATCCCTGCGGGGGCCAACGGATCCAGTCCAGCCAGCAGGGCGGTGACCGGTTCGGCTTGCGCCCTCCACACCCCGCCTTCCAACCAGCGATCGTCGAGACGGACGTCCACCCCGCTTCGGTAGCGGTGGCCCGTCACGGCATCCGCGAGAGCGAGGTTGGCGTCAACGACCTGGGCGGCTCCCGCAACGCCGGACAGTAACTGGGGCCGTCCGTCTTCGGCGTCGTCGGCCAGCGCCGTCAGCAACGGCCAAAGCGCCGAGTAGCGCGCCGCGCCGCCCGGTCCGGGCCGCGACACCGATCTGCGCAGCTCCTGTGCCCGCTCCGAGCCGGCGAAGTCCCGTACTGCGGAGGCCGATCGGCCGTACAGGCCCCAGGTGCGGATGGCCCGGCTGGAGGCCATGATGTCCGCCACGCAGGTAGTCGCCGACCGTACAGCCCTGGCGACGGTCTCGGCGTCGGCGTCCTTGTCCAGCCAACTCGGGAGCGGGCCGAGCTCCAGGAAGCCGCGTCCGGCGCCGGAGAGGAACGCCGCGTGCGATCCGATCTGGTCACGTGAGGAGACCTCTCGCACGGCGGCCGGTACAGCCCCGATCAGGTGGCCGTGCTCCAGACCGCCACCCGGACGCAGCCATCTTCCGAGCTCTACCGCTTCGTCGGCGCTCAACGGTCCGAACACACTGGTGTCGATCAACAAGCGTTGTTCGTCGGTGTCACTGGCCGCTGGCGCTCCCGATAACGCAGCAGCGGTCCAGCCGTCCTGCTCCACCGCGTCGCGCCGCCCGAACACGGCGACTATCTCGCCCCATACCTCGCGTGCGCCGCGCGTTAGCCTGACGAAGGACCCGGTCGGCAGTACCGGCAGGCTTCCGCCGACCCGTACCTCGAGGAAGGAATCCGGGTCCGGCTCGGTGACATAGCGGCGCGTGGCAGGGTCGTAGCCCAGGTGCAGAGCATTGAAGGCGCTGCACGCGTGCAGGAGACCCCCGCGGGCCTCCATGATGCGTTCCAACTCGTTTGCGATACGCGCTCGGGTCTCCTGGGGAACCTGCTCCACGCCCAGAATGACTTCCGGGCCCAGTAGCGACCTGCCGTCCTGGTGATCATGCATGGCAGTCCCCTCCCGCCCCACCCGCGTCGGCCCCTGCCCGCTATCCAGGGAGAATAAAGGCTATTCGTACTCCACGGGGCGCATTACGCATAGTGCTACGGCACATACCTCCGTGAGATTCACAGGAGCCAGGAGACGGATCGGCAACGAAGCGGGCCGATGCTGCCGGGCCGGGATGGTGTGGGAACCGGGCGAGGAAGCCTGGGAGACCAAGTTGGCAGCGCTTCGGTCGTACCGGCGGGCCACCGGGCACCTACCTCTCAGCCCCTGGCAAACGCCACGGGTCACCGGTCCGGGAAGACGTTCGGAGCGTGTACCTGCCGCGCGGGAAGATCGAGCCGATCACGTCCAGCGAGACGACCCGCGAGGGCAACCCCGCGTGCTTCCCGATCCTCGACCAGACCGAAGAGTGGAAGGAAGGCAACGGTGGGGTTCGGCTCGCGAAGACGAAGATCTGTTTGAGACACCGCTAGAGGCCCCTCTCTGACCTGGAGTTCGTACCATCTGAGCTGCATGTTTGCAGTCATTCGGCGGTTCTCCCATCGAACCTCTTTGATTCCAGGTTGGCCGAGATGAGGGCGCCGAGGCTCGCCCGAGGCGACATCCCGGAAGCGCAGTCCGTCCGCGTTCTGCCGCTCGGAGAGGGGTGGTGTTGGAGTCCAAGTTGGATGGTTCTCGAGGCACTTAGATGTGCCTCGTGCGTGTAAGTCAGTGATCTTCCGTGAACCTCTGTGTCCAAGGAGCTGAAGCGAGGAGTACCAGGGGCAGTGGGCAGCCGTGTGGCAGGAGGAGTCCCGCGCGAAGAGCGCCTTGCGCGGCGTCGGCGGCGCCGCCTGGGGGTTGCTGCGGACCGACGTGGCCACCAAGTCGCTCGTGGCCAGGCAGTACCAGACCACGGAGGACCTCGCCGAGAAGCTGGACGAGCTGTGTATCGCCGCGCCGCGCTCCGGCCATCGGGATGGACGTCCGGCATCTGGAGAGCGTGGCCCGTGCTCACGGTACGGCCATCGAGCAGCGCAAGAACGCGGTGACGCACCGCGGCATCAGGGCGAATAGGCGCTCTGGAAGCGGATCGCGGACCAGTACCCGGACCGCACAGGAGGCCGGCCAGCGCCGCGAGTTCCAGCAGCAGACCCGGCGAAAGCCTCCACCCGTCGAACACCCGCGTGCTCCTGACCAGCAACTGCGACCGCCGAGCCGGGGACGGGCGCGGTGATCTACTTCCGTCATGAGCACCGCGCGACGCCCTCTCGGCACCGGCCCGAACACCACAGCAGCAAACCCGGTCGGGACCGTCCAGCCGCGGCTCCTGCTCGTCGAACGCGCTGAGCAGAGCGCGGTTCTGGCGGACGTCGAGGTGGACCAGGCGGTGGCCGCCGCCCCCGCACGAAGGCCACTCGATCCGGGGCGAGTCTTCCGCAGATACCCTCGTGGGGAAGTAATCGGCGCCCGTCACTTCTCTGAATTGCTGTGCTGACCGGGGGGTTCACCTGCTCGCAGGGCAAGGCCCGATGCGACCTGAGGCGCGATCAGGAGCATGACGTGAGGCGCGTCCTGTCACGGCCCCAGAGTCCTAGCTCAGACGCCGGCCGCAAGGCAACCAGCAATTTGAACGTCGCCACTCGATCCGGTGCGTGGTTATTCTTCCGTAGTCGGGCCCATTTGGGAGCCCAGACTCGTCCGCGCTGAGTGAGCTTCTTCGAGCTGGCCACCGATCAGGTGACGGCCTACGAACCACAACGAGCGAGGCCCCCGAGCTGTTGATCGAGATGTCTGACGTCTCAACCACGCTGCTCGGGGGCCTCGTTGGTCATCTATCCTGCCGCACTCGACCTGCCCCATGCGCTCGTGGAGTGGGTCACGATGCTCATCGTCACCCGTGAGGGTGACCGGCGCTGCAAGCTCCGCCCGTCCCGGCGCGCGATGGTGGCACTGGTGTACCTGCGCGAACACACCACCCTGGCCAAGATCGCTGCCGGGTTCGGGATCAGCGAGTCCACCGCCCACGCCTACACCAATGCGGTCATCGGCCTGCTCGCCGAACGCGCGCCGGGGCTGCTGAAGGTCCTGCGCGAGGCCGAGGAGGACTTCGTCCTGCTGGACGGCACGCTCGCCGAGTGCGACCGGGTCGGCGACAGTCGGGCCGACTACTCGGCCAAGCACCGCCGCCACGGGGTGAACGTGCAGGTGGTCACCGATCCCGACGGCCGGCTGCTGTGGCTCCCACCCGCCCTACCGGGCCGGACTCACGACCTGACCGCCGCCCGCACCCACAAGATCATCCGCATCTGCGAGCGGCAGGGCGTCCCCATCCTGGCCGATCTCGCCTACCAGGGCGCCGGCCCCTGGCTGACCACCGGCATCAAGCGCAAGCCCCTGCAGGAACTCACCCCCACCGAAAAGACCCTCAACCGGGCGCTGGCCGCGGCACGGGCACCGGTCGAACGCGGCGTCGCACGCCTGAAGTCCTGGCAGATCTTCCGCAGATCCCGATGCAGCCCCAACCGCATGACGTCAATCGCCAAAGCCATCCTCACTCTGGAGCGGCAACGCTGAAGAACCTCACTGAACGCAGTCTGTCGTCGGATCCTGAGGCCGGGCTGAGCTTGCAAGCGCACGATTACGGTCGAGTGCCGTCCGGTCCATGGCTGCAGAGTGTCCCCAGCGCAAACGCTACGGTGCCGGACCGCAAATGCGCTGGCCCGGCACTGTCAGGTTCTGATTCCTCTCCGGTTACACGGGAGCGGCCCTCGTCCGCTGGTGTTCCTGGGCGCTGCTCAGCGCGTCCAGGAATTCCACGGCGAAGCCGATGGGTATGCAGGAGATGTAGACGCGGCCGGCGCCGTCCTCGCCGAGTTTGACCTCGTATTCCCCGCCGGTCATCTCGTCGTCGTAGTTGTAGGTGCCGGGGCTTTCGTCCTCCAGCGGGCCGTCGGCGCCGTCGAACCAGGCGATCCCGAAGAGGGCGTCGACTGCCTCGGCGATGACCGGGTTGGGCACGGTATCCAGTTCGACGGTGGCCCTTATGCCGTCGTCCACGCAGATCCGGCCTTCGCCGACCTCGTTGGGCCGGTCGATCGTGAGGGTGACGGGGCAGCAGTACCCGGGTGTCTTGGACGCGCCCAGGCCCGGCAGCGCGACACTGAGCGCGTTGACCGCGCACTTCTGGACGTTGTCGTATGCCTCCTTCCAGCGGACAAGCTCCTTCTCCACTTCGAGTTTCAACGGTCATCTCTCCTTCTTGTGATCCGACTGGACCGGCCTCGCGGATACGAGCGCCAGGTGTGATGCGGCATACCCGCGCTCAGGCGGATACGCGCGTTCGAGGAGCCGCCGCCGACGGCGACGGCTGTGCGACGCGGGGACGCGGTACGACGGCTTGGGGCGCCTGTCCCACGTGCTGCTGGCTTCTGGCCGCCAGAGGCAGGGTGCGGGAGAGGCGGGCGGAGTGGGTGTCGGCGTTGGCGGCGGCGAGGTACAGGGCCGCGACATCGTCCGGCGCGAACCGCCCTGATGCCGCCGCGGCGTCGGCGACCTTCCTGGCGTGGACGGCGACCTCCCCGTACGGCCCGGCCGCCGGTCCCGGCCCCGTGGACAGGTCGCTCGGGGGGAGCTTCTGCCAGGCGGCCCGGAACTCGGCCACGCGGGGATGGTCGGACTCCCTCAGTTCCTGGCCCATGGGCGTGTCCATCCAGTCCCGGAACGCCTTGGCCAGGTCCCGGGTGGCGTCGACCGCGTCGGCCCGCGAGGAGTAAGGCAGGCCCTTCCCGGTCCGCAGCAACCGGCGGACGGTCTGGTTCTGCTCCCGCAGGCGTTCCCGCGCCTTGTCGGGCAGGTCGTCCACCGACTGCGGTTGGGCCTTCTCACTGTAGGTGAGCGCCGCGTCGCCGAGGTCGACCAGGGCTTCCGCCGACGGCAGGGCTGCTCTGCTGCCGCGCAGGCGGTCGGCCAGACGCGTGGCCTGACGGGCGATCCCCTCGCAGACCCGGACGGACACGTTCTTCCAGAAGTCCTTGAACCGGCTCTCCGACGAGAGGGCGGGCCAGCGAGCCCCGGCCCTCTTTCTGATCGTGTCCCACAGGTGCCGGGCGGCGCAGCGGATCGTCTGGATCTTCTGCCACTCGGGAAACGCACTCAGCGTGTCAGCGTGAGTATCGGCCGCCTCCAGGGCGCTGCTGACCTTGTCGGCGGCCTCCTCGGCAGGGCCGGACCGTATGCCGCCGAGAAACTCGGGGGGAGCGGGCGGTGGTGGCGCGACGGAATCCCATCGTGCGCTCTCGTCCGCAAGCGTCCGGTCCAGCATCCGCATGTCGCTGCGCACCGCCGCGGCGGCGTCCCCTAGGGGATCACCGTCTTCGCCGCCAACGCGGTCCTCCCACGTTTGCCAGAAGGTCTTGTGCTTGTCGTCCTCGGGGCATCAGGGGGCGGCTGCGGTGCGGACCTCACCCGCCAGAGGGGAGCGCCGTCCAAAGGGGTCGTGCATCACGTCACCCCGTCGATTCAGCTTGCCCGGAGGCAGCCCGTCCCCGGGCCACAGCGGTATGAATCTGGGTTGCCCTTTGTACGTCCCGCGTATGGGCGCCGATTCCGCGGGGGCGGCCGGTGCCTCCGGCGTTGGTCCTGGGGTGACCGGCTTGGCGCCGTCTCCCGGGAGCGGCGGTTCGTCGCCGACGGCGTTGACCTTCTCGGTGCTCGGCGGACCGTCGGTCGCGGTGCCGAGCGTATCGATGGCCTGGCGTTGGAGTCGGAGGCGTACGCGGGCGTAGGCAGTAGCGGTGACGCCGATGTGGGCGTGGGCGAGCAGTTCCTTGATGACGACGAGTTTGGCGCCCTGTTCCAGGAGCAGGGGCGCGGTTGAGTGGAGGAGGTCGTGAAAGCGGATACGGCGGAGTCTGGCTTGGTCGAGGAGTCGGTGGAAGCGGCGGGTCATGGTAGCGGGGTCGAGTGATTTGCCGGTCGCGGTGGTGAAATGATGAGGCAACTCCGTACCCTTCGTAATCGACCCGAGCGAACTCGTAAAACTGTGGGGCGCAGTTGAGCTCGTAGTGACTGCGCAGGCTGTCGTTTGAGCTTAGGTCGGGATGAAGTTGTAAAGGTGGCGCAGCCACTTGGGGGCAAGGAGCTGAGATGAGCAGCCACTCCGTGTCGCTGATGGGTGCGAACGCCCCGTCATCGGGGCTCTGGTGGCGGGGGGTACATCATCAGGACTTCCTCAGGGGAGTCGTGGCGGACACGCTTCCCTCGAGTACGACCATGAGTTGGCAGGCCGCGATGACGGTCAGCGCGATGCCGGGCCGTCCTTCCCGGCGGGCCGCACCCGGCTCCCGTTCTGCTTCGAGTTGAGAGGTTGTCACTACGAGTCCCCCAAGTGAATTAGTGAACGGATGCGTTCACTGTGTCGTCCACGGTAGTGAGTCCCCATCAGTGAACGCAACCGTTCACTGACGCTGCCGCCTGAATCTTTGCCTCATGGAGATCTGCTGATGGTTACTTCACGCTCGTCGGCCACCGCTCGGTCGCGGACAGTGGTGCCACGACGCCGAGGACCGGTGCTGGAACGCGCGATCCTCGACGCCGCGTTGGAGCAATTGAGCACGGTGGGCTGGAACGGGCTGACCATGGAGGGCGTCGCCGCCGAGGCGGGGACCGGCAAGGCCGCGGTCTACCGGCGCTGGCCTTCCAAGGAGGATCTCGTCGCCGACGCGCTGGCGTCGGGGCTCCCTTCTCTCGACGACGCCCCCGACCTCGGCGGAATCCGCGACGACCTCTACGAGTTGACCCGGCTGGTCCGGGACGCGATGTACTCGCGGCCGGGGTGGGCGCTCCGCGCTGTCCTCCACGAGTGCGACCAGTCGGCCTCCGAGCGTTTTCACGCGCTGATCATGAGCGGCGTGATCGAACCGTCGGCCAACCTGTTCGGGGAAGTCGTGCACCGGGGTATCCGGCGGGGTGACGTACGACCCGACGCCACCGGCTCGCTGGTCTTCGACGTCATCCCGGCCGTGCTGATGTACCAGTCGAAGGTGTGCGCAAGCGAATGGCCCGACGCGGAGATCGCGCAGCTCATCGATCAGGTCATGCTGCCGCTGCTCCGGTCGTCGTCGGACTGACGCGCGGCTTACCGCGAGCCCGGCGGCGCGGCGAAGACTTGTGCGGCCGGTCCGCGTCGTACGGCCCTACGCCGAGGGCTTGTTGGGCCGTACGGCACTTCGCGACGACGGGTGGGGCCGGGGGGCCACGTACGACCGGGGGAACCCGGGGTGACGCCCGGGCGGGCGGCGGCGTAACCTTGCAGATGTCATGCCGTACGAACCACCCACCCACGCCGTAGAGCGATCGCTCCGCGCCACCACCGGTGCCAAGATCATCGCTGGTGTCGACGAGGTCGGACGCGGAGCGTGGGCGGGACCGGTGACGGTCTGCGCGGCCGTCACGGGCCTGCGCCGGGCTCCCGTCGGACTCACCGACTCCAAGCTGATCACTCCCAAGCGTCGCGCCGGCATGGCGCTGGAGCTCGAATCGTGGGTGACCTGCCACGCGATAGGGCACGCCTCGCCGGAGGAGATCGACGACCGGGGGATGACAGCCGCGCTCCGGCTCGCCGCCGAACGTGCCCTGAACGCACTGCCGGTGCGGCCCGACGCCGTGATCCTGGACGGCAAACACGACTACCTCGGCAAGCCCTGGCAGGTCCGGACGGTCATCAAGGGCGACATCTCCTGTGTCTCGGTGGCCGCCGCCTCGGTGCTGGCCAAGGTGCGCAGGGACGCGATGATGGCCGAACTGGCCGCCACGTCCGAGGAATGCGAGGGTTTCGCCTTCCACGACAACGCCGGATATCCCTCGCCGGTGCACAAAGCGGCGCTGCTGGAACGGGGGCCGACCACGCACCACCGGCTCTCGTGGGCGTATCTCGACGCGCTGCCCAGGTGGCGCCATCTCAAGAAGGTCAGGATCTCCGCCGAGGCGGAACTGCTGGAGAGCGAGGGTCAGCTCGGCTTCGACTTCTGAACCGGACGACCTGGCGCCGAGCACCCTGACGCTTCGACGCCGAACGGCTCGCTCCGACGACCTGCCACGAAGACCTGCCACGAAGACTTGCTCGAACCATCTGATGTGACCGGCCTGTCCGGTTCCGGCGAGTACGGACCCGTGCACCGCCCCGTCCCTGCTCGCCGAGCGATACATATGGCGCAGATGTGCCCACCCGCCGGTGACTCGCACGTCTGTGTTTGATAGACATCCACTCATGCCTCTCATCCCCGAGGAGCCTCAGATTCACGAGAGTGCCCAGGGTCCGCGCGTCACTCCGGCCACCGGCCGCACCGCGTCGAACCCCCGTCCCGTTCCCGGTCCCCGTCCCGTTCCCGGTCCGCGTGCCGTTCCGGGGCCGAGGTCCGCGGCCACACCGCGTCCCGGACATCCGGGTCGCGGTCCCGCGAGGCCCGCGCCAGCGGAGCGCTCGCAGCTTCCCGCCGAACGGCCCGCCGCCGTCCGGCAGAAGAACCGTTCCGAACCTCAGATCCAACTGATCCCCGCCTCGGTGGACGGTGCGCTGGACGCCGCCGAGGAGGCGGTCGACCTGCTGCTGGACTCCGGTCGCGCCCCGGGCGACATCCTCGTGCTCACCACGGGCGAACAGCACCCGTGGGCCACGCACGAGCTGTCCTTCGGCGAGAGCTCCTACTGGGAGCAGCACGACACGGGCGGGGACGTCTTCTTCGCCGACGCGTTGGCACTGGACCGCGCGAAGGCGCGGCCCGTGGTCGTCGTCGCGCTCAACGGTGGTGACGCGGACGCCGCCTCGCGCGTACTGCCGGCGGCGCGGGAGCGGGCCGACGCGCTGCTCGTCGTGTGCGGTGACCCGCAGCGGGTCAACTCCGTGCTCGGCGCGGGCGTCTGACAGGAATCCACCCGGCGGAGGGCCGAGGCCGGACGTGCTCGCGGTCCCGGTGCGGGTCGGTCGCGACCCGGCTGCTCCATGCGGGCGGCCGGGCCGGAAGCGATGACGCGACCGGTCAGCGGGCCGCCGCGCGGCGCAGTGCCTCCACCGCGCCTCCACCGGAACGTACCGGCGAGGGAGTTGAGTCGGACACCGTCTCGGCGAGACTTTCGGGCACCGAGTCGGAGCTGGGCCGACGGCCGCCCCGGCCCTCGCCCAGCACCTGCCAGCCGCCCCGTGTCAGGGTGATGTACGCGCCGCAGCGCAGGCCGTGCAGTGTGCAGGCGTCCCGCAGCCCCCACATCCACGCCCCGTCCTCCTCGGTCCAACGCTCGTCGCCGTCGCGGCAGTAGAGGAGTACGGCGGTGCGCACCGGGGTGCGGCGGCGCAGATCGTGCGGGATGATCCGGCGCAGGTGTGCCAGCAGGGCGTTCCGGAACTCCCAGCCGTCGACCGGCACCGCCCGCGGGGCGAACGAGGCGCTGGCCGAGAGACGTTCCTCATGGTCGAGCACGGCGACGATCGCGGTCGCGGGGGTCGGCCGGTGCCGGGAGTGCAGGCCGCTGACGACCTCCCGGGGGTTACGGAGCAGGGGTATGCCGGCCGCCGCCCACTCGGCGGGCTCGAGCATCCTGGCGAGGCGGGTGACGGAATCGGCTGTCGTGATCGATGAGGCTGCGGACGGAGCGAATCCGAAGGTCACGTTCCTCCCTTCGCATACGCGCCCACAGTGCGGGCAGAGTCGGGTGAGGCACGCCGCGGCACAGTCCCTCCGGACCGCGAACAGTCCGACCGTGCGGGGGGCTTCTCCAATTCTTGCGGGCACTTGGGCGGGCGGCAACGAGCAATTGGCGCCGCTGACCGGAATGGGCGGGAATGGCGCTCATATCCCTGCCTTGACCCTGCCCATCCGGGGTCCTTCTGATACGTGGTCACGTCTGGACCGCGAGGACCAGCGGGAACACTCCTTCGGCTCCGGCTCTGCGCAGCAGTCGTGTGGCCACCGCCAGCGTCCATCCTGTGTCCGAGAGATCGTCGACGAGAAGAACCGGACCCGCCGCCGAGGCCAGTGCCCCGGCCAGCTCCGGTGACACGGTGAACGCCTCGTGCAGCGCGCGGACCCGCTGGGCGCTGTTGGTGCGGGAGATACGGGTGTCCTCCGCGCCCGGCGCGTACTCGACCGTGCCCAGCAGCGGCATCCGGCCCACCTCGGAGATCCGGCTGCCCAGCGACCCCACGAGCCGCGGCTTGCTCCGCGAGGCGACGGTCACGACACCCACGGGACGTGGCGGTGCGTCGTCGAGCCCGGACGCCCAACCGCCGGGCCCCTTCGCCCAGTCGGCGAGGACGCTCACCACGGCGTCCACCACGTCGCTCGGGACCGGGCCGTCCGGTGACTGCGGCGCCAGCATCGGGCGCAGTCTGTTGCCCCACCCGATGTCCGAGAGCCGGCCCAGCGCCCGGCCGGGGAAACTCCGTTCGTCGGCGGGAACACGGCCCTTCAGGTCGATACCCACGGCGGTCAGCCCGGTCGGCCACATCTTGCGCGGCTCCACGTCCACGCCGGGCCTGCCCAACTCGCCCCGGGCCGTGTCCAGGGCGGCGCCGGAGACCTTGTCCGTGAACCGTGCCCCCGCGCAGTTGTCGCACCGCCCGCAGGGTGCCGCCTCCTCGTCGTCCAACTGGAGCCGCAGGAATTCCATCCGGCAGGCGGTCGTCGTCGCGTAGTCCCGCATGGCCTGCTGCTCGCTCTGCCGCTGGCGCGCCACCCACGCGTACCGCTCCGCGTCGTACACCCAGGGCCGGCCGGTGCTGGTCCAGCCGCCCTTGACCCGGTGCACCGCGCCGTCCACGTCGAGCACCTTGAGCATCGTCTCCAGCCGGGTGCGCCGCAGCTCGACCAGCGGTTCGAGAGCGGGCAGCGAGAGGGGCCTGTCCGCGTGTGCCAGGACGTCGAGCGTGCGCCGGACGAGCTCCTCGGGCGGGAAGGCCACCGAGGCGAAGTACTGCCAGATGGCCTCGTCCTCCTTGCCGGGGAGCAGCAGTACCTCCGCGTGCTCCACCCCGCGCCCGGCACGGCCCACCTGCTGGTAGTAGGCGATGGGGGAGGAGGGGGAGCCGAGGTGGACGACGAAGCCGAGGTCGGGCTTGTCGAATCCCATGCCCAGCGCGGACGTGGCGACCAGTGCCTTGACGCGGTTGGCGAGCAGGTCCTCCTCGGCCTGCTGGCGGTCCGCGTTCTCCGTACGGCCCGTGTACGAGGTGACGGTGTGACCGCACTGGCGGAGATAGGCGGTGACCTCCTCGGCCGCCGCGACGGTCAGGGTGTAGATGATCCCGGAGCCCGGAAGTTCGGCCAGATGATCGGCGAGCCAGCCCAGCCGGTGCGCGGCGTCCGGCAGTCCGAGCACGCTGAGACTCAGGCTCTCCCTGTCCAGCGCTCCGCGCAGCACGAGCGCGTCCGTGCCCGCTCCCGTGCCCAGCTGCTCGGCGACGTCGGCCGTCACCCGTGCGTTCGCCGTGGCGGTGGTGGCCAGCACCGGGACGCCCGACGGCAGCTCGGCGAGCATCGTGCGCAGCCGGCGGTAGTCGGGGCGGAAGTCGTGCCCCCAGTCGGAGATGCAGTGCGCCTCGTCCACCACCAGCAGGCCCGTGGCCGCCGACAGGGCGGGCAGGACCTGGTCGCGGAAGTCGGGATTGTTGAGCCGCTCGGGGCTGACCAGCAGGACGTCGACCTCGCCGGCCGCCACCTCGGCCTGAATCGTCTCCCACTCCTCCGAGTTGGACGAGTTGATCGTGCGCGCGCTGATCCCGGCGCGGGCGGCGGCCTCCACCTGGTTGCGCATCAGCGCCAGCAGCGGGGAGACGATCACGGTCGGGCCGCTGCCCTGGGCGCGGAGCAGGGACGTCGCGACGAAATACACCGCGGACTTTCCCCAGCCCGTCCGCTGCACGACCAGCGCCCTGCGTTTGTCGGCGACGAGCGCTTCGATCGCCCGCCACTGGTCCTCGCGCAGGCGGGCAGCGCCGGTGGCGTCACCGACAAGACGGGCGAGGACGGAGTCGGCCGAGGCCCGGAGAGCTGCGCGTTCTGCGTTGGTCATGCCCCCATGCAACCTGATGGCACGGACAAAGCGCGAATGCCGGAGCCGACCCTGTGGATAACGTTATCCACAGGGGTCGCGGGATTTTCGCTTCCGCGGGACCGTCGAGTCATGAACAAGCACAGCGAACCGACCCGTCCCGCCGACGAGCAGCAGGTCACCCTGCGCAGCCCTGCCGAACTCGCCGATGCCCTGCCATTTCTGATGGGGTTCCATCCTTCCGACTCGATCGTGCTCGTCGCGCTGCACGGCGATGAGGGCCGCTTCGGCGGGCGGCTGAGGCTCGGCATCCCGCGCTCGCCCCGCGAATGGGCGCCAGTCTCCGAGCAGTTGGCCGCGTGCCTGGTGGAGGGGAGCGAGCGGCGGGGATCCCGGCCGGACGGGATTGTGGCCTTTCTCTGCCAGGACCCGGAGGACGGTGCCACGGGCCGCCGCGTACGCGACCGCCTGCATCCGCTCGCACAGCTGATCCGCACGGGCTTCGGCAGCCTCGACATTCCCGTGCACGAGGTGCTGTGCATCTCCGACGGCCGTTTCTGGTCCTACTGCTGCCCGGACACGCGCTGCTGCCCGGCGGAAGGCACCCCGCTGGCGCTGCCCGGCACGTCCGTGATGGCCGCGGCGTCCACCTACGCGGGGATCCAAGTGCGGGGATCCCTGAGGGAGATGGAGGCGCGACTGGAGCCCTGGCGCGGTTCGGCCGGCAGGGCGGCGAAGCAGGAACAGGCGCTGGACGAGGCGGCGGGCGCGCTGGTGCCGATGATTCTGGGCGGTGGGAGTCGCGAGGAGGTCGGCGCCTCGACGCTCCGGGAGGCCCGCGGACTGCTGGACCGCCTGGCCCGGACACCACCCGCGCCGCCGCGCAGGGGAGAGAGCGGGCCGGCCGGTGAGAGCATGGGCGATGGCACCGACACCGCCGACGACCGGCTCATCGCGGACGATGAAGCGGCCGCGGTCATCATCGGCCTGCAGGACAGGGAGACCCGCGACCGGGCGGCGCAGTGGATGGAGGGCCCCGACGCCGAGCCGGCGCTACGGCTCTGGCGGGCCCTGGCCCGTCGGTGCGTCGGTTCCTATGCCGAGCACGCGGTCGCCCCGCTCACGCTGGCCGGGTGGGTCGCCTGGTCCTGCGGAGACGAACCGGCGGCCCGGGTCGCGCTCGGACTGGCCCTGCGCCTCGACCCCGCGTACACCTTCGCCCAACTACTCCATCAAGCCTTCAACGAAGGGCTCGACCCGGAGACCCTGCGGCGCTGTATGCGCGCCGAGCGGATCGCCACCGCGGGCCCAGGGCCTCGCCGGGCGCGGCAGTCCGCGACGAAGCAGGCCAGGAAGACGATGAAGAGGGTGGTGAAGAAAGCGACGATCAAGAAGGCGGCGATGAAGAAGGAGGCGCCCAGGACGGTGCCGTCGCCGAGGTCCCGGCCCGGCGCGCCGGCGGCACCCGGCCGGGCCGCCGGCCGCGGTGGGCAGCGAGGTACGAAAAGCGGCAGGTGAGAGCGGGATCCACCGCACGCGCCGCGTGCTCAGTGAGGTGAGGTGAGGTGACCGGGGGTGCGGCAGCGGCCCCCTCGCCGACGCCCCGCACCGGCCGTACGGACGCTGCTTCCGACGCCCTGCCGGAAGCCGAACGGACGAGTGGGCGGCCACCGGGTCCGGGCGCGGTGGAGCCCGGCAGTGGGGCGGCGAAGAAGTCGGCGGACCTGAGCGGAACGGGTGTTTATCGTCAGGCAGACGACTAAGATCACCGGCATGTCGCCCTACGACCCGTCGGCTTACCCCTCGTTCGCAGTCACCGTCGACCTGGTCGTGCTCACCGTGCGCCGCCACGCCCTGTGCGCGCTGGTCGTGCGGCGTGGTGAGGCACCCTTCCAGGGGCGCTGGGCGCTGCCCGGCGGCTTCGTCAAGGGCGATGAGGATCTTGGTGCGGCGGCCGCGCGCGAGCTGGCCGAGGAGACGGGGCTGTGCGCCCACGACCCGGCCTCGCCGGCGGCGAACGGAGCCCATCTCGAACAGCTCGCCACCTACGGCGCCCCGGAGCGCGACCCCCGGATGAGGGTGGTCAGTGTGGCCCATCTGGCGCTCGCGCCCGACCTTCCCGCGCCCCGCGCGGGCGGTGACGCCAACAGCGCCCGCTGGGCCCCCGTGGACGCGCTGCTCGACTACGAGGGCGGCTTCGGCCGCGACGACGAACAGCCCGCGCCGCTCGCCTTCGACCACGCGCGCATCCTCGGGGACGGGGTGGAGCGGGCCCGCTCCAAGATCGAGTACTCCTCCCTGGCCACCGCCTTCTGCCCGGCGGAGTTCACGGTCGGCGAGCTGCGCCGGGTGTACGAGGCGGTGTGGGGCGTCGCGCTCGATCCCCGTAACTTCCACCGCAAGGTGACCGGCACCCCCGGCTTCCTGGTGCCCTCCGGCGGGACCACCACACGGCAGGGCGGACGCCCCGCCCAGCTGTTCCGGGCGGGCGGGGCCACGGTCCTCAACCCGCCGATGCTGCGCCCCGAGATCTGAGCCCGCCGCCTGACGCCACCCGTAGTCGCCAACCTGCGCAATAAGTCGGACATGTCGCGTTATCTTGCTGCGGTACCCATACTGCCGCCGAGCGGTCTCACCTCCCCGCGAGAGAAGCGATGCTCCAGGCCATCGGACTCACCAGCAACCCCCGCCGCGACCTCCCGCCCGCCGTGGACGATCTGACCTTCGAGGCCGCGTCCGGCAGCGTCACGGCGCTGCTCGGCGCCGAGGGCGCCGGCAAGACCACCGCCCTGCGGCTGATGCTCGAACTCGAATCCGGCCGCGGAATCACCTACTTCCGCGGCCGGCCCCTCCACCGCATCGCCCACCCGGCCCGTGAGGTCGGCGTCCTGCTCGGCGACGTGCCCGGTCACCCCGCGCGCACCGCCAAGGGCCAGCTCCGTATGCTCTGCGCCGCCGCCGGGGTGCCCGCCGCGCGTGCCGACGCCCTGCTCGACCTGGTCGGCATCGGCGCCCTGCGCGACGAACCGCTGGGCACCCTCTCCCTCGGCATGGACCGCAGACTCGGCCTCGCCGCCGCCCTGTTGGGCGACCCGCACACGCTCGTTCTCGACGAACCCGCCGCCGGTCTCTCCCCTCGCGAGAACAACTGGCTGCACGGACTGCTCCGGGCGCACGCGGCCCACGGCGGCGCCGTTCTCTACACCACCAGTGATCCCAAGGAGGCTGCCCGCACCGCCGATCGGGTCGTCACCGTCCACGAAGGCCGACTTGTCGCCGACCAGGACACCGCCGACTTCGCGCGGACCCGGCTGCGCCCGCGCGTCGTCATCCGTACCCCCCACGCGGCCAGGCTCGCCGACGCCGTGAACCGCGAGGCGCGCGCGGACCGCCGCTCCGTCGAGGTCGTCGCGGACTCCGGCGGGCGGCTGACCGTCTTCGGCAGCAACTGCGCCGAGTTGGGCGAGACGGCCTTCCGTCACAACATCCTCGTCCACCAACTCGCCGATGAGACAGGAGACACCGGCCCGGCGCCGCCGGTGGACCCGGTGCGGGCCTCAGAGGTACGGCGCGCGCCCGCGGAGCCCGGCACCGGCCTCCTGCCGCCTCCGCTGCCGGCGCGGCCCGTGCGCAGCCCTCTGCGCCCGTTCCGCTACGAGCTCCGCCGCTTCCTCGGCGTACGTACCCCCTGGCTGGTCGCCGCCGCCGTCCTGATCGTCTCCCTCGCCCTGACCCTGCCGCTCGCCCGTACCGGCAACACGCCGCTGCCCGGTCTCCTCGCGGCCTGGCCCGCGTTCCTCCCGCTGCCACCGGCCGCCCTGGGGGCAGGTCTGCTCGGCGCGTTCGCGTTCGGCGACGAGTACCGCTACCCGGCGCTCGCCGCGGGGCGGGGCACCGTTCCGCGCCGCATCGGCCTGCTGCTGGCCAAACTCACCGTCACCGGTGCGGCGGCCCTCCTGCTCGCCGCCCTCACCGTCGTCGTCGACTCGGGGGCCATGAGGCTGGTGTACGGCGGCGGAACGGACGTGGTGCCCCCGGACTGGCCCGCGCTCGCGGCCAGTTGGGCCGGACTGGCCGTCGGCTGTGCCTGGGCGGGTCTGCTGGGCGCCGGCATCTTCCGGGTCACCGGCGCGGGAGTCGCCGCCGTGCTCGCCGTCCCGGTCGTGGTCGTCCCCCTCCTGCAGAAGGGGCTTGCCGTCCCGTCAGCGCGTTCGATCGTCGGACTGCCGGCCAGGCTGCGTGAACTGGCGTGGCCGCAATGGCCGGAGGCCGCCGACCGTTGGCTGGTGGCGACCGGCCGGGTGCTTTCCCAGCCCGTCGGGGCGGCGCTGACGCTGTCGTTGTCCGCCCTGCTCTGCGCGTATCTGTTCACGAGCCTTCGCCGCAGGGCCCGTTGGTGATCGCCGGGTGACCGGAGCTGTCGCGCCTGCCCATAACTCCCTGATTCCGCCCGCTTCTTTACGATAAGTCGTCAATCGAAGGGCGGGCGCCGATCACCCTTTCGTGTGCTTTTCACCAAAGACCTCAAGGGGCCGACGAGCGGAGCCGACAAAGGATGCGTGAGTACCCTTGCGCACACCATGATGACCGCCGCCCGCTCCGTCGACTCCGGCCTCGCGGCCCAGGGCGGAATCGACCGCTACCCCTACGCGGAGGCGCCCGGCGCCGACCGCATTCCCACCCCCGCCTGGGACGGCGCGGACAACGAGTTGGGCCGGGTGGGCCGGCGCTCGGCGGGCAGCCGGGGCCGTGGACTGCACGGCCAACTCGTCCAGCAGCTCGGCCAGATGATCGTCTCCGGCGACCTGGGCGCCGACCGGCCGCTCGTCCCGGAGGAGATCGGCCAGCGCTTCGAGGTCTCCCGCACGGTGGTCCGCGAGTCGCTGCGCGTCCTTGAGGCCAAGGGCCTCGTCAGCGCCCGCCCCAATGTCGGCACCCGCGTCCGGCCGGTCAGCGACTGGAATCTGCTGGACGCCGACATCATCGAATGGCGGGCGTTCGGCCCGCAACGTGACGACCAGCGCCGCGAGCTGACCGAGCTGCGCTGGACGATCGAGCCACTCGCCGCCCGTCTCGCCGCCGGCCACGGCCGGGAGGACGTTCAGCAGCGGCTGGCCGACATGGTCGAGATCATGGGGCACGCCATCGCCCAGGGCGACTCGATCACGTTCTCGCGCGCCGACGCCGAATTCCACTCCCTGCTGATCCAGCTCGCGGGCAACCGGATGCTGGAGCACCTCTCGGGGATCGTCTCGGCGGCCCTCCAGGTCTCCGGCGGCCCCGTCACCGGTTGTGACCGCCCCACCGACGTGTCGCTGTCGCACCACGCGCGGATCGTCGAGGCCCTCGCGGCGGGCGACGCCCAGGCGGCCGAATCCGCCATGCGGCAGCTTCTGATGGTGCACCCTGAAGTGGAACGAGTCGTTCCCGCGCCGCGCGAGCACTGACGGCGTCACCCGGGTACTGAGGGCGAGTCCCGCGGTGCCGAGCAAGAAGAGACGAGGTCAGGACGGACGGGGGCGTGCGCGTCACGTGCCGCCGGACCCCAGGGCCCGGCGGCACGAATGTGCGTAAAAAAACCCTTCTGGCTGCTTTGCCGTAAATGAGGTGTGACTCGGGCCACGTGGATTGGGCGTAACACTCCGCGAGGCAGGGCGATGACCTAAGAGGTGACAGCCACGGAGGGAATAGCGCCACGAGGAGTGGCGCCGTATCCAGCCTCCGAGGTCCAGCCCGCGCCGTCGGCGCATCCCCAGTCGACGGTCGTCGGCTCCGCCCCGATCCTTGGGGGGAGCCGGAAGCCGTTTCCATCGTTCCGAGAGGTTGTTCGTGTCGGCCAGCACATCCCGTACGCTCCCGCCGGAGATCGCCGAGTCCGAGTCTGTGATGGCGCTCATCGAGCGGGGAAAGGCTGATGGGCAGATCGCCGGCGACGACGTGCGTCGGGCCTTCGAGGCTGACCAGATTCCGCCAACCCAGTGGAAGAATGTTCTGCGCAGCCTCAACCAGATCCTCGAGGAAGAGGGTGTGACGCTGATGGTCAGTGCCGCGGAGTCGCCGAAGCGCGCCCGCAAGAGCGTCGCTGCGAAGAGCCCGGCGAAGCGCACCGCCACCAAGACAGTCGCCGCCAAGACCGTTCATACGAAGACCGTCGCGGCCACCGCCGCCCCGGTCGCCGAGACCGTCGAGACGCCCGCCGACGAGAGTGGCGCGCCCGCCAAGAAGACGGCGGCGAAGAAGACCGTGGCCAAGAAGGCGGCGGCCAAGAAGACCGCCGCCGTCAAGAAGGTCGCGGCGAAGAAGACCGCGGGCAAGAAGGACGCCGACGAGGCCGCCGAGGGCGAGGAGACGTCCGAGGAGGTCCAGGCCGGCAAGGGCGAGGAGGAGGAGACCGAGGGCGAGAACAAGGGCTTCGTCCTCTCCGACGACGACGAGGACGACGCGCCTGCCCAGCAGGTCGCCGTCGCGGGCGCCACCGCCGACCCGGTCAAGGACTACCTCAAGCAGATCGGCAAGGTCCCGCTCCTCAACGCCGAGCAGGAGGTCGAGCTCGCCAAGCGCATCGAGGCGGGTCTGTTCGCCGAGGACAAGCTGGCGAACGCCGACAAGCTCGCCCCGAAGCTCAAGCGCGAGCTGGAGATCATCGCCGAGGACGGGCGCCGCGCCAAGAACCACCTGCTGGAGGCCAACCTCCGTCTGGTGGTCTCGCTGGCCAAGCGCTACACCGGCCGCGGCATGCTCTTTCTGGACCTGATCCAGGAGGGCAACCTGGGTCTGATCCGCGCGGTCGAGAAGTTCGACTACACCAAGGGCTACAAGTTCTCCACGTACGCCACCTGGTGGATCCGGCAGGCGATCACCCGCGCCATGGCCGACCAGGCCCGCACCATCCGTATCCCGGTGCACATGGTCGAGGTCATCAACAAGCTCGCGCGCGTGCAGCGCCAGATGCTCCAGGACCTGGGCCGTGAGCCCACCCCGGAGGAGCTGGCCAAGGAGCTCGACATGACCCCTGAGAAGGTCATCGAGGTCCAGAAGTACGGTCGCGAGCCGATCTCCCTGCACACCCCGCTGGGTGAGGACGGGGACAGTGAGTTCGGTGACCTCATCGAGGACTCCGAGGCGGTCGTCCCGGCCGACGCGGTCAGCTTCACGCTTCTCCAGGAGCAGCTGCACTCGGTGCTCGACACGCTCTCCGAGCGTGAGGCCGGTGTGGTCTCCATGCGCTTCGGTCTCACCGACGGCCAGCCCAAGACGCTGGACGAGATCGGCAAGGTCTACGGCGTGACGCGTGAGCGCATTCGTCAGATCGAGTCCAAGACGATGTCCAAGCTCCGCCACCCGTCGCGTTCGCAGGTTCTGCGCGACTACCTGGACTAGGCCGGTTTTCCGTAGCTGTCACAGCCCCTTCTGAGGGCCCGCGATCCCGACCGGGATGCGGGCCCTCAGGCGTTGCGGGGATGCGTTTGTCGGCTCAATGGGTGACTCTGTGTCAGTAGGAGTCACCGGAGAGTCAGGAGCCAGTATGCGTCGCCCTATTGCCCGAGTGCTCACGGGAGGACTGGCCACGATCGCCGCGGGGGCGGTGCTGCCGCTCGTGTCCCCCACGCCGGCCGCCGCGGACCGGGTGGTCGTGGGAGGGGAGCCGGCGCCGGCCGCGGAGAGTCCCTGGGTCGTGGCCCTGTCCAGCCGCGAACGGTTCGGGGACACCCGCGCGGGCCAGTTCTGCGGCGGCGCGGTCGTGGCGCCGACGAAGGTGCTCACGGCCGCGCACTGCATGGGCAGGGACGTCCTCGGGGTGAAGCCCGAGGACGTGAGCGATCTGCGGGTCATCGCGGGCCGGGAGGAGCTGCGGGGCAAGGGCGGCAGGGAGGTCCGCGTCGGTTCCGTACGGATCGACCCGGCGTACGACCCGGCGACCCACGCCTCGGACCTCGCGGTGCTGACGCTGGCGGAGCCGCTGCCCGCGCGGTACGCCGTCCGTCCGGCCGATCCGGGCTCGGAGGCCTTGGCTCCGGGCACCCCGGCGAAGGTGTACGGCTGGGGTGACACCACCGGCCAGGGCAAATACGCCTCCGCGCTGCGCTCCGCCCCGGTGGCGGTCCTGGCGGACTCCGAGTGTGAGCGGGCCTACCCCGGGGGCTCAGGGGGCCGCTACGAGGCCTCCACGATGCTCTGTGCCGGCGATCCCAAGGGCGGGCACGACGCCTGCCAGGGCGACAGCGGAGGGCCGCTGGTGGCCCGTGGGCGGCTCATCGGGCTGGTCTCGTGGGGCAGTGGCTGCGGGAAGGCCGGGAGTCCGGGGGTCTACACCCGGATCACCTCGGCGGTGGAGCAGGTGGCGGGGGCCGCCGGGACCCGCCGTACGGGCTGAGCGGACCGCGCCGGTCAACGAGAACGGGCCGCCCTCCCGGTGTCTACCGGGGTGGCGGCCCGTCGGCCGGTCCTGGATCGGCCCTTGGCTCGTCGTGGATGCGAGGGATCAGTGTTCCTCTTCACCGGCGGCGGCCTGCACGGCCGTCAGTCGGTCTGTCTCATCCTGTATTTCCGCGGCGATCTTCTTGAGTTCCGGCTCGAACTTGCGTCCGTGGTGGGCGCAGAAGAGCAGTTCACCACCGCTGGTCAAGACGACGCGCAGATATGCCTGGGCGCCGCAGCGGTCGCAGCGGTCAGCGGCCGTCAGCGGGCTCGCGGGGGTCAGAACAGTAGTCACGTCGCCTCTTCTCTAGCTCGACGAGCTGTCGTACCAGGGTCAACATCCAACCAGGCCGAAAACGTTCCCGCTCGCGGCCTTTCCTCGAAACTTCTTCCCGAGGCGGCTGTCTGTTGCCGGTTGGCGGCGAATGAGCCGTATTGCTTAGCTTTACGGTTTCGCGTTGCTTGTCAGGGGGTCGATCCTCCCGGCCGGCTTGCCGGTTGTTGATGAGGACGTGCCCGGAGCCTAAATGGTTCATGCCTGGAAGGGAACGTGATGTGTGCTTCACTCCATCGAGGGATCGAACACTCATACGAGCCTCGGCTAGCATGAGAATTCAATAGGGTGGCGCTACAACGGCTCTACCAGGCCTCTGTACCCTCTGAGCGGCGACCGATGCCGGGCCCTTACCCACTGGGCCACATTTCAAATTCAGCGAGGAGCGAACCGCGTGACCGCCGAGACGTCCGTGCCGTCCAGTGCGCTGCTGACCGCAGATCGTGACGGTTCCAACTACACCGCGCGGCACCTGCTCGTCCTTGAGGGGCTCGAAGCGGTCCGGAAGCGACCCGGTATGTACATCGGGTCCACCGACAGCCGTGGCCTGATGCATTGCCTCTGGGAAATCATCGACAACTCCGTCGACGAGGCCCTGGGGGGTTACTGCGACCGTATCGACGTCACTCTCCACGAGGACGGCTCCGTCGAGGTCAAGGACAACGGCCGGGGCATCCCCGTCGACGTGGAGCCCAAGACCGGCCTCTCCGGCATAGAGGTCGTCCTGACGAAGCTGCACGCGGGCGGAAAGTTCGGCGGCGGCTCGTACGCGGCCTCCGGCGGTCTGCACGGCGTGGGCGCCTCCGTCGTCAACGCGCTCTCCGCCCGGCTGGACGTCGAGGTCGACCGCAACAGCGCCACGCACGCGATCAGCTTCCGCCGCGGCGTCCCCGGCATGTTCACCGAATCGGGCCCCGACGCGCCCTTCGACCCCGCGAACGGGCTTCTCAAGGGCAAGCGGGTGCCCAAGACGCGCACCGGCACCCGTATCCGTTACTGGGCCGACCGGCAGATCTTCCTCAAGGACGCCAGGCTCTCGCTGGAGACGCTGCACCAGCGGGCCCGCCAGACCGCCTTCCTCGTTCCCGGCCTGACCATCGTCGTGCGCGACGAGCGGGCGGCCGGCGAGAGCGAGGGCGGCGGGACGATAGAGGAGACGTTCCGCTACGACGGCGGGATCAGCGAGTTCTGCGAGTACCTGGCGCAGGACAAGGCCGTCTGCGACGTGCTGCGGCTCACCGGCCAGGGCGTCTTCAAGGAGACCGTTCCCGTCCTGGACGACCGCGGTCACATGACGCCCACCGAGGTCACCCGCGAGCTGGGCGTCGACATCGCGCTGCGCTGGGGCACCGGCTACGACACCACGATGCGCTCCTACGTCAACATCATCGCCACCCCCAAGGGCGGCACGCACATGACCGGCTTCGAGCGCGCGGTGACCAAGACGGTCAACGAGGCGCTGCGCTCGGCGAAGCTCCTGCGCGTCGCCGAGGACGACGTCGTCAAGGACGACGCCCTGGAGGGGCTCACGGCCGTGGTCACGGTGCGTCTCGCCGAGCCGCAGTTCGAGGGACAGACCAAGGAGATCCTGGGGACGTCGGCGGCCAACCGGATCGTCGCCAACGTCGTCTCCAAGGAGCTCAAGGAGTTCCTGACGTCGACCAAGCGCGACGCCAAGGCGCAGGCGCGATCCGTGCTGGAGAAGGTCGTCGCCGCCGCCCGTACGCGTATCGCCGCCCGTCAGCACAAGGAGGCGCAGCGCAGGAAGACGGCGCTGGAGACCTCCTCGCTGCCGGCCAAGCTCGCCGACTGCCGCAGTGACGACGTGGAGCGCAGCGAGCTGTTCATCGTCGAGGGAGACTCGGCGCTCGGTACGGCCAAGCTCGCCCGGAACAGCGAATTCCAGGCACTGCTGCCGATCCGGGGCAAGATCCTGAACGTTCAGAAGTCGTCGGTGTCCGACATGCTGAAGAACGCGGAGTGCGGCGCGATCATCCAGGTCATAGGGGCCGGGTCGGGCAGGACGTTCGACATCGACGCCGCGCGCTACGGCAAGATCGTGCTGCTGGTCGACGCCGATGTGGACGGGGCCCACATCCGCTGTCTGCTGCTGACGCTGTTCCAGCGCTACATGCGTTCGATGGTGGAGGCGGGCCGGGTCTTCGCGGCGGTCCCGCCCCTGCACCGGGTGGAGCTCGTGCAGCCCAAGAAGGGCCAGGACAAGTACGTCTACACGTACTCGGACAACGAGCTGCGGCAGACGCTCCTGGAGTTCCAGCGCAAGAACGTGCGCTACAAGGACTCCATCCAGCGCTACAAGGGCCTCGGCGAGATGGACGCCGACCAGCTCGCGGAGACCACGATGGATCCGCGCCACCGCACCCTGCGGCGGATCAACATCGGCGACCTCGAATCGTCCGAGCAGGTCTTCGATCTGCTCATGGGCAACGAGGTCGCGCCGCGCAAGGAGTTCATCACCAGCTCGGCCGCGACGCTGGACCGCGCCAGGATCGACGTCTGACCCGGCCGGGCTCCACCCACGGGTGGAGCCCGGCGCCGTTCCCCGCTCCACCCGGGAGAGGATTCCGCGGGCCGTCGCGCTCCGTAGCATCGGAGCCGAGAGAGAGGGCTTCGGGATGCCGATCGGCGCGGGGACCGCATGGCCGAGCAGAGAGGCGCTGACCCGGGTGGGCGTGCCGCCCGTCAGGACGGCGCTCGACTACCTGCTGGCCGGTGCGCTCGCCTGCTGGCTGGTCGTGACCGCGTACACCGCGGACGTCTTCCACGGCCGGCTGGCGGTGCTGCCCGTGCTGGGCCTGATCTGCTTCGCGGCGGCCGTGCTGCTCTTCTACCGGTGGACCGTCGCGGGGCGGCTGCTTCCCTCGCTGGGTCTGCTTCTCCTGGTCGCGCTCCTGGGGGCAGGCGCGGACGCGGCGGGGGCCGGGGCGACGGCCGCGCTGCTCTGGGTCCTGGGCGGCGTCCTGGCGATGGACAGACTGCCGCTCGCACCGGCCCTGGGTATCTGGGCGGCGCTGTTCGCGACCCTCGCGCTGGCCAACAGCGAGGGGCTCCCGGCCGTGGTGGTGACCATGAGCGCCGTCCTGCTCGGCGGCTACACGCTGCGGCTCGACGCCCAGGCGCGCGCCGCCGGATTCCGGCTGCTGGCGGAGGAGCGCGCCGCGCGGGCCGCCGAGGCCGAGTCGGCGGCGCTCGCCGAGCGGGCCAGGATCGCCCGCGAGATCCATGACGTGCTGGCCCACAGCCTCTCCGCCCAGCTCGTGCATCTGGAGGCGGCCCGACTCCAGATCGAGGGCGGATACGACCGGGAACAGGTGCTGCGCCGGGTGGTCGAGGCACGGGGCATGGCGAGGCAGGGCCTGGCCGAGACGCGCCAGGCCCTCTCGGCGCTCCGCGGCCAGATGGTGCCCGTCGAGGACTATCTGCGCGAGCTGGCGGTCGACGGGGTGCGGACCGAGGTCGTGGGGGAGCCGCGGCTGCTGCCCGTGGAGGCTTCGCAGGCGGTACGCCGCGTCGCGCAGGAGGCGGTCACGAACGCGCGCAAGCACGCTCCGGGGGCGGACGTGACGATGCGGCTGGAGTACGGGCAGGGCGTGGTGACGCTGGAGGTACGGGACGACGGAACGGACGCGCCGGGCAGCGAACTGGCCGCCTCCGGCTCAGGGTTCGGCCTCCTGGGGATGCGGGAGCGGGCCGAACTGCTCGGCGGCAGTCTGGAGGCCGGACCCTCGGCCTCCGTAGGAGGCGGAGCCGGGGCGCACGATTCCGGGGCGCACGATTCCGCGGCCGGCCGGGACGCGAACGGCTCCGGCCGGCGGGCCCGGTCCGAGGGTGAGGGTGAGGGCGAGGGCTTCACCGTGCGCCTGCGGGTGCCCGCATGACCGCCCGGGTGATCGTCGTCGACGACCAGGCCGTGGTGCGCGAGGGCATCGTCATGCTGCTCGGGCTGATGCCCGGCATCGACGTCGTCGGCGCCGCGAAGGACGGCCTGGAGGCGGTGACGCTCGTCGGTGAACTCGCCCCCGACGTCGTCCTGATGGACCTGCGCATGCCGCGCTGCGACGGGGTCGAGGCGACCCGCCGGATCCGCGAGCGGTACCCCATGACCCAGGTCGTGGTGCTCACCACCTACGACGACGACGATTCGCTGTTCCCCGCCCTCCGGGCCGGCGCGCGCGGCTATCTGACGAAGGACGCGGGCGGGGACGAGATCGTCAAGGCCGTCCAGGACGTGATGGCCGGGGACGCCGGGCTCGCCCCCGCGGTGCAGCGCAGGCTGCTGGAGCGGGTCAGCGCGGTCCCCGCCGTACCGGAGGAGCGCGAGGCGGCCCCCGACGGGCTCACCGCCCGCGAGAGCGAGGTGCTGTCCCTCGTCGCCGAGGGGCTCTCCAACCATGAGATCGCCCGGCGGCTGCACATCGGGGCGGCCACGGTGAAGACCCATATCAACAACATCTTCGCCAAGGCCGGTGTACGCGACCGGGCGCAGGCGGTGCGATACGCCTATCAGCACGGCCTTATCCGGCCACCCGGGACAAACATCACCTGATGGGGTGAAGTCGGGGGAGAGAAGAGTCCGGGATCTTCCCGATCTGCCCATCCTTGGGGCGCGGCCGAAACGGCTCGCTGACAAGGAGAGTTGACCGGTGGAGAAGCAGGAAGGGCGCGAGGCCGCAGAAGTGCGGACCGACGACCCCTGGTACGACGCACTGGCCTCCGGCTGGGGCGAACTGGACGGTACGGGCACGCCGACGACGCCCGTCGCACCAGCTCCCGCGGCGGCGACGGAGCACGAGTCCCGCGCGGCCGAGATCTATCTGGAGGTTCAGCGGAGCGCGGCCTTTCAGGAGGTACGCAGCCGCTACCGCCGGTTCGTCGTGCCGGCCACGCTCGCCTTCCTGGTCTGGTACTTGGCGTATGTCGTCGCCGCGACCACGGCGCCGGAACTGATGGCGCGCCCGGTGGCGGGGGCCGTGAACGTGGCGATGGTCGCCGGGCTCGGCCAGTTCCTCAGCACCTTCCTGCTGACCTGGGCGTACTCGCGCCATGCCCGGCTGCACCGGGACCGGGACGCGCTCGACCTGCGCTGGAGCGTCTTCGACCGCACGAGGACACAGGAACACCACAGGACGCGGGAATCCGTACACCACCGGCCCCGGGAACAGCACGGGACACAGGAACAGCACACCGCGTGGGCGGGGGAGCGGCGATGAGCGGCGACCACCAGACCCTGGCACTCCTGCTGTTCAGCGCGTTCGTCGCCGTCACCCTCGGCATCACCACCTGGGTGAGCCGCGACCGGCACGGCTCGGCGGAGGAGTTCTACACGGGCGGACGGCTCTTCTCGCCCATGGAGAATGGTTTCGCCATCGCCGGTGACTACATGTCCGCCGCCTCCTTCCTCGGTATCTCCGGTCTCATCGCTCTCTTCGGCTACGACGGCATGCTCTACTCCGTCGGCTTCCTGGTCGCCTGGCTCGTCGTCCTGCTCCTCGTGGCCGAACTCGTACGCAACTGCGGCCGGTTCACGCTGGCCGATGTCGTCGCCGCGCGGATGCGCGAGCGCCCGGTGAGGATCGCGGCGGGAACTTCCTCCGTCGTCGTGTCCGTTCTCTATCTGGTGGCGCAGATGGTGGGGGCGGGCAGTCTGGTCGCGCTGCTGCTGGGGGGTACGAGCGAGGCGGCGCGCTCGTGGACGGTGATCGGCGTGGGCGCGCTGATGGTCGTCTATGTGGCGCTGGGCGGGATGCGGGCCACCACCTGGATCCAGATCGTCAAAGCCGTGCTGCTGATGGCCGGCACGGTCGCGCTGACCGTTCTCGTACTGCTCCGTTTCCACGGGGACTTCAACGCGCTGCTCACCACCGCGGCCGAACGCAGCGGCCACGGCAAGGAGTTCCTGTCGCCGGGGCTCGCCTACGGCGGGGGCTGGACCGCGCGCTTCGACTTCATCAGTCTGGGGCTCGCCCTGGTGCTCGGTACGGCCGGACTGCCGCACATCCTCTCCCGCTTCTACACCGTGCCCACCGCCCGCGCCGCGCGCCGCTCGGTCGTCTGGTCCATCGGGCTGATCGGCAGTTTCTATCTGATGACGATCGTGCTCGGCTTCGGCGCCGCCGCCGTGGTCGGCACCAACGAGGTGCGGGCGTCCAGCGCGGCGGGGAACACCGCGGTGCCGCTGCTCGCGCTGGACCTGGGCGGCGGCGCGGGTTCCACCGGCGGCACGGTCCTCTTCGCCGTGGTCGCCGCCGTCGCCTTCGCGACGATCCTCGCCGTCGTCGCGGGTATCACGCTCGCCTCGTCGGCCTCCGTCGCGCACGATCTCCACGCCTCGCTCAAGCGGCCCCGGCGCAGGGGAAACCCGCACGCCAAGGCGCACGCCAAGTCCCACGCCAAGCCGCTCGGCGAGGTCGCCGTGGCCAGGTTCGCGGCGGCCGGAATCGGTGCCGTGGCCATCGCGCTCGGGCTGCTCGCCCGCGATCTCAATGTGGCTTTCCTCGTCGGGCTCGCCTTCGCCGTCGCCGCCTCGGCCAATCTCCCCGTACTGCTCTACTCGCTGTTCTGGCGGAACTTCACCACGCGCGGAGCGGTCTGGTCGGTCTACGGAGGGCTGGTGCCGGCCGTGCTGCTGGTGGTGTTCTCACCGGTCGTCTCCGGGAGCCCGGAGGCGATCTTCCCGGGCGTGGACTTCCATGTCTTCCCGCTTCAGAATCCGGGCCTGGTCTCGATCCCGCTCGGCTTCCTGGCGGGCTGGATCGGCACGGTCCTCTCCCGCGAACCGGCGGACGAGGCCAAGCACGCGGAGTCCGAGGTGCGTTCACTCACCGGTGCGGGCGCCGTCTGACGGCGCCCCGGCTCGGCCGCTCGCCGCCCACGCGTAACGGTGCTCGGGACGGCCCGTCTCGCCGTACCGGAGGCTGAGCCGTACCCGCCCCGCCCGCTCCAGCAGTTTGAGATACCGCTGCGCCGTCTGCCGGCTCATGCCCGCGCTCTCGGCGATCTCGTGCGCCGACAGTGGCCCTTCGGCGCCGAGCAGCACCTGCCGTACCACCTCGGCGGTGCTCGGCGAGTGGCCCTTGGGCAGTTCGGGCGGCGCCGCCGACGCCGACAGTGCGCCGAACATCCGGTCCACGTCGGCCTGTTCGGCCTCGCCGCCGCTCTCCACCGCGCGGCGCAGCGTCGCGTACGCCTCCAGTTTGGTGCGCAGTCCGGCGAAGCTGAACGGTTTGACCAGGTACTGGAGCGCCCCGTGGCGCATCGCCGACTGGACCGTGGCGACGTCGCGCGCCGCGGTCACCATGATCACGTCGGTCCGGTGGCCGAGCCCGCGCAGCTCCCGTACCACCGAGAGGCCGTTGCGGTCCGGCAGATGGTGGTCGAGAAGGATCAGGTCGACAGGCCGCTCGGCGAGCCGGGTGAGCGCCTCGGCCGCCGAGTGCGCCTTGGCGACGACCCGGAATCCGGCCACTTTCGCCACATAGGCGGTGTTGATGTCCGCGACCCGGATGTCGTCGTCCACGACCAGTACGTCGATCATCGTGTCTCTCCTGTGGTGACGGGCCCGCCCGGATCGCGCACGGGACCACCGTCCGGCGGCGCGCCGTCCCCTGCGGCGTCGGGCACCTCGCCCCCCGCCGCGCCCGCCTCCTCGGCCAGCGCTTCGGGCAGTACGACGGTGAACTCCGCGCCCCCGTCGGCGGATTCGGCGACCCGGGCACTGCCGCCCTGACGCTCGGCGAGCCTGCGCACCATGGCGAGGCCCAGTCCGCGCCTCCCGTGAGAGGGCGGTTCCTTCGTCGTCCAGCCCTCGGTGAAGACGAGTTCGCGGTGCTCCGGCGGAACCCCGGGGCCGCTGTCGCAGATCCGCAGGACGACCGTACGGCCCTCGGCCCGTACCTCCACCTCGATGCGCGCGTCCCCGGAGCCGGCCGCCGCGTCCAGTGCGTTGTCCACGAGATTGCCCAGCACCGTGACCAGCCCCTGCGGGTCGACGAGCCGGTCCGGCAGCAGGGTGGCGGGCGAGATGCGCAGCGAGACGCCCCGCTCGGCGGCGACGGTGGCCTTGCCCACCAGCAGGGCGGCCGGCAGCGGGTCGTGGATCCGCTCGGTGACCTGCTCGGCGGTGGCCCGGTGGACCCCGACGACCTCGGTCACGAACTCCACCGCCTCCTCGTGCATCTCCAGCTCCAGCAGTCCCAACAGCGTGTGCATCCGGTTGGCGTGCTCGTGGTCCTGGGCGCGCAGCGCGTCGATGAGACCACGCGTGGCGTCCAGCTCCCGGCCCAGCTGTTCCAGCTCCGTACGGTCACGGAGTGTGGCGACCGCGCCGCCGTCGTCCGTCGGCATCCGGTTGGCGATGAGCACCCGTCCGCCGCTCACGGTCAGCAGATCGTCGCCGGCCACCCGGCCCGCCAGCACGTCGGTGGTGCGGCCGGGGCCCAGCACCACGTCGAGCGGTTGTCCGGTGGCCTCGGGCCCGAGGCCCAGCAGCCGCTGCGCCTCGTCGTTCATCAGCCGGATCCGGCCGGTCCCGTCGAGGGCGATCACTCCCTCGCGCAGGCTGTGCAGCATGGCCTCGCGCTCCGCGAGCAGCGACGAGATGTCGGAGAAGGCCAGGTCGTGGGTCTGGCGCTGGAGCCGTCTGGAGATCAGATAGGCGGCCAGCGCGCCGACGGCCAGGGCTCCGCCCGCGTACGCGAGGAGCCCGGGGATCGTCGCCAGCAGACGCGTCCGGACGCTGTCGTAGGCGATGCCCACCGAGACGGCGCCGATGATCTTTCCCGACTGGTCGCGCAGCGGGACCTTGCCGCGCGCCGAGCGGCCGAGGGTGCCGCTGTCGATCTCCATGACGTCCTTGCCGGCGATCGCCTCGCTGGGGTCGGTGGAGACGACCCGGCCGATCTGGCCGGTGTCGGTGTGTGACCAGCGGACCCCGCGTCTGTCCATGATCACGACATACTCGGCGCCGGTGGCCCGCCTGATGCGTTCGGCCTCCGCCTGCACCGGCCCGTCCACCGAGGGCCGCGACCCCAGCAGCGCGTCCGCGACCGGCTCGGACGCGGTCGTCTCGGCGATCGCCAGCGCCCTGCGCATCGCCTGGTCGTCGAGCTGGTCGCTCAGCGGTCTGAGGAAGAGTCCGGTGGCGAGTACGGCGGTGCCGGCGGCGATGGCCAGCTGCATCAGCAGAACCTGCGAGAAGACGCGCCGTGGCCAGCCGAATCGCCGCCGTCGCTGCGGGGTCGTCGGTCCGGCGCTCATGCGTAGGAACGGTAGACGTCGCAGGTGTCTTTCTGAAATTTTCAGAATGACGCAAATGACTTACGTGATTTGCTGCCCGCTTGCGGCCTGTCGAAAGTTCGCTGGAAAGCTGACTGATAGGGGCCGGTGGGTCCGTCTTGGGCGTTTTCGAGCCAGAGAACGGCCGACTTGGTTCTGTCGGACTGGTGGACGCTCTCGCATTTCTCTGCAACTCTCTGACCGCACAACGCAAAAGATCCCTCTCGTCAGTGCAGAAATGCTTGTCGCACCAGCCAGGTGGCACCAGCCATGCAGACAGAGCCGCGCCTCGCCGCCCCCGCGCCGAGGCCGAAGATCGGGGATACATGAGATCTCACCGCTGGAGATGGCGGGCGCTCTCCGCCGTCATCACCACCAGTCTCTTGATGGTCGGCTGGCCGTCGCTCACCGCTTCGGCGGCCGACGGTCCCAACATCGCCGCGGGCAGTACCGCGGCGGCGAGCAGCGCGAAGAGTGACCACTCCGCCCGGATGGTCGCGGACGGCAGCCGGTCGACGTACTGGCAGGGCTCCGGCAAGAGCCTCCCACAGTGGGTCCAGACCGATCTGGGCTCCGCCGCCCGGATCGACCAGGTCACCCTGAAGCTCCCCGCGGACTGGGAGACCAGAAGGCAGACCCTCGCCGTCCAGGGCAGCGCCGACGGCACCAGCTTCGCGACCCTGAAGACCTCCGCCTCGTACACCTTCAGTCCGGGCGAGGCCAACGAGGTCAGCATCTCGTTCCCCGCGACCCGGGCGCGTTTCGTCCGCGTGAACATCACCAAGAACTCCGTGGCGTCCGCGGGCCAGCTCGCCGAGCTCCAGGTCCACAAGGCCGCCGCGGCGTCGGTGAACCTGGCCGCCGGCCGGACGCTCACCGAGAGCAGCCACACCGAGGTGTACGCGGCGGCCAACGCCAACGACGGCAACAAGGGCAGCTACTGGGAGAGCCGTAACGGCGCCTTCCCGCAGTGGCTGCAGGCCGACCTCGGCTCCTCCGTGCGCGTCAACAGCGTCGTGCTGAAACTCCCCGACGGGTGGGGTGCCAGAAGCCAGACCCTCAAGCTTCAGGGCAGCGCCAACGGCACGGCCTTCACGGACCTGACCGCCTCGCAGGCGTACCAGTTCGCGCCCGGCTCCGGAAACACGGTGACGATCCCCTTCGACGCCACCACCACGCGCTACGTACGGGTCCTGGTCACCGCCAACTCCGTGCAGCCCGCCGCCCAGGTGTCCGAGCTGGAGATCTACGGCCCCGAGACAGGTGACACCCAGGCCCCGACGGCGCCCACCGAGCTGGCGTACACCGAGCCCGCCTCCGGCCAGATCAGGCTGACCTGGCAGGCGTCGACCGACGACACGGCGGTCACCGGCTACGACATCTACGCCAACAACGTGCTGCGCACCAGCGTCGCCGGCAACGTCACCACCTTCACCGACACACAGCCCGGCAACGCCGACATCTCGTACTACGTACGGGCCAAGGACGCGGCGGGCAACCAGTCGGGCAACAGCAACACCGTCACCCGTAAGCCGGCGGGCGGCGACACCCAGGCGCCGACCGCGCCCACCGGTCTCGCCCACACCTCGCCCTCGTCGACCCAGGTCAGGCTGACCTGGCAGGCGTCGAGCGACAACACGGCGGTCACCGGGTACGAGATCTACGCCAACAACGTGCTGCGCGAGACCGTCGCGGGCAACGTCCTGACCCTCACCGACACCCAGCCGGCCAGCTCGACGGTCTCGTACTTCGTACGGGCGAGGGACGCGGCGGGCAACCGGTCGGGCAACAGCAACACGGTCGTACGCACCGGCAGCACCGGCTCGGTCTCCAACCTCGCCGTCGGCAAGCCGATCAGCGCCTCCTCCGTTGTCCACACGTTCGTCGCGGCCAACGCCAACGACAACTCGACGTCGACCTACTGGGAAGGCGCCGGGGGCAGTTACCCGAACACACTGACCGTGAAGCTGGGCGCCAACGCCTCCACCGAGAGCGTTGTCGTCAAGCTCAACCCGGACAGCAGCTGGGGACCGCGTACCCAGAACATCCAGGTGCTGGGGCGCGAGCAGAGCGCCACGGGCTTCACCAGCCTGGCGGCCGCGAAGGACTACGCGTTCAGTCCGGCCTCCGGGAATCAGGTGACGATCCCGGTCGCCGGCAACGTCGCGGACGTCCAGCTCAGGTTCACCTCCAACACCGGTTCCGGTGCGGGCCAGGTGGCCGAGTTCCAGGTGCTCGGCGAGCCGGCACCCAACCCGGACCTCCAGGTCACGGCCGTGACGGCGGCCCCCGCCGAGCCGGTCGAGTCCAACCCGATCACCCTGTCGGCGACGGTACGCAACAACGGCACGGTCGCCGCCGCGGCGAGTTCGCTGGAATTCCGCCTCGGTGACTCCAAGGTCGGCACGGCGGCGGTGGGCACCCTCGCCCCCGGCGCTTCGGCGAATGTCAGTGCCGCGATCGGTCCGCGCGACGCCGGCAGCTACGAACTCAGCGCGGTCGCCGACGTGGCGGAAGCGGTCATCGAGCAGAACGAGACCAACAACACCTACACGGCAGCGTCCCCGCTGGTGGTGAAGCCGGTCGCCAGCTCCGATCTGGTGGCGACCCTGGGCTCGTCCCCGTCCGCCCCGGCGGCCGGTGACACGGTCAACTTCTCCGTCACGGTCAAGAACCAGGGCACCGTCGCCTCCGCGGGCGGCAGCCACGGCATCACCCTGACCGTGCTCAACTCCGAGGGCGCCACGGTGCGGACCCTCACCGGCGCGCACACCGGGGTCATCGCGGCGGGCGCCACCGCGGCGCCGGTCCCGCTCGGGACCTGGACCGCCGCCAACGGCTCTTACACCGTGAGGGTCGTCGTCGCGGACGACGCCAACGAGGTGCCGGTCAAGCGCGAGAACAACACCAGCACCCAGCCGCTGTTCGTCGGCCGCGGCGCCAACATGCCGTTCGACATGTACGAGGCCGAGGACGGCACGACCGGCGGCGGCGCGACGAAGGTCGGTCCCAACCGGACGATCGGCGACATCGCGGGCGAGGCGTCGGGCCGCAGGGCCGTCAACCTCGACGCGACCGGCGAGTTCGTGGAGTTCACCACCCGGGCCAGCACGAACACCCTGGTGACCCGCTTCTCCATCCCCGACTCGGCGGGCGGCGGGGGCATCAACTCCACGCTCAACGTCTACGTGGACGGCGTCTTCCTCAAGGCGATCGACCTCACGTCCAAGTACGCCTGGCTGTACGGCGCCGAGGCAGGACCGGGCAACTCACCCGGCCAGGGCGCGCCCCGTCACATCTACGACGAGGCGAACGTGATGCTGGGCAAGACCGTCCCGGCGGGCAGCAAGATCAAGCTCCAGAAGGACACGGCCAACAACACGAACTACGCGATCGACTTCATCAACCTGGAGCAGGTCGCACCGGTCGCCAACCCGGACCCCGCCACGTACACGGTCCCGGCCGGCTTCACCCACCAGGACGTGCAGAACGCCCTGGACCGGGTCCGGATGGACAACACGGGCACCCTGAAGGGTGTCTACCTGCCCGCCGGTGACTACCAGACGGCCAGCAAGTTCCAGGTGTACGGCAAGCCCGTGCAGGTGATCGGCGCCGGTCCCTGGTACACCAAGTTCCACGCCCCGTCGACGCAGGACAACACCGACATCGGCTTCCGGGCCGAGGCCGCCGCCGCGGGTTCGTCGTTCAAGAACTTCGCGTACTTCGGCAACTACACCTCGCGTATCGACGGTCCGGGCAAGGTGTTCGACTTCTCGAACGTGCGCGACATCGAGATCGACAACATCTGGAACGAGCACATGGTGTGCCTCTACTGGGGCGCGAACACCGATGACATGACCATCAAGAACTCCCGTATCCGCGACATGTTCGCCGACGGCATCAACATGACCAACGGCAGCACCGGGAACCTCGTGACCAACAACGAGGCCCGGGCCACGGGAGACGACAGCTTCGCGCTCTTCTCGGCGATCGACGCCGGCGGCGCGGACATGAAGGACAACGTCTACGAGAACCTGACGTCGATCCTGACCTGGCGCGCGGCGGGTGTGGCCGTCTATGGCGGCTTCAACAACACCTTCCGCAACATCCACATCGCGGACACGCTCGTCTACTCGGGCATCACGGTCAGCTCACTGGACTTCGGCTACCCGATGAACGGCTTCGGGACCGAGCCCACGACGATCGAGAACGTGTCGATCGTCAGAGCCGGCGGCCACTTCTGGGGCGCGCAGACGTTCCCCGGCATCTGGCTGTTCTCCGCTTCCAAGGTGTTCCAGGGCATCCGGATCAACAACGTGGACATCGTCGACCCGACGTACAGCGGGGTCATGTTCCAGACCAACTACGTAGGAGGACAACCGCAGTTCCCGATCAAGGACACGATCCTCAGCGACATCTCGATCACCGGTGCGAAGAAGAGCGGTGACGCCTACGATGCCAAGTCGGGCTTCGGGCTGTGGGCGAACGAGATGCCGGAGGCGGGGCAGGGCCCCGCGGTCGGTGAGGTCACGTTCAACGGTCTGAGGCTGAGCGGCAACGCTCTGGACGTGAAGAACACCACGCCCAACTTCAAGATCCATATCAACCCGTAGGGCAGCGGCACACGGCGCGCCGCACCGCGCACCACTGGTGCGGGCGTCGGCATGGTGCCGCCCGGGGCTCCCGGGCGGCACCATGGCTGTGCTGGGACTTTACGCTGAGAAGTAAGTAGCTTGCATTGTTTGCGCTAGTCTTGCGTGTATGACGCGACGACTTGCTCAGGTGGCGAAGAAGGTTGGGGTCAGCGAGGCCACGGTCAGCCGGGTGCTCAACGGTAAGCCGGGAGTTTCCCAGGCCACACGCCAGTCCGTGCTGACCGCCCTGGACGTGCTGGGGTACGAGCGGCCCACGCAGCTGCGCGGCGAGCGCGCCAGACTGGTCGGCCTGGTCCTGCCCGAGCTTCAGAACCCGATCTTTCCGGCCTTCGCCGAGGTGATCGGCGGCGCGCTGGCGCAGCAGGGCCTGACGCCCGTCCTGTGCACACAGACCAAGGGCGGCGTCTCCGAGGCGGACTATGTCGAGCTGCTGCTCCAGCAGCAGGTGTCCGGGGTCGTCTTCGCCGGCGGTCTCTTCGCCCAGGCCGACGCTCCCCACGAGCACTACCGCCAGCTCCACGAGCGCAAGATCCCGGTCGTGCTCATCAACGCGCCCATAGAGAACCTGGACTTCCCCACGATCTCCTGCGACGACGCCGTCGCCGTCGAGCAGGCGTGGCGGCATCTGGCGTCGCTGGGCCACGAGCGCATCGGCCTCGTCCTCGGCCCGGCCGACCACGTCCCGTCGCGGCGCAAGCTCGCGGCCGCCCTCGCGGCGGTGAAAGCGGCGGGGGAGTCCCTGCCGGACGAGTTCATCGAGCGGTCGATGTTCTCCTTGGAAGGCGGACAGGCCGCCGCCGCGCGGCTGTTGGACCGCGGCGTCACCGGCATCATCTGCGCGAGCGACCCGCTGGCGCTCGGAGCCGTACGGGCCGCCCGCCGGCGCGGTCTGGACGTCCCCGGCGAGGTCTCCGTCGTCGGGTACGACGACTCGGCCTTCATGAACTGCACCGAGCCCCCGCTGACGACGGTCCGTCAGCCCATCGAGGCCATGGGACGGGCGGCGGTCGAGCTGCTGTGCGCCCAGATCCAGGGTGGCGCCGTTCCGCCCGGCGAGCTGCTGTTCGAGCCGGAGCTGGTCGTACGCGGCTCCACGGCGCAGTCGCCGCGTTAGGCCTCCTGTCACTCGCCGCGGGCCCCGCACCGCCCGTACGGCCCTTGCGAGCCCCTTCCAGGGCCCCCTCGGGGGCCCTGTGGCAGTCCTGAGGCCCCTGTCTGACAAATCCCGCCCTGTCCAACTCCGGGCCCCGGCACAGGTCGTGGCCGATGCGGAAGGCTGTCAAACTTTTACGAAAACGGCGCGAGATCTTGCGGTCTCCTGTCGACGGTGGTTGAGTGTGCCGCGCCCCGGCAGAGTTTCAGCCGTGGGCCTTCCACGCTCATGCCCGAAGGGGACCATCGATGAGAAGTGCTGGGTTCCGCCGTAATCGCCGTATCGACCGCACCGCCGCGGCCGCCATTGTCACCGTGCTCGCCCTGACTCTCGCCGCCTGCGGCACGAGCAGCAGCAGCAGCGACGACGACGGCGACTCCGGCGGCGGGTCGTCAGACCCGTCAGCGCCGTTGGACCCGAAGGCGAAGGTGACGCTCTCGATCGACTGCATGCCGCCGGCCGCGAAAGCCGCTGAGCTGAAGGAGTGGAACGAGGACGTCAAGGAGTTCAACAAGACGTACCCGAACGTCAAGATCAACGGGAAGTCCACGCCGGGCCAGTGTCTGGAGCCGCCGCGCTTCACCGCGATGCTCAAGGCGAAGTCCCAGCCCGACGTCTACTACACCTACTTCACCGACCTCCAGCAGGTGCTCGACAACGACGGCGCCGAGGACATCTCGGCCTACGTCAACGACAAGTCCGTGCCCGCGCTGAAGGACATCGACCCGGGCGTCCTGGACGTGCTGAAGCAGGACGGCAAGCTCTTCGGCCTGCCGACCAGCAACTACACCATGGGTCTGCTGATCAACCGGAAGCTCTTCGAGGAGGCCGGGCTGGACCCCAACTCGCCTCCCACCACCTGGGAGGATGTCCGTACGGCCTCCGACAAGATCGCCGAGCTCGGCGGCGGAGTCTCCGGCTTCGGCGAGTACAGCGCGGGCAACAACGGCGGCTGGCACTTCACCGCCTCGATCTACGGCCTCGGCGGCGACGTCGTCGACTCGACGGGCAAGAAGGCGGCGTTCAACACCCCGCTGGGCAAGCAGGTCCTGGAGAACCTCCGCGCGATGCGCTGGGACGACGACAGCATGGGCAAGACCCAGCTGCTCAAGTGGGGCGACCTGCAGAAGCAGATAGCCACCGACAAGCTGGGCATGTTCCTCGCCGCGCCAGACGACATCACGTACATGGTCCAGCAACTCGGCGCCAAGTACGAGAACTTCGGCATGGGCCCGATCCCCGGCGCCAAGGCGACGCTCTTCGGCGGCAACAACTACATGATCAAGAAGGGCAGTTCGCCCGACAAGATCAAGGCCGCCATCGCCTGGCAGAACTTCAAGTTCCTCACCCCGGGCAAGGGCCAGTTCGAGTGGGAGCGCAGCAAGGCCGACAAGCTCCCCGTCGGACTGCCGCAGCCGAACTTCTGGCTCGGTGAGTCCAAGGCCAAGGATGACGCGCAGCGCAGCCAGCACGCCACGATGCCGGTCGAGAACTTCAAGCCCTTCATGGACAACCCGGTCAAGGGCAAGGCCGAGCCGCCGAAGGCGCAGGAGATCTACAAGATCCTCGACGTCGCGATGTCGGGAGTGCTGACCAACGAGGACGCGGACATCGACAAGCTGTTGTCGACCGCCGAGCAGCAGGTCAACCAGGTCCTGGCGACTCAGTAACGGACGTGCGGGGCCGGGTCACGCGGACCCGGTCCCGCCCCGGGCCTGTCCTTCCGGCCGGCCCCGTACCCGAACTCCGTCCGTCTGCGAGCCAACGAGTCTGCGCACCGGCACCGAGGAGAGACCATGTCGGCCCCCACCCTGTCCAAGAGCGAGGCGACCCCGTCCCGCTCCGGACGCCCCGGCCCCAACCGGACGGACTCCGCCCGCGAGGAGTTCATACGGTCCGTGCGCCGCAATCTCTCGGCGCACGGGTTCCTGATCGGAGCCGTACTCTGCTTCTCGTTCTTCTCCTGGTATCCGATGGTCAGGGAATTCATCCTGGCCTTCCAGAAGAACGAGAACGGAAAGACCACCTGGGCCGGCTGGTCCAACCTCACCTACATCTTCAACGACCCCGCCTTCTGGCAGGCGTGGCGCAACACGCTGCTCTTCACCGCTCTCGCGCTGCTCCTGGGATTCATCGTCCCGTTCCTCATCGCCGTCGTACTCAACGAATTCCGGCACGGCCAGGGGTATCTGCGGCTGCTCGTCTATCTCCCGGTGATGCTTCCGCCGGTCGCCTCCGTGCTGCTCTTCAAGTACTTCTACGACCCCGGATACGGCCTGTTCAACCGCATCCTGGAGGTCTTCGGCCTGCCCGCCCAACAGTGGCTCCAGGACACCGACACGGCCATGCTCTCCGTGGTCATCGCGGCGACCTGGATGAACATGGGCGGCGCGACCCTGATCTATCTCGCCGCGCTCCAGGGAATTCCCGGTGAGCTGTACGAGGCGGCCGAACTCGACGGCGCGGGAATCCTCCGCAAGATCTGGCACGTCACCATCCCGCAGACCAAGCTCATTCTCTCGCTGATGCTGCTCATGCAGATCATCGCGACGATGCAGGTCTTCACCGAACCATTCCTGCTCACCAACGGGGCGGGGCCGGAAGGGTCGACGACGACGGTCGTCTATCTCATCTACCAGTACGCGTTCAACTTCAACAACTACGGCAGTGCGGCGGCACTGGGACTCGTCCTGCTCGTACTCCTCGCGGGCTTCTCCGCGGTGTATGTACGGCTCAGCCGCAGCAGCGAAGACTAGGAGGGGAGAGAAGGCATGACAGCGAACACGCTCATACCCCGGCGCAAGCGGGCCGCCACCGTCGAAGTCGCCCGCCCGCGGACCCTGATCTCGCCGGCCCAACTCGGCAGATCGCGCGGCAGGACGGTCTACTGGATCGTCTTCGCCCTGGTGGTCCTCCTTTTCACCCTGGTCTTTCTCGGGCCGCTCTACTGGATGGTCACCGGCGGTCTCAAGACCACCCAGGAGGTGGTGCAGAGCCCGCCGACGGCCTTCCCCACCTCCCTGCACCCGGAGAACTACGAGCAGGCCTGGAAGGTCATGGACCTGGCCAGACTGCTCTTCAACACCCTCTACTACGCCTTCGGCGCGCTCGCCTTCCAGCTGATCTTCGACGTGGCCGCCGCCTACTCGCTCTCCAAGCTGCGGCCGATCTTCGGCAAGGCCATCCTCGGCCTGATGCTGATGACGCTGATGATCCCGGCGACCGTCCTCGTCGTACCCCAGTACCTGACGGTGCTCGACGTACCGATCATCGAACGGAACCTGCTCAACTCGCCCTGGGCGATCTGGCTGCCGTCCGTCACCAACGCCTTCAACATCTTCCTCCTCAAGAGATTCTTCGACTCGATCCCGCGGGAGCTGCTGGACGCGGCGGCCATCGACGGGGCGTCGGCGATGCGCACCCTGAGATCCGTGGTGCTGCCGATCTCCCGGCCGATCCTCGGAGTCGTGTCGATCTTCGCGGTCGTGGGTGTCTGGAAGGACTTCCTCTGGCCGATGCTCACGCTGCCCGACCCGAGCAAACAGACCCTCAACGTGGGCATCTACTCGCTCGCCAGCGGGGTACCGGAGAACGTCCTGATCGCCGCGCTCACCATCGCGTCGGTCCCGACGCTGCTCATCTTCCTGCTGTTCCAGCGCAACATCATGAGCGGTCTGACCGCGGGCGGCCTCAAGGGCTGATCGTCCTCTCCGCTCCGTTTGTCTTGCTCCCCACCAGCGCTCCGCCGCCGGCCCACTCACCCAGCGCCCCGTTGTCCGGGGGCCGGCGGCGGAGTCCCACCTGCCCGAAAGGACCGTCACGTGGCAGCCAACCAGCCGGCCGAGGCCACCGTCGAATGGTGGCGCGACGCCGCCATCTACCAGGTCTATGTACGCAGCTTCGCCGACGGCGACGGCGACGGCACCGGTGATCTCGCCGGCGTGCGGTCCAGGCTGCCGTATCTCGTGGAACTGGGCGTGGACGCACTGTGGTTCACGCCCTGGTATCTCTCACCCCTCGCCGACGGCGGCTACGACGTGGCCGACTACCGGACCATCGACCCGGCCTTCGGCACCCTCGCCGAGGCGGAGAAACTGATCGCCGAGGCCCGTGAGCTGGGCATCCGCACGATCGTCGACATCGTTCCCAACCATGTCTCGGACCAGCACGTCTGGTTCAAGGCCGCGCTGGCCGCCGGTCCCGGCAGCCCCGAGCGCGAGCTCTTCCACTTCCGTAAGGGGCGCGGGGCGGACGGCGAACTCCCCCCGAACAACTGGGTGTCCGAGTTCGGCGGCGTCCCCTGGACCCGGCTGGACGACGGCGACTGGTATCTCCACCTCTTCGCCACCGGACAGCCCGACCTCAACTGGGCACACCCGGCGGTGCGCCGGGAGCACGAGGACGTGCTGCGCTTCTGGTTCGACCGGGGTGTGACCGGTGTACGGATCGACTCGGCCGTCCTGCCCGCCAAGGACCCAGGACTGCCCGACTTCACGCCGGGCGTCGACGCCCACCCGTTCGTGGACCGCGACGAACTCCACGACATCTACCGCTCCTGGCGCGCCATCGCCGACGAGTACGGCGGCATCTTCGTCGGCGAGGTCTGGCTCCCCGACGCCGAGCGCTTCGCCCGCTATCTGCGCCCCGACGAGCTGCACACCGCCTTCAACCTCAGCTTCATGTCCTGCCCCTGGGACGCGGATCTGCTGCGGACCGCCATCGACGACACCCTCGCCGAGCACGCCCCGGTCGGCGCCCCCGCCACCTGGGTGCTCTGCAACCACGACGTCACCCGCACCGTGACCCGTTACGGGCGCGAGCACACCGGGTTCGACTTCGCGGCGAAGGCTTTCGGCACCCCGACCGACCTGGAGCTGGGCACCAGACGGGCCCGAGCGGCGGCGCTGCTCTCGCTGGCGCTCCCCGGCGCCGTCTACGTCTACCAGGGCGAGGAACTGGGCCTGCCCGAGGCCGACATCCCGCGTGACCGCATCGAGGACCCGATGCACTTCCGCTCCGGCGGTACGGATCCGGGCCGCGACGGCTGCCGCGTACCGCTGCCCTGGACGGCCGACGCGCCGTACGCCGGCTTCGGGGGAGACACCGAGCCGTGGCTGCCGCAGCCGGAGTCCTGGGCGAAGTACGCCGCGGACCTTCAGGCGGGTGACCCGCTGTCGATGCTCAGCCTCTACCGGCAGGCCCTGCGGCTGCGCCGTACGGAGCCCGGATTCGCGGTGGTCCCGGCGTCCGGGGACGGCGGCTCGGGGGACGCCGCCGGCGCGCAGTTGACGTGGCTGCCGTCCGGTCCCGGGGTGCTGTCCTTCACCCGGACCGACGGCCTGATCTGCGTCGTCAATCTCGCCGGGCCCCCCGCGGAGCTTCCCGGCCACACAAGCGTTCTGCTGACCAGCGGCCCCCTGGACGACGAGGGGAGGCTGCCGCAGGACACCGCGGCCTGGCTGCGGAGCTGACTCCGCGGCCGAACCGTTCGCCCCGTACGTCCGTCCGCGCGGTACCGCGGCCGGACGGGGGCGGGCGGGAGGCGTAGGCCCCCTGACATCCCTCCGCCCCACAGGAAGGTGCAGGACCCGCACATGAATGCATATATCAGGAACATGACTACAAGGAACGCGGTACTCTCCGTCGCCACCGCCGTGGCCGTCGCCGCCACCGGGCTCACCCTCGTCGCCCCCACGGCGACCGCCGGGCCCCCGGCCGGCCCCGCCCCGGCGGCCGTCGTCGCGGCGGGCGCGACGCTCCCGTTCACCTCCGTCGAGGCGGAGAGCGCCACCACGGACGGAACGGCCGTCGGCCCCGACTACACCCAGGGCACGCTTGCCTCGGAGTCGTCCGGCCGGCGCGCCGTCCAACTGGCCGCGGGCCAGAGCGTGGAGTTCACGCTCCCCGCCGCCGCGAACGCGGTCAACCTCGCGTACAGCGTCCCCGACGGCCAGTCCGGCACCCTCGCCGTCTACATCGACGGTGAGAAGACCGACACGACGCTCGCCGTCACGTCCAAGTACTCCTACATCGACACCCCCTGGATCGCCGGCTCCAAGACGCACCATCTGCTCGACAACACCCGCGCGCTGCTCGGCCGGGACGTGTCCGCGGGCGCGAAGGTGAAGTTCGAGGCAAGCGTGCCGACCACGATCGACGTCGCCGACTTCGAGCAGGTCGCCGGGCCCGCCGGGGCCCCGTCCGGCGCGGTCTCGGTCGTCGACAAGGGCGCGGACCCGAGCGGCCAGGGGGACTCCACCCAGGCGTTCCGCGAGGCCATCGCCGCCGCTAAGGGCGGCGTGGTGTGGATCCCGCCGGGCGAGTTCAAGCTGACCCAGTCGCTCAGCGGTGTGGACGACGTCGAGCTGCGGGGCGCGGGCAACTGGCACTCGGTGGTGCGCAGTTCGCGCTTCATCGACCAGTCGAGCGCCCCGGCCGGCAACGTGGGGCTGCACGACTTCGCCGTCATCGGCGAGGTCACCGAGCGCGTCGACAACAACCCGGACAACTTCGTCAACGGCTCGCTCGGCCCGAACTCCCGGGTGTCCGGGATGTGGCTCCAGCACCTCAAGGTCGGCCTCTGGCTCACCGGGAACAACGACAACCTCGTCGTGGAGAGGAACCGCATCCTCGACATGACGGCCGACGGACTCAACCTGAACGGCACGGCCAACGGTGTGCAGGTACGTGAGAACTTCCTGCGCAACACCGGCGACGACTCGCTCGCCATGTGGTCGCTCAACACCACCAACAGCTCCAGCACCTTCGCCAACAACACCATCTCGCAGCCCAACCTGGCGAACGGCATCGCGATCTACGGTGGCCGCGACATCACCGTCAAGGACAATCTCGTCCTCGACACCAACGCCCTGGGCAGCGGTATCGCGATCTCCAACCAGAAGTTCATGGACCCGTTCTTCCCGCTGGCCGGCACCATCACGGTCGCCGGGAACACCCTCGTACGCACCGGAGCGATGAACCCCAACTGGCAGCACCCCATGGGCGCGCTCCGGGTCGACGCGTACGACAGCGCCATCGAGGCGAACGTCAGCATCACCGGCACCACCGTCACCGACAGCCCGTACAGCGCCTTCGAGTTCGTCTCCGGCAGTGGAACGGGCAAGGCCGTCCGCAACGTCACCATCGACGGCGCGACCGTCGACGGCGCCGGGACGGTCGTGGTCCAGGCCGAGACACCCGGCGCGGTCACCTTCCGCGGTGTCACGGCGACGGACGTGGGCGTCGCCGGTAGGTACAACTGCCCGTACCCGGCGGGCAGCGGCACCTTCGAGATCACCGACGGCGGTGGCAACTCCGGCTGGGACACGGCCTGGGACGACTGCGCCACCTGGCCCGAGCCGGCCGAGTAGGGGACACCCAGAGGGCCCGTGACGGGGGTGCGCCTGCCCGCTCCTATCCTGGAGCGGGCAGGCGCACGGCTCTGCCGCGACCTCCTACGGAAGACGGAGCACGGCCTTGAACCCGAGCACGGCCGGCGATCAGATTCCGGTGGTCGTCCTCGCGGGCTTCCTCGGCTCGGGCAAGACGACCCTGCTCAACCATCTCCTGCGGCGCCGGGCCGGCAACCGCGTCGCGGTCGTCGTCAACGACTTCGGAGCCGTCGAGATCGACGCCATGACCGTCGCCGGCCAGGTCGGATCCACGGTCTCCCTGGGCAACGGGTGTCTGTGCTGCGCCGTGGACGCCAGCGAGCTGGACGGTTATCTGGAACGGCTGAGCCGCCCCGCCGCCCGGATCGACATCATCGTCATCGAGGCGAGCGGCCTCGCCGAGCCGCGGGAACTCGTCCGGATGATCCTCGCCGGTGACAATCCGCGCACGGTGTACGGCGGGCTCGTCGAGGTCGTGGACGCGGCCGAGTTCGACGCCACCCGCGAGCGCCACCCTGAGACCGACCGGCATCTCGCCATCGCCGACCTGGTCGTCCTGAACAAGACCGACCGCGTCACACCGGCCGAACACGAGCGCGTCCTGGGTGTGATCGGGGAGCTGGGGCCGGGGGCCGCGGTCGTCTCCGCGTCGTACGGGAGGATCGACCCGGGACTGCTCTTCGACCCGGCCACGCGCTCCGCCGAGGAGGAGAAGGTCCGCCAGTTGTCCTTCGAGGACCTGTCGGCCGACGACGAGCCGGAGCACGCGGACCACGAGCACCACGCCGACCACGCGCACCATCCGCACGCCGCCTACGAGAGCGTGTCGTTCGACGAACCGGCCGCCCTGGATCCGCGCCGGCTCATGGCCTTCCTCGACTCACGGCCGGAGGGGCTCTACCGCGTCAAGGGCTTCGTGGACTTCGGCGCGGCCGACCCGGACAACCGGTACGCCGTCCACGCCGTCGGCCGCTTCCTGCGCTTCTACCCGGAGCGCTGGCCACGGGGCGCCGAGCGCCGCACCCAGCTCGTGCTCATCGGGACGGGCATCGACCGCGACGCCCTGGGCAAGGAGCTGACGCTCTGCGCCGTCACCGACACGGACGCCGAGACGGGACCGGGCGAGACCGCCATGTGGGGCGTCCTGCGCTACGTACGGTCCGGGCCGGCGGCCGATGAGGCCGCCGACCCGCTCTGACCGCCGCGCACTTGTGTCAGCTCGCCGGACCGGCCAGGGACGCGACGACCGACGGCGGCGGCGTACCCGAACCGTCCCGCCGCGGATCCAGCTCCGGCAGCTCCGCCGGTGAACCGTTCTTCTGCGCCGCCCGCGCCGGGGCCGCGCCCGCCCAGGCGAAGACCAGCACGTCCTCGCCCTTGAGGAACCGCTGGCAGCGCACCCCGCCGGTGGCCCGCCCCTTGCGCGGGTACTGGTCGAACGGCGTGAGCTTCGCCGTCGTCTCCGAGTCGTCCAGCGTGCCCTGTGAACCCGCGACCGTGTAGACGACCCCGTCGCCCGCCGGGTCGACCGCCGTGAAGGAGATCACCGAGGCGCCGTCGGCCAGCTTGACGCCCGCCATGCCTCCCGCGGCCCGGCCCTGCGGCCTGACCTGCGAGGCCTGGTAGCGCAGCAGTTGGGCGTCGGAGGTGATGAAGACCAGATCCTCCTCGCCCGTACGCAGCTCGGCCGCGCCCACCACCCGGTCACCCTCCTTGAGGCTGATGACCTCCAACTCGTCCTTGTTGGACGGGTAGTCGGGGACGACGCGCTTGACGACTCCCTGGAGCGTGCCCAGCGCGAGGCCGGGCGAGGACTCGTCCAGCGTCGTCAGGGTGACCAGATCCTCGTCCGGCTCCAGCGTCAGGAACTCCGCGAGCGGCGCCCCGCCCGCCAGGTTCGGCGCCGAGGCGGTGTCCGGCAGTTGCGGCAGATCGATGACGGAGATTCGCAGCAGCCGCCCGGTCGACGTGACCGCTCCGACCTCGCCGCGCGCCGTCGCCGGCACGGCCGAGATGATCACGTCGTGCTTGACCCGCTTGCCGTCGCCACTGCCCAGCGGCCCGCCGTTGGCCGTACGCGCCAGCAGCCCCGTGGACGACATCAGCACGCGGCACGGGTCGTCGGCCACCTCCAGCGGCACCGCGGCGACCGGCGAGCTGCCCGACTCCAGCAGCACCGTGCGCCGGTCGGTGCCGAACTTCTTCGCGACCGTGGCCAGTTCGGAGGAGACGAGCTTGCGCAGCTCGCTGTCCGAATCCAGGATCCCGGTCAGCTCGTCGATCTCGCCGTTCAGCCGGTCGCGCTCGCTCTCCAGGTCGATCCGGTCGAAGCGGGTGAGCCGGCGCAGCGGCGTGTCCAGGATGTACTGCGTCTGCACGTCGCTCAGCGAGAAGCGCTCGATCAGCCGCTCCTTGGCCTGCGCCGAGTTGTCGCTGGAGCGGATGAGTCGGATGACCTCGTCGATGTCGATGAGCGCGACGAGCAGACCCTCGACCAGATGCAGCCGGTCGCGCCGCTTGGTCCTGCGGAACTCGCTGCGCCTGCGTACGACGGTGAACCGGTGGTCGAGATAGACCTCCAGCAGCTCCTTGAGCCCCAGCGTCAGCGGCTGGCCGTCCACCAGCGCCACGTTGTTGATGCCGAAGGTCTCCTCCATCGGCGTCAGCTTGTAGAGCTGCTCCAGCACGGCCTCGGGGATGAACCCGTTCTTGATCTCGATGACCAGCCGCAGCCCGTGCGAGCGGTCCGTGAGGTCCTTGACGTCGGCGATGCCCATCAGCTTCTTGGCCGAGACCAGGTCCTTGATCTTGCCGATCACCTTCTCCGGGCCGACCGTGAAGGGCAGTTCGGTGACGACGAGGCCCTTGCGGCGCGGGGTGACGTCCTCCACGGTGACCGTCGCGCGGATCTTGAACGTCCCGCGCCCGTTCTCGTACGCGTCCTTGATGCCCTGGAGACCCACGATCCGGCCACCGGTGGGCAGGTCGGGCCCCGGCACATACCGCATCAGCGTTTCCAGGTCGGCGCCCGGGTGCTTGATCAGGTGCCGGGCGGCGGCGATGACCTCGCCCAGATTGTGCGGCGCCATGTTCGTCGCCATGCCGACGGCGATCCCGGAGGCGCCGTTGACCAGAAGATTCGGATAGGCGGCCGGCAGCGTGACCGGTTCCCGCTCCTGGCCGTCGTAATTCGACTGGAAATCGACGGTGTCCTCGTCGATCGACTCCGTCATCAGTGACGTGGCGTCGGCCATCCGGCACTCCGTGTACCGCATGGCGGCCGGCGGGTCGTCGTTGCCGAGGGAGCCGAAGTTCCCGTGGCCGTCGACCAGCGGCAGCCGCATCGAGAACGGCTGCGCCATCCGGACGAGGGCGTCGTAGATCGACGCGTCCCCGTGCGGGTGCAATTTACCCATCACCTCGCCGACGACCCGGGCGCACTTCACATAGCCGCGGTCGGGACGCAGGCCCATCTCGTTCATCTGGTACACGATGCGGCGGTGCACCGGCTTCATGCCGTCCCGGGCGTCCGGCAGGGCCCGGGAGTAGATCACCGAATACGCGTACTCAAGGAAGGAGCCCTGCATTTCATCGACCACGTCGATGTCGAGGATCTTCTCCTCGAAGTCCTCCGGCGGCGGGGTCTTCGTGCTGCGGCGGGCCATCGCTGCTGCGGCTCCTTCACAGGTCTGTGCGGGTCTGGGCGGGCAACTTCAGGAACTGACGCCGACCATTGTGGCCCGCCGGACCGACAACGCGGACCTCGACCCGTCGTTGAACCGTCCGGGGCGCCGTTTCCGGCGGCGGCGGGAGAGCCGGCGAGGAGGTGGCCATGAGCGGGGGACGGGCAGGCGGTGAGCCCTTTTGCAAGCGGTTGGCGAGTCAACGCCGCATCCCCGGGCACGGGAACTTCGCCATGCGTCGGCACGCTTGCATACAGTGGCAGGACTTCTCCATATCGCGATCGAAGGGACGTACATGCCCATGGGTCACACGGCCACAGCGCAGGCCGGTTCCGGCGGCCTGACAGCGACCGAGCACCGGCTCGCCAACGGACTGCGCGTGGTGCTCTCCGAGGACCACCTGACCCCGGTCGCCGCGGTCTGCCTCTGGTACGACGTCGGCTCACGCCACGAGGTCAAGGGCCGTACGGGCCTCGCCCACCTCTTCGAGCACCTGATGTTCCAGGGCTCGAAGCAGGTCAAGGGCAACGGTCACTTCGAGCTGGTGCAGGGCGCCGGCGGCTCGCTCAACGGCACCACCAGCTTCGAGCGCACCAACTACTTCGAGACCATGCCCACCCACCAGCTGGAGCTCGCCCTCTGGCTGGAGGCCGACCGCATGGGCTCGCTGCTCTCCGCCCTGGACGACGAGGGGATGGAGAACCAGCGCGACGTGGTGAAGAACGAACGCCGCCAGCGTTACGACAACGTGCCCTACGGCACCGCCTTCGAGCGCCTGACCGCGCTCTCCTACCCCGAGGGCCACCCGTACCACCACACCCCGATCGGCTCGATGGCCGATCTGGACGCGGCGACCCTCGACGACGCGCGGCAGTTCTTCCGTACGTACTACGCGCCGAACAACGCGGTGCTCTCCGTCGTCGGCGACATCGACCCCGAGCAGACGCTCGCCTGGGTGCAGAGGTACTTCGGCTCGATCCCCGGGCACGACGGCAAGCAGGCGCCGCGCGACGGCTCGCTGCCCGACATCATCGGCGAGCAGCTGCGCGAGGAGATCCACGAGGAGGTCCCGGCGCGCGCGCTGATGGCCGCCTACCGGCTGCCGCAGGACGGCACCCGCGAGGCCGACGCCGCCGACCTGGCGCTCACCGTCCTCGGCGGCGGCGAGTCCTCCCGTCTCCACAACCGCCTGGTGCGCCGTGACCGTACGGCCGTCGCCGCCGGATTCGGACTGCTGCGCCTGGCCGGCGCGCCCTCGCTCGGCTGGCTGGACGTGAAGACGTCCGGTGGCGTCGAGGTGCCCCAGATCGAGGCCGCGGTCGACGAGGAGCTCGCCCGGTTCGCGGCCGAAGGCCCCACGGACGAGGAAATGGAGCGCGCCCAGGCCCAGTTGGAGCGCGAATGGCTCGACCGGCTCGGTACGGTCGCGGGCCGCGCGGACGAACTGTGCCGGTACGCGGTGCTGTTCGGCGACCCGCAGCTGGCACTGACCGCCGTCCAGCGGGTGCTGGACGTCACGGCCGACGAGGTACGCGCGGTGGCCGAGGCCCGGCTGCGCCCGGACAACAGGGCGGTGCTGGTCTACGAGCCGGTCACCTCCGACGACGAGGACACCGCCTCCGACGAGACCACCGACGAGCACGAGGGGGCGGACCAGTGACCGACGCTGCCGTGACCATGGAGTTCCACCCGCGGCCGACGGCCGGAGAGGCCAGGCCCTGGGCGTTCCCCGCGCCCGAGCGCGGCGCGCTGCCCAACGGCCTGACGGTGCTGCGCTGTCACCGTCCCGGCCAGCAGGTGGTGGCGGTCGAGATCTCCCTCGCCGCCCCGCTGGAGGCCGAGCCCGAGGGCCTGGACGGCGTGGCCACGATCATGGCCCGCGCTCTGTCCGAGGGCACCGACAAGCACACCGCCGAGGAGTTCGCCGCCGAGCTGGAGCGCTGCGGCGCCACGCTCGACGCGCATGCCGACCACCCCGGTGTCCGGGTCTCCCTGGAGGTCCCGGTCTCCCGGCTGCCCAAGGCGCTCGGCCTGCTCGCGGACGCCCTGCGCGCGCCGCTGTTCTCGGAGAGCGAGGTCGGCCGGCTCGTCACGAACAGGCTGGACGAGATCCCGCACGAGCAGGCCAACCCGGCCCGCCGCGCGGCGAAGCAGCTCTCCAAGGAGCTGTTCCCGGAGGCCTCGCGCATGTCGCGTCCGCGCCAGGGCACCGAGGAGACCGTCGGACGCATCGACGCCAAGGGCGTCCGCGCCTTCTACGAAGCGCATGTCCGTCCCGCCACCGCCACCGCGGTGATCGTCGGCGACCTCACCGGTGTCGACGTCGACGCCCTGCTCGCCGAGACCCTCGGCGACTGGACGGGCGACACCTCCGAGCCGCGCCCCGTGCCGCCGGTGACCGCCGACGACACCGGCCGTGTGGTGATCGTGGACCGGCCCGGAGCCGTACAGACCCAGCTCCTGATCGGCCGCGTCGGCCCCGACCGGCACGACCGCGTCTGGCCGGCGCAGGTGCTCGGCACGTACTGCCTGGGCGGCACGCTCACCTCTCGGCTCGACCGGGTGCTGCGCGAGGAGAAGGGCTACACGTACGGCGTGCGGGCCTTCGCGCAGGTGCTGCGCTCCGACCCGGACGGCACGGGCGCCTCCATGCTCGCCATCAGCGGCTCCGTCGACACCGAGTCGACCGGGCCCGCGCTGGACGACCTGTGGAAGGTTCTGCGTACGCTCGCGGCCGAGGGCCTGACGGACGCCGAGCGTGAGACGGCCGTGCAGAATCTGGTCGGGGTCGCCCCGCTGAAGTACGAGACGGCCGCGTCCGTCGCGGACACGCTCGCCGACCAGGTCGAGCAGCACCTCCCCGACGACTTCCAGGCGCGGCTGTACGCGCGCCTGGCGGAGACCGGCACGGTCGAGGCGACGGCCGCCGTCGTCAGCGCCTTCCCGGGCGACCGGCTGGTCACCGTGCTCGTCGGGGACGCCTCGGTGATCCGGGAGCCTGTGGAGGCCCTGGGCATCGGCGAGGTGAAGGTCGTCGCCGGCTGAGGCCGACGACGTCCACTCCTCGGATCATCACGGACAAAGGGAACCCCGGTGACGAACCAGTCGCCGGGGTTTCCCCGTATGTCCGTATTCATGGGTGGGTTGCCTGAATGCCCTGTGGCGTGCGCTACAAAAGGGGCTGTCCGTTTGGTGATTGAAAGATGAACGCTTAGCGTCGGTCCGGATGTTCGTCAGAGCCCGCCGCGTCCGCGGCACCGGACAGCCATCGCCGAGTCCCCGTCAGGCGCGAGCCTGGGGAGCCGGGGACCCAATCGATGTCCCTGGGGTGAATCGGGGGCCTTCGCGCGATCCGCGGAGGAGCCCGTAGGAGACCTTCCTGCTCCGAACCCGTCAGCTAACCCGGTAGGCGAGAAGGAAGGAAAGGACCAGCCACTTCATGGCGTTCACCCGTGCCCCCGGGAAGCACCGTGCCCCGAACCGAATGACGCGCCGACGCGCGAACTTCGCCGGGGTCGCGTCCCTCACCGCGGCCGGTGTCATCGGCACCCTCGCATCCCCGGCGCTCGCCGCCGACGCGGAGGCGACCCTCGCCCAGGAGGCCGCCCCGGCGGCCCCGGCCCGCGCCCTCGTCATCGACGACTCGCTCGCCGCGACGATCGACGCCCAGGCCGACGCCCAGGAGGCGGCGGCCGAGAAGGCCGCGGAAGCGAAGGCGGAGGCGAAGGCCGCCGCCCGCGCCAAGGCCGAGGCGAAGCGCAGGGCGGAGGCTCGCGCCAAGGAACTCCGCGCGGCCAAGGAGCGCGCGGCACGGGCCGCGGAGCGCGAGCGCCTGGGCTCCTACCGGCTCCCGGTGGCCGGATCCTCGGTCACCACCGGCTACCGGACCGGCGGCGCGCTCTGGTCCTCCGGCAGCCACTCCGGCGTCGACTTCCGCGCCGCGTCCGGCACTTCGGTCGTGGCCGTCGGCGCGGGCACCGTGGTCGAGGCCGGCTGGGGCGGCGCGTACGGGAACAACATCGTCATCCGCATGAACGACGGCACGTACACCCAGTACGGACACCTCTCGTCGATCGGCGTCTCGATCGGCCGGAGCGTGGCCTCCGGAGAGCCGATCGGCCTCTCGGGCTCGACCGGCAACTCCACCGGCCCGCACCTGCACTTCGAGGCGCGGACGACGGCGGAGTACGGCTCCGACATCGACCCGGTGGCGTACCTGCGCCTCCACGGCGTGGACGTCTAGGGCCTGTCCCGTAACCCATGGCGAAGGCCCCGGCGTCCTGCCGGGGCCTTCGCCGTACGTGCCGGATGCGCGCGCTCGCGGCTCAGACGGTCTCGGGCAGCTCGTCCAGGCCCTCGGCCACCAGCTTCGCCAGCCGGTCCAGCGCGGCCTCCGCGCCGTCCACGTCGGAGAACAGGACGATCTCGTCGCCGCCCTGCGCGCCCAGCCCCAGCACGGCGAGCATCGACGCCGCGTTGACCGGGCTTCCGTCGGCCTTGGCGATCGTCACCGGAACGCCGGAAGCCGTGGCGGCCCGGACGAAGATGGAGGCGGGACGGGCGTGCAGGCCCTCGGCCCAGCCGACATTGACGCGGCGCTCAGCCATGGTGTTGCCCTTCAAGTTCACAGTTGTTGTCTAGACCAGTGTCTCATGTGCCCCGGAACGGGCCGGTGCGGCACCCCCAGCCTGCCCCGGCCGGGTAACCGCCGCTACCGATGTGCGCGCCGTAGGCTCTCCCCATGACGCCGCCGTCGCAGCACGCGTACCCCGCTCACTGGGAAGCAGACGTGGTGCTGCGCGACGGGGGCACCGCCCGCGTCCGGCCCATCACCACCGACGACGCCGAGCGGCTGGTCAACTTCTACGAGCAGGTCTCCGACGAGTCGAAGTACTACCGCTTCTTCGCGCCCTACCCCCGGCTCTCCGACAAGGACGTCTACCGGTTCACCCACCACGACTACGTGGACCGGGTGGGCCTCGCGGTGACCGTCGGCGGCGAGTTCGTCGCCACCGTCCGCTACGACCGCGTCGACAGCCGGGGCATGCCCGCGTCGGCCCCCGACGATGAGGCGGAGGTCGCCTTCCTCGTCCAGGACGCGCACCAGGGGCGCGGGATCGCCTCCGCGCTCCTCGAACACATCGCCGCGGTGGCGCGCGAGCGCGGGATCCGGCGCTTCGCGGCGGAGGTGCTGCCCGCCAACAGCAAGATGATCAAGGTGTTCCGGGACGCCGGGTTCACCCAGAAACGCAGCTTCGAGGACGGCGCGGTACGGCTCGTCCTCGACCTCGAACCCACCGCCGAGTCCCTCGCCGTCCAGCGCGGCCGCGAGCAGCGCGCCGAGGCGCGCTCCGTGCAGCGGCTCCTCGGCCCGTCGTCGGTGGCCGTCGTCGGCGCCGGACGCGCGCCGGGCGGCGTCGGGCGAGCCGTGCTGCGCAACCTCCTCGACGGCGGTTTCACGGGTCGTACGTACGCGGTGAACCTGGCTCTGCCCCCGGAACTCACCGAGCTCGACGGCGTCCCGGCCGTACGCTCCCTCGCGGAGATCGAGGAGCCCGTCGACCTCGTGGTCGTCGCCGTCCCCGCCGAGCGGGTGCCCGAGGTCGTCGCCGACTGCGGTGAACACGGCGTGCAGGGCCTGGTCGTCCTGTCCGCCGGTTACGCCGAGAGCGGGCCCGCGGGGCTGGAGCGGCAGCGCGAACTGGTGCGGCAGGCGCGTTCGTACGGGATGCGGGTCATCGGGCCCAACGCGTTCGGGGTCATCAACACCTCGCCGCCCGTCCGGCTGAACGCCTCGCTCGCGCCGGAGCCGCCCGGCCGGGGGCGGATCGGGCTCTTCACACAGTCCGGCGCGATCGGCATCGCGCTGCTCGCCGGGCTGGTCCGGCGCGGCGCGGGCCTGTCCACCTTCATCTCGGCGGGCAACCGCGCGGACGTCTCGGGCAACGACTTCCTCCAGTACTGGCACGACGACCCGGACACCGACGTCGTACTGCTGTATCTCGAAACGATCGGCAACCCACGGAAGTTCACACGGCTGGCCAGGCGTACGGGGGCGGTGAAGCCGGTCGTCGTCGCGAAGGGCGCGCGGCACAGCGGCAGCGCGCCGCCGGGGCACGCCGTGCCGGTCGGCACCATCCCGGACGCGACGGTCTCGGCGCTGCTCAGCCAGGCGGGGGTGATCCGCGTGGACACCGTCACGGAGCTGGTGGACGCGGGTGTCCTGCTCGCGTCCCAGCCCCTGCCGGCGGGACCGCACGTGGCGATCCTCGGCAACTCCGAGTCGCTCGGGCTCCTCACGTACGACGCCTGCCTGACGGAGGGTCTTCGCCCACTGCCCCCGCTCGACCTCACCACGTCCGCCCGCCCGGAGGACTTCCGTACGGCCCTGGCCTCGGCACTGGCGGACCCGGGCTGCGACGCGGTCGTCGTCACGGCGATCCCCTGGGTCGGGGAGAGCGGCGCGAGGGAGTCGGGCGACGGCGAGGTCCTGGCGACGGCGCTGCGCGAGGCGGCCTCGACGTCGCCGGCGAAGCCGGTGGCCGTGGTCCATGTGGAGATCGGCGGCCTGGCGGAGGCGCTCTCGGCGGCCAGCACGACGGCCCCGCGCCCCGGACCGATGCCGGGGCCGGGGCCGGGGCCGGGCGCAACGCCGCCGCCCGTGGCGGAACGGGCCCGACCCACCCGTGCGCCGGAGGATGCCCCGGCAGCCCGGCCGGTGTCGCTGCCCGGCACCGTTGCCGAGCCGCCCCGTCCGTCGGCCACCGGCGACGATTCCACGCCCGGACGCCGTGATGACGTGGCCGGAGACCGGGGGGAGGGGCGTGGCGAGGGCCCCGGGGGCGCGACCCCGGCGGCGGACGCCACTCCAGGCCCGGCGGGCCCGGCAGCCCGGCCGGTCTCCGTACCCGGCGCCGTGGCCGAGCCGCCCCCCACACCGGTCACCGCCCCCGGCCGGATCCCCGCCTATCCGGCCGCCGAGCGTGCCGTGCGCGCGCTCAGCCAGGCCTTCACCTACGGGCAGTGGCGACGGGGGACCGCCGAACCCGGCAAGGTGCCCGAGTACGACGACATCGACGAGAGCGGCGCCGCCGGCCTCATCGTCCGGGCCCTCGGCGACGCCCCCGCCGACCCGCACGGGACATGCCTCGGCGACGACGACACCCGGGAACTGCTCGGGCGGTACGGGATCGCCGTACGGCCCACCCTCCCCGCGCCCGGACCCGACGACGCCGTCGAGGCCGCCGCGCGCCTCGGCTATCCCGTCGCGCTCAAGACCACCGCGCCGCGTCTGCGCCACCGGGCCGACCTCGGCGGCGTACGGCTCGACCTCGCCGACGAAGCACGGCTGCGGGCCGCGTACCGCGAACTCACCGAACTGCTCGGCGAGCCCGCCGAACTGCGGCCCGTCGTCCAGTCGATGGCACCGCGCGGGGTGGACACCGTCGTGCGCGCGGTCATCGACCCGGCGGCGGGGGCGGTGCTCTCGTTCGGGCTGGCGGGCGTGGCCTCCGAGCTGCTGGGCGATCTGGCGCACCGGCTCGTGCCCGTCACCGACCGCGAGGCCGCCGAACTGCTCCGGTCCATCCGGACGGCGCCGCTCCTCTTCGGCTGGCGGGGCTCCGCGCCCGTCGACACCGCCGCCCTCGAAGAGCTGCTGCTCCGGGTGTCCCGGCTCGTCGACGACCACCCGGAGATCGTCTCCGTCGCGCTCGAACCGGTGGTGGTCGCGTCGCACGGTCTCTCCGTGCTCGGCGCGAGCGTCCGCCTCGCCCCGCCCCCGTCCCGCGACGACCTCGGCCCCCGCCGCCTGCCCAGCTACTGAGCAGGTCCGCACGGTCCTGGCCACGCATCCCGCCACCGTAGGATGGGGCCATGGCGAAGACCGGTACGACGACCCAGGGGCTGCGCACGGCGATCGAGCGCAGTGGCTACTACCCGGCTCTCGTGGCCGAAGCGGTGGAGGCCGCTGTCGGAGGCGAGCCCATCGCCTCGTATCTGGTGCACCAGGAGACGACGTTCGACTCCAACGAGGTCCGCCGGCATGTCACCGTCCTCGTCCTCACCGCGCACCGATTCATCGTCAGTCACACCGACGAGCAGGCCGCCGACACCAGTTCGCCGACGCCGTACGCCACCACCTCGACCGAGTCGGTCAAGCTGGACCGGATCTCGTCGGTCGTGGTCAGCCGCGTCGTCGCGAACCCCGAGTCGTACACCCCCGGCACCCTGCCCCGCGAGGTCGTCCTCACCATCGGCTGGGGCGCCGTCGCCCGGATCGACCTGGAGCCGGCCGCCTGCGGCGACCCCAACTGCGAGGCCGACCACGGCTACACCGGCAACTCCACGGCCGACGACCTGAGCCTGCGCGTCAGCGAGGCGGGCGACGGACCCGACACCGTACGGCAGACCCTCGTCTTCGCCCAGTCGCTCTCCGAAGCCACCGCGGCCACCCCGTCGACCGGCCGTTGATGGCTGCCCCGCCGCCCGCCTGGCAGGACCCGGAGCCGCTCGCCCTGCACACCGCGCCCGTCCCGGAGTACGGCGGCGGCTCGCTCGCCGACCTGCTGCCCACCCTCGTCGCGGGCCAGGGCGTCAGCGTACCGGCCGCCGTCATCCCCGAACTCACCCCGGCCGACCGCAACTGCGTCTTCCTGATCGACGGTCTCGGCTGGCAGCAGATCAAGGACCACCCGGACGAGGCGCCGTATCTGACGTCGCTGCTGGGCAGCTCACGCGGCGGCACCGGCCGGCCGATCACCGTCGGCTTCCCCGCCACCACCGCGACGTCCCTCGCCTCCTTCGGTACGGGCCTGCCGCCGGGTGCCCACGGTCTGCCCGGCTACACCGTGCGCGACCCCTCCACCGGCGCCCTGATGAACCAGCTGCGCTGGCGCCCGTGGACCGACCCTCATGTCTGGCAGCCGCATCCCACGCTCTTCCAGGTCGCCCACGCGGCCGGGGTGCACACCGCGCAGGTGTCGTCCCCGACCTTCGAACGCACCCCGCTCACCGAGGTCGCCCTGAGCGGCGGCACCTTCCACGGCCGTCTCTCCGGCGAGGAGCGGATGGACCTCGCCGCCGCCCAACTGGCCGCGGGGGACCGGTCGCTGGTCTACACGTACTACAGCGAGGTCGACGGCAAGGGCCACAAGTTCGGCATGGACTCCGACGCCTGGCGCGGCCAGGTGATGTACGTGGACCGGCTCGCCCAGCGCCTCGCCGAGCAACTGCCGCCGCGGGCAGCCCTGTACATCACCGCCGACCACGGCATGATCGACATCCCTTTCGACGAGCAGTCCCGTATCGACTTCGACGAGGACTGGGAGCTGCGCGCCGGCGTCGCCCTCCTCGGCGGCGAGGGCCGCGCCCGCCACGTCTACGCGGTCCCGGGCGCCCAGGCCGACGTCCTCACCGTCTGGCGCGAGGTGCTGGGGGAGCGGTTCTGGGTCGCGAGCCGCGACGAGGCCATAGCCGCGGGCTGGTTCGGCCCGCCCGAGAGGGCCGAGGAGCGGGTGCGGGGGAGGATCGGCGACGTCGTGGCCGCCGCCCACGACGACGTGGTGATCACCGCGTCCGTCCAGGAACCGCGCGAGTCCGCGATGGTCGGGATGCACGGCTCGATGACCCCCGTCGAGCAGTTGGTACCGCTGCTCGAAGTACGCTCGTAGCCGCCTGCCCCGGGTGTCGCCGGGACCGGCCCGCCACCGCCCGTATCTGAAAGGCCGTCACATCGTCGGCTCCGCACGGCCTGCTCGCCCCGAAAGGTCACCCTCCTCTGATGTCCGAATTGGTATTTTTCTCCGGCACCATGGATTGCGGGAAGAGTACTTTGGCGCTCCAGATCGGACACAACCGTTCGGCCCGCGGGCTTCAAGGCGTGATCTTCACCCGCGACGACCGGGCGGGAGAAGGTAAGCTCTCCTCCCGTCTGGGGCTGGTCACAGAGGCAGTTGAGGCGACCGCCGGTATGGATTTGTACGCATACCTTGTGGATCAGCTCTCCAAGGGTGGCAAGGCCGACTACGTGATCGTGGACGAGGCGCAGTTCCTCGCCGCGGAGCAGATCGACCAGCTCGCCCGGGTCGTGGACGACCTCGGGCTGGACGTTTTCGCCTTCGGGATCACTACCGACTTTCGCACCAAGTTGTTCCCGGGCTCGCAGCGGCTGGTCGAGTTGGCCGACCGGGTTGAGCAACTGCAGGTCGAGGCCCTGTGCTGGTGCGGGGCCCGCGCCACCCATAACGCCCGCACTGTTAATGGCGAGATGGTTGTCGAAGGGGCTCAGGTCGTCGTCGGCGACGTCGACCGTACAGCGGAAGAGATCGGCTACGAGGTTCTCTGCCGTCGCCATCACAGTCGCCGCATGACATCGGCCTCGGCCCATGCGAGTGCCCTTTCCCCGGACGTTCTCCCGGTCAACCACGCTTGACCGTCCTCTGGAAATGTGCGCCTCAGGCACGGCTCACGCATCTGCCGCGAGGCGCAGGGCTCATGCGGACGAGTGGGGGCGGGCGTCGTTGAGTTACTCGCGGACCTGAGCGTTCACTGTGGGATGCGCGTCATCGCTGTCCGGGCCCAGGCTCGCGAGCAGGCGCAGCCCGTCCTCGGTGGGGCTGCCTGGGGCCGCGGACAGCACCAGCAGCTCCATGCTCGTTTCGTCCGGTAGCGCGAAGTTCTCCTGGTGCAGTTCCAGCAGTCCGACCAGCGGATGCCGGTACGCCTTGCGTCCATGAGCGCGGGCACGCACGTCCGCGCGGGCCCAGAGGCGGCGGAAGCGCTCGCTGCCCATCGCCAGCTCGCCGATGAGCGAGGCCAGGCGGGGGTCCTCGGGGTATTTGCCGGCGGCCAGGCGCAGGTGCCCGACCACATCGAGGGTGCATGTCTCCCAGTCCGCGTAGAGGCCGCGCTCGGCCTCATCGAGGAAGATGTGCCGGGCGGTGTTCAGGCCCGGCAGCAGCCGGCCGAAGAGGAGCCCGGCGAGGCGGTTCCCGGCGAGTACGTCCAGGCGGTGGTCCATGATCAGCGCGGGTGCGTCGGGGACCAGGCCGAGGACGCGCAGCAGCTCCGGCCGGACCCGCCCGCCCGGCGCCTTCGCGCGGCGGCGGCGCTGCCGCGCGAGCCGGTCAAGGTGCCCGCGTTCGGTCTCGTCGAGGCCGAGGACGCGGGCGAGCGCGTCGAGGACCTGCTCGGAGGGCTGGGTCGCGCGGCCCTGCTCCAGGCGTACGTAGTAGTCGACGCTGACTCCGGAGAGGTGCGCGACCTCTTCGCGGCGCAGCCCTTCGACCCGGCGGCGGCTGCCGGTGGGGATGCCGACGGCCGCCGGGTCGACCCGGGAACGCCGGGTCCGCAGGAAGCCCGCGAGATCGTCCATGCCCCCAGTATCGCTCCGGTGAGGCACTTGAAGGTGGTCCTGCCATTACCAGGAAGTCCCGTCCGATGGAAGAGGCGCCCCTGTACGGCGCGGCCTCGGCGGCCGAGCATCTGTGGCGACACACCTTGTTGAAGGGAACAGCCATGAAGGCGCTCATTGTCTACGCCCACCCCGAGCCGCGTTCGCTGAACGGCTCACTGAAGGACCTCGCCGTGTCCACTCTCGAAGCCGCCGGGCACGAGGTGCGGGTGAGCGACCTGTACGCGATGGACTGGAAGGCCGTGGTGGACGCGGCGGACTTCGGTGAGCACGTCACGAGCCCGCTGCGGGTGGTGCCGAGTTCGGCCGGGGCGTACGACGCCGGCGCGCTCACGCCCGACGTGGCGGCCGAGCAGGAGAAGCTGCTGTGGGCCGACACGGTGGTCTTCCAGTTCCCGATGTGGTGGTACACGATGCCGGCGATCCTCAAGGGCTGGGTGGACCGGGTGTTCTCCTTCCACTTCGCGTACGGAGTCGGAGTGCACGACGAGACGCGGTACGGCGAGCGTTTCGGTGAGGGGACGCTACAGGGGCGGCGGGCGATCCTGTCGGTGACCGTCGGGGGTCCGGAGTCCCACTACACCGATCGCGGGATCAACGGCCCGATCGAGGACCTGCTGTTCCCGATCCACCACGGGATTCTGTACTACCCGGGCGTGGAGGTGCTGCCGCCGTTCGTGCTGTACGGCACCGACAAGATCACCGGCGGCGACTTCGAGGACGCCGCGAAGGCGTGGAAGGAGCGGCTGCTGTCGCTGGAGACGACCGAGCCGATCGCGTTCCGGCGCCAGAACTTCGGTGACTACGAGATCCCGTCACTGCGGTTGAAGGAGGGCCTGGAAGTGCCGGGCCGCAAGGGTTTCGGCCTGCACGTGCGCGGTTAGCCGCCGGTGAGGTACAGGCCGAGCCGGAGCGCGGGGGATACGCGCGAGGGCCTTCTCGCCCGAAGCGGCGCCGAGCCGAAGCCGAGCCGAAGCTGTGCACCACTGACAAAGTTCCCTGCACGTACGACACAGTCCGAGGGCCACGACGACCCTAAGGTCCATGAGCGAGGCCAGAGAAGGGAGAGTCGTGTGGCGCTGCTCGTGGCGGCCGTGGCCGAGCGTCATCACGGTGGATCACGAGGGCCTCGTTCCAGGGCGGCTTGTGCAGTCGGCGGGCCTGAGCGCGCCGGTTGTTCCTGAGTTTGTTCTCGCACCGATCTCGTAGGCGGCCAAGGTGATGCCGTGATCGTGGCGGACCGCGGAGAGCACGAAGACCCGACTGTCGTTGGGACGTCGAGTGCCGCGCAGGTACTGGCCGTCCACCGAGGTGCCGTCGCCCGGTAGGCCGCCGCTTCCTCCTGACCGTCCCCACCCCCACCAAAGGCGTAGACGCGGCAGCTGTAGTTCTTGATCGTTGAGTCTTGATCCACAGACGGCCCGTCATCCCTGGGTGTTCGCGTGGGTCCGACAGGGAGTCGCTCGGCGAAGCAGAAAGCGTCGATCACGCAAAAGTCCAACTCAAACCGCTTATGCGCGAACCGATTCGGTCGATCGCGCATCCTGATCTTGTCTCATCACCTACAAACAGGGGGAACATGATGTGGTACACGTGGCGTAATAAGAGGATCGCGGCCGCGGCGGCGCTGGGCGCACTGACGGTGCTTCTCGCGACCGGATGCTCCTTCAGCCTTGGCGACGCGGAGAAGAAGAGTGAGGCGACGGCCAGCGAGGACGCAGCCGCTGTCGAGGAGGACCCGGCCGAGAAGCAGCCGACGGCCGAGGAGAAGCCGGTCGGTGACGACCCCGCAGAGCCCGAGAACACGGGCGTCAACGAGGGCGGGGCCGTCCACAAGGCCCGAGTCGCGCAGACGGTCGCCGACAAGCTCGCCGCGGACACCGGCAAGCGTCCCGACAGGGTCACCTGTCCTGAGCACCTCCCGGCCCGGGTCGGCGCCACGATCCGCTGCGAACTCACCGCCGGCAGTGACATCCTCGGTGTCACCGTCACCGCCATCTCGGTCAACGGCAACCAGGTCAATTACAACTTCAAGGTCGACGACAGCGTCGAGTGAACACAGAGCCCGCGCGACCCGTTCGGGAAACGAAAGGCCCAGCTCGCCGTGGACGACGGAGTGCTCGGCGCGTGGCCGCACCGCCGCGGTCAACTGACGCAGCCGCTGCTCCAACTGGTCGCGGGCGTCGGCGAACCTGTGGTCGCGCGGTCGCCTCGGCGAGGCAGCGCATGCACGCGGCCACGCACCACCGCCGCCGCATGACGGCGGCCACGGCGAGGGCCGCCGCGCTGTCCCCGGACGTCCCGCCCGTGGCCTCCGGCTGAGGGCGGTCGGCCCCAACAGGCCGTGATTCACCCTGCCGTAGGCACGCGCTCGCCGGCGCCCGCGACGCGCTGTGCCCTCTCATCCCAGGATCCGCAGGGCTCACCGCGCCGTCGACCGCACCACACTGAAGACCGCGCCCTCCGGGTCCGCCACCGTCGCGACCCGGCCCGCCGGTGTGTCCCACGGCGGGTCGATCACATGGCCGCCCAACTCGGCGACGAGCAGCGCCGCCGCGTCCGTGTCGTCCACCTCGAAGTACGTCATCCAGTGCGCGCCGCGGACCGGGCGGGGGCCCTCGCCCACGCCGTGCAGCGTCGCCACCGCGTGGCCGTCCAGGCGCAGTGTCAGTGTGTCGCCGCCGTTCCCGCCGGTCGTCTCCACGTCGTAGCCGAAGACCGACCGGTAGAACGCGCGCACCCACGAGGTCTCGCGGATCAGCAACTCGTTGCGCACCGGCGTTCCGTGCGCCCCCGCCACCGCGGTGCCCGTGTGTGCCTGGGCCTGCCAGATGCCGAAGACCGCGCCGGCCGGATCCGACACCAGGGCGAGGCGACCGTCCCCGCCCGCGTCCAGCGGCCCCACCCCGACGGTGCCGCCGCAGCACCTGATCGCCTCGGCCGTCGCGTCGGCGTCGTCCGTCGCCAGATACGTCGTCCACGAGAGCGGCATCCGTCTCTCCGGCGCCAGTTGACCGATGCCGGCGACCTCCTTGCCGTCGAGGACGCCACGTACGTACGGGCCCAACTGCTCAGGCCCCGGCACCCGGACGAACTTCCAGCCGAACAACGCCCCGTAGAAGTCCTGCGTCGCGCCGAGGCCGTGCACCATCAGACTCACCCAGCAAGGCGTGCCGGGCGTGCGCCGGATCGTTTCCTCGGTCATCGTCGCTCTCTTCTCGAATCGTTCGCGGACTGCCGTGATCGGCGTGATCGGACGGTCAGGCGGGGAGGGGGGCGCACGCCTCGAACTGCGCGGTGGGGGGCCCGAACAGATGCTTCCATTTCTCGCCGGAAGCCGCTCCCCGGCCGCGCCGCTTTTGGCGCGATCCAGTAACAGGATGACCGTTTTGGTATTGACGCGACGTTGTCGGGCCATCACCCAACGGGTCGAGGCCGAACGCCCCTGCCGGTAGGCGAGGATGGCACGCATGACAGTCATCATCTCCGCGTCCGGACTCGCCGACGAGATCGCCGGACCCCGGCCGCCCGTCCTGCTCGACGTCCGCTACGCGCCCGGCGCCCCTCCCGGCCGCCCGGAGTACGAAGCGGGCCATCTGCCGGGCGCCGTTTTCGTCGACCTGGAAGCGGAGTTGTCCGGCCCGCCCGGCGCCGGAGGCCGCCATCCGCTGCCCGACGTGGCGGCGTTCGGCGCGGTGATGCGCCGGGCGGGCGTCTCGGCCGGCACGTCCGTCGTCGTCTACGACGGAGGCCAGGGGTGGGCAGCGGCCCGCGCCTGGTGGATGCTGCGCTGGACCGGTCACCAGGACGTACGCGTCCTGGACGGCGGACTCGCGGGCTGGGACGGCCCGTTGACCACCGAGATCCCGACGCCCGACGAGGGCGACTTCAGCCCCGTACCCGATTCGCTCCCGCTCCTCGACGCGGACAGCGCCGCCGCGCTGGCCCGCGACGGGCTGCTGCTGGACGCGCGGGCGGCGGAGCGCTACCGGGGCGACGTCGAACCGCTGGACCGCGTCGGCGGGCACATCCCGGGCGCCGTCTCGGCACCGACCGCCGAGAACACCGGCCCGGACGGCCGCTTCCTCGCGGCCGAGAGGCTCGCCGCCCGGTTCAGGGCGCTGGGTGTGAAGGGCGACGGCAGCGGTCCCGAGGTGGGGGTCTACTGCGGCTCCGGGGTATCGGCGGCGCACGAGTTGGTGGCGCTGGAGATCGCGGGCATTCCCGCGGCGCTGTACGCCGGATCCTGGTCGGAGTGGACGGCGGACACCGAGCGCCCGGTGGCGACGGGCCCCGACCCTCAGTGACGGCGCCCGGCGCCTGACGTCACAGGCCGGGGCCGTACGCCCGCTTCGCGCACGGCCCCGGCCCACTGCCGCCCGGTCCTGCTCAGTCCTGCTTCTTGCGACGGGTGCCGAACACGATCTCGTCCCAGCTCGGCACGGCGGCACGGCGGTTGGGCCGTACGCCGTCGGCCTCCGCCTGACGGTCGGTCGTACCGGTCAGCCGGTCGCGGTGGCCCGCCACCGAACGCGGCATCAGCACATCCGCGTACGCCGACCCCGCGCCCGCCGAGGCGGCGGGAGCCACCGGCTCCTCCTCCTCGGGCGCCTGGCCGGGCTCGATCGCCGGCGGCTCGGGCTGGGACGGGCGCTCCGGGACCACCATGTCGCCACGGAAGCTCGGCACCGCCTCCAGCAGGCTCGTCAGGGTGTCGCGCTCGCTGGTGTCCTCGTCCGGGTCCGCCGTCGCCGGCCGGTCCGTCTGCCGTTCCATGGCGCGGTCGAGGGGCCGTTCGCGATCCCTCGGCAGCCGCGCGATGCGCGGTACGAACGGAAAGCTCGGCTCCTTCGTGGCGACGGCGAGCGAGTCGTCCGTCTCCCCGATCAGCGAGCGCGCCTCGTCGTCGACGGCCTGGACGAGCCGCCGGGGCGGGTCATAGGTCCAGCTCGCCGAGTGCGGTTCGCCCGCGACCCGGTAGACGAGCAGGACTTCCCAGGTGCCGTCGTCGCGGCGCCACGAGTCCCACTGCGCGGTCTCCTTCTCGGCGCCGCGCATGAGCAGCCGCTCGTGCACCGCCTCGCCCAGCTGGGGACCGGTGTTCTCGCCGGGGCGGCGCACCGCCGTCTTCCGGGCGCGCTCGGCCATGAAGGCACGCTCGGCCAGCACGGGGCCCTCGAAGCGCCGGACCCGGTCGACCGGGATCCCGGCCATCTGGGCGACCTCTTCGGCGGACGCTCCGGAACGTATCCGCGCCTGGATGTCACGGGGCCTGAGGTGGCTCTCCACCTCGATCTCGATCTGGCCGAGACGGGCACGGTCGTTACGTACGGCCGCGCGCAGCCGCTCGTCGATGGGGAGCGTGTACTCCGTGCTGTCGGCAGCCTTGAGCACCAGTCGTGTGCCGTCGTTGGAGACGGCCACGACACGCAGTTCGGGCATGGGGACCTCCCGGGTGGTGCCTGCCGACGTCACGTGCGTCGCTGCTTCCGCTAGTCGAGTGTGACTTGCCCGGGTGCAGCCTGCCACAACCTTGCCGAGTTGCCCGGCGTGTCGGGCATGGGCCCTGGAACGCCGTCATGACACGGTTACCTGTTTGCGACGCAGAGTGACAGACTTGGTCACGCTGTGTAGCAGGCGCCCGTGCGGTGCCATCGCGCCGCCGGATCGAGTGCCACTTCGGCCCCCTCCCGTAGACCCGGACACCTGTGAGGGAGTCCGGCCCCAGGGCTCGCCACAGTACTCCATTCGGACCATCGGGGTGGACTGCCACGCCACCGAAGTTCTCCGGAGGTAGGGGAGTTGAGGGGGTGTCCGTATCCCGTACGGGTGTCCCAATTCACACAATCTCCCGAAGCGGAACCATCCGATTCGCTCAAAAGCTCCTTCTTGGTGCACGGTGGCACAGATGGTCGAGCAGAGGTCGGAGATGGATCAGAGTCGGAAGCCGGGCACCCGGACCGGCGAGGGGGCCGCGCCCGGGCGGCTCGAACTGAGCGTGCCGCAGGTCGCGGGCAGCGCGCTCGCCGCCGTCGCGGCGGCCGTGTTCGCCTCCAAGCTCGGGGTGTACGGCACGATCATCGGCGCCGGCGTGGTCAGCGTGATCGCCACCAGCGGCGGCCCGCTCTTCCAGCATCTGTTCCGGCGCACCGGTGACCAGATTCGCGAGGTCTCGGTCCAGGTGAAGCCGAAGGCGCGCCAGGTGTACGAGACCGAGCCACCGGCCCCGGCCGCCGCGGTTCCTCAGGAGCCGCGGCGGCCGGGCGAGTTCGGGGGAGCCACCACGTACGGCACGCGGGTACGCGGCCGGCGGCGGCCCGTCGTCGCGGCCGTCGTCGTCTTCGCCGTCGCGATGGTCGCCGTCACCGGCTACGAGTTGGCCGCAGGCCAGGACCTGAGCGGAGGCAAGGGAACGACCTTCAGCTCCGTCGTACGAGGCGGGGACACCGGCGGGGACTCCTCGCCCGACGGGCCGGCCGACCCGACGGACGGCGGAACGGCCCCCTCCGACAACGGCACGGACCCGGGCGTGGACACGGACCCGGACACCGGCCCCGGCGACACCCCGACCCCGACCCCGACCGCACCGGGCGACGGTCACAGCCCGGACGGCCCGGACACTCCGAACGCCCCCGGGACCGGCGGCCCTTCGACCGCGCCCTCGCCCGGCACCTCGCAGCCGGACGGCGGTACCGCCGGATCCGGCGACCCCGAGGACAGCACCGCCCCGCCCCCGCACGCCACCGCTCCGACCCCGGCTCCGTCCGGCTGAGACCGGGTCGCGCTACCCGCCGATGACCCGCCGCAGATACGGATTGCCGAACAGCCGCTCCGGGTCCAGCCGGTCGCGTACCGCCGTGAACTCGTCGAAGCGCGGATAGACCCCGGCCAGATACGCCACGTCCCGCGTGTGCACCTTGCCCCAGTGCGGCCGGCCGCCGTGCGCGGTCATGATCCGCTCCACCGCCGTGAAGTACGAGCGATAGGGCGTGCCCCGGTACAGATGCACCGCGATGTACGCGGTCTCCCGGCCGGACGCCGTCGACAGCGGGATGTCGTCGGCGGGCGCGGTCCGCACCTCGACCGGGAAACTCACCCGTAGTGGCGAGCGCTCGATCATGGCCTTGACCTCGCGCAGCGCGTCCACCGCCACGTCGCGCGGCAGGGCGTACTCCATCTCCACGAAGCGCACCCGGCGCGGGGTCGTGAAGACTTTGTAAGGAATGTCCGTGTACGTGCGGGCCGAGAGGGCGCGGCTGGAGATTCTGGCGATCGAGGGGATGACCCGGGGCACCGCGCGGCCGACCGAACAGGCCACCTGGAAGAGCCCGTTGGAGAGGAGTTCGTCCTCGATCCAGCCGCTGACCGTACCGGCCGGGGCCGCCGGGCCCGCGCTGCGGTTGTTGCGCTTGGTGTTGCAGTTGCCGGTGTGCGGGAACCAGTAGAACTCGAAGTGCTCGTTCTCCGCGACGAGCCCGTCGAAGTCGGCCGTCACCCGGTCGAAGGACATCGGTTCCTCGCGCGCCGTCAGCAGGAAGACCGGCTCCACGGCGAAGGTGAGCGCCGTGATGATCCCGAGCGCGCCCAGTCCGACCCGGGCACTGGCGAAGATCTCCGGATTCTCCGTGGGTGAGCACGTGAGGACCGAGCCGTCCGCGGTGAGGAGTTCCAGCGCCCGGATCTGTGCGGCGATCGAGGCCGAGTCGCGGCCGGTGCCGTGCGTGCCCGTGGACGTCGCGCCCGCGACGGTCTGATCCATGATGTCGCCCATGTTCGTGAGCGACAGGCCCTCCCTGGCCAGGGCCTCGTTCAGCCGCCTCAGCGGGGTGCCCGCCGCCACGGTGACGGTGCCGGCCTGCCGGTCGATCTCACGGATGCCGGTGAGCAGTTCGGGCCGTACCAGCAGGCCGTCGGTGGCCGCCGCGGAGGTGAACGAGTGCCCCGAGCCGACCGCCTTGACCCGGAGGCCGTCCGCGGCGGCCGTACGGACCGCCTCGGCGAGCTCTTCCACGGAGGCGGGGGAGAACGTGCGGGAGGGACGCGCGCTCACGTTCCCCGCCCAGTTACGCCAGGTGTGTGCCGGGTACCTCGTCGTCGCCCCGCCCGTACCGGTGTTGGTCATCAGCCCCGTACCCCTCCCGATCCGTTGGCCGCTCCCGCAGCCGGCGGTGGCCCACCAGCGCGACCAGGGCCGCGGCCACTCCCGCCACGACGGGCACAGCGAACCCCGTCCGCGCTCCTGAGCCGTCGACCACCCATCCGGCGGCGGAGGAGCCGAGCGCCACCCCGACGGCGAGTCCGGTACTGACCCAGGTCATGCCCTCGGTGAGCGTGGTGCGAGGTACGTGCGCTTCGACGAGGGCCATGGTCGTCACCATCGTGGGTGCGATCGCGAGGCCGGCGACGAAGAGCGCCACGGCCAGGATCGGCAGATTCCCGGCCAGTTGGAGGGGGATCATACTCACGGCCATCGCGCAGACTCCCACCAGCCACCTCCCGGACGCGCTGCCGCGCGGATCCAGCAGCCCGAAGACGAGTCCGGCGAGGCAGGAACCGAGCGCGTACACCGCCAGCACGAGGCTCGCCGCCGTCTTGTTGCCCCGCTCCTCCGCGAACGCCACGGTCACCACGTCGATGGAGCCGAAGATCGCGCCGGTCGCCACGAACGTCACCACCAGGACCTGGAGGCCGGGGGAGCGCAGCGCGGTGCCCCCGGTGTGGTCCCCACGCGGCTGCGGCACGGGCTCGGTGGCCCGCTGCGCCGTCAGCCAGAAGACGCCGGCCACCAGGAAGAGCGCGGCCAGCATCGGCCCCGCCGCCGGGAACCAGGCCGTGGACAGACCGATCGCGATGATCGGGCCGAAGATGAAGCACAGCTCGTCGACGATCGACTCCCAGGAGTACGCGGCGTGCAGCTCGCGCGGCGACCCCCGGTAGAGCTCCGCCCAGCGCGCCCGGACCATCGACCCCACGCTCGGCACACAGCCCGCGCCCGCCGCGAAGACGAAGAGCGTCCACTCCGGGGCCGACCCCTCGGCGCACACCAGCAGTCCGGTGACGGCCGTCACGGCGGTCAGCGCGGCGGGCCGCAGCACCCGCCGCTGGCCGTGCCGGTCCACGAGCCGGGAGATCATCGGACCCATCCCGGCGGCGGACATCGCCAGCGTCGCCGCCAGCGCGCCCGCCAGCCCGTAACGCCCGGTGAGCTGGGAGATCATCGTCACGATGCCGATGCCCATCATGGACAGCGGCATCCGGCCCACCAGACCGGCCGCGCTGAATCTCCTGGTTCCTGGCGCGGCGAATATCGCGCGGTAGGGACTGGCCACGTGTCGCTCCGGTGTGCGCTGTCGCGAGTGACGGCGGATACGGCCGCGGGGCACTGGCGGTAAGGAATGAACAGGCCAAGACAGCTTACGGTCCGGCGGCTCGCGAGCGCGCCGCGGTTCACGGTCCGTCAGTGGCGGATGGCAGGATCGAGGCATGCCCGAACAGCGTGCGACTTCTCCCTACGACGCCCTTCTCCTGCTCTCCTTCGGCGGTCCTGAGGGCCCCGACGACGTGGTTCCGTTCCTGGAGAACGTGACGCGGGGCCGGGGCATCCCGAAGGAACGGCTCAAAGAAGTCGGCCGGCACTACTTCCTGTTCGGCGGCGTCAGCCCGATCAACGAACAGAACCGCGCCCTGCTCCAGGCCCTGCGCGAGGACTTCGCCGAGCACGGTCTGGACCTGCCCGTCTACTGGGGCAACCGCAACTGGGCGCCCTATCTGACCGACACGCTGCGGGAGATGACCAGGGACGGCAGGCGCCGTATCGCCGTCCTCGCGACCAGCGCGTACGCCTCGTACTCCGGCTGCCGCCAGTACCGCGAGAACCTCGCGGACGCGCTCGCGACGCTGGTCGAGGAGGGCCTGGAGCCGCCCCGCGTCGACAAGCTGCGGCACTACTTCAACCACCCCGGCTTCGTACGGCCCATGGTCGACAGCGTGCTCACGTCGCTCGCGGACCTTCCCGAGGACGTCCGCGCGGGGGCGCGTCTCGCCTTCACGACCCACTCCGTCCCGGTGGCCGCCGCCGACACCTCGGGCCCCGTCGAGGACCACGGCGACGGCGGCGCGTACGTCGCCCAGCACCTCGACGTGGCGCGGCTGATCGCCGACGCGGTGCGCGAGGAGACGGGTGTCGAGCACCCCTGGCAGCTCGTCTACCAGTCGCGCAGCGGGGCCCCGCACATCCCGTGGCTGGAGCCCGACATCTGCGACCACCTGGAGGCGGTACACGGCGCGGGGGCCCCGGCGGTCGTCATGGTGCCCATCGGGTTCGTCTCGGACCACATGGAGGTGCTGTACGACCTCGACACCGAGGCCACGGCCAAGGCCGCCGAACTGGGCCTGCCGGTCCGGCGTTCGGCCACGGTGGGGGCCGACGAGAGGTTCGTCGGCGCCGTACGCGATCTGCTCCTGGAGCGCGCGGCGACCGAACGGGGGCGCGCGACGGAGCGGTGCGCGCTCGGGGCGCTCGGTCCGAGCCACGACGTCTGCCCGGTCGGCTGCTGCCCGGCGAGAACGCCCCGCCCGGCCGCCGCGGGCGCCGACAGCCCGTACGCCTGAGCGCCGCGCAGGCCCGCGTGTCGGCCGGTCCGTCCGTCTGACGCCTCGTACGCCTGCCTCCTACGCCGCTAGCCCGCCCGACGCCCGTCGCATCGCCCGGTGCCCTCCCGAGGAGTGACCTGCCAGTGACCGACCCCCTCATCCCCGAACTGCTCTCCCTCGCCCTGGAGGCCGCTCGCCGGGCCGGGGCGCTCCTGCGTGACGGCCGCCCCGCCGACCTGGGCGTGGCCGCGACGAAGTCCAGCCCGATCGACGTCGTCACGGAGATGGACATCGCGGCCGAGAAACTGATCACGGGCTTCCTGGCCGAGAACCGCCCCGACGACGGCTTCCTCGGTGAGGAGGGTGCGAGTTCGCCGGGCAGCAGCGGTGTGCGCTGGGTGATCGACCCGCTGGACGGCACCGTCAACTATCTCTACGGGCTGCCGACCTGGGCCGTCTCCATCGCCGCCGAACGCGACGGCGAGACCCTCGTCGGCGTCGTCGAGGCCCCGATGCGCCGCGAGACCTTCCGGGCCGTGCTCGGCGGCGGCGCGTACCTCAACGACCGCCCGGTGACCTGCCGGCCGGCACCGCCGCTCGACCAGGCGCTGGTCTCGACCGGCTTCAACTACGTCACCGCCGTCCGCACCCACCAGGCGGCCCTGGCGGCCCGGCTCATCCCCCAGCTGCGGGACATCCGGCGCGGCGGCTCCGCGGCCGTCGACCTCTGCGACGTCGCCGCGGGCCGGCTCGACGGCTACTACGAGCGGGGGCTGCACCCCTGGGACCTCGCGGCCGGCGATCTCGTCGCGCGCGAGGCGGGCGCGCTCACCGGCGGCCGTCCCGGCGCCCCGGCCGACGGCGACCTCGCCGTGGCGGCCACCCCGGGCGTCTTCGAACCGCTCCAGGCGCTGCTGGAGGAGTACGGCGCCTGGCACGACTAGGGCGTGTCCGGCGGATCTTCCCGGGCCCCCGAAGATCCGCGAAAAACGCCCTAGACCGTCCGCCGCGCCCCGGCAGGCCGTCCCGCCGGCCCCGGACAGGCAAGGACCCCGGCACCGTCCCATGGCGCCGGGGTCCTTCCCGTACGGGTCACACGTTCGCGGCGCCGAACTGAACGCCGTGCTCCGCGGCGAGGCGGTGCAGGTCCTCAAGCTCTTCCTGCTCGACCTCCGCGAGGAAGTCGTCGCCCGTCTCACGAGCCCGTGTGAGATCGGATTCCGTGGCCCTTATACGCTGCAGAAGACCTGCGGTGAATGCGTCCATTGCGCCCCCTCGGCGTGGGTCGATGGCACGGGGGTGTGCCGGCGTCGTGGTCAAGTGGCACCTGGAAGTGCCGACGGCGGTCGATCACGCACCACTCCCTCTGGGGGACAGAGCGGGTAGTGGCATGCCACGTAAAGGGCGTGATCTCGGGTGTGCACTCGTCATCCCCAGGGCGGCTCCGGGAGAAACCTCCCGACATTCAAGAATCTTGCGTATTCCTTCCGTATGCCGGGCGGTCGGCATTGTCTTACCGCCGGTTTATGCGCGTAGCGGGCAGGATGGGCCCGCACAGCCAGTGCTACGACCTGCCCGGTTCCCCGGTTCTCCGGCGATGGGCCCTTGAGGAAGGAACAGCGACGTGCGCGTACTCGTCGTCGAGGACGAGCAGCTGCTCGCCGATGCGGTGGCCACCGGGCTGCGCCGGGAGGCCATGGCCGTCGACGTCGTGTACGACGGCGCCGCGGCCCTGGAGCGGATCGGCGTCAACGACTACGACGTCGTCGTGCTCGACCGCGACCTCCCCCTGATCCACGGCGACGACGTCTGCCGCAGGATCGTCGAGCTGGGCATGCCCACCCGGGTGCTCATGCTGACGGCCTCCGGCGACGTCAGCGACCGGGTCGAGGGGCTGGAGCTGGGCGCCGACGACTACCTTCCCAAGCCCTTCGCCTTCACCGAGCTGACCGCACGCGTCCGGGCGCTCGGCCGCCGTACGACCGTCCCGCTGCCGCCGGTCCTGGAACGGTCGGGGATCAAGCTCGACCCGAACCGCCGCGAGGTCTTCCGCGACGGCAAGGAGATCCAGCTCGCGCCCAAGGAGTTCGCCGTCCTCGAAGTGCTGATGCGCAGCGAGGGCGCCGTGGTCTCCGCCGAGCAGCTGCTGGAGAAGGCCTGGGACGAGAACACCGACCCCTTCACCAATGTCGTGCGCGTCACGGTCATGACGCTGCGCCGCAAGCTCGGCGAGCCGCCCGTGATCGTCACCGTGCCCGGCTCCGGTTACCGGATCTGATGCCCGTGGCAACCACCCCGGCGCCGCCCACGGCGCCCCCGAAACCGACCTGGGACCCGAGGCGGCCCGACCAGGCGCTGCCCTGGGTCCGGCCGACGATCCGGATACGTCTGACGCTGCTGTACGGCGGGATGTTCCTGATCGCCGGGATCCTGCTGCTCTCGATCATCTATCTGCTGGCGGCGCAGGCCATCAACGAGGGCAGCGAGCTGGCCCTGAAGGTGACCGGCGTCAATGTCCAGTTGACGAGCCCCACCTGTCCCAGCCTCAATCAGGCGGTCGACAACGACCAGCTGAACAATTCGCTCAAGGCGTGCATGTCGGCCCAGCGCCAGCAGGCGCTCGACGACCTGCTCACGCGCTCGCTGTTCGCCCTGACGGGGCTCTCCATCATCGCTTTCGCGTTCGGTTACGCGATGGCCGGCCGGGTCCTGTCGCCGCTCGGCCGGATCACCCGCACCGCCCGCCGCGTGGTCGGCTCCGACCTCGCCCGCCGGATCGAACTGGACGGTCCGGACGACGAGCTGAAGGAGCTGGCCGACACCTTCGACGAGATGCTGGAACGCCTGGAGCGGGCCTTCACGGCGCAGCAGCGCTTCGTCGCGAACGCCTCCCACGAGCTGCGTACGCCCCTCGCGATCAACCGCACGCTGCTGGAGGTCCAGCTCTCCGACCCTGCGGCGCCCATGGAGCTCCAGCAGCTCGGCAGGACGCTGCTCGCCACCAACGAACGCAGCGAACAGCTGGTGGAGGGCCTGCTGCTGCTCGCCCGCAGTGACAACCAGCTCATCGAGCGCAAGCCCGTCGACCTCGCCGAAGTGGCCACCCGCGCGGTCGACCAGACGCGCGGCGAGGCCGAGGCGAAGGGCGTCGAGATCCGCGGCGAGCGGGCACCGGCGGTCGTCCAGGGCAACGGTGTCCTGCTGGAGCGGATCGCGCTCAACCTCGTACAGAACGCCGTCCGCTACAACGTGAAGGAGGAGGGCTGGGTCGAGGTCACGACCACGGTGGAGCACGGTGAGGCGGTGCTGCTGGTGTCGAACACGGGACCGGTCGTTCCCGCGTACGAGATCGACAACATCTTCGAGCCGTTCCGCCGCCTCCGTACGGAGCGGACCGGCAGCGACAAGGGGGTGGGCCTCGGCCTGTCGATCGCCCGCTCGGTCGCGCGGGCCCACGGGGGCCGTATCATCGCGGAGCCCCGCGAGGGAGGCGGGCTCGTGATGCGTGTCACTCTGCCCGTCTGAACTTTCGCTCCTGATCGGAGCGAAGTTCGCTTTGCGCGGAATTTTCGGGACCCGTTCCCGGTTGGGCCGTGTGTGATCGATCACAGGGGCGAATTCAAGCCTCGCACTCTCTGTGATCAAGCCCCTGACGGAAAGCCGGGAAAATCCGGGTTTCCAGGGGTCGGGATCACGGGAAGTACACGGGGTGGCGCCCGTGAAGTACGACATTCGGACCGTGTACGGTCCGGTTCGCCACTCAAAGCCGATCACTCAGGAAGAGTCCGGTTGGGTGTCGATTGAGTAACAGACCTTGATGTGAGGCAAAATCTCCGCCTCAGGTCGGGCACAAGTCCGGCCTCTCACGCGTTACGTGCGCTGAGACACCGATGAAACCCAGAGGGGGAGAAGCGACATGGCAACGGATTACGACACCCCACGCAAGACCGATGACGACGTCGATTCCGACAGCCTTGAGGAACTGAAGGCCCGTCGGAACGACAAGTCGACGTCCGCGGTCGACGTGGACGAGTTCGAGCAGGCCGAGGGACTGGAGCTGCCCGGCGCCGACCTCTCCAACGAGGAGCTGTCGGTTCGTGTACTGCCCAGGCAGGCCGACGAGTTCACCTGCATGAGCTGCTTCCTCGTGCACCACCGCAGCCAGCTGTCCCGGGAGAAGAACGGTCAGCCGATCTGCCGCGACTGCGACTGAGGAGCGGTCGGTCGTGGCAGGTGACACACCGTCCAGGAAACGGCGTTTCCGGCGCGGCAACGCACCGGAGACGTACCGGAGCGGCTCGGGCCCGGCAGAAGGCGCCACGCCCGCTGCCGAGCACTCCGCTCTCCTGCCCCAGCCCGGCGTATCCGGCGACGACGGGCGAGGCCTCCAGGCCTCGCTCGCAGCCGCCCAGGGCGACCATGACGGGCCCGTGACCGGGGTCCGCCGCCTGGGCAAGGTACGGCGGGGCATCCAGAAAGGCGGCGCGAGCGCCAGGGCCGGGCTCGCGCATCTCGCCGACCGGATCATCGACAACGCCCCACGCGTTCCCGTCCGTGATCTGGCCACTCTCCGCAAGCAGTTCCCGGACCTCGGGCCCGAAGAGCTCGCCGACAAACTCGTCGCGGGCGCGGCGAACAGCAGCTCCACGGTCGGCGCCGGGATCGGTGCCGTAGCGATGATGCCCGTACCGCCCGCGATGCCGGCCGAACTGGCCGCGGAGATCACGGCTGTCGCCGCGATCGAGCTCAAACTGATCGCCGAGCTGCACGAGGTCTACGGACTGCGTCCGCCCGGCAATCTCAAGCAGCGCAGCACCGCGTATCTGACCGCGTGGACCGAGGAGCGCGGCGTCGACATAACGAAACCCGCGACGCTCAACTCCGCACTCTCCGGCCGGATGAAGCGCGAACTGCGCCAGCAGATCATGAAGCGCACCATCCGCAGTCTGCCGAACCTGGTGCCGTTCATGATCGGAGCCGCCGTCGGCGCGATGATGAACCGGCGTGACACCCAGAAGGTCGCCGAGCGCATCCGTAAGGACCTGCGCGCCCGCCAGGTCTCCTGGGACGCACTGCCCGCGCTGCCGCCGCTTGAGCAGCCGAAGGTGCTGCCTCCCGAGTTCCCCAACGAACTGGGCCACTGACCGTCGCTTCCGGGGCCCGCCGCTCGGGCCGCCGGAACCACTGGACTGCTAGACCGCGTCCCGCGCCTCGGCTTCGCCCGCGGCCTGGGCTTTACGTACGGCGTCCAGCGCCGCCGCGAGCGCCCTCGGGTTCCGGGTCGACACATAGACGTACGGTGTCGGGTCCGCCGTGTCCGTGACCTCCACCCGCAGCGCCGTCGGGATGTAGCTGCGCAACAGCATGAAGGCGCGCGGATCGGCCTTGTGCATGCGCCAGGCGCGCGCCTCCTCGCCGGCCAGCACCTCCGCCTCGCCGAGAGCCGCCACCGGGATCCGGGCGTCGCCCACGACCAGCGAGCCGGCCACCACGCGGACGCGCGCGGAGCCGTACGAACTGACCGCCAGAGCCGCCAGCAGCCCCGCCACCACCACCGCCCCCAGCATCGGCACGGTGCCCAGCGGCAGCAGGACGAGACCGCCCGAGAGAGCGACGAGAGCGGTGATCACCCACCAGGAACCCGGTGCGGTGAGACGTTCGTCGTAAGGCGCCGCTGAATGCTCCATGGAGCCAAGCTTGGCACGGTGCGACCGGCGGGTAGCCGCGCGGGTAAGGTCTGCGGCTGTGAGTACTGTGCCCTCCGGGGGAAACCGCCCCCGTTCCGCCGCCCGGTCCCCGGCCCTGACGCCTCCGGCCGACGCCATAGCGCCGGTACGGCACCCGGACGCCGCGGCCCCCGGGGAGTCGCTCGGTTCCCACTACGCGCACTGCTTCGGCTGCGGCGACGAGCAGCCCCACGGTCTCCATCTCCAGGCCAGGGCCGGCGAGGGCGTCACGATCACGGCCGAGTTCACCGTGCGCCCCGCCCACCAGGGCGCCCCCGGTCTCGCGCACGGCGGGGTGCTCGCCACCGCGCTCGACGAGTCGCTCGGCGCACTGACCTGGCTGCTGCGCGTGGTCGCCGTGACCGGGAAACTGGAGACGGACTTCGTCCGCCCCGTACCCGTGGGCACGGTGCTCTTCCTGACGGCCGAGGCCACCGCCGTGAGCGGCCGGAAGATCTTCTGCTCCGCCACCGGCCGGCTCGGCGGCCCCGAGGGACCCGTCGCGCTGCGCGCCGACGCCCTCTTCGTCGAGGTCAAGGTCGACCACTTCATCGACAACGGCCGCCAGGAGGAGATCCGGGCGGCGATGGCCGATCCCGACCAGGTCAGGCGTGCCCGCGCCTTCGAGGTGAACCCATGAGCCGCAACCCCGGCACCCCCGTTGACGTGTTGATCCGCCGGACCGACCCGGAGGTGCCGCTCCCCTCGTACGCGCACCCGGGCGACGCCGGCGTCGATCTGGTGACCACGGAGTCCGCCGATCTCGCTCCGGGCGAACGCGCTGTGCTGCCCACCGGGGTTTCCCTCGCGCTGCCCGACGGGTACGCCGCCTTCGTGCACCCGCGATCCGGGCTGGCCGCCCGCTGCGGAGTGGCCTTGGTGAATGCCCCGGGGACGGTGGATGCCGGGTACCGTGGGGAGATCAAGGTGATCGTGGTCAATCTCGATCCGCGCGAGACGGTGCGCTTCGAGCGGTTCGACCGGATTGCCCAACTGGTCGTCCAGCAGGTCGAGAAGGTGCGCTTCCACGAGGTGGCGGAGCTTCCCGGCTCGGCACGGGCCGAGGGGGGCTTCGGGTCCACCGGAGGTCATGCCGCGGTGGGCGGTTCACAGGGCGGGAATCGATACGCATCGGTCGTATCCGACCGGGAAGGACAGTGACGTGTTCGGACGTCGCAAGAAGAGCGGTACCGCCGAGGACACGGCGGGCGAGGCCGAGCAGGTCGTCGACGACATCGACGCCGATGACACGGAGGAAGGGGCCGAGAAGCCCCGCCGGGTGAATCTTCCCCCGGCCCCCAGGCCCGACGGGCCGTGGGACATCTCCGAGGTCTCCAAGCCCGACGAGGGCCGGGTCGACCTGGGCGGCATCTTCGTGCCCGGGGTCGACGGAATGGAGCTTCGTGTAGAGGTGGCGGGCGACGCGATCGTCGCGGCGACCGTCGTCGTACGCGACAGCGCCGTCCAGCTCCAGGCCTTCGCCGCTCCCAAGAAGGAGGGCATCTGGAGCGAGGTGCGCGAGGAGATCGCCTCGGGCATCACGCAGCAGGGCGGCATCATCGACGAGGTCGAGGGCCCGCTCGGCTGGGAGTTGCGGGCCCAGGTGCCGGTGCAGCTCCCGGACGGCACCGGTGGCGTACAGCTCGTGCGCTTCATCGGGGTCGACGGGCCGCGCTGGTTCCTGCGCGGAGTGATCTCCGGACAGGGCGCGGTCCAGCCCGACGCCGCCGGGCTGCTGGAGCAGATCTTCCGGGACACCGTCGTCGTACGTGGCGAGGGCCCCATGGCGCCCCGCGACCCGATCGTCCTGAAGCTGCCGGACGACGCGCAGATGGTGGCCGAGGGCGTTCAGCAGGCCGAGGAGCAGGAAGGTTCCCGCTTCGCCGGTGGTATGGGGCAGCTCCAGCGGGGCCCCGAGATCACCGAGGTGCGCTGAGCCGGGGTCGCCCCTCGCGGCACTCTCCGGGGACGCCCGGAGATGGCCCGGTACGTGCCGTGGGCCGTTCTCCCCTGACGGGAGTGCGGCCCACCGCTGTTTATCGGGGTCGGTGCCCGTTGGCGTGCCCGTTGCCCGTTGCCCGGTCGCGTGCACCGTGCACATACATACTGACGACCGGCAGGACCGGAACCGTACGGGGGGAAGACTCATGACCGAGAGCGCCGGCACCGGCACGGCCGTCGTCGCCGGGACGGCGGAGCCCCTGGTCCGGGTGACCGGCCTGCACCGCTCGTACGGCAACGGGCCGCGGTCGTGCACGCGCTGCGCGGGGTGTCCTTCACCGTGCCGCGCGGGGAGCTGATCGCGCTCAAGGGCCGCTCGGGATCGGGCAAGCCCACCCTGCTCAACCTCGTGGGCGGCCTCGACTCCCCGGACGAGGGGCAGATCGTGGTCGACGGCACCGACCTCGCCACGCTCGGCGAGAGCGGTCCGCTCGCCATGCGCCGCGACCGTATCGGCTTCATCTTCCAGTCCTTCGGACTGCTTCCCGTCCTCACCGCCGCCGAGAACGTCGGCGTGCCCCTGCGGCTGCGCAGGGCCGACCCGCGCGAGCGCGAGGAGCGGGTGGCACTGCTGCTCGCCCTCGTCGCCCTCGGCGACCACGCCGCGCGACGGCCCGGCGAACTCTCCGGCGGCCAGCAGCAGCGCGTGACCATCGCCCGCGCCCTCGCGAACCGCCCGGCCCCGCTGATCGCCGACGAGCCGACCGGGCAGCACGACGCGGAGACCGGGCTCGCGGTGATGGAACTGCTGCGTGCCGTCGTACGCGGCGAGAGCGTCACCGCGCTCGTGGCCACCCACGACGCGCAGCTCCTCGGCCTCGCCGACCGCGTCCTCGAACTGGCCGACGGCCACCTCGTGGAACACGAGCCCACTGCCTGAGGCCTGTCCCATCAGAATCGTGTCAAGACGGACCCCGCCACCGGCCCCATGTCCGTTTTGGCGGCATCCTTGGATGTAGTTTCGGACAGGAGCCGCGAGGGGACGCAGCGGCCCGGTGAGAAGACAATGGGGCCATGGGACGCGGCAAGCTGAGGATTTACCTGGGCGCGGCACCAGGCGTCGGCAAGACGTACGCGATGCTCTCCGAGGCGCACCGGCGCGTCGAGCGCGGCACCGACTGCGTCGTGGCGTTCGTGGAGCACCACAACCGGCCACGTACCGAGGTCATGCTCCAGGGACTCGAACAGATCCACCGCCGGGAGCTGCCGCACCGCGGCACCGTCTTCACCGAGATGGATGTCGACGCGGTCATCGAGCGCCACCCGGCCGTCGCTCTGGTGGACGAACTGGCCCACACCAATGTGCCGGGCTCCCGCAACCCCAAACGCTGGCAGGACGTCGAGGAACTGCTCCAGGCGGGTATCGACGTCGTCTCGACCGTCAACATCCAGCACCTGGAGTCACTCGGCGATGTCGTCGAGTCGATAACCGGCGTACGGCAGCGCGAGACCGTCCCCGACGAGATGGTCAGACGGGCGGACCAGATCGAGCTTGTCGACATGTCGCCCCAGGCGCTGCGGCGCCGTATGGCACACGGCAACATCTACCAGCCGGACAAGGTCAACGCCGCGCTCTCGCACTACTTCCGCCCCGGCAACCTCACCGCACTGCGTGAACTCGCCCTGCTGTGGACGGCGGACCGCGTCGACGAGTACCTCCAGCAGTACCGCGGCGAGCACAACATCCGCACCACCTGGCAGGCCCGTGAGCGCATCGCCGTCGGCCTCACCGGCGGCCCCGAGGGCCAGACCCTCATCCGCCGCGCCGCCCGTATGGCCGCCAAGGGATCCGGCGGCGAGATCCTCGCCGTCTACATCGCCCGCAGCGACGGCCTCACCTCCGCCTCGCCCAAGGAACTGGCCGTCCAGCGCAAACTGGTCGAAGACCTCGGCGGCACTTTCCACCACGTCATAGGCGACGACGTCCCCTCGGCGCTGCTGGAGTTCGCGCGCGGCGTCAACGCCTCCCAGATCGTGCTCGGCTCCAGCCGCCGCAAGGCCTGGCAGTACATCTTCGGGCCCGGCGTCGGCGCCACCGTCGCCCGCGAGTCCGGCCCCGATCTCGACGTCCACATCGTCACCCACGAAGAGGTCGCCAAGGGCCGCGGACTGCCCGTCGCGCACGGCGCCCGCCTCGGCCGCTCCCGGATCATCTCCGGCTGGCTGGCCGGCGTCGTCGCTCCGGTCCTGCTGACGCTGCTGCTCACCGCCCTGGACGACACCCTGGGCCTGGCCAACGACGTCCTGCTCTTCCTCTTCCTGACCGTCCTCGCCGCGCTCCTGGGCGGGCTGCGCCCGGCCCTCGCGTCGGCAGCCGTGGGCTCGCTCCTGCTGAACTTCTACTTCACCCCGCCGACCCACAACCTCACCATCCAGGACCCCAGGAACATCGTCGCCATCGTGATCTTCTTCGCGGTCGCGGTCTCCGTGGCGTCCGTGGTCGACCTCGCGGCCCGCCGCACCCATCAGGCGGCCAGACTCCGGGCCGAGTCCGAGATCCTCTCCTTCCTGGCCGGCAGCGTGCTACGCGGCGAGACCACCCTGGACGCCCTGCTGGAACGCGTACGCGAGACGTTCTCCATGGAGTCCGTGGCGCTGCTGGAGCGCAACAGCGACGTCGACCCGTGGACCCGCGCGGGCAGCGTCGGGCCCCGGCCCGTCGACCGCCCGGACGAAGCCGACGTCGACATGCCCGTCGGCGACCACATGGCGCTGGCACTCTCCGGCCGGGTGCTGCCCGCCGAGGACCGCCGGGTGCTCTCCGCCTTCGCCGCCCAGGCCGCCGTCGTCCTGGACCGCCAGCGGCTCGTGGGCGAGGCCGAGGGCGCCCGCAGGCTCGCCGAGGGCAACCGGATACGCACGGCCCTGCTCGCCGCCGTCAGCCACGACCTGCGCACGCCGCTGGCCGCCATCAAGGCCGCCGTCACCTCGCTCCGCTCGGACGACGTCGAATGGTCCGAGGAGGATCACGCCGAACTCCTCGAAGGCATCGAGAACGGCGCCGACCGCCTCGACCACCTCGTCGGCAACCTCCTCGACATGTCACGGCTCCAGACCGGCACCGTCACCCCGCTCATCCGCGAGATCGACCTCGACGAGGTCGTCCCGATGGCCCTCGGCGGCGTCGCGGAGGGCAGTGTCGTCCTGGACATCCCGGAGTCCCTGCCGATGGTCGCCGTCGACCCCGGCCTGCTGGAGCGCGCGGTGGCCAACATCGTCGAGAACGCCGTCAAGTACAGCCCCGAGGGCGTCCGCGTCACCGTCGCGGCCAGCTCGCTCGGCGCCCGCGTACAGGTGCGCGTCGTGGACCGCGGCCCCGGCGTCCCCGACGAGGCCAAGGAACGCATCTTCGAGCCCTTCCAGCGCCACGGGGACGCCCCGCGCGGAGCGGGCGTGGGCCTCGGCCTCGCCGTCGCCCGCGGCTTCGTGGACGCCATGGACGGCACCCTCACCGCCGAGGACACCCCCGGCGGCGGACTCACCATGGTCCTCGATCTCACGGCCGTACCGGGCCTCGCGTCCGCCGGCCCCGAACTACCCGCCCACGTCGTCTCATGACCGGCGGCACAGCAGAAAGGCAGGCCACCATGGCGCCTCCCGCCACGGGAGACTCCCGAGGGCCCGTGAGGGTGCTCGTGGTCGACGACGAGCCGCAGATCGTGCGCGCGCTCGTGATCAACCTGAAGGCCCGCAAGTACGAGGTCGACGCCGCCGCCGACGGCGCGAGCGCCCTGGAACTCGCCGCCGCCCGCCACCCGGACGTCGTCGTGCTCGACCTCGGGCTGCCCGACATGGACGGCGTCGAGGTCATCAGGGGCCTGCGCGGCTGGACCCGCGTACCGATCCTGGTGCTCTCCGCGCGCCAGACCTCCGACGAGAAGGTCGAGGCGCTGGACGCCGGCGCCGACGACTACGTCACCAAGCCCTTCGGCATGGACGAACTCCTCGCCCGGCTGCGCGCCGCCGTCCGCCGCGCCGAGCCCGTCGGCTCCGGCGACGACGACAGCGTCGCGATGGTCGAGACGGAGGGCTTCACCGTCGACCTCGTGGCCAAGAAGGTGAACCGGGAGGGCCGCGACGTACGGCTCACCCCGACCGAGTGGCACCTGCTGGAGGTCCTCGTACGCAACACCGGCCGCCTCGTCAGCCAGAAACAGCTCCTCCAGGAGGTCTGGGGGCCCTCCTACGGCACGGAGACCAACTATCTGCGGGTCTACATGGCCCAGCTCCGCCGCAAGCTGGAGGCGGACCCCTCGCACCCCAGGCACTTCGTCACCGAGCCCGGCATGGGCTACCGGTTCGACCGATGATCCGGGGCACGCGGACCCCGGTACGCTTCTTCCATGAGTGCTGAGAAGCCGACCGGCCGCTTCCGCCGGATGCTCGACCGGCTCTCCAGCTCCCAGGAGGATCTGGAGTCCGAGGAGCTGCGGGAGGACGCGCAGGCCTCGGGCTGCACACGGATCAGTGACTGTGGCGACCGCCAGATAGTCAAAGTGACTGGTACGTTGCGGACGGTCACCCTGCGTCCGAGGGCCGGCGTGCCCGCGCTGGAGGCGGAGCTGTTCGACGGCACCGCGCCGCTGGACGTCGTGTGGCTGGGACGGCGCTCCATCGCGGGCATTGAACCGGGCCGCAAGCTCATCGCATCCGGCCGGATCTCCATGAGCCACGGCCGTAGGGTGCTGTTCAACCCCAAATACGAACTCCGACCGCTCGGACAGGAGTAGCCGGTGACGTCAATCGACAAGCCCGCCGCGACGACAGACACCAACGCGCCCCAGGGCACCGACCCGCAGACCGACGCCGAGACCAGAGCCGTGACCGAGGCCGCGCTCTTCGAGGCGTTCGGCGGGGTGCGGGGGATGGTGGAGACGGTCGTCCCCGGACTGCTCTTCGTCACGATCTTCACGATCAACAAGGACCTGCACGCCTCGGCGATCGCGGCGGTCGCGGTCTCGCTGCTCCTGGTCGCGGTCCGGCTGATCCGCCGCGACACCGTGAAGCACGCCTTCAGCGGCGTCTTCGGGGTCGCCTTCGGCGTGGTCTTCGCGATGATGACCGGCGAGGCGAAGGACTTCTACCTGCCGGGCATGCTCTACACGCTGGGGCTGGCCGTCGCGTACATCGGTACCAGCATCGCGGGAGTGCCGCTGATCGGGCTGATCCTGGGGCCGGTCTTCAAGGAGAACCTGTCCTGGCGTACGCGGAACCCGGGCCGCAAGTCGGCGTACACGAAGGCGAGTTACGCGTGGGGGTTCATCCTCCTCGCGAAGTGCGCGATCCTCTTTCCGCTGTACTGGTGGGCGGACACGACGCAGCTGGGCTGGGTGCTGGTGTCACTGAAGATCCCGCCGTTCCTGCTGGCGGTCTATCTGACGTGGGTGTTCCTGGCGAAGGCGCCGGCGCCGATTGACGTCTTCGCTGAGATGGAGGCGGAAGAAGAGGCGGAGCGCGCTGCCAAGGCGGCGGAGCGGGCCTCGCGGGAGCAGTAGCCGTAGTCGGCTGCTGTCTCGTTGCCGGGGCGGGGTTCGGGGTCTCCGGAGGGGTATGTCCGGACGGCGTGATTTACGGCGCGTGGACCGCTCGTTGGACCCGATGGGACATTCTTGTTCACGCGCAACAAATCAGCCTGAGTGTCCGAACACACCCCTCCTGCGACCCCGCCCCCTCACGCCGCCGCGTGGTGCTGTTCCCACCCGCTCCGGTCCGCGGGTTGGAGGGGACGCGCAGAGGGCGTGTCCGGACACCTGGGCTGATTTGTGCCGTGTGGACTTGCCGGTTCTCCCGGGTCCAACGAGCCTCGCACGCGGCGTAAATCACGCCGTCCGGGCATGACCCCCGGAGCGGCACCCGGCCACCGGCCGCGACCACCAACCGCGCCGGAGGCGCATCCGCGCTACACGCGCACCGCCCGCAGAGCGACCCGGCAACCGCACAGCGCAGCGCAGCGTTACGCGTCCTCGCGGCGGACCGACAGCAGGTCCTCCAGTTGTTCCTCGCGTGCCTGCGCCGCCACGAACAGCAGCTCGTCCCCCGCCTCCAGCGTCTCCTCCGCGTGCGGCGTCAGCACCCGTGAGCCCCGGATGATCGTCACCAGCGACGTGTCCTCCGGCCAGGTCACGTCCCCCACCTGCGTCCCCGTCACCGCAGACTCCGGCGGCAGCGTCAGCTCCACCAGGTTCGCGTCGCCGTGGCTGAAGCGCAGCAGCCGTACGAGATCGCCGACGCTCACCGCCTCCTCCACCAGCGCCGACATCAGGCGCGGTGTCGAGACCGCGACGTCGACGCCCCACGACTCGTTGAACAGCCACTCGTTCTTCGGGTTGTTGACGCGGGCGACCACCCTCGGTACGCCGTACTCCGTCTTGGCCAGCAGCGAGACGACCAGGTTGACCTTGTCGTCGCCGGTCGCCGCGATCACGACGTTGCAGCGCTGTAGCGCCGCCTCGTCCAGCGAGGTGATCTCGCACGCGTCGGCCAGCAGCCATTCCGCCATCGGCACCCGCTCGACCGAGATGGCGGTGGGCGCCTTGTCGATCAGCAGGACCTCGTGGCCGTTCTCCAGCAGTTCGCCCGCGATGGAACGACCCACCGCGCCTGCTCCGGCAATCGCGACGCGCATCAGTGACCGCCCTCCTCAGGGCCCTCGGCGAAAGCCGCCTCGACCTTCTGGATGTCGTCCGTACGCATCATCACGTGGACGAGGTCGCCCTCCTGGAGCACCGTCTGCGACGTGGGCAGTATGGCCTCGCCGAGCCGGGTGAGGAACGCGACGCGGACGCCCGTCTCCTCCTGGAGGGTGCTGATCTTGTGGCCGATCCAGGCGGCCGACGCGTGGACCTCGGCGAGCTGTATGCCACCGCTCGGGTCGCGCCAGAGCGGCTCCGCGCCGGACGGCAGCAGCCGCCGGAGCATCTGGTCGGCGGTCCAGCGGACGGTCGCCACGGTGGGGATGCCGAGCCGTTGGTAGACCTCGGCACGCCGGGGGTCGTAGATGCGCGCGGCCACGTTCTCGATGCCGAACATCTCGCGGGCCACCCGGGCGGCGATGATGTTCGAGTTGTCGCCGCTGCTGACCGCGGCGAACGCGCCGGCGTCCTCGATGCCCGCGTCGCGCAGGGTGTCCTGGTCGAAGCCGACGCCGTTGATTCGCCGCCCGCCGAAGCCGGAGCCGAGCCGGCGGAACGCCGTGGGGTCCTGGTCGATGACGGCGACCGTGTGCCCCTGCCTCTCCAGGCTGGTGGCGAGTGCGGCTCCCACTCGGCCGCAGCCCATGATGACGATGTGCACGTCCTCTTTACCCCGCAGTCCTGTTCGCCGAGCTGACCTGCGTAAACACCTGGTTCACTCTTCCTTCTCCGCGCGCCGGGCCACGGACGGGACAACCGTACGGGGCGCCGCCCGGAGATGAGCTTATGCGTCTCCGCCCGACCTGCCGTCACCCGTGTCGGGGAGGCGTCGGGGGACACCCTGAGAGGAAGGGGGCTGCGATGCGATATGTCCCGACCGGCGACGAGTTGCTGAAAGTGCTTCGGTTCCTCATCGTGGTCGTCCGGCAGGTCGCGGTGACCTGGCGCGCGTCGCGCGCGAGGAGCAGTACAAGCAACTTGCCGTGGAGTACGCGCAACTGCTGGGAAAAAACGTCGAGTTGCACCGCCGCACGCTCGGCGAACTGACGCGGGCCCGGGGCTCCGTCGCGTCGATGGAGAAGATGACGCGCGAGATCGGGTAGCCCGCCCGGCGGTCCGTACGGTGCCCGTGCCCGCGCTGGATCCGGGGCGCCGGTTCCGGTGGCCGGGGCGGCTCTCCGGAGGCGGCGACGGACCGGCGGGACGGACGCCGGAAAGGGCCCGCGGAAGGGGCTGCGGAAAGGCCCGCGGAAGGGGCTGCGGAAAGGCCCGCGGAAGGGGCTGCGGAAAGGCCGGCGGAGGGGCGTGCTCCGGAGCGCGTCCGACGCCTTAACGGAGTCTTGGCGTCGCCGACCGTGACACAGAGGGGGCGCCGGGACCCCCGCCCTGACCAGGGCGGGGTGGTGCTTGCTACGCCCCATGTCGGACGGCTTACGATCCTCAACGTGCCGAAACTGACCGACGTGCCCAAACGGATCCTGATCGGCAGGGCGCTGCGTAGCGACAGGCTGGGAGAAACGCTCCTTCCGAAACGCATCGCACTACCTGTCTTCGCCTCCGACCCGCTTTCCTCGGTGGCCTACGCGCCGGGGGAAGTCCTCCTGGTGCTCTCCATCGCGGGCGCGTCGGCGTACCACTTCAGCCCGTGGATCGCACTGGCCGTCGTGGTCCTGATGTTCACCGTCGTCGCCTCCTACCGGCAGAACGTGCGCGCCTACCCGAGCGGCGGCGGCGACTACGAGGTCGCCAACACCAACCTCGGCCCCAAGGCCGGTCTGACCGTCGCGAGCGCCCTGCTCGTCGACTACGTGCTGACCGTGGCCGTCTCCATCTCCTCCGGCGTGGAGAATCTCGGCTCGGCGATCCCCTTCGTCATCGAGAACAAGATCATGTGCGCGATCGGGATAATCGTCATCCTGACGCTGATGAATCTGCGCGGCGTCAGGGAGTCGGGCAAGCTCTTCGCCATTCCCACGTACATCTTCGTCACCGGCGTCTTCATCATGATCGTGTGGGGCGCCTACCGCGGGCTCGTGCTCAACGACAGCATGCGGGCGCCCACGGCCCACTTCGAGATCAAGGCGGAGGAGAGCGGCCTCGCCGGGTTCGCGCTGGTCTTCCTGCTGCTGCGCGCGTTCTCCTCCGGCTGCGCGGCCCTCACCGGCGTCGAGGCCATCAGCAACGGCGTCCCCGCCTTCCGTAAGCCCAAGAGCAAGAACGCCGCGACGACCCTCGCGCTGATGGGCACCCTGGCCGTCACCATGTTCTGCGGCATCATCGGCCTGGCCATGGCCACCGATGTGAAGATGGCCGAGTTCCCGGGCAAGGACCTGCTCCGCGACGGGGTGCCGGTCGGTGACGGCTACGTCCAGAACCCGGTCATCACCCAGGTCGCCGCCGCCGTCTTCGGCGCGGACACCTTCTTCTTCGTCCTGCTCGCCGCGGCCACCGCGCTCGTGCTGTTCCTGGCCGCCAACACCGCGTACAACGGCTTCCCGCTCCTCGGCTCGATCCTCGCGCAGGACCGCTACCTGCCGCGCCAGCTCCACACCCGCGGCGACCGCCTCGCCTTCTCCAACGGCATCGTGCTGCTGGCCGGCGCCGCCATCCTGCTGGTCTGGATATACGGGGCGGACTCGACCAAGCTGATCCAGCTCTACATCGTCGGCGTCTTCGTCTCCTTCACCCTCAGCCAGACGGGCATGGTCCGGCACTGGAACCGCCATCTGCGCACCGAGCGCGACAAGGCCAAGCGCCGCCACATGATCCGCTCCCGCGCGATCAACACCTTCGGCGCCTTCTTCACCGGGCTCGTCCTGATCGTCGTCCTCGCCACCAAGTTCACGCACGGGGCGTGGGTCGCGCTGCTCGGCATGGTGATCTTCTACGGGACGATGACCGCGATCCGCCGGCACTACGACCATGTGGCGCGGGAGATCGCGGCGGCGGAGAGCCCCGGCGAAGACGGCGTACGGCCGTCCCGCGTGCACACCATCGTGCTGGTCTCCAAGCTCCACAAGCCGACGCTGCGCGCCCTCGCGTTCGCCAAACTGACGCGGTCGGACCGGCTGGAGGCGCTCAGTATCAATGTCGACCCCGTCGAGACGAAGCAGCTCAGGGACGAGTGGGAGCGGCGCGGTATCAATGTGCCGCTGAAAATCCTCGACTCCCCTTACCGGGAGATCACCCGGCCGGTCATCGAGTACGTACGGGGCCTGCGCAGCGAGAACCCGCGCGACGTGATCAGCATCTTCATCCCCGAGTACGTGGTCGGCCGCTGGTTCGAGCAGGTGCTGCACAACCAGAGCGCGCTGCGGCTCAAGGGGCGTCTGCTCTTCACGCCGGGCGTGATGGTGACCTCGGTGCCGTACCAGCTGGAGTCCTCCGAGGTCGCGAAGAAGAGGGCGAGGCGGCGCGCGGAGTGGAACGCGCCGGGCGCGGTGCGGCGGGGGCCGGTGGACACGCGGGCGAAGAAGGAGCCGACGGAGAAGCCCTGAGGGAAGCCCTGAGGGTTCGCTGTGGCGATGGCCGGTGCCGCCCGCACGTAGACTGGCTGGCTGCCGTCCGTCCGCCTCTGGCCGGCCACCCCTTTGACCTTTTGGAGCCCAGCCCCTCATGCAGACAGAACCGCGGCCTTCGGAGCAGGCTCCCGCTCCCGAGCAGGCTTCTGCCCCGGAGCGGGCTTCGCTGGTCGGGGAGGAGTACGAGGTCGAGGTCGGTCCCGTCGCGCACGGCGGCCACTGCATCGCCCGCACCGACGAGGGCCGGGTGCTCTTCGTACGGCACACGCTGCCCGGCGAGAAGATCATCGCCCGCGTGACGGACGGCGACGAGGGCTCGCGGTATCTGCGCGCCGACGCGGTCGAGATCCTGGACGCCTCCAAGGACCGCGTCGAGGCCCCCTGCCCGTACGCGGGCCCCGGCATGTGCGGCGGCTGCGACTGGCAGCACGCCAAGCCCGGCGCGCAGCGGCGCCTCAAGGGCGAGGTCATCACCGAGCAGCTCCAGCGGCTGGCCGGGCTCACGCCCGAGGAGGCGGGCTGGGACGGCACGGTCATGCCCGCGCCCGGCGACAAGCTGCCCGCCGGCGAGGTGCCCCAGTGGCGTACCCGCGTGCAGTACGCCGTCGACGCCGACGGCCGGGCCGGACTGCGCAAGCACCGCTCGCACGAGGTACAGCCCGTCGACCACTGCATGATCGCCTCCGCGGGCGTCAGCGAACTGGGCGTCGAGAAGCGTGAATGGCCGCAGATGGCCTCGGTCGAGGCGATCGCGGCCTCCGGCTCCGGCGACCGCCAGGTGATCCTCGCCCCCGTCAAGGGTGGCCGGCTCCCGCTGGTCGAGCTGGACAAGCCGGTGTCCGTCCTGCGCGTGGAGGAGCACGACGGGGGAGTGCACCGGGTCCACGGCCGCGCCTTCGTCCGCGAACGCGCCGACGACCGCACCTGGCGCATCGGCATGGGCGGCTTCTGGCAGGTCCATCCGAAGGCCCCCGAGGTCCTGGTGGAGGCCGTGATGCAGGGCCTGATGCCCCGCAAGGGCGAGACGGCCCTGGACCTCTACTGCGGGGTGGGCCTCTTCGCGGGGGCGATCGCCCAGCGCGTCGGCGAGACGGGCGCGGTGCTGGGCATCGAATCCGGCAGGCGCGCGGCGGAGGACGCCCAGTACAACCTCCAGGACCTCCCCCGGGTCCGCATCGAACACGGCAAGGTCGACACGGTCCTACCGCGCACCCAGATCACCGAGACGGACCTGATCGTCCTGGACCCCCCACGCGCGGGCGCGGGCAAACAGGTCGTCACCCACCTCGCGGGCCTGGGCGCCCGCCGCATCGCCTACGTGGCCTGCGACCCGGCGGCGCTCTCCCGCGACCTGGCGTACTTCCGCGACGCGGGCTACAAACCGCGCACGCTGCGGGCGTTCGACCTGTTCCCGATGACGCATCACGTGGAGTGCGTGGCGATCCTGGAGCCGGTGAAGAAGGACGCCTGACCGGGGGTTCTCGGCCCCCGTTGCTCGCTCGACCTGTTTCCCTCCATGGATGCGGTCAAGAGGCCAGTTAGGCCAACAAGCCCGTTCTGACCTGCGACTCAAGGAGACCAACGGCTGGACCGGCGACGGTGGTAGGGCCCTCGCCCGGCAGCGAGCACACATCCATCCATACGCTCCATGGAGGCGGCGTTGCTGGCCGGTCCACGGAAGGGTGACAACGGGTTGCTGGAGAGGATCGCCGACGACGACGGCGCGCCGCGATTTTCGACGGACAGCCAGCCAAGGGCCTCGCTTCCCAGCTGACTGAACATCCTTCCCGCCGAGGCGAAGGTCGTAGACCACGGGGACTGCCAGGAACAGCATCTGCCAGGCGGCGAGCACCGTCCGCGCGGGCAGGTCGGCCGGTGCATGGCCCTTGATCACGTCCATCACGGCCCGCGGGCGAACATGTGAAATCGGGGTCTTCGAACAGTCTGGCGGCGCCTGCGGCCTGCTGTCAGGTAAGGGCAGTGGCGTCCCCCCCCCACCGCGTCAGGTTCTGCTCACCGTGCGACGCCATCAACTAGGCTGTCACGCGATGCGTGGCCCGTGTCAGCGTCCCGGGATCAAGGCCCCTGGACCATTTTCTGAAGGCGCGTGGAGGAAGCCCGTGACCGCCGAACTTCCCGACTGGATGATCCCGCCCAGGCCGAGCGGCTGGGAGGCGGACGACCTCGACAGTCTTCCCCAAGCGCCGCGGCACACCGAACTCATCGACGGAGCCCTTATCTTCATGATGTCGCCGCAGCGGTCGTGGCACTCCCGGCTCGTGGAGAACCTCACCTTCGCCCTGCGACAGGCAGCTCCCGCGGGCTTCGAGGCCGAGCGCGAGATGACCGTCCGCCTCGACCGGAAGAGCCGCCCCGAGCCCGACATCCTGGTCTCCACCGCCGCATACGATCCTGACCGCACCTGGTACGCACCGGAGGACGTCGCCCTCGTGGTCGAGGTCGTCTCGGAGGAGTCGGCGGACCGTGACCGATCCATGAAACCCTTCAAGTACGCCAAAGCCGAGATCACGCACTTCTGGCGCATCGAGGACGAGGCCGGAGCGCCCACCGTCCACACCTACGAACTCGATGCCATGACCAGTTCCTACGTGGCGACTGGGATCCACCGCAGCCGGCTCAAGGTCTCTGTCCCATTCCCCCTCGACATCGATCTCGACGCCCTCGTGCCGTGAGCACGGCCTTGGTCGAGGCGCGGCTCATGCCGGCGGTCTCTCCCACTTCCTGCCCCGAGGCGGCGCACGAGCCGGCGCAGGAGGCGGCGCACGAGGCGGCGCCGCCATCGACGCGATCTCGCGTAGCCGTGGCCGGTCGGCAGAGCCTGTGGAGCGTGGCTCGTAGCCCGCTGTGGGCCCAAAGTCCCGGAGAAGTCCCGGAGATGCCGCCGCACCCCTCCCTGACCCGCTAAATAGCAGGTCAGACGGGGTGCGGCAGCACTCGCGCATCAAAATGTCGCGGAAGGGACCTCCTCGGTCCGTGACCTGCTGCGATGCGCCGCTGCCCACAACGGGCAAGATCCGGTCCGTACACGGGCCGGTGTCGATGTGTTCCACGCGTCCACTCGCCGCTACTGGCTGCCGGAGTTCTACGTCTCCGACCTGAACCTCGCCGGTGGACAGTGAGTTCGTCGCCTCGTTCCAGGGCAAGGACTCCGCTGTCACCCCGATCGACCGGTTGCTGGGGTTGGAGCGACGAGTTCGACGTGGTGGCCGTGGGCCGGGCGCTGACCGCCGACCCCGAGTGGCCGGCGAAGGTCCCGGCCGGGCGGGGCGGGGACATCACGCCGTTCCGCGCGGGTGCTGAAGTCTCTGCACTGAGACCCCGCGCTGACGCACCTCTGCCGGACGGTGCCCAAAGAGCATGTGAGGCGATCGGCCCGCCGAGGGGTGCGGGGGACACCGCGCGCTTCCGCACCCCCGAGGTCGGCACGTTGCGGGCGGGGGACGAAGGAGTGGTGCCGCCGGCCGCCCAGTGACCGGCGCACCGGCCCCGCGGCTCCGCGTACAACCGGAGCTCGGAGAACCGTGGGCCGGAGGCTCGGGAAACCGCAGGTCGGGGCAGAGCCGGCCGGACGGTCGGAATGCGTCGGCGCGGGTCGGCGTTCTCGCCCTCGTGAGTCATCAGGTCCCCGCTGATCACGAGTCGGTTCGCGCACGGCTGTCCGCCCAGCGCGCCGACACACAGGCGCGGATCGCGGCGCTGCAGCGCGATTTCGACGCGATCGTCGAGGCGAACGCCCTGGTCGCAGTAGACGACGAGCATGATCCAGACGGTTCGAGCACCGCCTTCGAGCGCGCCCATGTCGCCTCCCTCCTCGCGCGGGCGCGCGAAGAGGTGCTCGCGCTGGACCAGGCGCTGGAACGCCTGGAGCAGGACGAGTACGGGCGCTGCGAGGTGTGCGGCGAGGCGATCCCGGCCGAGCGGCTGGAGGTGCGGGCGGCGGCGCGTACCTGCGTGCGCTGCGCGCAGGCCGCATCAGGCCGACGGAACGCACCGTCACGTCGACTGTGATCAAGGACACATGTATATGCCCAGTGATGACTCTGCGCTCAAGTGAGCCCGCACCATCTAATCGTATGGCCGCTCAGGACGGCTTCAGAAGCGTGGTGGTGAGCACGGAGGTCAGCCAGGTCTCGTAGGTGCCGGGGTGCCAGTCCCGGTCGGCGGTGAGCTGGGTGAAGAGCTGCGGCCCGGTCAGGGCCCAGCAGGCGTCGGCGAGGTGGGCGGTGTCGGAGCCCGGCCGCAGGACGGCCGTGTCGGCGAGATGGGCGACGAAGGCGGTGACGCCGGTCATTCGTTCCCGCTCGCTGACCGCCAGCACCTCCCCGACCTCGGGGCCCGCCCGGGTGAGCAGCGCGAACAGTGGCGCGAGCCGTTCGTGGACGCCCCGGACGAACGTCGCGTAGAGCCGGAGCTTGGCGTGCGGATCGCGGGTTTCCCAGACCTCCCCGAGCTGGGGGCGCTCGGCCATGGCCAGGGGTTCGTCGTCTCCGGCCAGGGTGATGTCCCACAGCGCCTTGACCAGTCCGGGCTTGCCGCCGAACGCCTTGTAGAGCGTCTCGGGAGAGACCCCGGCGCGCTCGGCGACCGCGCGGACGGTGGTGGCCTGATATCCGTCGACGAAGAGCAGGTCCCGGCACGCCGCCAGCATCGCGGCCCGGTTGCGGCGCGCGGCCTGCTGCCGGCGGCCGGCGTCGTACGGCCTGCGCGGAGTATCAGGCGCCACGGGGCACCTCCCTTCCAGATACATTACAGTCGACTGTAACGAAAGTGTGGTCCGCCCGCGACGCCGGAGGTCCGTATGCCCCGCACCGCTCCCCGCTCGCCCCGGAGTGTCGCTCCGGGCGTCGACCGGCTCGGCGACCGCGTCGTCAACTTCTACCTCGTCGAGGACCCCGACGGCCTGGTGCTCGTCGATGCGGGGCTGCCGGCCCACCTCGGGCAGCTGAACGCGCACCTGGCCGCCTCGGGCCGCTCCCTGGCCGACATTCGCGCCGTACTCCTCACCCACGGCCACCCCGACCACACCGGCCTGGCCCACCCTCTTCAACAGGCCGGGGCGGACATCTGGGTCCATCAGCAGGACGCCGCCATCCTTCGCGACGGTCCGCGCAGCGCTCTGCGTCATGCCAGGCCGGAGCGTTCCATGCTGCCCTACCTGCTGCGTCGCCCCGCCGCGATCACCACCCCGCTGCACCTCGCCCGCAAGGGAGCCTTCACGGCGCCCGCCGTGCCCGGTGTCCGTGTCTTCGGGGCCGATCGGCGGCTGGAGGATGTGCCCGGTGCGCCGCGGGCCGTCGCGCTGCCCGGCCATACCCCGGGCAGCACCGCGTACCTGTTCCCCGAGCGTGGCCTGCTCTTCACCGGCGACGCCCTGGTCACCCACGACGGCCTGACCGGCCGCACCGGCCCCTCCCTGGTCTGCCGGGGCTTCACCCACGACAGCGGCGCGGCCCTGGCCGCCCTCGACCGCGTGGACGAGCTGACCGACGTGACGCGACTCCTGCCCGGCCACGGCCGGCCCGTCGACGGCGACCCACGAGCCGCCACCCGCCAGGCACGGCGGTCCGGCCCGCGCTGAACAGCGGCACGACAACTGGCCTTCGACGCCGAATCGCGGGGACAAAGGGTCCATCGAGCGCCGTCACCGGACCATTCGCCAGCCGGTCCGACCTGTCCTAGGCTCGAAGATTGAGTATCGGTTGATCGGCGGCCGAGGCTTTCGAAGAAATGAGCGAGCCGAATCCGAGGCCGTCGCGACATGGCCCGAAGCGGGCCCTGGGGTGCTCGGTGTGCCCGCTCTTCTCGCCGCCGGTAACGGCACCGGCTCCGGAAGGCACGGGATGACGTCTGCACAGGATTCGACCAGCGGTGCGACCGCGGTGATGGCCGAGGCCGCTGTGGCGGTGCTCGACAAGGCGGGCGCCATTACGGGGTGGTCGGGCCACGCTCAGCGGCTGCTGGGCTACTCGGCGGGCGAGGTCGTCGGCCGCCAGGGAGCCCTTCTGCTGGACGCGTCCGAGGACGGCGTGGCCGTGGCGGCGGACGTGGTGGAGCGGAACCGCGCGACGGGCGGGGACTGGTCGGGACGGCTGAAGTTCCGGCACCGGGAGCGCGGCACTCTGTCCCTGGAGGTCCGGGTCTCACCGCTGACCGGGCCCGGCGACGGTCGTCCGAACGGGTGGCTGGTCGTCGCGGCGAACGCGCAGACGAACGCCCAGGCGGCGTGGAACGCGGCGGTGTCCGCCGCGGTCGTCACGTACTCACCGGTGGCCACGGCCATCTGGGACACGGGGCTGCGCTACCTCTGGGTCAATGAGGCGCTCGAATCCGAGAGCGGGATCCCCCGGGACCAGTGGGTGGGACGGAGCATCAAGGAAGTGCTGGGCGACGCGCTCGACGTGGTGTCCTTCGAGTCGTTGATGAAGGACGTCCTGCGAACCGGCCGTCCGGCCCTCGACTACGAGTACACCAGGCGCATACCGGACGATCTGGACCGGAGTCACACGTACTCCATCTCGCTGTTCCGCTTGGAGAGGGGCGACGGCACCCCGCTCGGCATCTGCGGCCTGCGCTCCGATGTCACCGGCGCACGGCGCAACCGGGAGCACCTGGACACCCTCAGCGAGGCCGGCAAGAAGATCGGCACCACCCTGGACGTGATGCGCACCGCGCAGGAACTCGCCGATTACGCGGTCTCCCGGCTTGCCGACTACGTCACCGTCGACCTCGTCGACACCGTGCCTCTGGGCGGCGAACCGCTCGAACGGCTCGGAATGGACGACGGCCGGATACCGGTCTTCCGCCGCGCCGGTGTGGCCTCGATCCACCAGGGAACTCCGGAATCGCTCTTCGACCCCGCCGAACCCGTGTTCGTTCCCCCGTCGTCCCCCTTCACGAAGGCCCTGTCGTCCGGCCGCCCCATCATGGAACGCGTCCTGGACATGACGCCCGGCAACTGGCTCGAACAGGACCCGCAGCGCGCCAGGGTCATCCGCGAGACCGGCATGCACTCCCTGATCGTCGTTCCGATCGAAGCGCGCGGCGCCGTGCTCGGTGTGGTCGTGTTCGTCCGCAACGACAACCCGACGCCGTTCGACGCGGACGACCTCTGGCTGGCGAACGAACTGATCGCACGCGCGTCGCTGAGCCTGGACAACGCCCGCAGATACGCCCGTGAGGCGGACGCGGCCCTTGCCCTGCAACGGCATCTGCTCCCGCAGCGCCTCGTGGGAAGCAGCACCATGGAGGTCGACGCGCGGTACCTGCCGGCGGACATGGCCAGCAAGGTCGGGGGCGACTGGTTCGACGTGATCCACCTGAGCGGCGCCCGGACCGCCCTGGTCATCGGCGACGTGGTGGGGCACGGGATCAACGCCGCGGCCACCATGGGCCGGCTCCGTACGGCGGTGCAGACCCTCGCGGAGATGGACCTGCCGCCGAGCGAACTGCTGGCGCGCCTGGACCGTACCGTCGTACGCCTCAACCAGGAAGGCGCGGAGGGGCTCGGCCCGACCGCCATCGGAGCCACCTGCCTGTACGCCGTTCACGACCCGATCCGCCGTCGGCTGGAAATCGCCAGTGCCGGGCACCCTCCTCCGGTGGTCGTCGACCCGGCGGACGGCGCCGCATTCCCCGACATCCCAACCGGCACGCCCCTGGGACTGGGCGTCAACTCCTTCGAGTCCGCCGAGATCGACTTCCCCGACGGGAGCACCATCGCCTTCTACACCGATGGCCTGGTCGAGACGCGCGACGACGACATCGACGTCGGAATGAACCGCCTCGCGGGCGCACTCACACCGCCCCTGGCCCCGCTGCGCGAACTCTGCGAAGCCGCGCTGGGAATCGCTGACACGAGCACGCTCACCGACGACGCCACCCTCCTGGTGGCCCGGTGCAGCGATGTGAGCGCCGACCACGTGGTCTCCTGGGACATACCGAACGACCCCGCGGCCGTCTCCCGGGCCCGCTCGACAGTCGCGTCCCAGCTGCGGACCTGGGGGCTGCACGACCTGGTGGCGACGACCGAGCAGATCGTGGACGAACTGCTCGCCAACGCGCTCACACACGCCGTGCCGCCCATCGAGCTGCGCCTGGTCCTCCACGACGTCCTGCTCTGCGAGGTCTCCGACGCGGGACCCGGTTCACCCCGTCCACGCCAGGCCGGGCCCCCGGACGAGAACGGGTTCGGGCTTCTGATCGTCGCTCGCTCGGCCGACAGCTGGGGATTCCGCCGTACAACGAACGGAAAAGTCGTCTGGGCGGCCCAGCGCACACGAAGAGGTGCCAAGAATGACGCCGCGTGAGGTGACGGAAAAGGGAACTCCGGCAGTCGTCGCGATCCGGCGCGACGGTCTGATCTTCTGGTGCTCGCGGGCGGCGTCGGAACTCATCGGCCGGGCCGCGGAGGATATTCGCGGCCACTCGATCGATGAATTCCTGACCGAGGAATCCGGGTATGACACGGATGCACGGCCCAAGCCGCGCACCCCTGGAGTACACACCGCATATCTGCGACAAGAGGACAGTCGCCCCGCGGAGATCGCATTCCGGGTCGTTCCGGTGGCAGGCGTCGCGGAGTGCGTGGTGGTGGCGGCGCGGACCGCGTCGGCGAGGAGCCGGGAAGAGATTGAGACCATGCTGGAAGGGCCGCACGCGCAGAGGGAGATCGACGTCGCCGTCGGCGACCTCGCCGAACACACGACGAGTGGACCCGAAGCCCGGAGATGGCAGGACAGGCGTCGACGTCTCAGCAGGGTTCACGATGCTTCTGTTCGCATCGGATCGTCCCTGGAAGTAAGCGAGACCGCACAGGAGTTGGCGGATCTGCTGGTGCCCGATCTGGGCGATCTCGTCACCGTCGACCTCGCGGAAGCCGTGGTCGTCGGCGACGAGCCGCCGCGCATGGTGGGCGGCGGCAGGCCACATCTGCTGCGGTCGGCCATTTCCTCGGCGTCGGGAGCGTGGCTGGGAAAGGTCCTCATGCCGGGGGCGCCGTATCCGGTCCTGCCCGACAGCACGCCACTACGGGAGATCCAGATGGGTGAGGTCATCACCCTGGATCGCGCCTCCGTCGTGTCGGCTCTCGGCGACGACGACCTCGTGGAGCAACTCGTCCCGCCTTTCGCGTATTCGGTGACGGTGGCACCGCTGATCGCGCGCGATCTCATCCTGGGCACCCTCTCCGTATGGCGTGACGAAGACCCGGCGGCCTTTCAGGAGGACGAGAGGAAACTCCTGGCGGAAATCGCCTCCAGGGCCGCTCTCGGCATCGACAACGCCCGCCGCCACAACCGTGAACAGCGAGCGGCGGTCACGCTTCAGGAGCGGCTGCTGCCCAGTGCGACGACGTCCTCCGACGCGGTGTCCACCGTGGGGATCTACCGGCCGGCGGGCAGGGGGGCCGGCATCCGGGGGGACTGGTTCGACGTGATCACGCTGCCCTCTCTCAGAGTCGCCCTGGTGATCGGCGACGTCGTCGGCCACGGCCTCTCCGCCACCGCCACGATGGGGCGCCTGCGCACGGCCATACAGACTCTCGCGGATCTGGAACTGGACCCCGCGGAACTTCTCGCGCACGTCGACGAACTCGTTCAGCGCCTCGGTGCGGAAGCGCCCACCGACCAGAATCCGGTCGGCGCCACCTGCCTCTACGCCATCTACGACCCGCTCACCCGCCAGTGCACGCTCGCGAGCGCCGGCCAGCTACCCGCGGTCGCGATGCACCCCGGCGGCTCGACGGAATTCATCGATGTCCTGCCCGGCCCGCCGCTCGGCGTGGGAGGTGTGCCCTTCGAGTCCAAAACCGTGGAACTCGAACCCGGCAGCGTACTGGTGCTCTACACGAACGGTTTGCTGGAACCGGACCACCAGGATTCCGAGGCCGGCATGGACCGTCTCCGCTCCCGGCTCGACTCCCTCAACGACCCGGGCCGCTCGCTGGAGGCGATGGGCAATTCACTGCTCAGCGATCTCGGCAGCAAGCCCACGGGCGACGACATCGCCTTCCTGCTCGCCCGGACCCGCGCCGTCCCCCCGGACTCCGTGGCGAGCTGGGAGTATCCGGCCGAACCTGACTCGGTGGCGCTCGCCCGACGGGACATCATGGATCAACTCATGGTGTGGGGGCTGGAGGACCAGGCTCTGGACACCGAACTCGTGGTCAGCGAGCTTGTCACCAACGCGGTCCGGTACACCGGCGGACCGGTCGGAGTGCGCCTCATCCGTGACAACGTCCTCATCTGCGAGGTCACCGATTCCAGCAATACGCAGCCGCGACTGATCCGGGCGAACGCCACCGACGAGGGAGGCCGGGGCCTTTTCATCGTCGCCCAGTGCACGACGCGCTGGGGCAGCCGTTACGGCCTCCGCGGAAAAACGATCTGGACCGAGCAGCCTCTCACCTGACCGGCGACACGGCCCAAGTACGAACGCGACTCAAGTACGAACGCGACTCAGTACGAACGCGACTCAAGTACGGAGGACAGCGATGTCCCAGTCCCCTCGCCCGTTCCGCTTCGGCGTCAGTCTCCTCACCGTCGGCTCACGGTCCTCCTGGCACGCCCGGGTCCGCGAGGCGGCGGACCTGGGATACGACGTGCTCCAGGTCGCCGATCACCTCGGCACGGCCGCGCCCTTCCCGGCGCTGGTGTCGGCGGCCGACGTCACGAGAATGCGGCTGGGCACGTTCGTGCTCAACGCCGGCATCGCAAGCCCCGCCTACCTCGCCCGGGACGTCGCCGACGTGCACCGCCTGACCGACGGCCGCCTCGAACTGGGTCTCGGCGCCGGCTACGTCCCGGCCGAGTTCGAGGCCGTCGGGCTGCCCTTCGGCACAGGCGGCGAGCGGCTGAGCAAACTGGCGGAGACCCTCGCGGCGACACGAGCCCTGCTCGCCGCCGAAGCCGACGCGCCACGGCCGCCGATCCTGCTGGGCGGCGCCGGTGACCGCATGCTGCGCTTCGCCGGCCGGGAGGCCGACATCTTCAGCTTCTCCATCATGGCCGGGGTGACGGCGAACATGGCCCCCGAGGACGCGCTGGCCCGCCGCGTCGAAATCCTGCGGGAGGGCGCCGGCGAGCGGTTCTCCGAGATCGAGCTGAACCTCTTCGTCGCCGCGGTGGCCGGCAGCCCGGCCACCGCCGACCTCGCCGTCGTCCGCCGGGCCAGCGGCTTCCCGGACGACAGGCTCACCCAGCTGCCCGGTGTGCTGATCGGGTCGCCGCGGGAGATCGCGGACCGGCTGGAGCGCTATCGCGAGCAGTTCGGCATCACGTACATCAGCGTGCTGGAGCCGCACATGGCGGCGTTCGCGGAGGTCATCAAGCTCCTGGGCCGCCCCTGAGTCTGTCAAAGAAGACTTAGGTCCCTCAGCGCGGGATCCGGAGGGTGAAGACCGTCGACCCCGGGTGGCTGGCCAGCTCGATCGTGCCGTTGTGCGCCTGTATCAGCGACCGTGCCACCGCGAGGCCCAGGCCGCTGCCGCCGCGGTCGCGGGTGCGGGACTTGTCGAGGCGGTAGAAGCGGTCGAAGACCCGCTCGTGGTCGTCGGCCGGAATTCCCGGGCCGGAGTCGGCGACGCGTACCACCCCGGCGCCGGGGGAGAGGGCCAGCTCCAGCGACACCCGTGTGCCCGCGGGGGTGTGCACGGCCGCGTTGGTCAGCAGGTTGTCCAGGACCTGCCGGATACGCAGGGGGTCGAGCCGCATCCGTACCGGGCCGCCGTCGACCCTCACGGTCAGCGGGTGCTCCGGTCGGCCCGCGCGGAACGCGTCCGCCGCCTGGTTCAGCAGCTCCGCCGGATCCGTCTCCTCCAGCCGCAGCGGTGCCTCCACATCGGCGGCGTCCAGGCGCGCGAGCAGCAGCAGGTCGTCCAGGAGGAGACCCATCCTGGCCGCCTCGGCGCGCAGACGTGCCAGGTGCCTGTCCCGTTCGGCGGGCTCGTTGGCGGCCGCGTACTGGAACAGGTCCGCGTAGCCGCGCACCGACATCAGCGGCGTACGCAGCTCGTGCGACGCGTCCGCCACGAACCGGCGCAGGCGCTGTTCCGCCTCGGTGCGCACGGCGAGCGAGTCGTCGATGTGCTCCAGCATGGTGTTGAACGCGGTGCGCAACTCCTCGACCTCCGGGCCGCCGTCGCCGGAGTCGACGCGTACCGGCAGCCGTGCCGAGTCGGTGAAGTCGTGCGAGGTGATCCCGCGGGCCGTGTGTGCCATGTCGCTGAGCGGTTTGAGTCCGCGCCGCAGCAGCGAACGGCCCAGCACCACAAGTCCGACCAGAGCGAGCGAGAAGCCGACGACCTGGACCGTGACCAGCTGGTCCATGGTCTCCTCGATGTTCTGCATGGGCGCCGCGGTGACCAGGACCACCCCGGGGCTGACCTCACAGGCACGCAGCCGGTACTCGCCCTGCCCCTCGATGTACGCGGTGCGGAAGACCTCCTTCGCCCCCGAGTCGCGCTGTACCTCGGCGACGGCGGAGAGCTTTCCGGCGTCCGCCGGTACGGCGCTGGGCCTGCGCAGCACCGCGTGGTCGTCCGTGACGTCGTACACCGCGGTGTACCAGCGGTAGTACGGCTGGCGCTCCACCGTCCAGTGCGCCGCGGCGTCCTTGGCCTGGGTGCCCTGGACCAGCGCCATCTGGTCGTTCAGCTGGTGCTCCAGATAGTCCCGCATATACGTCGACAGGGCGGTGCCGACGGCGGCGAACACGGCCAGCGTGAGCACGCCGAGCCCCAGTGCGAGGCGGGTGCCCAGGCGCAGCCTGCGGTACGTCCGCGTGAGACGGCCGGTCATTCGGCGACCTGCCGCACCACGTACCCGACGCCCCGCACGGTGTGGATCAGCGGCGCACCTCCGTCGTCCGGCTCGTCGAGTTTGCGGCGCAGCCGGCTGATGACCAGCTCCACGACGTTGGAGCGGCCCCCGAAGCCGTACTCCCAGACATGGTCGAGGATCTGAGCCTTCGTCAGTACGGTCGGCGACTTGCGCATCAGATAGCGCAGCACCTCGTACTCGGTGGGGGTGAGCGTGAGGAGCCGGTCGCCGAGACGTACCTCGCGGGTGTCCTCGTCCATCGTCAGATCCGCCACGCGCAGTACGGAGCGCTGGAAGCCCGGCCCGGCGCTACGGCGCAGCACGGTCCGCAGCCGGGCCATCAACTCCTCGACGGCGAACGGCTTGACCAGATAGTCGTCGCCGCCCCGGGTCAGGCCCGCGACCCGGTCGAAGACGCCGTCCCGCGCGGTGAGGAACACGACCGGCACCATCGTCCCGGACGACCGCAGCCGGTCCAGCACGGCGAAGCCGTCCAGGCCCGGGAGCATCAGATCGAGCACCACGATGTCCGGCCGGAACTCCGCGGCCCGGAGCAACGCGTCCTCGCCGGAGTGCGCGGTCATCGCCTCCCACCCCTCGTAGCGGGCGACCGTCGCCACGAGGTCGGCGATGGGCGGGTCGTCGTCGACGACGAGAAGGCGCACTTTTTCCACCCGCCCATAGTGCTGTACGCGGCTGCCGCCGCCCTACGACCCGACGGCCCGGCAGCCACATCGATAAGCACTTGAAAGTTCGGCGACAGGAAAACGACAGCTCCCGGCAGGCAGGCTCGGAGTCCCCAGGCGCCGATCAAGGAGTTGCCGTCCGTGACGACCCTTCACCGTGTTCAGCCGCCCCCACCGGCGGTCCGCCCCAAGGCTGTTGCCCGCGCCGGGCTGTACGCCCTGCTCGCGGCGAACGTCGCCGTGGTGACCGGGTTCTTCCTCCAGGCAGGGTTCGCCTCGAACGCCCTCATCCTGATGGGGCGCCTGGCCGGGCTCTACGCCGCCCTGCTGATGGCCTTCCAACTGCTGCTCGTCGCCCGGCTCCCGTTCTTCGACCGCCGCATCGGCATGGACCGGCTGACCTCCTGGCACCGCTGGGTCGGCTTCGGCCTCCTGTGGCTGCTGCTCGCGCACGGGGTGTTCATCGTCTTCGGCTACGCCCAGGGAACGTCCATGGGCCCTGTCGACCAGCTCGTCGACCTCGCGCAGACCGTCGAGGGAGTGCTGCGGGCCGTCGTCGCACTGGCCCTGATCATCATGGTCGGCGCCGTCTCGGCGCGCTTCGCCCGTCGCCGACTGGCGTACGAGACATGGCACTTCATTCACCTGTACACCTACCTCGCGGTGGTGCTGGCCTTCACCCACCAGGTCGCCGCGGGCTCGACGTTCACCGCGTCGCCGACCGCCACGGCGTACTGGTACACACTGTGGGGCGCCGCCCTCGGGTCGGTCCTCGCCGGCCGCGTGGTGCTTCCGCTCCGGCGCAACCTGCGCCACCGACTGCGGGTGACGGCCGTCGTGCCCGAGTCCGACCGCGTCGTATCGATCTACATATCGGGCCGGGACCTGGACCGGCTGCCCGCCCGCGCCGGCCAGTTCTTCCTCTGGAGGTTCCTGACCAGGGACCGCTGGTGGCAGGCGAACCCCTTCTCGCTCTCGGCGGCCCCCGACGGCACGCGGCTCAGGCTCACCGCGAAGACCGCGGGCGACGGCACGGCGGCGCTGCGTCAACTCAAGGTGGGAACCAGGGTGTTCGCCGAGGGCCCGTACGGCGCCTTCACCACGATGCACCGCACCCGCCCGGACACCCTGCTCGTCGCTGGGGGCGTCGGCATCACCCCTGTCCGCGCGCTCCTCGAAGAACTGCACGGCCATGTCGTACTCATCTACCGGGTGGCCACCGACCAGGACGCCGTCCTGTACGAGGAGTTGACCGGACTGGCCCACGCCAAGGGCGCCCAACTGCACCTGATCACCGGACCGTCCACCCCGGACAAGCTGGCCCCGCACGAGCTCGCACTGCTCGTACCGGACGTGACCGAGCGGGACGTCTACGTCTGCGGACCGCCCGGCATGACCACCGCGGTGCTGCGCACCCTGCGCCAACTGGGCGTGCCCAGGCAACAGATCCACGCCGAGCGCTTCAGCCTGGCCGGATAGAGAGTGGGGGAAGGAACACGATGAAGCGAGTCCTGCCCGTCCTGGCGCTCACCGCCGCCGCGCTGATCCCGTTGTGGCGCTACGAACCGTCCCTCGGTACGACGACATCCGTCGACGCCGCCCCGCCGCCGCCGGCGCCGTCTGCCACGTCGCCCGGTTCGGAGCCGTCGCCCGGCTCCACCCCGGCGAAGACCGTCCAGGGCCCCACCGTCAACACCGAGAAGGGCCCTGTGCAGGTCGAAGTGGTCTTCGAGGGCGACGAGATCAGCGCCGTACGCCTGCTGCGACAGCCCAACCATCCGCAGACCACGGCCGCCGTGCCGCGGCTGATCGAGTCCACGCTCTCCGCGCAGAGCGCCGACATCGACACGGTCACCGGCGCCACCATCACCAGCGACGGGTACCGGGAGTCCCTACAGGCCGCGATCGACGCGAACGGCGCCTGAGGTGCGGCGGGTTGAGCACGTCATGGGCTTTCCCGTCTCGGTGCGCGTCGACGACGGGGCCGCCGACCCGCAGGCCGCGGCGGCCGAGGTGTTCGCGTGGCTGCGCCAAGTCAACCTGAGATTCAGCCCGTTCAGGGCCGACAGCGAGGTGTCGCGGCTGGACCGGGGTGAGTTGCGGGCCGAGGATCTCAGCCCCGAGCTGTCGGAGATCCTCGGCCTGTGCGAGCACTACCGGGTCGCGACCCGTGGCGCCTTCGACGTGCGCCTGCCCGGCCGCGGCCTCGACCCCTGTGCGGTGGTGAAGGGCTGGTCGGTGCAGCGGGCGGCGGAACTGCTGTCGGCCGCGGGGGCCACGCGGTTCTGCGTGAACGCGGGCGGTGATGTCGTCGCGGCGGGCGGGCCCTGGCGGGTCGGCGTACGGCACCCCGAACGCGCCGACCGGCTGTGCGCGGTACTGGAGATCACCGAGGGCGCGGTGGCCACCTCCGCCCGGTACGAACGCGGCGACCACATCCTCGACGGCCGCACCGGCCGCCCGGTCACCGCCCTGCTCAGCCTGACCGTCGTGGCCCCGTCACTGACCGAGGCGGACGCCACCGCGACGGCGGCGTTCGCGATGGGCACGGAGGGCGTCGACTGGGCCGCGTCGAGGGACGGCTGCGAGGTGTTCGCGGTGGACGAGGGGCGGCGGGTCTTCCGTACGGCGGGGTTTCCCGTCGCCACGTGAGCGGTGACGACAGTGGCAGAGCCGTTGGACGCCGGCGCATGGGCCTGAGACGCACGCGTATGGTCCGCTCGCATGGCCGCCGCTGTACTCGAAAACATGACAAACGACACCCAGCGCCGGCCGCGCACCGAGAGCGACGTCCTGAAAACCGTGACGCTGATTCCGGCGATCATGACGACCGGGCTGATGGCGGGTGTTTTCGCGAGCTGGTCGAACGCGGTCATGCCCGGTCTGAGCGAGGTCGACGACCGTACTTTCGTGGCGGCGTTCCGGGCGCTCGACAAGTCGATCAACAACCCATTGTTTCTAGGGGGGTTCACCCTCGCGCTGCCGCTCATCGCGGTTCTGGCGGTGTCTTCGTGACTGAGGGCCGGCACCCTTCCCGCCTCGTTTCACCCGTCTGCCGCCGCACGCTGTCGCGCCTGGTGCGGGTGGCTCGGGCACCGTAGCCGTAGTGCCCCAAGGGCGGACACCGGCGAACGGGGAAGGCGTGGGTGAATGAACGGCTTTACGGCCGCACTGTCCCTGCTGGCCCTCGCCCTGCTGGCCGTGGCCGGTGTCTACGGCGCCGCTCAGGCACTGCGCGTCTCGCACGAGCCCTTGGCCGCACAGCCGTTCGGGTCCGGGCACGAGCCCACCGAGCACGCGGTCAGCCGCTTTCATATGCGCTGGTACACGGTCACGATGCTCTTCCTCGCCTTCGACATGGAGATGGTCTTCATGTATCCGTGGACGCTCGTCATCTCCGTGATGGGGCCCACGGCGGTGATCGAGATGTTCGTCTTCCTCGGTGTTCTGCTCAGCGGAGTCGTCTACGCCTGGCGGGAGGGGGCGTTGCGATGGGCCTGACGGACTTCCTCGTACGCGCGGCGGCCCTCCGGCCGAGCGTGCTGGTGGTGACGATGCCCGGCGGTACGCCGGTGCGACTGGCCGCCGAGAGGGAACTGCGGTGCCGGGGCTGGGCGGTGGCGTCGACGCCGGCCGGAGCCGGCCTGCTGCTCGTGGCGGGCCCCGACTGCCCGGTGCTGGAATCCGGACCGGACCGGTTGTGGGACGACATGCCCCGTCCCCGCGTACGCCTGCGGGTGGAGGCGGCCGCGGAGGTGGCATCGCTCCTCGACGCGGGGCGGGCCCGGCTGGGGGAGACGGAGCGAGGTCACTCCGGGGCGGGGGACCCGGGGGGCCACGGCGGCCTGCCCATGGCCGGGCCGGGCGAGGACCGTGACGGGCTGACTCTGGACCGGCTGCATGTGTCGCTCGGGCCGTTCCTGGCCGACTGGCCGGCCGGACTGGTCGTCCGCGTGGTGCTACAGGGCGACGTCATCCAGCGGGCACGGCTCGGCGAACCGTACGAGAGCGGCCCCGCCGGTCCGTACTGGAGCCGGCCCTGGATCCAGGCCTCGGCGGGCGAACCGGTGCCCGTGGCGGAGGCCGCCCGCCGGCGTGCGGCGGCCCATCTGGACAGTCTGGGCCGGTTGTTGGCGGTGGCGGGCTGGCCCGCCGAGGCCGTGACGGCCCGGCGGCTCCGCGACGACCTGCTGGAGCGGGCACCCGCGAAGGCGGTGCTGCCCCGGACGGTGCGCCTCGCGCGGCGCGTCGGGCGGTCACGGACCCTGTACCGGCTGACCCGGGGCATCGGCCCGCTGACCGCCGCCGACGCACGCGCCGCGGGCGTGAGCGGACCCGCCGCGCGGGCGGGCGGGGACGTACCGGCCCGCTACCGTCAGTGGCTCTCGGACACCGTGGACGACATGCGGCGGCTGGACGACACCACCACCCCTCTCGACCCCGTGGCGGAGGAGAGTCCCCGAGGCCGGTGGGACACGGAACGGCCGCCGTCGGCGGCGCTGGCCGGCCTGCTGCCCCGGCTGCTGGAGGGCAGCGAACTGGCCGCGGCCCGCCTTGTCGTCGCGAGCCTCGACCCGGACCCGGACGAACTGGCCGTCAGCCGCCCGGAGGTGGCGCGTGGTTGAGGCGGGAGCGTGGTGGACGCTGCCGGTGGCCCCGGCCCTCCTGCTCGGCTTCGCCGTACTGGCCGTGGCCGGCAACGCGGCGCTGGACGACCGGGGCGCCGGACGGGCCGTCACCCCCACCGGTCCGCTGAGGCCGTTGCTCGCCGTGCCGCGTGCCCTGGTCGCGGGGCCCCGGCGGCTCCCCGCGTCGGACCGGCTCCTGTGGCGCCTGGGTGTGGTCACCGTGCCGGTGGCGGCGGTGCTGTCCACGCTGGTGATCCCCTTCGGGAACCACGTGGTCGCCGACCTGTCGGTGGGGGTGGTGTGGTTCAACGCCATGGAGGTGCTGACCTGGGCCGGGCTGTGGCTGGCCGGCTGGGGCCCGAACGCGGCGTTCTCCCTGGTCGGCGGTTATCGCTTCCTCGCGCAGGGGCTGGCGTACGAACTGCCCCTGATGTTCGCGCTGATCTCGACCGCCACCGGCGCCCAGTCCCTGCGCGTCACCGAGATCGCCGGTGCGCAGTACGGCCTGTGGTACGGGGTGTGGATGCCGTTCGCCTTCGCCGTCTATCTGGCGGGGGTGCTGGCCTTCAGCTTCCTCGGCCCGTTCGCGTATCCGGCCGGGCGCGACATCGCCGACGGTGTGCTGGGCGAGACCTCCGGCGTGGACCGGCTGCTGCTCCAAGCCGGGCGGTGGCTGTGGCTGGCGGCCGGGGCCGCGATGGCGGTTCCGCTGTTCCTGGGCGGCGGCGCCGGTCCGGGGCTGCCCGCCTGGGCGTGGTCGCTGGTCAAGACGGTGCTGGTGCTGGGCCTGCTGGTGTGGGTGCTGCGGCGGCTGCCGGTGCTCCGTGCCGACAGGTACGTGGAGCTGGCCTGGGTGGTGCTCCTGCCCGCGGCGGTCGTGCAGGCGCTCGTACCGGCCCTCGTCAACCTCAGCCCGTAGCCGCTCGTACAAAAACCCCTCGTCCAACTCGACCTGTGGAGAAGGAGCGCGTGATGGGCGTGACGAACACCGTGCTGCTGTGGGTTCTCGGTGTACTCGCCCTGACCGGCGGCGTTCTGGTGTTCGCCCTCGACTCCATGGCCCGGGTCACCTTCTCCCTGCTGGGCTGCCTGGTGTGCGTCGGCGGAGTGGTGACCGTGCTGGGGCTGCCGTACCTCGGTGTGGTGATCGTCCTGATGATGGTCATGGAGATGGCGATCATGGCCGTGTTCATGATCGCGTACATGATGAATCCGGCCGGTCTGACGCCGATGTCGATGCGGCACAACACCCGCGGCGCGCCGGTCATCAGCGGCACGGTCTTCGCCGCCCTGGTCGCCGGGATCTTCCTGGTCCCCTGGCCGGGCCGCACGGGCGTGCGGCCGAGGGACAGCACCTTCCAGTTGGGCATGTCGCTCATGGAGGATCAGATGCTCACCATGGTCACCCTCGGATTCGTCCTGCTGGCCACCATGGTCGGTGCCATCGTGCTCGCCACCCGGCGGGGCCGTTACGACCGCTTCGGCGACGAACTCGACCGGCGGCCCGCCGAGGACCCGGCCGGCGGGGGAGTGGGCCGATGACGTTCGAGCTTCTGCTGGTCCTCGCCGCCGGACTCTTCTCGACCGGACTGTTCGGCGCGCTCTCCCAGCAGTCCATCGTCATGATCATGATGGGGATCGAGCTGATGATCGGCGGAGTCGTCGTCGCATCCGCGGTCTTCTGGTCCTTCCTCTCCCCGGCCGCCACCGGCGGACAAGTGGTCGTCGTCGCCGCCGTGGTGGCGATGGCGGTGGAGATGGCGATGGGCTTCGCCGTCACCACCGCCATCTACCGGGCCAGGCAGGTCGACATGACCGACATGGCCGAGGACCTGAGGGGATGAGCGCGGTGCTCTGGCCGCTGGTCGTACTGCCCCTCGGCGTGGGAGCGGTGCTCGCCGTGACGGGGCCACGGTACGACCGACGGATCCCCGCCGCCGCTGTGACAGCGGCCCTGGCGACGCTCGGTCTGGCGGTCGCCGCCGCGGTGACCCGCCCGGCCGTGAGCGCGCCGCTGTTCGCGGGGATGGACGCGGGGCTGGCGGTGGACGGTCTGTCCGCGGTCATGGTGGTCACCGTCGCCGCGGTCACCACCGCCGTCCTGGCCTTCGCGGCAGGGGAGTTCGGCGCCGACGGCGACCGCGGTCGCTTCTTCGGGCTGATGCTCGTCTTCTCCGGAGCCATGCTCGTCACCGTCACGGCCACCACGCTGCCGCTGCTCCTGATGGCCTGGGAGGTGATGGGCGCCACCAGCTGGGCGCTCATCGGGTACTGGTGGCGGCGGCCCGAGAAGGCGGCTGCCGCCGATGTCGCGTTCCTGACCACCCGTACGGCGGACCTCGGTATGTACGTGGCGGCGGGCGCCGCCCTCGCCGGGGGTGTCACCACTCTGCGTCTCGACAGCCTCCCCCAGGCCCTCTCGCCGTGGCCGCACGTGATCACCGCGGGCATCGTCCTGGCCGCGCTCGGCAAATCCGCCCAACTGCCGTTCTCCTTCTGGCTGTCACGGGCCATGGAGGGCCCCAGCCCGGTGTCGGCACTGCTGCACTCGGCGACCATGGTCGCCGCCGGTGCCTACCTCCTGCTGCGCCTCGAACCACTGTTGGCCGCGACCGGCTGGGCCGGGCCCCTGGTCTCCTGGTTCGGGGTGGTGACCGCATTGGCCCTCGGGGTGGTCGCCGCCGCCCAGACCGACCTCAAGCAACTGCTCGCGGCCTCCACTTCCGCCCAGATCGGATTCATCGTGCTGGCGGCCGGCAGTCACGGCGTGGCCGGGGGCACCACCCAGCTCGTCGCTCACGCCGCCACGAAATCGGGCCTGTTCCTGGCCGCCGGGGCCTGGCTGACGGCGCTGGGCACCGAGCGACTGCCGGCCCTGCGCGGAGCGGCCCGCGCCTACCCGCTGGTCGGCGCGGCCTTCACCGTCGGCGCACTCACCCTGGCCGGGCTGCCACCCCTGTCCCTGTGGGCGGCCAAGGACGAGGTGCTCGCCGCCGCCCGGTCCGAGGGAACGGGCCTGTACGTGGTGGGGCTCGCGGCGGCGGCCGTCGCCGCCGTCTACAGCGTCAAGGCCCTCTGGTACGTCACCCGCCCGCTCCCTCCGGATCCCCGCCCGCTCCCCCGGGGCCCCCGCCCCCTCCTCCCGGATTCCCGACCCGCTCCCCCCGGACCCGGGGCCCTTCCCCCTGACCCGGGCGCCGGGTACGACAGCGAGCGCCGCCGTACCCGCCGCCGCACCGCCCGTACGACTCCGGTCCCCCTCCTCGGGCTCACCTCCGCCGCCGCCGTCCTCGGCGTACTGGCCCTGCCGGGGCCCGCCTCGTGGCTCAGGAGCCTGCTCGGCGCCGAGGGTGAGCCGTCTCCCGAGGCGTGGGAGCTCGCCCTGTCCGCCGGTGTCGCGCTCGCGGTCGCGGGGCTGGTCCGTCGGTGGGCGTCCCGCCCGGCGCCCGTACCGCGCGCCGCCGTGCGATGCGCCCGTAACTGGCTGTTCCTGGAACGGACCGCACAACTCACCGTGGTCCGTCCCGTGCTCGCCCTGGCCAGGGCGCTCGCCGTCGTCGACGACCGCGTCATCGACGGCGCCGTACGACAGACCGCCCGGGGCGGCCTCGCGGCGGCGCGCCTCGCCCGCCGCCTGGACGACGGCGGCGTCGACGCGGCCGTCCGCGCCGTCGCCTCCGGCGCCCGGACCCTGGGCCGCGCGGCGCGCCGCCCGCAGACCGGACTGCTGCACCAGTACTACGCGCAGGCCGCCGCCGGCTTCGCCGTGCTCGTCCTGATCATCCTGTCGGTGAGGTAACCCCTGTGCTGAGCGTCGTCACATTCCTGCCGCTGCTGGCGTGCGCGGTGCTGCTGCTCCTGCCGCGCACCCTCCCGGACAGGGCGTACCTCTGGATCTGGACCGGCACCGCCGCCGCCGATCTGGCCCTGGTCGTCGCGCTGTGGGCGGGGTTCGACACCGGCGCGGGGATGCGGTACGAGGAACGGGTGCGCTGGATCCCCGGCGCCGGCGTCGGCTACCACGTGGGTGTGGACGGCCTGTCCCTGCCCCTGGTGGCGCTGACCTGTCTGCTGTTCCTGGCCGTCGCCGTCTTCTCGCTGCGCGAGCGGCGACGGGTGCGCGGTTACGTCTGCCTCTTCCTCTTCCTCCAGACCGTCTGCGTCGGCCTGTTCGTCGCCCTCGACCTGATCCTGTTCTTCGTCTACTTCGACCTGTCGATCGTCGGCATGTTCTTCGTGATCGCCGGCTGGGGCCACGGTGAACGCGCCCGCGCCGCCGCGCTGAAGTTCTTCCTCTACACCTTCACCGGCTCCCTCGCCCTGCTGCTCGGCTTCATCGGTCTGTATCTGGCGGCGGACCCGCACACCTTCGACATCGTCGACCTCAGCCGGGCCAACCCGCTGGCCGGCCGCGGGACTTACGCGGGCCTGGTGCTGCTGGCCATCGGTGTCGGGCTCGCGGTCAAGACCCCGACCGTGCCGTTCCACACCTGGCTGCCTCCGGCCCACACCGACGCACCCGCCACGGGCTCGGCGATCCTGGCCGGGGTGCTGCTGAAGATGGGCACCTACGGGTTCGTACGCATCGCGATGCCGTTGCTGCCCGGGAGCTGGCGCCATTACGCGCTGGTCATCGTCATCGTCGGAGCGGTGTCGGTCGTGTACGGGGCGCTGGTGGCGCTGGCACAGACCGACTTCAAGCGCATGATCGCGTACACCTCCGTCAACCACATGGGTTACGTCGTCCTCGCCGTCGGCGCCGCCGGGACGCTCGCCGGCACGGACGCCCAGGCCCGCTCGCTCGCGGTGACCGGGGCGGTCACCCAGATGGTCAGCCACGGCCTGATCACCGGCGCCCTGTTCCTGCTCACCGGTGTGCTGTACGACCGCGGCCGTACATACGCGATGGACGCCTACTCGGGCCTGGCCGCTCACACACCGCGTTTCGCGGCGGTCACGGCCGTGGCCGCGTTCGCCGCGCTCGGTATCCCCGGCTTCTCCGGCTTCATCGCGGAGTTCCAGATCTTCACCGGCAGCCTGGCCTCCCAGACGATCGCCACCGCCATCGCGCTGACCGGCATCGTGATCACCGCGGCCCTGTTCCTGACCGCGCTGCGGCGCATGTTCCTCGGTACCCCGCGCCTGCCGGAGGCCATGCCCGCCGGCGGCGTCGCGGACCTCAGAGGCACCGAGGCGTGGTCGACGGTGACCCTGCTCGCCGTCGCCCTGGTGATCGGCATCGCGCCACGCTGGCTGCTCGACGTCATCGAGCCGGCCGGCCGCACCCTGACCGGACTGGTCGCGCGGTGAACCAGAACCTCACGGCCCTCATCCCCGAAATCGCGCTCCTCGGCGCCGCCGTCATCGGCCTCCTCACCGGCTCCTGGCTGCCCCGCCGACGCCAGTGGATCGTCGCCGCGCTCGCGGCCACCGCGTGTACGGCCGGTCTGACCGCCACCGCCGTCACCATGGCCACCGACCGCGAACAGACCGTCTTCTCCGCCTCGTTCGCCGTGGACACGGCCACCGACATCGGCCGGCTGATCGTCCTCGCCGCGCTGCTGCTGATCATCGGCATGTCCGTGGAGACCGTACGGAACCACCGGCGCGAGACCGAGTACTGGGTCCTGCTGCTGATGTCGGGCGGCGGCACGCTCGCCATGATCGGCGCCAACGATCTGCTGATGCTGTTCGCCGGCTATCTGCTGGCCGGCCTGCCCGCGTACGCGCTCACCGCCTTCGCCAAGGACGCTCGCGGTACCGAAGCCGCCCTGAAGTACTACCTGTTGGGCGCACTGCTCGGCACCACCATGCTCGCCGGTACGGCGCTTCTGTACGGCGCCGGGCACGCGACCGACTACGCCGGGCTGAGCAAGGCCCTGCCCGACGCCTCCTACGGACTCGTCGCCGTCGGGCTCGTCGGCGTCCTGGCCGGTCTGTTCTTCAAGATCGGTGCGGTACCCGCCCACTTCTGGGTGCCCGACGTCGGCGACGGAGCCCTCGCGCCGGTCGCCGCCTACGTCACCACCCTCCCCAAGATCGGCGGCCTGATCGCCGCGTACCGCCTCCTCCACCAGGCACTCGCCGGCAGCGACGTCAACTGGCCGCTGCTGCTGGCGATCGTCGCCGCGGCCACCATGACCCTGGGAAACCTGGCGGCGTTCTTCCAGACCTCCGTCAAACGCCTGCTCGCCTACTCCACCGTCAGCCAGGTCGGCTACCTCCTGATGGCTCCCGCCGTCGCCACCCGCAGTGAACTCGCCCAGAAGAGCCTGCTGTTCTATCTGGCCGCCTACACCGTCACCAACCTCGGGGCCTTCGCCGTCGTCACCGAACTTCCCCGGGCCCGTCTCCTCGCCGACTACCGCGGCCTGGCACGCTCGCGCCCCGGCCTGGCGGCCGTACTCGTCGTCTGTCTCCTCGGTCTGGTCGGCACCCCGCCCACCGGCGTCTTCCTCGGCAAACTGGAGGTCTTCAGCGCCAGTGTCGACGGCGGCCACACCTGGCTCGCCGCCCTCGCCGTCGCCAACACCGTCGCCTCCCTCTTCTACTACCTGCGCTGGCTCGGCCCGCTGTTCGTGACCACCGACGCCGCGCCCGCCGCCGCACACGCGGTGCTGGGACGCTCGGCGGCCGTCACCGCCTATGCGGCAGCCGCTCTCTCGCTGGCGCTGGGCATCGCGGGGCAGGCCGTCCTCACGCTCGCCGACGGGCCACTGCTGCCGTGAAGTACCCCGGGCGACGGACCACTTGACCTGCCTCGTTCATGGTTCTAGCCTGCATTCTCATACGTGGACAGCATTCGCAGGGGAAAGCAGGGCCGGGACGATGGCAGGGCTGAGCGTGGAGACCGACGATGTGACGCAGCGGCTGCGTGAGGCGATGGCGGGCGGCGTGCTGTCCTTCCCCCTGACGAGTTTCCAGGAGGACGGCGGTCTCGACGTGGCGGCCTACCGGGCGTACCTGGCCGCCCAGTTGGCCACCGAGCCCGGTGCGGTCTTCCCCGCCTGCGGGACCGGCGAATTCAGCGGGCTGAACGAGGACGAGTACCGCGCGGTCGTCACCGCCACGGTCGAGGTGGCCGACGGACGGCTGCCCGTGGTCGCCGGTATCGGCTACGGCTGGGCGCAGGCGCTGCGGTTCGCCCGGATCGCCGAGGAGGCGGGCGCCGACGCCCTGCTGGTGCTGCCGCACTATCTGGTCGAGGCCACGCAGGACGGGCTGGTCGAGCAGTTGCGCCGCACAGCCGACGGCACCCGGCTGCCGCTCATCGCCTACCAGCGCGGCCCGGTCACCTTCACCCCCGAGGGCCTTCGCCGGATCGCGGACATCCCCACCGTCATCGGCCTCAAGGACGGCCACAGCGATCTCGACCGGCTCCAGCGCCTGACCCTCGCGGCACCCGACGGCTTCCTCTTCTTCAACGGCGCGGCCACCGCCGAGATCCAGGCGCGCGCGTACGCCACCGTCGGCGTTCCCGCCTACTCCTCCGCCGTCCACGCCTTCGCGCCCGAGATCGCCGACGCCTTCTTCTCCGCACTGCGGGACGGCGACGAGGCGACGCCGAACAAGCTCCTGCGGGACTTCTACGTACCGTTCGTCGAACTGCGCGACCGCGTGCCCGGCTACGCCGTCGCCCTGGTCAAGGCCGCCGCCCGGCTGCGCGGCCTGCCCGTCGGTCCCGTACGCCCTCCGCTCACCGACCCCGGCCCGTCGGACCTCGCCGACCTGGCGAAGATCCTCGACGACGGCCTGAGCCTGGTCGGCGCCGTAAGACGACGCGCCTGAACGGCCGCCCGAAGCCGACGCGCCCGCGATCCTCGCCCGCGCGACGTCCTGGCGCGGTGGAACGGGACCTCGACATCCTCACCCTCCGAGGCCACCGACAGACCTCAAGACCCTGGTGCACGGCACCCTCGTCCGTAAGGATTCCCTGACCATGAACACGAGCCCGAGCATGAGCCCGAGAAGCCGGCCGACCGTCACCGCGTTCTCCGTCTACCCGGTCGCAGGCCGGGACAGCATGGAGCTGAACCTCTCCGGCGCACACGGGCCCTACTTCACCCGCAACGTCGTGATCATCGAGGACTCCGAGGGACGGACCGGGCTCGGCGAGGTGCCGGGCGGGGAGAAGATCATCCGGACGCTGCGGGACGCCGAATCCCTCGTGGTCGGCGCGAAGGTCGGCGACTTCAAGCGGGTCCTGCGGGAGATCGGGGACCGGTTCGCGGGCCGGGACTCAGGAGGCAGGGGCGGCCAGACCTTCGACCTGCGTACGACGGTCCACGCCGTCACCGCGGTCGAGTCGGCGCTCCTCGATCTCCTGGGACAGCACCTGGACGTGCCCGTCGCGGCGCTGCTCGGCGACGGGCAGCAGCGCGACTCCGTGCGGGTGCTCGGCTACCTCTTCTACGTCGGTGATCCCGACCGGACCGACCTCGGTTACGTCCGTGAACCGGACGCGGCCGAGGACTGGTACCGCGTCCGGCACGAGGAGGCCCTGACGCCCGAGGCGATCGTCCGCCAGGCCGAGGCCACCCACGACCTGTACGGCTTCCGGGACTTCAAGCTCAAGGGCGGTGTCCTTGAGGGTGCGGAGGAGGTCAAGGCCGTACGCGCCCTCAAGGAACGCTTCCCCGAGGCCCGGATCACCCTCGACCCGAACGGCGCGTGGTCGCTGCGCGAGGCGGTCGGGCTGTGCTCGCCGCTGGTCGGCACGCTCGCCTACGCGGAGGATCCGTGCGGAGCCGAGGACGGGTACTCCGGGCGGGAGATCCTGGCCGAGTTCCGCCGCGCCACCGGTCTGCCGACGGCCACCAACATGGTCGCCACCGACTGGCGGCAGCTGACCCAGGCGCTGGCCCTTCAGTCGGTGTCCATCCCGCTGGCCGACCCGCACTTCTGGACCATGCAGGGCTCGGTCCGTGTGGCCCAGCTCTGTGAGGCGAGCGGTCTGACCTGGGGCTGTCACTCCAACAACCACTTCGACATCTCCCTGGCGATGGTGACCCACTGCGGCGCCGCCGCTCCGGGCGACTACAACGCCCTGGACACGCACTGGATCTGGCAGGAAGGCCTGGAGCGGCTCACCACGGCCCCACCGCGCATCGTCGGGGGCGAGATCGCCGTCCCCGCCGCTCCCGGCCTCGGGGTGCGGATCGACATGGACCGGCTTCTCGCGGCCCACGAGCTCTACCGGGAGAAGGCGCTGGGCGCGCGCGACGACGCCGCCGGGATGCGGTATCTCGTCCCCGACTGGGAGTTCGACGCGAAGCGGCCCTGCCTGGTGCGCTGAGGTCGCGGACCTGTCAGGCACCGTCCCCCGCCGGCATCCGGCCGCGGTCCGCCGCCGGATGGTCGGGCAGGGTGACGGTGCTGCTGACTCTCTCGCCCAGCTTGAGCATGCCGTTCAGGAACAGCGGACGGGACAGCAGGCTGTTGCGCAGACGCATGCCGGTCGAGGTGGCGGGGGCGAAGAACTTGCTCCGGTGCGATTGCCGCCCGCCTGGCAGCCCTTGGCGTACTTCCGGAGCCTGTTCTCGTACCGGGTGAAGGCCGTCCGGTGGTCGTCGCCGGCTCGCGCGAGTTCGACGGCCAGTACGTAGGCGGCGACCATCGCGGTGCCCGAGCCCATGCCGCCGATGGTGGCGCCGCAGGCGGCGTCGCCGACGAGGCAGACCCGGCCCGTCGACCAGGTGTCCACGTCCGCCCGGCTGATCGAGTCGCCGAAGAGGTACTCGGTGTGGGGAAGGCCGCGCTCGTACAGCAGTTGGGCCAGGTCTCCGCGGAGCACCTCTATCTCGCCCCCGGCGAACTCGGCGGGCAGGCGCAGCAGTGTCCGGCCGCGTTCGTCGACGAAGCGGATCGGGCTGCCGCCGGTCTGGAGGTCGCGCAGTGCGGGGATCAGGCCCATCCGCTCCAGCACGGTCAGATGCGTCTCGCCGCGGAAGTCGACGGCCTGACCGCCCTGGCGCAGGGCCGGGGCCGGCTCGACCACGGTGGGTTCGAAGCCCAGGCGGCCCCTCCGCGCTGGACGGTACGGGGCTGAACGGCGCCGAACGGATGGACGCGGCGGTCCTGTTGGTCGGTCACGTACGCGCGATCACCCAACAGGCCCAGGCGGCAGGCCCCGTGGGCAACCCCGAGGCACAACCGGGCGCCATCCTGGGGGACTTGATGCGGACGCACGGCGAGTCGTTCCCGGCGCTCACGGCGGCCCTCGCGTCGGCGGCCCGGTCCGAGGGGCAGGATCAGGCCTGGGAGTTCGGGCTCCAGCGCATCCTGGACGGCCTGGCGGCGCTGATCGACGAACGCGCACGCTGACCCGCTCCGTGGGCGCCGCTGACGTGGTCTCAGTGCTGGATCGGACCACCGACCGGTACGGGGGCGACATGGCCGGTCGCCGGCACGGTCCGTGCCAGGTCGAGGCCGACGTCGACCAGCGAGGACCGGCGTAGCCGGGCGACATCGGCGACGGGGGTCCAGACGGACTCGGCGATCTCACCGTTCGGTTCGGGCCGCAACCGGCCGCCGGTGATACGGACCCGGTAGAAGATCCCGACATTCTGGTGCACGACTCCCGCTCGCGCGACGGCAGCCGGGATCACCCTGGAGTCCACACCGAGCAGGCGCTCGACCACCGCCTCGCAGCCGGTCTCCTCGGCGACCTCCCGGATCACCGCGTCGAACGGGTCCTCCCCGTGCTCGACCCGGCCGCCCGGCAGGGTCCAGGTGCTCTCGCCCTTCGGCGGTACGTGGTGGCCGAGCAGCACGCGCCCGTCCTCGACGCACACGGCGTACGCCGCCAGCCGGAAACTCATCCCCGCACCTCCCGATGGGGCCGTGTCCGGCGTCCAAGGTTTCCGTTTCCCCGGCGCCGGCCGCACGGCGGCGTGGTCGGCGGCCTCGGCCAGAACCTGGCGGCGCTGACCGTCGCCCGCGTCCTGGTCGGTATCGGCACCTCAGCCGGCTTCCCCTGCGCGATCACGCTGATCCTCACCGGGATCAGCACCAGCGGCGTCGTCCTGTCCACGCTCACCGGGCCCAGGTCATCGACACCGCCACGCTGCGCGAGCTGCCGCCGTCCGCCTGACGCCCCGACAGGGCGACGACACCTCGCACGTCTTCGACGGCAACGAGCCGGGACGCGACGGCGCCGCCTGTCCCGGGGGCCAGTTGGCTGATCCGGGGCCGGCGGCGCCGTCGTCGATCGGTGTACGGGTCAGACGCCCACGCCGAAGTCGGTGGCGATGCCCGACAGGCCGGAGGCGTAACCCTGGCCCACCGCGCGGAACTTCCACTCCGCGCCGTTGCGGTACAGCTCGCCGAAGACCATCGCGGTCTCGGTGGAGGCGTCCTCCGTGAGGTCGTAGCGCGCGAGTTCGGCGCCGCCGTCCTGGTTCACGACTCGGATGAACGCGTTGCGGACCTGGCCGAAGCTCTGGCTGCGCGACTCCGCCTCGTGGATCGAGACCGGGAAGACGATCTTGTCGACCTCGGCCGGGACGCCCGCGAGGTTGACCTTCACCGACTCGTCGTCGCCCTCGCCCTCACCGGTGAGGTTGTCGCCGGTGTGCTCGACCGAACCGTCGGGGCTCTTCAGGTTGTTGTAGAAGATGAAGTGCTGGTCGGAGGGGACCTTGCCGTCCGCCTTGACCAGCAGCGCGCTCGCGTCGAGGTCGAAGTCGGCACCGGTCGTGCTGCGTGCGTCCCAGCCCAGGCCGATGAGCACCGCCGTCAGGCCCGGGGCCTCCTTGCTGAGCGAAACGTTGCCGCCTTTGGAGAGGGAAACTCCCACGATCTTCTCCTGGTGCTCGATGGTGTGCTCAAAAGTGTGGACCGCTCAAAATCTACAACACTGTAGAAGTTAATGGGACAGGTGCGTCAGGCATCGACGCTGCCGACGACGGACCGGCCCGGAGCCCCAACTCGCTTGCCCCGCACGGGAGAAAGGGCTTGCTCCCGGTGTACTGCGGGCGGCCTAAGGGCAACTTCGTCATGAAACTAGACAGCGTTGTCGGGTTTGTGGCGTCCTCTGTCACATCCGTCTCAATAAGTTGCGCCTGCCGCCCCGCTTTCCGATCGGGCGGCGGGGGTGGGGATCGACATGACGGACACCGGTGGCGTGGACGGTGGCGACAGAGCGGACGCGGGTGGGGCCCGTTGCCGAATAGACGTCGACGCGGACGGGGCGTACAGCTGGCGGGTGGTCGCGCAGAACGGCCGGGTGGTCGCGGTGTCGGCGGAGCCGTTCGACGGGTACGGCCAGTGCCGCAGCGCCTTCGAGGCGCTCTGCCGAAGTCGTGCGGAGCTCGCGGGCGCCGTGCAGCACACGGCGGGGGGTAACGGCTGGATGTGGTTATTACGTGACGCCGAGGGCGGCGTGGTAGCCGTCTCGGCGCGTCCCTACGAGCGGCACTCGACCTGCCGTGCAGCTTGGCAGAGATTCCACGCGTTGCTCACGGAGATGGTGGAAGTTACCGGAAGTTGCCCTTAGGGCACACCTCGTTCACATCTCGGTGCGCGCGCGTCAATCGCGTATCGAGAGCGTCGGCGCGTGACGAGAAAAGCGAGTGGGGCGGAAGCGGATGTGCCCCGGAGGCTGTACGCGGACCCGGGCCTGCCCGACCGTGTCTTCCGGGGCGTCGCCCGTGGCGGGGGCGGGCTGGTCCTCGCCGTCATGCTCATGGTGGGCGGGTTCCTGCTGTACCGCGCCTGGCAGGCGCTTTCCAAGGCGGGTTGGTCGTTCCTGACGACCGAGGCATGGGAACCGGACGCCGGCCGCTTCGGGATCGCCGCGGTGCTGGTCGGGACCGTGCTGATCGCGCTGGTCGCGATCATCGTCGCGGTACCGCTGGCGATCGGCGGGGCGCTCTACATCTCGGAGTACGCGCCGCCCCGGCTGCGGCAGACGCTGATCGGTGTCGTCGACCTGATGGCGGCCGTGCCGTCCGTCGTCTACGGCCTGTGGGGTCTCTTCTTCTTCGAGGGCCAGATCCTGCCCACCGCCCGCTGGATCGCCACCTATCTTGGCTGGATCCCCTTCTTCAAGGTGTCCGGGGCCGATCCGGCCGACCCGCTCGCGCCGGAGACCGTCTACACCTCGTCGACCCTCATCGCGGGTGTCGTCGTCGCCCTGATGGTGGCTCCGATCGCGTGCTCCGTGATGCGCGAGGTGTTCTCGCAGGCGCCGGTCGGCGAGCGCGAGGGCGCGTTCGCGCTGGGGGCCACCCGCTGGGGAATGATCTCCAGCGTCGTCCTGCCGTTCGGCAAGGGCGGCATGATCGGCGGCACGATGCTCGGGCTCGGCCGCGCGCTCGGCGAGACCATCGGGGTGTACCTGATCATCTCGCCGGTCTTCGAGATCCAGTGGCATGTGCTGCGGAGCGGCTCCAGTTCGGTCGCCGCGCTGATCGCCCTGCGATACGGCGAGGCGAGCGAGTTCGGCATGTCGGCCCTGATGGCCGCGGGCTTCGCGCTCTTCCTGATGACTCTCGTCGTCAACTTCGCCGCCTCCTCGATCGTCGCCCGCAGCCGCTCCGGAGCGGCGAGCGAATGAGGCCGGGGCGAGTGGGAGAAGTCAACAAGTCGATGAGGGGACACCGCAGATGACCATCGCGCCGGAGAGACCGGCCGCGCCGGGCAGCCCGGGTCCGGGGGGCCCCGGTCCGGCCGGGCGCGCGCCGTCGGTGGGGGAGCGGCGGCGCGCGCCGAGCCGACTGCGCGCCAGCGACGTGTACGCGCTGCTGGGCGCCGCTGCCGCCGCCCTGTCCCTCGCCGGGCTGATGTTCACCCGGCTGCTGCCGTTCAGCGGTGCCGTCGGCTTCCTGGTCGTCGCGTACATCCTGTTCCTGCTGCTCTACGGTCTGTTGGTCTCCTTCGACGAGGCGGGGCCGGCGGTACGCGACCGGCTCGCAGCCGTCGTCGTACAGAGCCTCGGCCTGGTGATGGTCACGGCGCTCGCGTGCGTCGTCGTCTACACGCTGTGGGAGGGCCGCAAGGCGCTGCCGCATCTGAACTTCTTCACCCAGGACATGGCCGAGGCGGGGCCGCTGGACCCGCTGACGACCGGCGGCATCCTGCACGCGATCCTCGGCACCCTGGAGCAGATCACCGTCGCGCTCGCCATCACAGTGCCGACGGGGCTGCTCTGCGCGGTCTTCCTGAACGAAGTGCCGGGCCGCTTCGCCCGGTTCGTACGGACCGTCGTCGAGGCGATGACCGCGCTGCCGTCGATCGTCGCGGGTCTGTTCATCTACGCGACGATCATCCTCGCGCTCGGCTTCGACCGGTCCGGCTTCGCGGCCTCCCTCGCGCTCGCCGTGATGATGCTGCCGATCATCATCAGGGCGGCCGACGTGGTGATCCGGCTGGTGCCGGGCAATCTGCGCGAGGCGGCGTACGCGCTCGGTACGTCGCGCTGGCGCACCGTCTGGCATGTGGTGCTGCCGACCGCGCGCTCCGGTCTGACGACCTCCGTGATCCTCGGCACCGCGCGCGGGGTCGGCGAGACCTCGCCGGTGCTGCTCACCGCCGGATTCACCGCCGAGATCAACGGCAACCCGGTCGAGGGGCCGCAGCTCTCCCTGCCACTCGCCACCTTCGAGTTCGTCAAGTCGCCCGAACCCACCATGATCGCGCGCGGTTTCGGTACGGCGGCGGTGCTGATGGCGCTGGTGCTGCTGCTGTTCGTGATCGCCCGGGTCATCGGCGGGCGCGGTCCCGGCCAGCTGACGCGCCGTCAGGAACACCGGCGGGTACGGGCGTCCCGGCAGGACGCCGCACGGTTCGCCGCCCGCGCCGCGACCCGCGCCACCGCCGCGGGCCCCGCCGACGCCGTTACGCGGCCGGGCTCCGGCCCGGATTCCCATACCAAGCAGCCGAGTCCACCCCGTACACCCAGAAGGAGTGCCCCGTGAGACCGGCCACCGTCTCCCGACTCACCATGGCGGTAGCCGCGTTGCTCTGCGCGCTGCTCGCCTTCCACCCGCAGGCCGCCGAGGCGGCCTCGTACACCAAGATCAGCGGCGCGGGCTCCACCTGGAGCTCCAACGCGCTCGACCAGTGGCGCCGCAACGTCGCCTCCAACAGCGGCATGACCGTCAACTACGCGGCGCTGGGCTCCTCGGTCGGCCGTGAGCAGTTCAAGAACGGCACCGCCGACTTCGCCGTCTCCGAGATCCCGTACGGGCTGACCGAGGCCGGGGCCACGGACGCCCCGCCCAAGCGCGGCTACGCCTACATGCCGATCGTCGCGGGCGGCACCGCCTTCATGTACAACCTCAAGATCGGTGGCAAGAAGGTCACCAATCTGCGGCTCTCCGGCGACGTCGTCACCAAGATCTTCACCGGGAAGATCACGATGTGGAACGCCCAGGAGATCCGGGCCGACAACCCCGGGCTCAACCTGCCCGCGCGCCGCGTCATACCGGTCGTGCGCTCCGACGGCTCCGGTACGACGGCCCAGCTGACCACCTGGATGTCCAAGCAGCACGGCGGCCTGTGGAACGACTACTGCCGCCGGGCCGGCCGCTCCACGCCGTGCGGAATGACCTCGTACTTCCCCGTCGTGCCCGGGTCCTCGCACATCGCCAAGTCCGGTTCGCTCGGCGTCTCCGGCTTCACCAAGCAGGGGCACGCCGAGGGCGCGATCACCTACGTCGAGTACTCGTACGCGATCACGACCGGCTTCCCGGTGGCGAAGATGCTCAACGCGTCCGGGTACTACGTCGAGCCGACCGCGTCGAGTGTCGCCGTGGCCCTGATGAAGGCCCGCATCAACGACGACAAGACCTCGCCGAACTATCTGACGCAGATCCTGGACAACGTCTACCGGTCGCCCGACCGCCGCACATACACCCTCTCCAGCTACAGCTACATGATCATCCCGACCAGAACGGAACAGCCCTTCACCACCGCCAAGGGCAAGACACTCGGCACCTTCGCCAACTACTTCCTCTGCGACGGCCAGCAGCAGGCCGAGGAGCTGGGCTACTCGCCGCTGCCCAGGAACCTGGTCGAGGCCGGATTCGCGCAGGTCAAGAAGATCCCCGGAGCGCCTTCCAGCAGCACCGACATCTCGAAGTGCCGAAACCCCACCTTCTCCGCGGACGGCTCCAACACCCTTGCCGAGAACGCCCCGTACCCGAAGGCGTGCGACAAGCGCGGGCCGACGCAGTGCGCGGACGGTACGGCCGGCGCCAAGGAGAAGACCCCCGTGAAGCCCGGCGCGTCGGGCGGCGGCTCCGGCGGTGGGACCGGTGGCGCGGCCACCGGCGGCACCGGGGGTGCCGGCACCCCCGGCCCGTCGGGCGGCGCGGCTACGGCCGGCACGTCAGGCGCGTCCACGGCGGGCGCCACGGGCGCCGGCGGAGCCTCCGGCGAGACGGCGGGCAGTGCGGTCGGCGGCGTCATCGACCCGGACACCGGCGAACTGATCAGCGGCGAAACCGTCGGAGACTCCACGGTCGTGGGCAACCCCGTCACCCTCGCCTCGGGTGATTCCGGCGGCCTGCGCGGCGTCCTCATGGCCCTGTCCGCGGTCCTGCTGCTCGGCGTGGTCGTCGGGCCGCCGCTCACCGCACGCGCCCTGGCCGCGCGCACTCGACGCAAGGAAGGCTTCCGATGAGCAGGCCCACGGCCGTACGCATACGGATGACGACAGGAATCGCCGCGCTGTTCGCCGCCCTCGTGGTGGCGCTGCTCCCGCTGCCCGCCACCACCTCCGCCGAGGCGGCGCCGGCCGGCTCCGCGGTGACGGTGAGCGGCAAGAAGGGGAAGTACGACGACTTCTCCGGCCTCGAAGTGACCGTTCACCAGACCAAGCAGCTCCGGGCCCAGGGCGTACGCGTCAGCTGGACCGGCGGCAAGCGGACGGCGGTCGGCTTCAAGCACAACTACCTCCAGATCATGCAGTGCTGGGGCGGCTCCGAGGGACCCCGGCGCGAGCAGTGCCAGTTCGGCGGCAGCGGCGTACGGCAGGGCGGCTCCTGGACATCGCTCAGGCAGATCGGCGCGGTGCCCGACCCGGCGGAGACGGAGTACGTGAACAACGGGCAGGGCGAGTCGTACGTACCCTTCGAGCCCGCCAACGGCGAGCGGCGGACCACCGGATCCCGGGACTGGACCTACTTCGGCACCCTGGACACCAACGAGGAGCCGTACGCGGTCACGCACGCGGACGGCACCGGCGAGTTCACCTTCCCGATGCTCACCGACCAGGAGGCCGACCAGCTAGGCTGCGGCGCCCCGGTGACGCGGGGCGGCGTCGTCAAGGGCCGCTCCTGCTTCCTGGTGATCGTCCCGCGCGGCGAACACGACATCGACGGCACGACGGGCGCGGGCAACCCGCTCCAGTCGTCGCCCCTCTCCGCCTCCAACTGGGCGCAGCGCATGGTCGTTCCGCTCGAATTCCTGCCCGTCGGCAACACCTGCCCGCCCGACCGGGCGGAGCGCCGGGTGACCGGCTCGGAGCTGGTCACCGACGCGATCTCGTCGTGGCAGCCCGCGGTCTGCTCGACCCCCGGCGGCGCGAAGTTCGCGTTCAGCCAGAGCGGTGAGGGCGGGGCCAGGGACACGATCTCGCGGCCGGCCGACGGCTCGCCCGGACTGGCCTTCACCGTCGACCCGGTCGAGGCACCGGCGGACGGTCCCGACGTCGTGCACGCGCCCGTGGCGGTCAGCGGTCTCGCGGTGGGCTACTTCGTCGAACTGCCGGGGTCGGGGCAGCTCACCTCGATGAGACTCACCCCCAGGCTGCTCGCGAAACTGCTCACCTCCTCGTACCAGAAGGATGTGACCCGCGGCCGGCGTGACATACCCGAGCACCTCAAGGACAATCCGCTCAGCCTCTTCCACGACCCGGAATTCAAAGAACTCAACTCCGAATTCAAGGACTGGAAACCGACGTCCCAGCCGCCCATGAGTCTCATGGTTCAGCTCGCGAATACCGACACCGCGAGAATGACCTGGCAGTGGCTCAGGTCGGACCCCGAGGCGAAGGAATTCCTTTCGGGCACTCCCGACCCCTGGGGAGCGAGGATCAATCCGTTCTTCGCCGACATCGGTCTCGCCACGGACGAATCCCTGTCCGACTTCCCCAAGGCCGACCCCACCAAGACCGAGGTGGCGATCGGCGAGGAGACCCTTGAGTACGGGACCACCGAGGTCGCCCCGTACGTCCAGGACATGCACGACGGCGCGCTGCGCACCCGGCGCGGCAACAACGGCGCCACCACCACGGCCGACGCGGGCAGCAACGGGTCGCCCGCCAAGCTGATCAACACACCGCCGCTGCCCGGTCAGCGGATGGTCCTCGCCCTTGTCGACGCCGCGTCCGCCGCGCGTTACGGCCTCCAGACGGCCGCCCTGCGCAACGCCGACGGGAAATTCGTCGAACCCACCGACGACTCGCTGCTCGCCGGCGTGGCCGCGATGAAGAAGTCCCCGGTGCCGGGTGTGCTCGGGACCGACCCGGGCGCCGCGAAGGGCGGCGCCTACCCGCTGGCCTCGGTCGTGTACGCGGCCGGGTTCACCAACACCGCCGCCACCGACCGCAAGGACTACGCGTCCCTGATCCGCTACGCGGTCGGTGCCGGTCAGGCGCCCGGAGTCGCGCGAGGACAGCTTCCGCCCGGTTACGCGCCGCTGCCCAAGGCGATGCGCACCCAGGCGCTGGCGGCGGCCGACCGGCTGCAGAACGCCAAGGAGGCGGAAGGGGAAGGCAGTTCCGGCGGCAGCGCCGGCGCCGGGGGTGACGGCGGAGTCTCCGGGGGCTCGTTGGCGGGTGAGGGATCCACCACCGGTGGCGCGGTCGGCGGGACCGGCGGTTCCGGTGGAGCCTCGGGCTCCGGCGATCCGTCCGCCGACCCGGACGCGGCGGCGCCGGAGGTCTCCGCCACCCCACCGGACCCGGACAAGCAGAACGTGGCCGAGTCCGGCGGGCTGACCCCCTCCACGGTCCTCGGGATCATCCGCTGGGTGCTGCTCGGTGTGCTGATCGCGGGAGGTCTGGCCGCTCTCTCGGGTCCGCTCCTGCTACGGCTCTCGGCCCGGAAATCCGTGGGTGGCTGATGTCTTTCGCCGGGTTCTCCAGGAGTCGTCCAGGAAATCCGTTCGTAACCTGATCAACGGTACGAGTTGGTGGTGGCCCGTAAGCGGATACGGAAAGGTGATACGCGTCCGGTCGACGGGCCGGTGGTCGAAGAATCCGGAATTCGGAATTTCGCGTTTCCGCTTGAACGTCCATTCCTCATATCCGTAAATGACGGAGGAGAACAGAAGTGAACGTCAAGTCCCGCGTACGTATCGGTGCCCTGGTCGGCGCCACCGCTCTCGCCCTCGGCGCCCTGGCCGTTCCGGCCCAGGCCGACCCGCCGCCCGGCGAGTACCGCGTGCTGGCCGGTGTCGGCTCGGACACCACCCAGGACGTGTTCAACGGTCTGGGCAACGCCGTCGCCTCCGGTGACCTGATCGCCTCGTACAACGCCACCGGCCCGGCCATCAAGACGCGCCAGGTGAACTGTGACCTCACGCGCCCGAACGGCTCCTCGGCCGGTATCAACGCGCTGCGCAACGCGGTCGACAACACCACGGGTTGCCTGGACTTCGCTCGTTCCTCGCGTGGTGTCGCCAACGACTCGACGACCGACCTGACCTGGATCCCGTTCGCCAAGGACGCGGTGACCTTCGCCGTCCGTGGCGACAGCGACCTGCCCACCGCGCTCACCACCGAGGACCTCACCGAGATCTACACCTGCGAACTCGACGAGCTCAACGGTGTCGCGCTCACCCCGCTGCTGCCCCAGGCCGGCTCCGGCACCCGCTCCTTCTTCCTGGGCGCGCTGGGGCTGACCGAGGACACCTTCGGTCCCTGTGTCGACGACACGGTCCAGGAGCACAACGGTGAGGAGCTGGACAGCGAGGGCGACATCGCTCCGTACTCCATCGCCCAGTACATCGCGCAGGGCAACCAGCCCGGCGATGTCATCGACCGTCGTGGCTTCTCCGTTCTCGGCTCGGTGGACGGCGTCCAGCCGCAGCTGGCCGACGGCAGGCTCAACACCGCTTTCCCGTTCAACCGTGACGTCTACAACGTCGTCCCGACCGCCAACCTGGGTCTCCCGAACATCGAGTCCACCTTCGTGACCGGCGACTCCCTGGTCTGCGGCCAGGACGCGGTCATCGAGGAGTACGGCTTCGGCACCGTCGCCAACTGCGGCGACGTCTCCCTGAAGGGCGAAAGCTGATCACCACCAGCTGACCGCGCGACGGCCGGACACCCCCAGGGGTGTCCGGCCCCCCGGCGTACCCGGCATCGGGCACACGCCACCGACCACGCTCAACTCCACTGACCCGACAGTCCCATTGGGGGGCAACCCACCATGAGAAACACCGCACCGCCCGGCTCGTCGTCCAGAACGCCCACCGTCCTGCTGATCGGCTCGCTGCTGCTCGCAGTGGCGGCCGCCGTACTCGGTCTCGCCCCCCAGGCCCGAGCGGCCGGGGACATCGGCGAGCTGACGTTCCCGACGACGTCGGGCAAGATCGCCGACAACCCGACCTTCCCCAAGGTCGGCACCGAGGCCGCGTGTCCCACCGCCACCTCGGCCCAGCTCGACCTCACCCTGGTCCGCGCGTCGGGCGGCACGCTCCTGCTCGGCAGGACGAAGGAGGGCGCGCCCTACGACCAGGGCCCGGTCACGGCCGACATCCCCGTGGGGACCTCGCTGGAGGCTCGGCTGCGCACCGTGACTCCCACCGGTTCGCTCGACGGCGCCTACGAGATCCGGCTCTTCTGCCGCAACGCCACCAACGTCGGATTCGACTACTTCAGCGCCCAGATCCAGGTCACCGGTGACTCCTGGGCGGTCAAGGCGGCCGCCGCCGACCCGACCACGACGACGCTCACCGCGACCCCGGCGAACACCTCACCGGCGGGTGCGGAGGTCACGCTGGCGGCCAGCGTCACCCCCGGCGGTGCGGCCGGCAAGGTGACGTTCCTCGACGGCACCACCGAACTGGGGGCCGTCGATGTCGCCGCGGGCGCGGCCGAGTTGAAGACGAGAGCGCTCGCGGCGGGACCGCACACCCTGACGGCGAAGTACGTGCCGACGGACCCGGCCGCGTTCACCCCGTCGGACTCCGAGGCCGTCTCGTACACCGTCACCCCGACCACCTCCTCGCCGCCGCCGGGCCCCGACCCCGACCCGAGCGAGACCGAGCCCGCCGACCTCGACGTCACCGACCAGGACGGCAACCCGCTGGACGTCAACCCGACCCTCACCGCCGGACAGACCGTCCTGATCACCGCCCGCGGCTACACCGAGGACGCCAAGGTCACCGTCGCACTCGCCGACAGCGAGGCCGACTTCCCGGACGCCACGGCCGACGCCGAGGGCACCGTCACCGGCTACGAGTTCAAGGTCCCCGATCCACTGGCGGACGGCTCGTACACCCTCACGCTCACCGAGGACAAGGCGGACGGCCACAGCGTCGAGTTCGTCTTCGGCCTCGGCGAGGCACCGGGCCCCGACCCAAGCCCGAGCGACTCGCAGGGCGCCGACGGCGGCACCACCGGCGGCGGCACGACGGACGGGGCGACGGGCGGGTCCGACCCGGGCGGCTCCGGCGGTTCCGGCGGTTCCGGCGACGACGGCGGCACGGGGCCGCTCGCGTCGACCGGCGGCAGCGCCCTGTCGCTGGCCCTGGCCGCTCTCTCCCTGTGCGGTCTCGGCGCGGCGTTCGTGCTGCGCGCCCGCCGCGGGGGGCTGCTCAGGTTCTGAACGACGGGGGTGGGGGGGGGGGGGGGCGCGCCCCGCCGGCCCCCCCCCCCCCCCCCCCCCCCCCGCCCCCCGTACCCATGACCCGGCCGCCCGTCCGGACGACCGCCCCGATCCCCAGTCCCGTCCCGCGAGGAGCGCATCCGACGTGACGACCGTGCTGACACCACCACCGTCTCCACCACCGTCTCCACCCCCGCCTTCATCGACCGTCCCGCCACCGCCCGCCGTCTCCGCGCCCCGTCCGGGCCCCGGGGAGGACCGGCCCCCGGCCCGCCCCGGACTCGCGCTCGCCGGGGCGGCACTGTGCGTACTCGCCGCCGTCCTGCTCGGCTTCGCCGCCAACCTCACCGTCGTCGGACACCTCCAGCACGCCCGCGACCAGCAGACCGCGTACGACGAGCTGCGCAGGCAACTCGCCCTCGGCACAGCCCCGGTGGGCCAGCGGACCTTCGACGGCAAGACCGTCGCCATGGGCGCGCCCGTCGCGCTCCTGCGCATCCCCTCCCTCGGGGTGCGTGAGGTGGTCGGCGAAGGCACCACGTCCGGCGTCCTCATGTCGGGCCCCGGCCACCGCCGCGACACGGCGCTGCCCGGCCAGGAGGGCACCAGCGTGATCATGGGCCGCCAGTGGGGTTACGGGAGTCCGTTCAACGCGCTCGGCAAGCTGTCCCCCGGCACCCCGATCGAGGTGACGACCGGTCAGGGCAAGGCCGTGTACGAGGTGTTGGGCGTCCGTCGCCCCGGCGACAAACTGCCCGCCCCGCTCGCCCAGGGCCGCGGCCGGCTCACCCTCATGACCGCGTCCGGCGGCCCGTACACCCCCGCCGGTGTGCTCCGCGTCGACGCCGCGCTCACCACCCCGATCCAGCCCAGCCCGCCCCGGCCGCTCCGCAGCGGCTGGATCAGCCCCGCCGAGGAGGCACTCGGCGGTGACAACGGCGCCTGGCTCGCGGTCTTCCTCTGGTCGCAGGGCCTGCTGCTCGCCGCTCTCCTCACCGTCTGGCTGCACCGGGTGTGGGGGACCTGGCAGACCTGGGTCGCCGCCGGACCCGTGCTGACCGCACTCGGTATCGCCGTCTCCGGCGCCGCCACCCGAATCCTGCCCAACCTGCTCTGAACAAACGGGAGTTGGCTCACCATGACCGCCGTCACGACGTCCCCTTCCACGGCCGCCGCGAGCAGCCGCGCGGCGTCACCCGCGACGCTCGAAGCCGAGGAGATCTCCGCCTGGTTCGCCGACCACAAGGTCCTCGACCGGGTCTCGCTCACCATGCCCGCGCTGGAGGTCACCGCCCTCATCGGCCCGTCCGGCTGCGGCAAATCGACCTTCCTGCGCATCCTCAACCGGATGCACGAACTGATCGGCTCCGCCTCGCTCGCCGGCCGGGTGCTGCTCGACGGGGAGGACATCTACGACCGGGGCCGCCGGATCACCCGGGCCCGCCGTGAGATCGGCATGGTCTTCCAGAAGCCCAACCCGTTCCCCGCGATGTCGCTGTACGACAACGTCCTCGCGGGCCTGAAGCTCAACGGCATCCGGGCCAACAGCTCCGGCAAGGACGACCTGGTCGAGGAGTGTCTGACCAAGGCCGGCCTGTGGCGCGAGGTCAAGGACCGGCTCCGCCAGCCCGGCGGAGCGCTCTCCGGCGGCCAGCAGCAACGCCTGTGCATCGCAAGGTCGTTGGCGGTGCGCCCCCGGGTGCTGCTGATGGACGAACCGTGCTCCGCGCTCGACCCGACGTCCACCCGCCGGATCGAGGAGACCATCGCCGACCTCAAGGCGGAGGTCACCATCGTCATCGTCACCCACAACATGCAGCAGGCTGCCCGCGTCTCCGACAACTGCGCGTTCTTCCTCGCCGAACAGGGCACACCCGGTGTCATCGTCGAGCACGGGACGACCGACGCCATGTTCAACTTCCCACAGGACAGCCGGACTTCGGACTATGTGAACGGCCGCTTCGGATGACGGCAGGCGGGCGCCGGCGCCTGCGCGCGGCGGCCCTGTGCGCGCTGCTCCTCGCGCTCACCGCGTGCGGTACGGCCCCGGGCCCCGGCCCGGCAGCCTACGAGGCCGCGCGCCACGCCACGTCGTCCGACGCGCCGCCGGCCGTGGAGCCGCCCAGGCCCGAGCCGTCCGCGCCCCGGCCGACACCCCCGCCCACGCCTCTCTCCCCGCGTACGACGCCCGGACTCCCGAGCGCACCGCGGATCCCTTCCCGCCCGCCCGGGACGACGGCACCCGGCGCCCCGGCCCGTCCGACCGTCGGCCCGAGCACCCCGAAGTCCCCCTCCGCGAAGCCCTCCGGCAAGCCGAGCACGACCGCCCGGCCCACCGGGACCACGCTGCGGATCGGATCGTGGTCCGCCCGGATCGTCCGCGGCGGTCAGGAAGCCGTCGACGCCTGCCGCGACGCCGTCCAGTGGGCGGGCCCCGACCTCGGCACCGAGGACGGCTACGCGATGCGTACGGCGGTCGTCGTCGGCCACGACTTCTGCGGCTTCGGACAGCTCGCGACGCTGGCGATCGGCACGGTGGTCACCGTGGAGACCCCACGCGAGGTGCTGCGCTACCGGGTGTACGCCCGCCACCTCACCCCCGGCCGGGGCGCCCCGGCCCACGGCCTCTACTGGGGCGACCTCACCCTCCAGTCCTGCGTGGGCCCGGACACGGGCTTCACCTATCTGGAGCGGCTGTAACGACGACGGGCCTGGGGCCTCTCCCGGGCCGTCCGATTCGTTCAAGACCCGGACCGGGCGGCCCGCCTACGGTGGCCGCATGAGCACAGACACGGACCCGCGGCTGGGGCTGAACAGGGCTGCCGAGTCCCGGCCGGCCCAGGTGGTCGAAGCCGCCGGAGACCAGGAGGTGGTCGCCGCGGTCGGGCTGGCCGCGCGGCGGAAGCGGGCCGTCGGGGTCATGGCCACGGGGCACGGCCCGAGCCTGAGCGCCGACGGCGCCGTACTGGTCAACACGCGGCGGATGGACGGCGTACGCGTCGACCCGGCCCGTGGGACCGCGTGGATCGAGGCCGGTGCGCGCTGGCGGGAGGTGCTGGCGCGGACCTCCCCGCACGGGCTCGCCCCGCTGAACGGCTCCAGCCCCAATGTGGGCGCGGTCGGCTATCTGGTCGGCGGCGGGGCCGGGCTGCTGGGACGGCGCTACGGATTCGCCGCCGATCACGTGCGGCGGCTGCGGCTGGTCACCGCCGACGGCCGGCTCAGGGAGGTGACCGCCGACGCGGACCCCGACCTCTTCTGGGCGGTGCGCGGCGGCAAGGACAACTTCGGTCTGGTCGTCGGCATGGAGGTCGGCCTGTTCCCGGTCGCGCGGCTGTACGGCGGCGGGCTCTACTTCCCGGGTGAGGCGACCGCCGAGGTACCGCACGCCTACGCCGACTGGGTCCGCGACGTGCCGGAGGCCATGGCCTCCTCGGTGCTGCTGGCCCTGAACCCCGACCTGCCCGGCGTACCGGAGCCCCTGCGCGGGCGGTTCGTCACCCACCTCCGTATCGCTTACAGCGGCGGCCCGGCGGACGGCGAGCGCCTGGTGCGACCGCTGCGCGGCCTCGGCCCGGTCCTGCTCGACACCGTGCGGGAGATGCCGTACGCCGACGTCGGCACGATCCACCACGAGCCCACGTCCGCGCCCTACGTCGCCCATGACCGCAATCTGCTGCTGGGCGAGCTGACCGGTGACACGGTCGACACCGTGGTGGCCCTGGCCGGACCGGACGCGGGCGGGGCGTTCGTCACCGAGCTGCGGCACTTCGACGGCGCCTACGCCCGCCCGCCGAAGGTCCCCAACTGCGTCGGCGGACGCGACGCGGCCTTCTCGGTCTTCACCGGCGCCGTCCCGGACCCCGAGACCGTGCGCCGGCGCGACGACCTGCTGACCGGGCTGCGCCCCTGGAGCACCGGGGGAATCAACCTCAACTTCGCGGGCGTCGAGGACACCGCCCCGGACCGCGTCCGCGCCGCCTACACCCCGGCCGACTTCGACCGGCTGAGGGCCGTCAAGGCCCGCCACGACCCCGACAACATGTTCCGGATCAACTTCAACATCCCGCCGAAGGAGGGGTCCCGATGACCTCGCACGACCGATCCGACCTCACCCGGCTGGCCAACGTCGGCCGCGCCGTGGCCGGCCACTTCGAAACCATCGGCATCACTAGGATCGCGCAACTGGTGGACCGGGACCCGGTCGAGCTGTACGAGCGTATGTGCGCCGCCGCAGGCCGCAGGCACGACCCGTGCCTGCTCGATACGGTGATGTCCGCGGTGGACCAGGCGGAAGGCCGCCCCGCCCGCCCGTGGTGGAACTACACCCCCGAACGCAAACGCCTCCAGGCGCGACAGGAAGGCTGACATGGCGACGTGGCAGCAGTTCGAGAACGAGGAACCCGAGTTCGCCTCGAAGATCAGGGCCCGGTTCGAGGCGGCCGAGACCCACGTACTCGCGACACTGCGGAAGGACGGCTCACCCCGGGTGAGCGGCAGCGAGGTCGCTTTCCTGGGGCCGGATCTCTCGTTCGGGTCGATGCCGAACGCGGTCAAGGCGCGTGATCTGCGACGCGACGGCCGGTGCGCGATTCACGCGCACCCGAGCGCCGAGGGCGACGCCAAGGTCTCCGGGATCGCCACCGAGGTGACCGACCCGGTGGAGAAGCGCCGCTACACCACCGGGTCGGAGCCGCCGGGGGACTTTCACGCGTTCCGTCTCGATCTCGGCGAGGCGGTGCTCACCAGGGTCGAGGGCGACGAACTCGTCATCCGGCTCTGGCGCCCCGGCCGGCCCCTGGAGACCGTCCGGCGCACGTGAAGGCCCCCTGGGTCGTGGGGTGTTGGGCCGGAGGCCGGGCGTTCGCCGGCCGTACCCGGGGCGGGCGCGGCGACGGTGTTGAAGAGAAGTTCCTTGAAGCCCGTCTCGTCCACGCGCCGTACCAGGGTCAGGTTGGGCGCGGGCGCCGAGAGCCGACGGTCGATGATCATCTGTCCGCGTGTCTCGTCGCCGACGGCGATCTCGACGTACGCCTCCTCCCGCTCGGTGACCAGGTCCCGGATTGAGCGCGACGGCCATGGCGATGGGGTCCGAGAGGTTCCGGAGGCTCGCCGGAGCTTTGGGGGGCATGGGAGCTTCGTGTCCGAGCGTGCCGGTCGAGCGGTCAGCCCGCTGCTCCGGCCGCTGTTCCGGCCGCTGTTCCGGGCTCCGCCAACGGTGCGAAGGCGCGCCGCACGGTGAGCGCGAGCGCCGTGCGGCGGCGGTCGTGGTCGGACTCCGGGTCGTCCCTGCTCGCGGTGAACATCACGCCGGCCGCCGACCAGGTCATCGACATGGCCGTGACAATGGCGAGCACCTCCGGCGCCGGGATCGTCGGATCGACGAGGCCCGCCTCCTGCGCGTCGGTGATCGAGCGCAGCTTCTCGGTGTCGTGCCCCGGCATGAAGTGGTACAGGTCCCCGGTGGGGGTGCGCTCCAGACGGGCCCAGGTGGCCAGCCGGACGAGTTCGGGATGGACGAGGTGCGCGTCGTAGAGCCGGACCGCGAAGCCGGGGAGATCGTCGCCGGTGACCGGGATCGTACTGACGATCATCTCCAGATGCTCCGCGAAGACGGCGTCGAACAGCTTGTCCTTGTTGCCGAAGTACGCGTACAGCTGGGCCTTGTTGACCTGGGCGGCGGCGGAGATCCGGTCCACGCGGGCGCCCGCGATGCCGTACGTGGCGAACTCCGCCGTCGCGGCGTCGAGCAGCCGCCGCCGGGATGCCTGCCCCGCGCTGGTGATCTGTCCCGTCTTCATGTCCTCAGGCTAAACCAACTGGTTTGTCGCCTCACGAGCCCGACGTGCCTCATGAGCCTGGCCTGCCTCTCTCCGCTCACCGCGCCGCTTCACCACGCCCACCCCCGCCATCGCCCGCCGTCATGTCCAGGACGAAGCGGTACCGGACGTCGTTGCGCGCGAGCCGGTCCAGCGCCACGTTGACCTCGTCGGGACGCATGATCTCCACATCGGCCACGATCCCGTGCTCGGCGCAGAAGTCGAGCATCTCCCGCGTCTCGACGGTCCCGCCGCTCCCCGCGCCCGCCAGGGTCTTCGCACCCTGGATCAGGCTGAACGGGCTGACCGTGAAGTCTTCCGGCGGCACGCCCACCACACACAGCGTGCCGTCCATCGCCAGCGCGGACATGTAGGGCTCCAGCGAGTGCACGGCGCCGACCGTGTCGAGGATGAGATCGAAACGGCCTCTCTGCTCGGCCATCCGCTTCTCGTCCGTGGACAGGACCACCTCGTCCGCGCCGAGCGCACGGGCCTCGTCCGCCTTGTCGGCCGTCCGCGTGAACTGGACGACCTCCGCGCCGAGATGATGGGCGATCTTCAGCGCGATATGCCCGAGCCCGCCCATCCCGACGACGCCGACGGTGCGGCCGGGCCCCGCGCCCCACCGCTTCAGTGGTACGTACGTGGTGATGCCCGCGCACATCAGCGGCGCGACACCGGCCGGGTCGAGCCCCTCGGGCAGGTGGTAGGTGAACTTCTCGGGCAGTACGTACTCCGAGGAGTAGCCGCCCCGCGTCGTCATGCCGTCCTTCGGGTCGGTGTTGCCGTAGGTCAGCGTGGGGAACCGCAGGCACCAGTTCTCCCGGCCCGCCCGGCACGGCGGGCACTCGCCGCAGGAGTCGATGATGTTGCCCACCGCCACCTTGTCGCCCACGGCGAACCGGGTCACGGCCTCGCCGACAGCGGTGATCTCGCCGACCATCTCGTGGCCGGGCACGACGGGGAACGCGCCGCCGTGGTCGATCGCCGAGTTGTCACTGGCGCAGACGCCGCAGTACTCCACCCGTACGGCCACGTCGTCGCCGCGCAGGTCACGGCGGGTGAAGTCCCAGCGCTCCAGCGGTCCGCCCTGTCGGTGCGCGGCCCATCCGGTGACGTTCCTCATGGGAGTGGTTCCTTTCGTGCCGCCGCGAGCTGCACAGATCGCGGGCGGGCTCACGGTAAACTAACTAGTTTGTTGACGTGTGGGGGAGCGTAACCACGTACGCCCTCGATAGTCAAACAAACTAGTTTGTTTATCCGTGCCCGGGGCGCCCGCTCAGCGCAGGATCCCCGCCTGCCTCGCGTCCCTCAGCCATGACGGGAACTCCGACAGGAGCCGGTCGTACAGCTCCGGATCGGAGACGCTCTCGATGTCGTCGACGGCGAAGAAGCCGACGTTGTCGACGCGGCGGCCCCCCATGGTGTCGAAGCGTTGCAGCACCCCGTAGTTGGCCCGGCCGAGCCCCACGAACTGCCAGAAGATCGGCTCCTCGACGGCCGCGCGCAACTGCTGCTCGATCTCGCTGTCGCGGTACACGCCGCCGTCGGAGAAGAACAGGACCAGCGTCGGCGCGGGCACGGGATTCCCGCGTACGTACGCGCGCACTTCCGCGATGACCTTCTGCTCCTCGTTCTGGAAACCGACCGCCCGCATGTCGACCTGTCCCCCCACCAGCCCCTTCGGCGGCTTCTTGCGGCCGAAGAGGCTCATCTGCCCCACCCGCACATGCAGATCCAGCCACTCGGGCAGCTCGCCGATCACCAGGTCGGGCAGCCGCGCCGGATTGGTGGCGAACGTCCATGCCTGCATCTCGCCGTCGTCGTCGAGCTGCGCCGCGACGGCCGCCATCCGCTCGGCGACGTTCTTCACCACGCCGCGCTGGTAGAGGGTGGTCATCGAACCCGACGCGTCGAGGACGAGGATGACGCGCGCGACGACCCCGGTGACGCCGTGCTTGTCCAGGCTGACGGCGACCTGCTCCTTGCGCAGCGAGAGGCGCTTGCGCATGTCGACGGGAAGCCGCTCCTCACCCTTGGTGAGCCTGGCCGCGGGCCGGCCACCCGTGGGGGCGGCGGGCCGGGCGGGCGGCGGAACGGCGGGAGCGGCCTGGGCCCGGCGCGGCGGCGGCGCCTGGGCGGGAGGCCGTACCGGCGTGGGCTCCGGCTCCGCGTCGACCGTGATGCCGAAGTCCGTCGCCAGCCCCGCCAGCCCGCTCGCGTACCCCTGCCCGACCGCCCGGAACTTCCACCCGCCGGCCCGCCGGTACAACTCCCCGCTGACGTACGCCGTCTCCGAACCGGCCGCCATGTCGAAGCGGGCCAGCTCCCGGCCCGACGCCGCGTCCAGCACCAGCAGCCGCAGACCGGGCACCTGCCCGAACGTGCCCCCGTCGGCGGACGCGCACAGCGCCACGCGGTCGATGCCCGGCTCAAGACCGGCCAGGTTCACCTCCACCGAGTCGGCGCCGGGCTGCTTGCCGAGATGGCGTACGGCGTTGGAGGCGTGCCGCGGCTGGTTGTAGAAGACGAAGTCGCCGTCGGAGCGGACCTGTCCTGCGGGGTTGAGCAGCAGCGCGGAGGCGTCCACATCCGGGACGGCGGGCCCTGCCGACCAGCTCAGGACGGCCCGGACAGCGGGGACCGTTATCGGAAGATTGGCACCTTTGCTCAGTGTCGTCACGGCAGCCAGTGTGCCTGCCGGCGCACCGTAAGTCTGCGGTCTTCACCGAGTTCGCCGACTCTTGGCGTGCCTGCCCCGCCGGGCGTGTAAGGCGCCCGTCCATCCGTTCTCCACCGTGCTCGGGGCGGTCCGTCGCAGTACCCTCGCGGTATGGGTACATGTACAGATCTCGCCAAAGCGAATGCTGACGTGGCGCCCCTCTCGCCCACCGACGAGTGCGTCGACTGCGTCGCACTCGACCGCCGGGACTGGGTGCATCTGCGCCTCTGTCTCACCTGCGGTCATGTCGGCTGCTGCGACAGCTCGCCTCTTCGGCACACTTCCGAGCACTTCACGCTGACCGGTCACCCCGTCATGCGCTCCCTGGAGCCCGGCGAGGACTGGCGCTGGTGCTTCACTCATCAACTGCTGGGCTGACCGTCTCCGTACGTCCGGCCGGGCGCCTCGGGCGCCTGGTCCGTCGACTCCTGCTCGATCGGCAGGCAGACCTGGAAGCGGGTGTCTCCCGGGCGTGAGCTGACCCTGAGGTCACCGTGGTGCTTGTTGACCACGATCCGGTACGAGATGTCCAGGCCCAGCCCCGTCCCCTCACCCACCTGCTTGGTGGTGAAGAACGGCTCGAAGATCCGTGGCCGCACCTCGTCCGAGATCCCGACCCCCGTGTCCGCGATCTCGACCAGCAGCCGCTTGTCCTCGCGCCAGGTGGTCAGCGTGAGCGTGCCGCCGTCAGGCATCGCGTCCAGCGCGTTGACGATCAGATTCGTCCACACCTGGTTCAGCTCCGCGCCGTACGCCGGGATCGACGGCAGGTCCCGGTCGAACTCCCGGACCACCCGCACCGACTTGGGGATCTTCGCCTGGAGCATCGTCAGCGTGGCGTCGAGCAGGGCGTGCACATCGACGATCTGCAACGGTGCGCGGTCGAGTTGCGAGTACTGCCGGGCCGCCCCGATCAGCTCCGAGATCCGCTCCACCGAATCGTCGATCTCGCCCATCATCAGCTCGGTGTCGATGGTGTACGTGATCCAGCGCACCGCCGCGTCGAGATGCTCCGAACCGACCGTCCTGGCCGCCCCCTCCAGCCACTCCACCTCGATGCCCGCGGCCACCAGCGACGGCGCCAGGTCCCACGCCCGCGCGACGCCGTGCTCCTCCAGCCAGTCGCTGACGGTGTCCTCGGCGTCGGCGGCCTCCATCGCGGTCATGCTGACGCCCGCCGCGGCGTGCCGCACGGCGTCGTCCTGGAGCCCCACCAGACGGTGCAGACCGGCACCGTCGACCCGGCCGTCGGCGATCATGGCCAGCTTGTGCCGCATGCCGGTGACCCGCTCGCGCAGCCCGGCCGTCGCCCGCAGCGCCGCCGCGGCGGGATTGTTCAGCTCATGGGTGAGACCGGCGGAGAGCGACGCCAGGGCCAGCAGCCGCTCCCGCTCGTTGACGATCGCGTTGGCCGCCCGCGTACCGAAGAACAGGCCCTCCAGCAGATGCAGCGCCATCGGGAACCAGGTGCGGATCGCCCACGCGAACTCGTCGGCCGGCAGGACGAAGAACTCGGCGTCGCTGACGGCCCGCATCGTGTGCGGATAGGTCTGCTCGACCCGGTCGCCCAGATACGCGCGTGTGGCGCCGCTGTACACACCACGCTGGTCGGTCCTGTTGACCTCGACGTCGTCGCCGTGCAGGACGCGGTGGAGCGAGAGGGCCCCGCCGAGCAGGACGTAGAAGCAGGTGGCCGGCTCGCCCTCCCGGTAGACCACCTCACCGGCATCCCACCGCTCGACCCGGCCGCGGTCGGCCAGCCAGTCGAGCTGTTCGAGGCTGAGCGCCTCGAACAGGAAGAGCGTCCGCAGCTGGTCCGGTGTCAGCCGGTCCTCCGAGGATGTGGTCACTGTGCCTCCAGATATCGGTGCACCAGGGAGACGGCCATGGCGCCCTCGCCGACGGCCGAGGCGACGCGCTTGACCGAGGCCGCGCGTACGTCGCCGGCGGCGAAGACTCCCGGGACACTCGTCTCCAGGTGGTAGGGGTCGCGTGGCAGCTGCCAGCCCGCCGGGCGCTGCCCGCTCGTCATGAGCTCCGTCCCGGTCACGACGAATCCGCGGTCGTCGCGGGCGACGCATCCGTCCAGCCAGTCCGTACGGGGCTCGGCGCCGATGAAGACGAACAGCCATGACGTGGGGACGTCCCAGCTCTCCCCGGAACGGTTGTCGCGCAGGGTCAGGCTCTGCAGATGCCCGTCGCCCTCCGCGCAGGTCACCTCGGTCCACGGATGGACCTCGATGGTGGGGATGCCGTTGAGCTGGTCGATCAGATAGCTCGACATGGAACGCGTCAGATCGCCCTGCCGGATCAGCATGTGGACGCGGCGCGCGTAGCGGGAGAAGTAGACGGCCGCCTGCCCCGCGGAGTTGGCGCCGCCGACGATGTAGACGTCCTGGTCGGAGCAGTTGATCGCCTCGGTGACGGTGGACCCGTAGAAGACACCCGTGCCGGTCAGTTCCGCCACGCCGTCCGCGCCCAGCCGCCGGTAGGAGACGCCGGTGGCGAGGACCACGGTGTGCGCGGTGACGGAGCTCGACTCGCCCAGGCGCAGCACCCGGCCGGAACCCGCCGCTTCCAGCGCGACGGCCCGCTGGGTGCTGAGGATCTCCGCCCCGAACTTGAGCGCCTGACGCCGGGCCCGTTCCGTCAGCTGCTGCCCCGAGACCCCGTCGGGGAAGCCCAGATAGTTCTCGATCCTGCTGCTCTGACCGGCCTGCCCGCCGGTGGCCCGCTGCTCCACCAGCAGCGTACGGAGCCCTTCGGACGCCCCGTAGACGGCGGCGCCGAGCCCGGCGGGGCCGCCGCCGACGACGACCAGGTCGTAGAAGTCGGAGGCCGGTACGGTGCTCAGCCCGACGTGCGCGGCGAGTTCCCGCTCGGAGGGGTTCACCAGGGTCTTGCCGTCGGAGGTGACCACCATCGGCACGTCCGCCTGGGTGAGTCCGGCGGCGGTCAGCAGCCGGCTGCCTTCCGGCTCGTCGCAGAGCAGCCACCGGAACGGCACCAGATTGCGGGCGAGGAAGTCGCGTACGGCGAAGGACGGCGCCGACCACCGGTGGCCGACCACACGGGTCTCGGTGGCGACCGGGTCCGGGGTGGCGAGCCACAGCTCAAGAAGCGAGTCGATCACCGGGTAGAGGTTCTGCTCCGGCGGGCTCCACGGCTTGAGCAGATAGTGGTCGAGGTCCACGACGTTGATGGCGTCGATCGCGGCCTCGGTGTCCGCGTACGCGGTGAGCAGCACCCGGCGGGCGAGCGGGAAGAGGTCCATCGCGGCCTCCAGGAACTCCAGGCCGTTCATATGGGGCATCCGGTAGTCGGCCAGCATGATCGCGAGCTGGTCCCCACGCAGTTTGATCTCCCGCAGCGCCCCGAGGGCCTCCTCGCCCGACACGGCCCGTACCACACGGTAGCTCTCGCCGTAGTGCCGCCGGATGTCGCGGGCGACGGCACGTGAGACGGCCGGATCGTCGTCGACGGTCAGGATTGTCGGATTCGCCATACCTCCATCATCGCCCCTGACGGTGCGGGGTGCGGGGTGCGGTGGACGGCGGTTGGGGGGCCGCCGCCCACCGCGGTCTGGGGGCCGGTGCCCGGCGCCGGTCAGTGCGCGGTGTTGGTCTGCCAGACCACCGTGCCGTCGGCGGCGCGGATCATCACGTTCCCGTCCGTGAGGACGATGAGCTTCGCGTGGGGATTGCCGGTCGTGCGGGACTTCCACACCGGTCTGTCGCCCGCCGTGAAGATGACGATGTCGCCGTCCTCCTGGAAGGTCGCCCTGACTCCGCCGCCGCCGGGGACGCCCGAGTCCCAGCGGACCTGATCCCGCTCGTCCAGGACGGCGAGATCGCCGTCCTGCCGCATGACGAGCTTCGCCTTGGCCGTGCTGACCGGCTCGTCGGTGGGGCGCAGGGTGAAGGGAGCCGTCAGGATGCGGTCGCCGTCCTGGCCGCCGCCGTCCAGCTTGCCGTCGGCGAGCAGCTCGATGGTCGAGAGCGACGGGGAGAACGCGTACACCGCGCCCTCCGTCCTGACGAACTGCTCGAAGCGCACCTGACGGCCCTGGAAGCTGACATCGGTGGCGGTGCCCACCAGCGGGTCCCGGCCGGGATCCGGGCTTCGCATCGGGAAGTCCGGGTCCTCGACCCAGTCCTTCTGGATGAACTCGAACTGCCGCACCAGGTCCGCCTGGTAGCAGACGAACACCAGACCGCGCGGTGCGTCCGGGCCGTTGCCCGCACTGCCGGCGGGGTCGAACGGCTGCCCGTAGGGGATACCGCGCCGCATGATGCGCCGCCCGTCGAGACCGCCCTTCTCCGGAACGGTCTCCTTGTCCGTCGGGTTGAGCAGCAGGCCGTCGCGCGGGCTGGTCTTGCGCAGATGCGAGAAGAGCGGGGTGATCTCGCCCTCCGGATCCGCGCGGTAGCTGATGTCGTTGTCCGACCACGCCTCCGCGTCGCTCGGGGTGTCCGCGTGCGGGCACTTCGACACCGGGGTGCCCGAGCGCCAGCGGCCGACCAGCCGGGCGGCCAGCCATTCGGTCGTGGCCTCGGGCGGCACCGCCTCCGCGCGCTTGAGGTCGTTCAGCCGCGCCGCGACCTGCGCCCACCAGCCGGGAACGTCCTGCGCGAGCCGCCGTACGACCTGGAAGGAGCCGTTCCGCGCCCAGTCCGGGAGATCGGTCCGCCTCCCGTCGTCGCGTTCGTAGCCGATGACGATCTCGCCGGCCGGGATGATCCGGGTGCCGGGGCTGCCCTTCTTGTGCTCGGGCCTGTCCGGGTCGGGCGGATCGAAGCCCAGAATCGCCGGCTCGCTGATGCCGTCCTTGAAGCCGAAGTGCTCCTTGCCCCGCCGGGTTCCTTCGAGGGTCGCGCCGTCCTGCTCGAAGACGATCACGACCTTGTGCCGTACGGCCTCCTCGCGCTCCTCCGTCAGCGCCACGCGCAGGTCCTGCGGACGGTCGGCGGAGACGGTGAGCACCGCGTGGACGGGCTGCCCCGTACCGTTTCCGAACAGCCAGTGCTCGGGGGCGCACTGCCCGGTGTCACCGAGCATCGCGGCACGGGCGGCGGGGCCCTGCTTGAACGCCTCCTGGGTGCTGCCGGGCGGGACGGACGGGAAGGGGTCGCGCCCCGCCAGCAGCTTCAGCCCGGGGTAGGTGAAGCTGACGACCCGCCATACGGCGTTGAGCGCCTTGGGGTCGTCGCCGCCGGACTGCTTGCGGGCCCTGCTGAATTCCGCGTTGAAGGCCGCGACCTGGCGGGTCGTGGCGATCCGGGGCCGCAGCCGGCGCAGCCAGATCCTGGCGAGGCGGTCGTTCTCGAACTTGAGGAAGACAAGCTGGACATGGTCCTTCTTGGCCCCGGCGATGATGTCGCCCTGGATCTCCCGGCTCCCCCGCAGCGGCAGACCGGTTTCGGCGCGGGGCGGGTCGTACGTCCTCGGTGGCTCCATCACATAGGTCATGAACGGCCCGCCCCCGGCACGAGGGAGATCCACTTGGCGACGCTGGGCACGCCTTCCTCGTTGAGGAGGAAGAGCATGTACCAGCCGGGCGGGGCGGCCTCGGCCGTGGGCGGTGCCTGGAGGTCCAGTGCGCCGTCGCCCTGCCGCTTGATCCTCAACTCCAGATGGCGCTGGCTGGTGTTGACCGAGTGCGTGGCGGTCGTGGGCGCCAGCAGCACGGCCTTCTTCACCTCGTCGGCGGTGGAGCTGGCGACGGTGAACCGCTCGTCGAAGGTGAGCGGACCGGACGGTACGGAATCGAGCCCGGGACGCGCCCCGTTGTGCAGATACGGCGGCTCGTACATCTCGATGGTGCCGTCCATATCGTCCTTGATGTCACGGTCGTTGGCGATCTGCTGCGCCTCGTCGCCGGTGACCATGACGCGCCCGTCGGGCAGCACCACGGCGTTCGAGTGGTAGCCGCGCGGCAGCCGCTGGACGGGGCCCAGCCGCCAGTCGCCGTTCTCGTCCCGCAGCTCCGTGTGCCGGTACTTCAGGTCCGCGTTCGGGTTGTACTGCCCGTTGCCGTAGTCGCGGATGTCGTAGGAGCCGTTGACCGTGAGCAGATTCCCGGTGGGCAGCAGCAGCGTGTTGTCCTGTGTACGGCCGAAGGCCCGCGCCTCCTTGGTCTTCCACTTGCCGGCGGCGAGCTGATAGGTGTTCGGGTCCGTGCGGTCACCGCCGAGGAGCAGGACGGAGTCCGGGCCGCGGAAGCCGCCGGGGAGCGGGACCGCCGAGCCGTAACCGCGGTCGACGGCGCCCGGCCGCCGCGCCAGGTCGCTACGCGTCTCCCGGACCGGGTCGAAGAGCCACTGCTGGTCGTGGCTGCGGCCGAGACCGTAGATCTTTCCGTCGCGCAGGCTGAACAGGTGCGGGTAGTCCAGTCTGTACGGCGCGTCCGCGCCGAAGCGGTCCACGGGTCGGAACCGGGGGATGTCGGTCTTGAGATACGGAACGGGGTCGCCCAGCGCGGGGAACCGCTCCACGATCGGGGTGGGCGTGCCCCAACCCAGCTCGGACTGGCCGGACATGATGAGCATCCGGCCGTCGGGGCCCGTGACGACGCTGGGATACCAGCGGCCCACGGACATGTCCTCGTTCATCGCCCAGGTCTCGCTCCACGGGTCGAAGACGAAGGAGAGCTTGGCGCCCGAGCCGCCGTTGCCGCCGAGATTGCCGCCGAAGACGCCGAGCATCCCGTTCGGCAGGAAGGCGTGCCCCGCGCAGAAGACGGGCGCGGGGCGGGAGATGCCCGTGCTGTCGGGCATCGTGACGGCGGGCGGGGTGACCTTCTTGAAGGCGCTGTCGCCGGTGCCTTTCGCGGGGTCCCAGAGATAGGCGCGGCCCCGGTTGGCGGCGCCGACGATCTGGGTGGGCGCCGTCTCCTTCGTGGGGTCGGTCTCGATCCGCTCGAAGGAGAAGAGGAGCACCTTGCCTGTCGGTAACTGGGCGATGTGGACGCCGAAGTCCGGCGAGTCGAAGTACTCCCTGAAGACGCCGGAGTCCGAGGCCTTGTACCCCCTGTTGGTCTTCCTCTGGCTCTCGGTGAGCGCCTTCAGCCGGGCGGTGCGGGTGGCCTGCGGGTAGGTGCCGAGATCCTCGGCGCCCCGGCGCGTGGTGGCGTGCTCCTCGGCGTGCTCACGGCCGAGCACCGCCACTTCGGCGGGATCGACCTCGGGCTTCTCCGCGGGGCCGGTGCCCGCCCTGGTGGTGTGGTCGTGGTGCCCCTCGCCGCTGTGCGCGGCGACGGGGGCCGCGCCGGCGAGTGTTGAGGCCGCGAGGGCGCTGACGACGGCGCAGGCCGCGAGAGCGCGGGACAGCCTGGTGCGGGAACGGGGATCTCTCATGGGGCTCGGCCAGGTCCTTTCGGGATGGTCGGAGCACGCGGTGCGGCGACGCCGCACCCGGAGCGAATGACTACTCGCAGTAATCAATGCTGGCTGTGTTCGAGAGGAAAGGTCCAGAAAAACAAGTGATGTTGGCCCGATGGAGGTAACAGGCAGTTCATAGGGTTCGCGCTCCGCGCGTGCGCCCGGCGCAGCCCCGTGCCAAGTCGGCCTCTGACGCGGGCTGTTGACAAACCCGTGACATGCTTGAAAACTCTCACTGCCCGACCGCAGGACCTGAACTGCCAAGCTCAATTATTCGCGGTTCTCTTGCAAGATCGGGGCAGGCGTTCTGTCCTGTTTGATCGCTGTCCTGCCGTCCACCCCCACCACGGACCGGCATTTCTCACTCTGTCGACCCCACGGAAACAGAGGACACCATGAAGTCGAAGCATCTGAGACGACGACTGATCACCGGCATGTCCATGACCGGCCTGCTCGTCGTCGGACTCCTGCCCGCCGCGTCCGCGTCGGCCGCCGGAGGACCCACGAAAGCCGACGACACGTCTGCGCGACCGGCCGCGGCCGAGCGCGGGGCCACCCTCCCGTACGTCGAGTACGAGGCCGAAGCCGCCGACTACGACGGCACGTTGCTGGAGGCGGACCCGAAGCGCACCTTCGGGCACACCAACTTCGGCAGCGAGTCGTCCGGCCGTGAATCGGTGCGCCTGGACAACTCCGGGCAGTTCGTGGAGTTCACCTCCACCAACGCCGCCAACTCGATCGTCGTACGCAACTCCATACCGGACGCGCCGGGCGGCGGCGGCATCGACGCCACCCTCAGCCTCTACGCCGACGGCGCCTTCGTACAGAAGCTGGACCTGTCGTCCAAGCACAGCTGGCTGTACGGCAACACCGACGATCCCGAGTCGCTGACCAACACGCCCCAGGCGGACGCCCGCAGGCTGTTCGACGAGTCGCACGCGCTGCTGGAGAAGAGCTATCCGGCGGGCACGAAATTCAAGCTCCAGCGCGACGCGGACGACTCCGCGTCGTTCTACATCGTCGACCTGATCGACCTGGAGCAGGTGGCGCCCCCGGCGAGCAAGCCGGCCGAGTGCACCTCGATCACCGAGTACGGGGCGGTCCCGGACGACGGCAACGACGACACCAAGGCCATCCAGGACGCGGTGACCGCCGACCAGAACGGCGACATCGGCTGCGTCTGGATCCCGGAGGGCCAGTGGCGCCAGGAACAGAAGATCCTGACCGACGACCCCCAGAACCAGGGCCAGTACAACCAGATCGGGATCAGCGATGTCACGATCCGCGGCGCCGGTATGTGGCACTCACAGCTCTACACGCTCACCGAGCCGCAGAACGCGGGCGGGATCAACCACCCGCACGAGGGCAACTTCGGCTTCGACATCGACGACAACACCCAGATCTCCGACATCGCGATCTTCGGCTCCGGCCGGATCCGCGGCGGCGGGGGAGCCGAGGGCGGCGTGGGCCTGAACGGCCGCTTCGGGCAGAACACCAAGATCTCGAACGTGTGGATCGAGCACGCCAACGTGGGTGTCTGGGTCGGCCGCGACTACGACAACATCCCCGCGCTCTGGGGCCCCGCCGACGGCCTTGAGTTCAGTGGAATGCGCATCCGCGACACGTACGCGGACGGCATCAACTTCACGAACGGCACCCGCAATTCGTCGGTGGACAATTCGTCCTTCCGTACCACGGGCGACGATTCGCTCGCCGTCTGGGCCAACCGGTACGTCAAGGACCCGGCGGTGGACATCGCGCACGACAACTCGTTCACCAACAACACGATCCAGCTGCCGTGGCGGGCCAACGGCGTCGCGATATACGGCGGTTACGGCAACAAGGTGCAGAACAACCTGATCGCCGACACGGCCAACTATCCCGGCATCATGCTGGCGACCGACCACGATCCGCTGCCGTTCTCGGGCGAGACCCTGCTCACCGGAAACGCCCTCCACCGTACGGGCGGCGCCTTCTGGAACGAGGACCAGGAGTTCGGCGCGATCACCATTTTCCCGGCGAGCCGGGACATCACCGGAGTGAAGATCAGGGACACCGAGATCTCCGACTCGACGTATGACGGCATTCAGTTCAAGAACGGTGGCGGCAACGTACCGGACGTCGAGATCAGCGGTGTGACGATCGACAAGTCCAACAACGGTTCCGGCATCCTGGCGATGGGCGGTGCCCGCGGCAGTGCGACGCTGACGGACGTGACCATCACGAACTCGGCCGAGGGCGATGTCCTCATAGAGCCGGGGTCGGGCTTTGTCATCAACGGCGGCCCCGGCACACAGCGGACCGCGAACTGAGACAAGCGACTGAAACGGGCAATTGAGGTGCACTGACAGCTTTACCGCCCGAAAAGCCCGATCAGCGCGTCCGCTCAACCTGCCCGTTCGACGCCTTCCGTACCGCTCCTGAGTGAGGGGCTCCCGGAAGGCGTCGAGTCTTTTTGGGACTAAACGGGCGACTCATAAAACAGATCGGTCGGTTTTTATTTCTCCTGGAGGGCCTCGATCTCCGCGTAGATACGCTCGCCCCGGTCCGGTGCCATGTCCAGCCTCGCCAGCACGGCCGGCACGGCGATGCTCGGCAGGACATGGCTGAGAAGCACCGAGATCCGGTGATCGAGGTCCGCGCGGTCGCACAGCACGTGCGACATGGTCTGCACCCCCGCGAAGGCGCCGGTGAACAGCTCGGCGGTCTCCCTGAGGTTCACATGGGGCAGGAGCTCGCCCTGCTCCTTCGCCTGGCGCAGCATGTCCTCGTTCTGCGCGACCCACGACTCGAACGGTGTGCCGCGGTTGATGCCGAGAGCGCCCTGGTCCAGCGCCAGGCCGGTACTGGCCCGCACCAGCGGGTCGTGGCGCAGCCGGTGCGCGAGGACCATGCCCTGGTCCACGAGCACCTGGAGTTTGCTGCTCTGGTCGGGGAACGGTCCGACCGCCAGTTGGGCGTCGAGGACCCCGAGCGCGAGGTCTTCCTTCGAGGTGAAGTGGAAGTACAGGGCGCCCTTGGTCACCCCCGCCCGCGTGAGGATCTCGCCGACGGTGGCCGAGTTGTAGCCGCGCTCGTCGAAGACGGCCGCCGCCGCTTCGAGGATCGACCGGCGGGTCCGGATTGCACGGTCTTGCTGCGCCATCAGGCTCCCTCCTGTCTTACGTAGATTTGTAGTCGGTCTGTGACGACAGGTATTGAAAAAAAAACCGCTTCGTACGTATCTTATGCGGAGGTGGGCAGCACCACCTACCCCTTTGCCGGACGACTTTCAGGCGGAATCAATGATTCAGGCACAGTTGGCCAGCACCGAAGCAGTCCAGGCCGATCAGGCGACGGTCCTCACCGAGACCGGCACTCACCTCTCCATGGCCGCGGAAGAACAGACCGTCAAGGTCGCCAAGGAGTGGGTGCACCGCTCCGAGGCGGCCGATGTCCTCCCGACCGGGTGGACACGGCTCGCCGACAACCGATTCTCCATCACCGCGCGGTGGCCTCTCGCCCACCGGTCGTTCACCCCGGTGGGCGGCGCGCACCACGACCCCGTGCTGATCGCCGAGACCATGCGGCAGGCGACCATGCTGCTGGCCCACGCCGAGTTCGGCGTACCGGTCGGTGACCACTTCGTGATGGGCGAGATGCGGTACACCGCCGAACTGCCGGGCCTCGCCCTGGGGTCCTGCCCGGCCGACATAGACATGGACGTCATCTGCTCGGAGATACGCCGCCGGGGACAGGGCCTGCGCTCCATGCGGGTCGCCTACACCCTCAGTAGAGGGGGACGCGTCTTCGCGACCGGCGGGGGACACATCCACTGCACCTCCGCCAGCGCCTACCGCCGGCTGCGCGGGGAACACATGGCGGCCGTGGGCAGGCCCGTACCGCTCCTGCCCGGCATACCCCCGCAGGAGGTGTCGCGCGCCAGTCCGGACGACGTCGTCCTCTCCGCCGGCGACCGGCCCGGAAACTGGCTGCTGCGGGTCGACACCACACACCCGGCCCTCTTCGGACGCCCCAACGACCACATCCCGGGCATGCTGCTGGTCGAGGCGGTACGACAGGCCGCCGCCGCGGTCACCCGGACCGGACCCATGCTGCTCACCGGCCTCGACATGCGCTACACCCGCTACGCGGAGCTCGACAGGCCCTGCGTCATCGAGGCGGAAGTGATCCCCTCCGACGACCGCGCGACGGCCGGCGTCCGTGTCACCGGCAGCCAGGACGGTCACCCCGTCTTCGAGGGCACCGTCAGCGCGCCCCGCGCCCGTGCCAAGGTCTTCATTCCCCGGCCCCGGTCGAGTTCCGGCCCGCGCTGACCTCTCACATTCCTCACGCGCCGCGCATTCCCCGCGCTCTTCGCGGTCTTCGCGGTCTTCGCGTCATCCGCGTCATCCGCGTTCCTCGCATTCTTCGGGCCCTTCGGGCTCCTCGCGCTCTGCGCGCTTCTTGATTTCTTCGCGGCGGATCTCGTGGTCCGCACGCGGTTCGTGCGTCCTATGGGGGGACAGCGACCATGACATCGACGTTTCTCATCACCGGAGCGAGCGGCTTCGTAGGAAGCCATGTCACCAAAGCGGCACGAGCCGACCCGGGGGTCCGGTTACGACTGCTGACACACCGCCGCCCGGCCGCCGCCGCCCCGGACCCGGGCGCCGCGACAGCAGAGGAAACGATCCGGCGGGACCTCACCACCGCCGACTCACTGCACGGCATCTGCGACGGCGTCGACGCCGTCATCCACTGCGCCACCCACATCGGCGGCGACGACCGAACCGCCGAAGCGGTGAACGACCGCGGCACCCGGGCCCTGGTGGCGGAGGCCGCACGGTGCTCCGTCCCCGTCGTCCAGGTGAGCACGGCCGCGGTCTACGGCCGCGGCCCGTTCCGCGCGGCGTCGCCCGGCACACTGCCTCTCGCACCCATCTCCGTCACCAGCCGTACGCGCGCCGCGGGGGAGCGCCACGTACTGGACGCCGGGGGAGTGGTCCTGCGCCCGCACCTCGTCTACGGCACGGGCGACAGATGGCTGGTCGGCGGGCTCGTGGCCCTGCTGCGGCACCTGTCCGCCACCCTCACCGGCTGCGACTCGCTGCACTCGATGATCGACGCGGACACCCTGGGCCGCGCCGCGCTGGCCGCCGCGCACGGGGCGCGGGGCCTGGCCGGTGTGCACCACCTCAACCACCCGGAGCCGGTGGCCGGTTCGGACATCCTGGCGGCGCTGGGCCGCTACGCGGGCGAGGCGGTGGCGTCGCGAACGGTGGACCTGGCCACCGCCCGCGAACTGGTCGCCGGCGACACGCGCGCCCTGCACCACCTTCAACTGCTCGCGGTGGACCACTGGTTCGCCGAGGACGGGCTCTGGGAGCGGCTCGGGTGCGACCCCGGGGCGGGGTTCGGCGCCTCCTTCCCGCTCCACGACGGCTGGTACGGGGGGCGGTCGCGTACGGTCTCCTGGCCGTCCGCGCCGCCCCCGTCACCTACCGCCCGCGCCCCGTGGGCACCGCCTCCGGTCAGCGCGCGGACGCCGGTCCGGACGCCTCCCTGACCGGACCGTGCAGCAGGACGGGCAGTTCCCGCTGGCCGTTGGAGATGAACGACTCCAGCGGCGCGGGGACTCGCCCGGGGTGAGCGAGCACCAGGTCCGGGAACCGCCCGAACAGCGCCTCCAGCGCCAACGAGCCCTCCAGCATGGCCAGTTGCCTGCCGAGGCAGTGGTGGGTCCCGAAGCCGAACGCCATGTGGTCGCCCCGGTTCTCCCTGGTGAGGTCGTAACGGTCGGCGTCCGGGCCGTGCCGGTCCGGATCACGGCCGGCCGCCGCGAACGAGATGACGATGGGGTCACCCTTCGGGATGGTCACCGGACCGATCGCGATGTCCTCGACCGCGTAGCGCAGTACGGCGTTCGCGCCCGGCGCCTCGTGTCGCAGTGACTCCTCGACGGCGTCGTCCCACGTCGCGCCGCCGGACTTGACCAGGGAGAGCTGCCGGGGATGGGTGAGGAGCGCGTACACCGCGTTGCCGATGAGGTTGACCGTCGTCTCGTACCCGGCGGTGAACAGCAGGATCAGGGTGTCGATCAGCTCCTTCTCGCTGAGGACCGTGCCCTCGTCCTCGTCCCGCGCGGCGACGAGCGCGCTGGTCAGGTCCTCGCCCGGCGACTGCCGCTTGGCCGCGAGCAGCTCGGCCATCGTCACGTACAGCCGGCGCCCGTTGGCCTCGGCCTCCTCCGGTGTGCACGAGGTGTGGAAGAAGCCCTTGATGATGGCGTGCAGATCGGCACGGGTCCCCTCCGGGATCCCGAACAGCTCGCACACCACCTCGCTGGGCAGCAGATCGGCGAACTCGGCCCGCAGATCGACCGGTTGACCGGGCGGAAGGCTCGCGAGCCGGTCGAGCAGCCCGCCGATCAGGGCCTCGATCCGCGGGCGCAGAGCCGCTACGCGGCGCCTGGTGAAAGCCGCCGCCACGGGCTTGCGCAGCCGGGCGTGGTCACTGCCGTACGCCGTGACCATGTTCTGTACGGAGACCCAGATCGCGAGCGGCCAGCCCGGCGAGATCTTCCCGTCGATCCAGGCCGGCCAGTGCCGGTAGGCGTCCTTGGAGACCCGGGGATCGACGAGCAGTTCCTTCATCACGTCGTAACTCGTGACCGACCAGGCCATGATTCCGCCGGGAAGTTCGATACGAGCTGCCGGACCCTGTTCACGCAGTGCGGATATCTCTCCTTGTATATCGCTTCCTGTGGGATCCAGTGCGAGAAAAGGGCATGCCTGAGCGTCCATCACGAGTCCCATCGATTGACCGGCACTCCGGCCGGTGGAACGGTCTCTGAAAAAGCTGCCGGGCACGAATATCGCGCTCACCGGAAACATGATGCCGTATTTCATCCGGATCAGGCGAGAGTTGAACGCGACAATAATGCGAGATTGCCGTGGTGTGTTGTCACGACCCGTGCCCCAACCCATGTCCCGACGTGTGTCACAGGGGTTGTCGGACGCTTGTCGGGACTCGCGTACCGGTCTTTGTCGGGATTTCTTGTCGGTGCGTCGTGTTACGGCGCGATTAAATGAACCGGACGCCATTGTCAATGGAGCAACGAAAGTGCGAAGCCGTATTCCGCTTAAACTCGCTCGATCGCCCGCCGGACGGTCGGATAAACTCCTGGCGAAACCTTACGGGAGGTGTTCCTCTGAGCGTTCCGCTCTGATCCAATTTCATTGCCTGACGGCGTAGCAGGGGGGATTTCCGCATGCGAATACTAACGGGGAAGACCGCGCTCGTGACCGGCGGGAGCCGGGGAATCGGGAGGGGTATCGCGGAACGGCTGGCCAGGGACGGGGCGCTGGTCGGTGTGCACTACGGCTCCGGCGAGGCCGCCGCGCTGGAGACGGTCGCCGCGATCAGGGCGAGCGGCGGCCGGGCCTTCCCGGTCGGCTGCGAGCTGGGGGTGCCGGGCGACGCCGGGACGCTGTACGGGGCGTTCGACGCCGGCATGCGCGAGGAGGACGCCGAGCCGGGCCTCGACATACTCGTCAACAACGCCGCGATCAGCGGCTCCGGCCGCGTCGACGACATAGCCCCGGACAACTTCGACCGCCTCATGGCCGTCAACGTCAAGGCCCCGTTCTTCCTCGTGCAGCAGGGGCTCAAGCGGCTGCGCGACGGAGGCCGCATCATCAACGTCTCGTCGGTCGTGGTGAAGCACGCGTTTCCCGAGTCCGTGACGTACGCGATGACCAAGGGCGCGCTGGAGACGATGACCCTGACCCTCGCCAAGGGCCTCGGCGAACGCGGCATCACGGTCAACGCCGTCGCACCCGGCTTCGTGGCGACGGACATGAACATGCGCCGCAGACAGACACCCGAGGCACGCTCGGCGCTGGCCGCCCACTCGGTCTTCAACCGGGTCGGCAGACCCGCCGACATCGCCGACGTCGTGGCGTTCCTGGCCTCGGACGACTCGCGTTGGATCACCGGACAGTGCATCGACGTCAGCGGGGGGACGGGTCTCTGACCCCCGGTCCGGGCGGCCCCGGCGACGGGGGGACGACGCCCGAGGGCACGAGTGGGGCGGCCGGGGCGAGCGTGTCGAGGGACGGAGTACCGGCTGCCGCGAGATCTCCCAGCGCCTCCGGTGTCACCAGCCGCGGCAGCATCAACTGCCAGAAGCTGGTGAGTGTGTAGCGCGACAGCCACTCCTCGTTGAGCCGGCTGAGCCGTTCGAGCCCGGTGGTCGCGGCCACGATGGTCGTGACCACCGCGCGCTGCGCGATACCCGGCGCGAGCAGGCCCTCGCGTCCCGCCCTGTCGAGCAGCCGCTGGACGCAGCGGTACCACTCGTCGCTGAGGTTCACCTCGGTGTGCCGGCCGATCTCGCAGTTCAACTGGTAGCCGGCGCGCACCACGTCGTCCTGGAGCAGCAGCCGTGCCAGGGCGTGCGAGACGTCGGCGATCGCCTGAAGCGCGTTCTTGGTGTCGCGCTGCGCCGCGAGCGTCGTACGCCGCAGCGCGTGCACCGCCGACAATTCGATGGCCTGTGCCACGGCCGACTTGTTGTCGAAGTGGAAGTGCAGCGCCCCGCTGCTCACTCCGGCATGGCGGCAGATGTCGCTCAGCGTCGTGCTCGCGAAGCCGTGCTGTTTGAAAATGATGGCGGCGGAGCGGATCAGGTCGCCCCGTGTGCGCGCCGCCCGTTCTTGCTTCGTCACGGCTCGTCCTCCTTGGCTGTAGGACCGTCGGCACCGTGGGCGTGGCCCACCCCGGGAGGGGGCGTCCCGCCCGTCGTTCAGTATTAAACCGACTTCCTGGTATCTTATCAAGGAGTGCAGCGCCCTTCGACGGAGCGTGACCGGGGGCGCACGCTCAACTGGCTTGATGTGTCAGCTGGTTGACCCGCCGGGAGGTCGGCCGCGACTCCGTGCGCAGAGGTGTGTGGATGTCGATACGTGTCCCCAGACCAGGGGTGCTGGTGAGTGTGAAGCGGCCCCCGAGCGCACGGATCCGTTCCGCCATGACGGGCAGCCCGTGCCGGCCGCCGTGATGTCCGGCGACGGACTCAGGGTCGAATCCGACCCCGTCGTCCTCGACCCGCGCGTGCGCCCACCAGCGGGTCACCCGCGCCGTGACCGTGATCCGGCGCGCGCCGGAGTGGGCGAAGGCGTTCTTCAGACACTCGCGTACGACGAGGAACAGCTCGCGGCGCCGCGCGTCGGACAACAGTTGCTCGTTGCCGGTCGTGGCGATGTCCACCGTGAGTGAGGCCGGAGCCATCTCCTGGACGAAGGCCCGCAGCGCGTCCTTCATCGGCGGTACGGCGGACTCCTCGCGCAGCCCGCCGACGAGCGCGCGGGTGTGGCCGACCGCGTCGCGTACGGATTGTTCGGCGGCGGCCAGATGCGGGTCGCCGGCCCCGCCTCCCGCGCCCCGCCGGCCCGCGTGCAGCTCCAGATGACGCAGCGTCAGAGCGAGGGCGCTGCCGAGCCCGTCGTGCATCTCCCGGGCCAGCCGGCGCCGCTCGCACCACACCGCCTCGGCGGTGTCCCCTCCCGCTTCCGGGGTGTCGTCGGCGGCGCGCTCGCGTATCGCGCGACCGACCGCCTCGGCGACCGCTGCCGCGCGCCGGGCTGACGGGGCGTGCCGGCCGTCTCCCTGTGCCACGTGGCCCATCGCGCACTCCAGGAGCAGGACGCCCCCGGACGCGGCGAGCCGGGGGCCGGGTCCGGTCGGGAGGTCGTGGACCGCGGCACCGGCGGCGGGCTCCTTCGCGACGCCCCCCGAGCCGCCTTCGGAAATGCCCTCCGCGTCCGACAGGATCGTCCGGGCGTAGGTACGCAGGGCGGACCTCGACGCCGGGCTGTCGGGGGACCGTTCGTCGAGTATGGCCGGAAGTCGGTCCTCGAACCGCTCCAGGATCGCGGCCTTCTCTCCCGTACGGAACAGCCCTCCGCGCGATCGCTTCGGCACGGTCCTGCCGGCCTCCGGCGGCGGGGTGGCGGCGGTCGGCCGTTCGGACCGGACGGTCGCCGAACGGCTCAGGCCGTCCCGTAGGGCGGCCGTGAACCCCTCGCCCATGAATGCCTCCAGCAGGCCGAAGTCCGGCTTGCTCACCTGTTCGACGGACGTGTCCACAATGCCTCCTGATCGGGAGCGTGCTGACGTCATGTGGACGTTAACAAACCGGGAAGACTGTTTGTCAAGCCCGTTACCTCCTCCCCGGATGGCTCCTTGTCGGCTGCCGAGTGGCGTGGCGCAGGACCTCGGTGTGTCGACGCTTCGAGCGGTGCGCACCACTTCGTCCCCTTAAGGGGTCCATGAAATATGGGCAATTGAGGGAGATTCCCCTGATCGACCGAGTTGATTCCGTGCTGTGATGTAGGTGACCGGATGGCCTTTGACAAACCAGGCGAGCGGTTTGTATGTTCATCGTGGTCCAGCTGGCCTGAATCGGATCTTGTGTTCGACTCGCTAGGGGGAGATCAAATGAGTCAGCGTGCGACAAATCTGTTGAGTCATCGCAAACCGGCCCCACGTGCCCCGGAGCGGCCCCTGCCCACCGAGGCGGGCTACGGGCGCGCGGCACGGGTGGACATGCAACTGTCCGCCGCCTGGCGGATTCTCGTCGTGGAGAGCGACGCCGGCGATGCCCTGTCGCTGGCCAAGGGCCTCCAGCGACAGGGCCACCAGGTCGAGTGCGTCGCGACGGGCGGCGCGGCCCTCCAGGCATACGAAGACGTGGATCTGGTACTTCTCGACCTCGAACTCCCCGACCTGGACGGCCTGGACGTCTGCCGGGGGATCCGCGCGGTCTGCGACATCCCGGTGATCGCGGTGACGGCCAGGGGCAGCGAACTCGACCGCGTACTCGGCCTCCAGGCCGGCGCGGACGACTATCTGGTCAAGCCGTACGGCTTCCGGGAGTTGATGGCCCGGATGGACGCGGTGATGCGCCGTTCGCAGCCCCGGCCCGCGGTCGCCAAGGTCATCTCGCAGGGGATACTCCGCATAGACGCGAGCCTGCGCGAGGTGAGTCTGGCCGGGCGGTCCGTCGAGGTGACGCGCAAGGAGTTCGACCTCCTGTACCTGCTCGCCTCGCACCCCGACACGGTCATCTCGCGCAAACGTCTGATGCGGGAGGTCTGGGGCGACTCCTGGTCGCGCCGCACCATCGACACGCATGTGAGCAGCCTGCGGAACAAGCTCGGTGCGAGCGACTGGATCATCACCGTGCGCGGAGTCGGTTTCCGGCTCGGCGCGGGCTGAGCACGACCCACCGCGCATGGGCGCGGACGGGAGCCAGAAGCCGAAACCGACAACCGATCCGACCGATCCGACCGAACAGTCCCGGAGCCGTGTCACCCACGGCGCCGGGACTGTCGCGTTCTCGGCGGCCCGGCGGCCCGGCCGCACAACGACCGCGGCACAACGACCGCGGCACCACGACCGCGGCGGCGCGACGGCGGCGGCGTACACGCCTGTTTGACGGTCGTCTGACACTCCCGTGGCCGTTTACCGGCATAGCTGCCGCGCCTCTGATGAATCTGACCGAGTCCTGAATTCGAATGCCTTGAACGGCGGTCGGCGACCGAAGAGGCTGGGCGGATATCCGGTGCGCTGTCGCCGGGATACCGATTCTTCCGGCCCGGTGAATCGGCGTTTTCCGTGCGAGCGAGTCAGGAGAAGTCCATCGTGCGCAAGGTGCTCATCGCCAATCGTGGCGAAATCGCTGTCCGTGTTGCTCGTGCGTGTCGGGATGCCGGGATCGGTTCGGTGGCTGTGTACGCGGATCCGGACCGGGACGCGTCGCATGTGCGGGCGGCCGATGAGGCGTTCGCGCTGGGTGGTGACACCCCGGCGGCGAGTTATCTGGATGTGGCCAAGGTTCTTCAGGCGGCGAAGGACTCGGGTGCCGACGCGGTCCACCCCGGTTACGGATTCCTGTCGGAGAACGCGGAGTTCGCGCAGGCGGTGCTCGACGCGGGTCTGACGTGGATCGGGCCGCCGCCGCAGGCGATCCGCGATCTGGGTGACAAGGTCGCCGCCCGGCACATCGCGCAGCGCGCCGGGGCCCCGCTGGTCGCGGGGACCCCCGACCCCGTCTCGGGCGCCGGTGAGGTGGTGGCGTTCGCCGGGGAGCACGGCCTGCCGATCGCGATCAAGGCCGCCTTCGGCGGCGGCGGACGCGGC